>NZ_JBHTHC010000033.1:0-64791 GCF_042676285.1 Paenibacillus sp. GCM10027626 | reverse complement strand
CTTTGTCCGGCAAAAAAGCCGAAGACAGAGGGGCGCTTCCCCATGCGCATAAAGGCCGATTCGTCAGCCCGGTAGCCTGAAGAAGGCTGAAGGACGATGTGAAATGTATCGTTCGAGTCTACTCGAACGCCACGTTTAGATGGAAATCTTCCTGAAATTTCAAAAAATCTTCAAAACAGATACGGGGAGCCTTAACATTTGAAATTAATCGACGCTCTCTGTAGAACCGTTATTTCCTCAAATCGCCGCTAACGGATCGTATTACTGGCTTTTTTGCACACAAGAAGGAAGGGCTGACGCCCTCCTTAGTCACTCCGCCGCGGCGCGCCCGTCGATTCTCTGACAATCAATTCCGGGTCGAACTCCATCGTCATATTGCGTCTGGAAGGTTCCTTGATTATCTTCAGCAGCATATCTACCCCTTGCCTGCCGATTTTCTCGAAGGGCTGCCGAATCGTCGTCAAACCTGGATGAAACTCCGAAGCATAGATCTGATCGTCAAAGCCGACGATTGAGATTTCATCGGGAATCCGAATGCCGGCATTTTTCAATGCATCCATCGCCCCCAGCGCCATAAAATCGTCGGCAGCAAAAATTGCCGTAGGCAGCTTGCCCGAAGCGATCCACCGGCTGGCAATGCGATAGCCTGAAGGAATGTCGAACTCCCCCCGCTCGATACTGCAGGCCTTCAAGCCGGCCTCTTCCAGCGCAGCCAAAAAGCCCTTCTCCCTTTCACGGCTGCTAAGGAACGGCTCCGGTCCGCTTATATGGGCAATCTCTGTATGGCCGAGCGCAATCAGATGCTTCGTCGCGTCATACCCGCCTTTAAAATTGTTTATATAGACCGAAGAGACCGATAGACCGCGCTGCTGATTGTCGAGAATGACAAACGGGATCTTCCGCTTCTTCAGCTCCATCACATAAATATCGGCATTCATGGGAGATAGCAGGATGACGCCATCCACACGATCCTCCTGAAACATAGAACGGCGAAACCCGTCCTCATCCCCCTGGGATATCGAGAGCGCCAAAAAATAACCGTGCTCCGCAAGAGTATCGTTGATCTCCTTGACGATCGCATCGAGGACGGAGTCATGCAGCGTTACTAGCGTTAGTCCGATAATGCCAGTTTTACCGCTTGCCAGACTGCGGGCCGAAGCATTCGGATGATAATCCAGCTCCTTCATCGCCTGGAGTACCTTCTCCCTGTTTTTCTCGCGCACTGAGGGAGAGCCGTTAAGCACTCTCGACACTGTCACAACCGACAATCCCGACTTTTTGGCAACATCGAAAATACTAACCTTCATCCACTAACCGCCCCTGTACAGTACATTTTGTATACTAAACGTACCATATTCCCAGGAAGGCTGCCACCGATAATTCAGCCGGCCGGCACTTCTTTCCGCAAAGGAAGCGATTGTGGCGTAAAACGGCTTTTACAAGAAGCCTATAATCAGAACAGCCAGTACAAACAGCGTAATCCCTACATACAAATAGTCCTTCGCACGCAGAAAAACAAGAACAGATATCGCCACTCGCAGCACTGGCGTCAATATCAGCATAAACAGCCCTGTTAAAATAATGGCATAGGGCTTAACATCCAACAGTCCGCGGCCAATTTCCGGCAAGCTCGTCGGAAACATATGCTCGGCATAGCCGCTATCCGCGGAAACTAAAAACAAAATAAGACCGGTCAATATAACAGCCGCACTGGCAAACACGCCCACCTGCAAGCTCCGCCCTACAATCAGCTCAGCTGCCGCTATGGAGTCGTTGTTGCTTTGCTCCGCCGCTTTGCTGCCGCTCATCCGATTACCCCCAGTCCTTGTAAAATCATTTGGATGGCTACGTACGACAGGACAGGAATAAACCATTTGCGGATCGTTTTGCTTTTGAGCCTTTGCATAATTCTCGCTCCCACTGTCGCGCCGACCAACACGCCAAGCGCTACTGGTGCGGCAATGCCGGGATCAATTTCGCCCCTGAAAAAATAAACGCCGGCGCTGGCCGCTCCTGTCACACCCATCATAAAATTGCTCGTTGCACTCGAAACTTTTAGCGGCAGCTTCATAAAAACATCCATCGCCATGACCTTGAAGCTCCCGCTGCCAATACCCAGCAGCCCGGAGATGACACCCGCTCCGCACATGACGCCAAACCCGCCGTACACATTGTCCACATTATATTGCACCGTCTTGCCCAGCGCCTTGTCATAATACTCGCCATGCAGCTTCAGCTTCTCGGCTGTCGGATGGAGCGGCACATTCTGCGGCAGCTCATCCTTCCCTTTCTTCAGCATAGCCAGCGCAGAATACAGCAGCAGCAAGCCAAAAATAACATAAAGGACGGCCGGGGCCATAAGGCCGCCTAAAAAAGCGCCCGCGATCGCCCCCATTGTCGTAGCGATTTCCAGAAACATCCCCACGCGAATATTCGTGATTCGATCTCTAATGTACGCAATAGCCGCGCCGCTCGAGGTCGCGATGACCGAAATAATACTTGCGCCGATCGCATGCTTGATGTCTACCCCAAACAGCAGCGTCAGTGCAGGTGTAACGACAATGCCGCCGCCGAGGCCAAGTATCGAGCCAGTTATTCCCGCAACTACGGAAATTAACAAAATTTCCAAAGCCGTTATTGCCAAAACCTCTCATCCTCCTCATCCGCATTTACACTTGTATACTATACACCATACTTTCGAATAGATAAACAAGTAAAATACATTACATTGTATATGGTATAATAGATATAAATATTTTTCTACGAGAGGATGAAATCCATGCATTTTAAAGACCTCGATGAAACCGATACATTAATATTGCAGCATCTGTCCAATAATGGCCGCCTGAGCAATGCCGAGCTGGGCCGGCTGGTCAATTTGACGCGAGCCGCTGTGCGCGAACGGGTCAATCATCTCATTGACAGCGGCGTCATTGACCGCTTTACTATCGTCGTCAATCCTTTAAAAGCCGGCAAAATGCTGTCGCTGTATTTTAATATCGAGGTTGAATGGATGAAGCTTCAGGCTGTAGTGGAGGAATTGACGGCAGCCGAGGAAATTACGAATGTCTATCAAATGAGCGGCAAACCGCATCTGCATGTCCATGCTCTGCTCGACGATGCCCAACATGTGGAGTACTATATGAAAAAGCTGCAGGCAATCGACGGGATTACCGCTGTCGAAAGCGAGGTTGTGATCGCCCGGCACAAGGAAAGAGGCGGACTGCTGATTTAAAGGATGAAAATAGGTAAAAAACCTCCTTTATCACAGCATAAAGCCCGTAATAAGGGAGGTTTTTGGGTTTATAGCCCAAATGAAATATTTTTTAGCCGGTGATAATAATTGCCCCTGTGAGCTGTAAACTTTAACATACAATAATCCGGGTCATCGGCGCCAAGGGGATAATATACCTCCCATCCGTTTTTCCAAAAGCGGTTTTTCGTTTTGGCATCCGACATAATTTCAATTTGACCGATAAGCAAAAGACCTTCAACGCGCTCAGAATCAAAATGATAGACCGATGCCTTTGGGTTTAATGTGAACTGGGATACCCTGCTTGAAGAAGTATTTGTACTGAACCAGATCGTTTTCAACCCTTCCGCTTCTATCTTGTACATCCCTTTGATATGGGGATAACCGTCCGAATCATTGGAACCAACCATTGAAATAGTGGAACGTTGCAGCAAACTCAGCGAATTCGCGATTGCGCTTTCCAGGTCCATCAGGCCAATTTTACCTCCTCGAGATAAAGCTCTGGATAAAAAGATACAGCCGCGGCGAATTCATCCGGGTTGTTGTCGATCATTTCTCTGAATGCATCCATCGTATCCTTCGACGCAGAGTAAAAGCCCATTCCGTAGCGATAAGATTCAGGAGACAACTCAAAGAAAAATGCCGGTGCGTCCGCCCATTCTTTTTTAGGTCTCTTGAATACAATCCATATGTTGGTTCGAAACGGCGACTTGTCATTGGAAAAGCGGGTATCGCGGTATATTCGGGAGATGGTCTTGCCGATTGAAGGCGATGTTTCAAAGCAGGGATCGATGGCAAGCATCTGATCACTTAATTTCAAAACAAGTGCCTGTGCCGGTTGTAACACATGTTCAATATAAGTTGGCTTATTGTCTTCAAACCAGAGTTTGCTGTTGTTGTCTGCCAGCTCATCCAAAAATTCAATTGTTCGGGGGGAGAAGCGGTGCAGCACGCCTGCGGACATCGTTATTTTCTCCTCATTTGGGATTCATATTTGTCGAGCGTATTTAAGATGCGGACGAGATAGTTTTCGAACTCGTCGATCTCGCTCTGCTGAAATCCCTCGTAAAACAACTCATTCATGTCAAGGGATACCTGCTCATATGCCGCCTTCATTTTTTTATTTTCTTCGGTCAGTTGGATGAGGGTCTTGCGTCTGTCCTCGCTTGGGAATACACGGAGCAGATGACCGGATTGTTCCAGCCTGTCCAGCATTCGGGTAAGGGTCGATTTTCCCAGCGAGGTTTTCCCCGCTAATTCCTGGATCGATACATTGTCATTCTGCCACAGCGCGAAGAGGACTCTTCCCTGCGCAGGATTAATTTCGTTAATGTTGTACGCTTTGAGCTTCCTGGAGAAAATGCGTCCCGACAACTGATGTATTTTTGAGATTAAAAACCCGCCTTGGCGCAGCATCCTGCCTGCATCCTCCTTTTTTTCGGATCGTCATCAAAGAAAAATTAAGATTGAAATCAATAAAAGTTGTATATAGAATAGTTGTATATCGTACTAATGTCAAGAATTGAGGGAAAACAATTGAAAACCACTCTTATTTACAAGCGGACTAAACAGGGAGCTATATACGCAGACGTATACAATCATGGGCAAGGCACGCCTGTGCTCCTCTATTTTCATGGCGGCGGCCTTATCTTCGGAGAGCGGAGCTGGCTGCCCCAGGAGCAGATCGAATATTTTACCACAGCAGGCTATAGCATCATCAGTTTTGATTATCGCCTGGCCCCCGAGACGAAGCTGGAGCAGATTGTGGAAGACTTGCAGGACGCAATGGAATGGGTGAGAGCTACGGCGATTCCCGCCTTTCAGTTCAACTCGGATAAAATAGCGGTCATTGGAAGCTCAGCAGGCGCTTACTTGAGTCTGCTTGCCGGAACGATGGAATTCAGGCCATCAGCTATCGTATCCTTATATGGCTACGGGGATATTTTGGGGGATTGGATCAATTCGCCGAGTGAAGCTTATCTTAACAGGCCGATTGTTGGTGAATCAGAAGCTGAAAAATCAATTGGAGCTACCGAAATTTCCAAAGGGTCTTGGTCGCGTTTCAACTATTATCTATATTGCAGGCAGCAAGGAAACTGGGTAGCCAAAGTTACTGGATTGGATACAGCACGGGATAAAGACCTGTTATTGAAGTTCTGCCCGATAACAAACATAAATGAGCAATTCCCTCCAACCTTGCTGCTTCACGGTGATCAGGACACCGATGTTCCCTTCGAGCAATCTGTCATTTTCCATGATAAACTTAGGCAAACGGGCGTCTACAGCAAAATGCTTACTATTAAAGATGGTGAGCATGTCTTCGACCAAGACTTTGAGGATGCCCAAGTAAAAAACGCCTTCAAAGAGATTTTGCTTTTTTTGCGGGAACAATTAAATAACTAAAAACCAGAAACCTGTTGTTCCTCCCCTTGAAAAAATACGGGCTATTCTCAGAAGCAACACTTCTTGAGGAATAGCCCTATGATTAAATAGTTGCCTTGCTGCTTTGCTTTGCTCCGCCAAACTGATAGCGATACACAATATAAACAAACATAACACTTATACTAATTACGGTTAATATATTGCTGTACATATAGGCGCTCGTACTCGACACAAGCGGATTCAATTGCAGCGTCGTTGACGGCTGATCCAGCATCGTGCCGATAATGCTCATCGCGATTGCGCCAGCAATAAAGTTCAGCATCGAGAACAACCCCATGCCGACTCCTGTCTGCTCCCTCGTTAACGTTCGTGAAATGGTATTGGACATTGAAACTTGCATGAAGGTCTGCCCCACATTACCTAAAATCACGATAATAGCAATCACATACGGCGACATGCCAACGAGGGATGACAACAACGCAAAGCATAGAAATAATAATCCGGATCCAATGGTCACAAGAAACAAATTCCCTTTTTCATCCGCAAGCTTCCCGCCTTTGCGTCCAAGCAGCGCGGATGCAGCCGCGGCAGGGAATAGCACCAATCCGATACTGCCTGGCAGCAAGCCATTAAGTGAAGCCAAAAATTGCGGCGTCATAAAGGTCAAGCTAAAGCTCATTGCTGTAGTCAAAAACGATAGCAGCAATGCCACCGAAAAGCTCCTATTCCGAAAAATAGCCGGTTGAATGAAAGGGTCTGCCGCATTGCGAATCCGCACAATAAATAAGATCAGCAATACTGCGAATACTAGCAGCAGCCAAAGATTTCTTTGCGTTATTGCCAGCAGCAGCAGCGTTATCGTTGCCGCCAGCAAAGCGCCGCCCAAGTAATCCATGCTTCCTTTGGAGCCGCGGGCATTGTCCAAATATTTGCGGAAGAAAGGCAGCGTCAGCAGGGAGAGCAAAGATAATACAAATAACAGTCTCCAGCTGCCGATACCAACTACAAGGCCAGCCACAATCGGTCCAATCGCTCCCCCAATCGCTAACCCGATTGCCGAGGTTCCAAGTGCCTTACCTCTGCTTTCCTGCGGAAAATAACGGATCGGAATGATCATGGCAGTAGCCGGCAGTACAGAAGCTCCGGCGGCTTGCAGCAAGCGGCCTGCTATAACGACCCAATACTCGCCGGCCGTTGCCCCAACGATGGAGCCGACGGCAAACAATAGCAGCCCGATCGTCAGCAAATCCTTTAGCCGATAACGATCAGCCAGCTTGCCAAAGACGACTGAGCCAACCGCATAGAGCATCATATAACCAGTCATGATCCAACTAAGCTCAGATGGCGTCAGCTGAAATTCCGCGCCGATAACCGGCAGCGCTACATTGAACATCGTTCCGTTCATAACAGAAAAGATAAGGGCAAAAATAAGAACCGCAAGCAGTTTATTATTGTTTTTCATCGCTGTTTCATCTGGGGCCATATGCGAATCACTTCCATTCTTAATTCAGGTTCAATATAGCAGATAACTCCGACAAATGCGAAAAAATCAGAATTAACGGTATAATCGCTAGAACAATTGGAGCAATATATTGCTTTGCAGGATCCTTGGCCCGAGCATGAAATACAACCGCTCCTGCCATAACGCAAGTAATGAGCAGCGCTGCTAGCGATAAAATGCCTTTATCCCAGAAGCCCATAATCAAACCGACAACGCCCGCCAGCTGTACCAATCCCGTTACGACTCGAAACCATTGCGGCAAGTTCAAATGCTTGAATGCTTGGACCTGCATCTGCGCCCCTGTTATTTTGCTCATTCCGCTAAACAAAAAAGCCACAATTAAAAAGCATTGCACAATAATAAGAAACACTGACATGACGACTCCTCCTTGTATTCGTTCCTCCGCTTCGTTTGCAACAACAAACGTAAGCTGATAACATTTATTAAGTGACATTACTCATAATGAGGATACTCAATATATCTTTAGCTGTCAACATGATTTTGATTATGCGCCTTACTTCATATCCTTAGGTTCCTTTGTTATAATGGACAGATAGCTTAATAACGTCAGCAGCACAATATGGAGGAATGCATATGACAACTCCGTCTGAACCAACCGGCTCACCGGAAGCCATTGATGTTATTCATCATTTAATCCGCACAACGCACTATCTACAAAGAGAATTTCAAGCACAGCTAGCTGCGCTTGAACTGCCTTTTCAAATATCTGGTCCACGTTTACGCGTATTATCGACCGTATCCGACGCCGGCCGAATTCGTATGAGCGAGCTAGCAGCCAAGCTAGGAATCAAAGCCCGCACCGTTACCGACTTCGTTGATGGCCTGGAAAAAGAAAATTTGCTTGTCCGCTGTCCCGACCCGCAAGATCGCCGGGCTACTTTGGTCGAGCTGACAGATTTGGCTCGTTCGCATCTTGCTGAAATTCTAACTTTTCAAGCAAGCATTGCCGAAAATATGCTGCAAAATATATCTGCAGAGGAGCGCACGCAGCTTTTAAATGCCATCGTAAAATTGGCGGCAGACAAAGATCTGTCCGCCATCTGTTTTGCGGAGGGCAATGACTAACAAAAAAAGATCGCTATCGGCACGCTCCTGCATGAAGGCGTCTATCGGTAAGCGATCTTTAAACTTTTGGCTCTGACGCCGTCTCTCTGGCCGGCAAGAAGGAAGAGTACAACAATTTCGTCTCATCTCATCATTGTTCCAGCACTAGCCAGAAGTTGTTCTCGTCATATCCTTTAACTGTACCGGTAATCCTATAGCCGGGGTATAGATGTTCCAGTTTGGCGGACTTGCGCACTTCGTTAAAGTCAGCTATTGCGTAGACATCCTCCTCAATTTTTACAATGACCCCCTGCGGGTAGAACATGGCAATTGCCCCGGCAACGGAATGATGGAGTGAATAACATTGTTTTGCCCGTTCCCACGCCGGTTTGTACGGTTCTATCGCCCTCGTCCACACCTCGCCAAACGCTTCTGCGGAAATTTCTTCATCGCCTTCAAAAATCTCCACTTCAGTCTCGCTAAGCTGAAAATCCGGCGCGATCGAGACACTGCAATGATCGTCTATAATCGTCACCTGGCGATACGCCACATTATCATCATCGATCTCAAAATAATACCACTCACCGTCTTCCACACCATGCGCCTTAAAATATTTCAACAAAGGCTCCCCCTTTACCCAGAGTTAAAATTATCCTTCCATCCCAAGTATAGTGAAGTGTTTACCGGAAGACAATTCAAGAAGATGAAATCGGCCCTTTATATCTTCAATAACATATGTTATTATTAACATAATAAATCAAGGAGTGAATGTATGCGATGTCCATTCAATATGCGATTCTGAGCTTGCTGAACAACCGATCTTTAACCGGTTATGATATGAAAAAGCTGATGCAAAATTCGGCGATAATGCCATGGTCCGGCAACAATAATCAAATCTACAAAGCGCTGGTTGAGCTGCTCGAAGACGGCTGCGTCACCAACGAGCTTCATCATCAGGAGAGCGCGCCTTCGAAAAAGATTTATACGATTACCCGGGCTGGCAAAGAAAAACTGCGGGAGTGGTCACTCTCACCGGTAGAACCGCCTGAATTTAAAAAGCTTTTTCTGCTGCGGCTCACTGCTGCATCACAGCTATCTAACGAGGAACTGCTCAGGTTAATCACAAGCTACGAAGAAGAAATCCGGATGCAAATTTTATTGCATACGGAGCAAGCCGCCCCAAGCTCGCCCCACACAAGCAGCCGGGAACGGCTCATTCAAGAGAGCATCCAGGACAACATCATCTCATTTTTCACCCATGAATTAAGCTGGGCGCAATCGCTGCGCGATTCGCTAACTAACAATGCCAAGGAGGCAAACGGATCCATGAACTATCAAGTCGTTAATAAAAATGAAAAAATTTATCTTGAAAGTACGCCATCCCACCCGCCGCTTCGTACTGAGGAGGATGCCCGCGAGCTGATCGCGGCTTGCATGGAGCACCAGACCTCCTATTTGCTGCTGCACGCCGGGGTACTTTCAGATGAATTTCTGAATCTGCGTACCGGCCTGGCCGGATTAGTGCTGCAAAAGCTGATCAATTATCGGGTCAAAACGGCTGTCGTGATGGATCAACAGCTTGCACTCTCCAAACGGTTTCAGGAGCTTCTTTCGGAGTCCAATAAAGGGAACGATTTTAGAGTGTTCGCGGATAAAGCCGACGCGGAGAAGTGGCTGCTGGGCGAATAAACGTACTCCCACAATAACGTATATTGTAAATCTATAGTTACAAAAAATTTCTATAAAGAAAATTTTCTGAGGAGTTATTTTTTATTTGTCCCGTTTAAAAAGGGGATTTTTGGGGTGTACAATTCCATAGGAAGTGGTTATAATACAGTTACAGCACTTCATTGTGACTGTTGAAAAATACGTGAATGGCGTCATCATTGCCGGCACTTCACGTACCGCGCCGGGCGGCACTTCTATTATTAGAAGTGGAAAATAATTAAGGCGTTTAATGCTACAATAGCGCTAGCAATAAAGGCGCTCTTGTCTAGGTGCTATCCCGCGAGGAGAATGTCCTTGCCGTTGCCGGACTATTATCATGAATCGACCTTGAGCGTATCAAGGTCGTTTCTCATTTTAGGAGAAAAAATCTTGTCCCTGAGTATAACAGATCTCCTTACCATTAATTACATACCGAGTCCTGAAGAGGTTTCTTTACAAACGATTGCTTTTTTTTATGAAGAGCACTTAATGAATCATCAGTTTCGTTTCCTTATCAAACACAAGGCTCAAGAAATCAGGGTTCGTTTTGAGGACGGCGCATTATGCCATTTGCTTGGCATTCACCATTTCGTATCTGGACAAGCGGGTAAATCTCATCAAGGACATATAAGCTTAATTGACGGAACCATAACATTTGAATCGTTAAAAAAAATGAATTCTGGCCAGTTCGAGAAAGATAAGCAAAGGTTATTAGCCTTCCCACTAGTGTACCAAATCGTCAAAAAACCTTTATTTTTGGAATTGGACCCACGAATCGATGAAGTACGAGCAAATTGGCAAGTATACAATCGCTTCGAAAAAGTCTTTGTTCAACTCAAATTACGAAGGCAGGACCCAAAACGTCCAAAATTTTATGTTCCTGTATCTTTGCTAGTCCGCGAACACCTTCCAGCTAAGAAACGGATCGACGTTAAAGAAGTTGAAGTATTGTCGTTAAATGAGGGATGGTCATAATTTTTTATTTTATATTTGAATGAAAGCCACTTAAATAAGTGGCTTTTTAACATTTGATGTCCTGTGTTTAAAAGTGCAAAGCTCGTTTCAAGATATTAAGGGCACCAACGAGTGCCCTTATCAGTCTACTGCGTCACTTCTTTTTGCCCGCCAGCTCCAGCAGCTTCTTAACGCCTTCCGCCACTTGCTTTGGGGTTCCGCCATGATCCGCTGACGCGCGCAACTGCTTGATTGTCTTTACCGCCTCCGGGCTAACAACTGTGAGTACCCGTACATCGCCCCCCACAAAAGTTTTGATCCGGCTTTCCGCCTGCTCCAAGTTATCGGCCATCGTGTTTCCCGTTCCGTAAGTCCCTGGCTTGCTGCCCGGCTGCCTGCCGTGGCCCGAGAATCCGGCCGTTCCGCTAAGTACCTTTTGCTGCATGGAATCATATTCCGTTGCCGTGAACTCGCGCTTGTCCGTCGCCAGCACGACCATATCGTCGAGGACGAAAACACTCACCCCATCGATTCCGGCATTGCTCAGCCTCGACTCCAGATGCGATGAGAATCCGCCGCTGTTCAGCCCCGAACTGCCAATCATGCTGTAGACTGTCGTTCCCATCCCCGATGTCGTCTTCCCGTGAACATTGGTCGTCCGAATCTTCATCCGGTCGATGCTTGGTATAACTTTGGCGTCGCTTAAATTTTTTGTATGACTGCGGTACGGGTCATGGCTTTGGCTTTGGCGGACAGTCTGAACCTTCGCCTTCTTTTGTGATTGACCGCTATTTGCCGCACAGCCGGTTAACGCCAGCGAGCCGATCACAATCACTGATAATAATAAGGTTGTCCTCATAACGATTCCTCCATCATCGCAAGATATAGAATTGAACGAGAAGTCATGAACAACCTCCGCGGCGGCGAGACTCCACTTATTCGTTCAATCGGTATATCGAAATTAAATTTGCTATTATCTTCTCCCTCGCCGCATAAATGTATAAACGTTTATTATTGGAAAAATAATAACAGCGAATGATCTACAGGAGGTGAATGTTTTGGATCAAAACGGCGAGCATAAGAAACCCGGAAATGATAATGTTCAGGAGCCTTCCCGCAGAAAATTCCTCGTCAATACCGGGTTCGCGATCGGCGGTGTCGTCGTCGGCGGCGCACTTGGCGCCCTCCTTGGCAAGAAGTCGAAGGGACCGGCTGCCCCTGCACCTGCCCCGGAAACAGGGAAACCTGCCGGGCCGGCCAACTATAACCGCGCTTTGATGTTTCTCACCCCGGAACAGTTTGCGATTGTGGAAGCCGCGACAGAGCGGATCTTCCCTAAGGATGACAATGGGCCCGGAGCGAAGGAACTGGGGGTCGCTTTCTTTATCGATCACCAATTGGCCGGCGACTGGGGCTTTAACGCCAGAGAATATATGTCTCCCCCTTATTTCAAGGGCGAGAAGGTACAAGGCTACCAAGGCCATCTGAAGCGGCGCGAAATGTATGATATCGCCCTCCAGGAAATGGAGAATTACAGCCACTCCCAGTACCAAAAGGGCTTCGCCCAGCTTTCCGGCGAGCAGCAGGACGAAATATTAAAGGCGTTTGAAGACAATACCGTCCAGCTTGGAACGATATCCCCGAGCGGATTTTTCAGAGTATTGCGCAGCAGTACGTTGGAGGGGGTATACAGCGACCCGCTGTACGGCGGCAATGCCAATATGGAAGGATGGCGCATGCGCAATTACCCGGGCAATCAAATGAGCTATACGTCGATCATCGACAAAGATTTTCAAATCATCGCTCCAAGCAGCCTGCAAGATCATATGGCAGCTCATTAGCGAAACGAGGGATCCCACATATGGCTACGAAGCTACCGAAAACTGATGTTGTCATCGTAGGCGTCGGCTGGGCCGGCGGCATTATTGCCTCCGAGCTGACCAAGAATGGCTTAAAAGTCGTTGGCTTGGAGAAAGGCAAATCGCGGAAGACGGAAGATTATTATATGGTCCATGATGAGCTGCGTTATGGGGTACGTTACGACTTGATGCAGGATTTATCCAAGGAAACGGTCACCTTCCGCAGCAATGATAAAATGCGTGCGCTGCCCATGCGGCAATACGGTTCATTCCTGATCGGCGACGGTTTGGGAGGCTCCGGCGTACATTGGAACGGACAGACTTACCGCTTTCTGCCGTACGACTTCGAAATTCGCAGCAAAACGATCGAACGCTACGGCAAAAATAAAATCCCGGCCGATATGACCATTCAGGACTGGGGAATTACATACGATCTGTTGGAGCCTTATTACGACAAATTTGAGAAACTGGCGGGTATATCTGGCGAGGAAAATCCCCTTGGCGGCAAACGATCCGCTCCTTATCCAACGCCTCCGATGATAAAATCGCCTGCCTTGGTCAAATTCACCGACGCCGCGAAAAAGATGAAGCTTCATCCGTATATGATGCCTTCCGCCAACCTGTCCGAGACCTATACGAATCCGGATGGCATTTCCCGCGCTGCCTGCCAATATTGCGGTTACTGCGAGCGCTTTGGCTGCGAATACGGCGCAAAGGCCGATCCGGTCGTAACGGTGATCCCGGTCGCCAAAAAAACCGGCAATTTCGAAATTCGGACCCATTCGCAGGTGCGGCGTATCCTGCATAGCGGGAATAAGGTGACAGGGGTCATGTACACGGACGTCACAACCGGCAAAGAATATGAGCAGCCCGCCGATATCGTTGTGCTGACGGGATATGTATTCAATAATGTCCGATTGCTCCTCATGTCCGGCATCGGCAAGCCTTACGACCCGAGCACGGGCACGGGCGTCATCGGCAAAAATTATGCCTATCAGGTGATCAAAGGCACTGCGGTCGGCTTTTTTGAGAACGAACAGTTCAACAATTTCGCTGGAGCCGGCTCATTAGGCGTTAGCCTGGATGATTACAACGGCGATAATTTCGACCACACGGATCTGAAGTTCATCCATGGCGGCTCGATCTCAATCAGCCAGACCGGCCAGCGCCCGATCTTGAATAATCCGGTTCCCGCCGGGACTCCTGCATGGGGGCCTGAGTTTAAGAGCAAATCGCTCAAATACGCGAATCGTACGCTCTCCGTCGGCGGTCAGGGATCGTCTATGTCGTTCAAGCATCATTTTCTCGACCTGGATCCGACCTACAAGGATGCGTTCGGCGATCCGCTCATACGCCTGACTTTCGACTTTGAAGAGCAGGATCGCGAGCTTGCCAAGTTCTTGGCCGGCAAGTGCGGTGAAATTCTGAAGGGGATGGGCGCGAACCATGTCGATTCCTTAAAAGAACTCGGACCCTATGACATCGTCACCTATCAGTCGACGCACAATACGGGAGGCGCCATCATGGGTACATCCCCCGACACATCGGCGGTAAACTCCTATTCCCAGATGTGGGATGCCGAAAATTTGTTCGTCGTCGGTGCGAGCTCCTTTCCGCAGAATGCAGGGTATAACCCGACAGGTACGGTAGGCGCGCTTGCTTATAGAGCCGCAGAAGGCATCGTGAAATACCGTGCCAAAGGCGGACTCGTGGAGTAACCGGCGTAAGAAGGCATCGCACTGGCGGTGCCTTTTAAATTGAAAAAGGCAGTCCGGCTTGGTTACGATTGCTCCCTTGCCGGACTGCCTTTTTGCACGCACGATTGTTAGACCAGTTTCTTCGGTTCATCTTCTTTCCGCGCTTCGATCACTTCTTCCTCGACAATTCCTTTCGTCGAATTGCGGAATTCCCGCAGCGTATCGCCGAATGCCCTCCCTAGCTGGGGCAGCTTGGCCGGACCGAACACGATCAGCGCAATCAGCAAAATGATGACTAGCCCCGAGATTCCGATATTGTTCAACATATCATATATTCTCCTTTCGTTAGCCGCCCGACGGCAAAGGAGCGGCAATTTTGCGGTTGTAATACCTCACAGATATGAGGACGCTCAATTCGAACAACAAGATTAGCGGAATAGTTACGGACAGATGCGAGACAAAGTCCGGCGGCGAGATGCAGGAGCCGACAATCGCCAGTCCGACATAAGCATACTTTCTCGTTTGGCGAAGTCTGCTTGGCGTAAGCAGCCCGAGACGTGTCAGAAACAAGATGACGAGCGGCATCTCGAAGGCAATGCCCAGCGGAAAGACGACATTGAACAAAAAGCCGAAGTACCTGTCGATGCCGTAAGTTTCAGTTGCACCGATGCTTTGATTCATCCGCATCATGAAGCGCAGCATCATCGGGAAAACGAGGAAGTAGCTAAATGAGATTCCGCTTAAAAACAGCAGGAACGAGGCCGGAACATACGCAAGCGTTCCCTTCGCCTCCCTTTCCGTCAAACCGGGGCGGATGAATGCCCACGTATGGAACAGCAGCACGGGAAGTGTGAACAGCACCGCCAAGACGAAAGCGCAGCGGAGATAAACGAACAGTCCGTCGGTAAAGGAGAAGACGTTCCATTCGATCGGTACGGCAGCAGGCTGCGCTTTGATATAGATCAGAATTTGCGGCGAGACGTACAGCCCGCCTCCAAGTGTCAACCCAAACCAGCATAAGACGATAATTAACCGCTTGCGGAGCTCCGTCAAATGCCGGATCAGCTCTTCATTATTTTCCATGTCAGGCAAGCCTCCCCTAGAGGAATAACATGCAGTTATCCCAACATTTTCATGAAGGGTATGCTTATTTTTCTCCAATCGGCCTCCTATTATGCACGTGCAGCCAATGATCCTTCAGATATTCTTTAGATTTTCCCCGACGAAGTCTTCATATTTTTTTCTTATGCTGAGAGCAAAGACCAATTTTGAGTAGATAATCAGGAGGTTGCAGATGAATAAGGCCACCGTATTGGTTGTGGATGACGACCCCGAAATTAGGGACTTTATACAGATCTTCTTGTGTAATGAAGGATATGATGTGCTAGAAGCGGAAAATGGTTTACAGGCATTGGAGATTGTCAAAACATCACCCGTTCAATTGATCATTCTGGATGTGATGATGCCCCATATGGATGGGATCAGGGCATGCCAGAAAATCAGAGAAACCTCAAAGATCCCCATTATCATGCTGTCCGCCAAAGAAGAAGACATTGATAAAATAACCGGGTTAACGACCGGGGCGGATGATTATGTTACCAAGCCTTTCAGCCTCCTGGAATTGGTGGCCCGGGTCAAGGCGCAACTGCGTCGGCAGAGCTATTCCGTCAAGGACCAAGAGGAAGACGTCATTTTAATCGGGGACTTAAGTATGGACAAAGCCAGGCACAAGGTAACTGTAAAGGGTAAGGAAATATCTCTGACACCTCTTGAATTTGCCATACTCGAACTGATGGCAAGTCATCGCGGATATGTGTTCAGCGTGGATAAAATTTACGAACGGGTTTGGAAAGAAACTTCCAGCATCTCGGATAATACGGTTGTTGTTCATATCCGAAACCTCCGGGAGAAAATTGAGGAAAACCCCCGGGAACCCCGGTACGTCAAGACGGTCTGGGGAGTGGGATACAAAATTGAATAACAAACTCTTTTCCCTGATTTCCGGTAAAAGCAGCATTCGTGTGCGCATGTTTTGGTCGTTTATTCTCAGCTTAATCATTGCGATGAACGTATCATCCGTTGTCAACGAATCTTTGTTAAACCATCTTCTTGCCGCTAGCCGCTTTCCTTTTTTATCAATCATTCTATATGCCGTTTTATCTAGCGTTTCGTTTATCGTCCTGTTTATTTTGAGCTTTTCCCTCATGACCCGTCGCATCGTACAATATTTGCTTCGCCTGGCGGAAGGACTTGATATTATCGCCAGAGGAAATCTGCATTATCGCGTCCCGCTCTCAAGGAAAGACGAGCTAGGCAGAGTTGCAGAAAATATTAACGCTATGGCCGAAAAACTGGAACGTCAAATCGAAAAGGAACGCCAAATCGAAAAGTCCAAAATGGACTTGATTACAGGCGTATCCCACGATCTGCGAACACCCCTTACCAGCATCATTGGATATCTGGAGCTGTTGCAAAACAAAGTCTATCACAATGAGCAGGACCAGGAACGTTTTGTTAACAACATCTACAATAAAGCCATGCAGTTGAAGAACCTCATTGATGATTTATTTGAGTACACACGTCTCACAACCAATGACGCCAAACTTGAAACGGGTCAGTTCGATATACGGGAATTGCTCACACAAATTCTGGCCGAATTTCAACCCTTCGCTAAAGAATTTGAGATCACTGTGGAGACGTTTTTGGCGTTTAAGGCAATGCCGATCCCAATGGATCCAGGAAAAATAAGGAGAGCTATCGATAACCTTTTGATGAATGCTTTGAAGTTCTCTGTGAAGCCGGGAATTGTTCGCGTGTCATTGGACGCACGTTCTTCTTTTGTTGTCATCAAGATCGAGAATGAAGGAACTCCGATATCGAAGGAACAAGAGAAACTATTATTTGAGCGGTTTTATAAAGCCGATCACTCGCGAGCGGCCCAAGCCATCCAAATCGGTTCAGGATTGGGGTTATCCATTGCCAAAAATATCGTCGAACGGCACGGCGGCACATTAAGCCTGATTCATTCATCGGGACATTATACTTTTATCATTGAACTTCCCTTGACCGCCGCCGCCCATGACGATGAAAATTAGTCGTTCACCTTATAATTCACTTCCGGGTATTTGGCTGCCAATGCTTGCAGTGCGGAATCGTCCTTTCCTTTTAAATACCGATCGAAAAAGGCAACACTGAATTCGTTCACGATGCGGTGATCCCGCCGCGGGTCTGCGCCGCCCAAGCCCAGCAGCGGAGAGAATAATGCAAGATCGGAGTAGCTTGCATGCTTTGAACCCGGAATAAGGATCGATAACCCCCCGCCTGCCAAAGCATTGCGCGATTTTTGTATATATTCTTTTCTCGGGGCTTCAAACTCTTCGCGGCTTACCCCACCTAACTGCTTAGCGACATCGTCGTATGAGGCCATCACCAAATTGTGGATCTCCTCGGAATACATCTGAAAGAACGGTTTTCCCAATCCTTTGTCGGAAACCGGCGGACCATAAATCCCGCCGTCCATGCACAGGGCAGCCTTCACGCGCGAATCGTTCTTCGTCATTTGCAATGTAACGGCTCCCCCGAACGAATGTCCAAGCATGCCGATTCGATCGATATCGATTTTGCCGGTAAAACGGCCTGCAGGATCGTTCCGATTAAGCTTCTCCACTTGATTGAGCACAAAGGTAGCATCCGCGGTCCAAAGCGGGATATGCTGTTCGTACTGGGCATTGGAAGTCAATTTGCTGTCCGTTCTGCTCGGGGCTACTCTTCCGTCGGGAAACACGGAAGCGGCAGCTTCATAAGCATAATCGATGCCTACCACGATATAGCCGTGGCTTGCCAGTTCTTCCACCTGGAACATATTTTGATTGCGATACCCGTTCATTCCGTGAGAAAAAATCAATACCGGATAACGGCTTTCCGCATCCGAAAGCTTGGCTTCCAACAAAGCATGCGTTTTGATCAGTCCCAGATGGCTAAACGTGAAACCCGGAAGGTCGAGTGTTTTGGACGATATTCCTCCAGTCACTTTCGACGCGTTTAAAAGATAAGGACTCCTCTTTTCCCCTCTTCCTTCGGCGGCCGGATACCAAACTTGCACCATCAACTCGCGTCGGTCTTCAGGGTTGCTCGAATACGTTTCCCGCCGCTGTTCATCTATCCAGTGATAAACCGTCGTTCCGACCGCATATGGCCCCGTCGGTTTCTCAAACGAGAATACCGGCAATATCGCAGGCGGCGCAACCGAAACCAACAAATATACGGTCAATAGCACCGCTTGAACCGTAACCGCAATCCGGCTTCTGCTGCCCTCCTTCCGCTTGCCAATGAAGAAATAAGCCGTCAATAAGAGTGGTGTCAAGTAGGCCGGAACCATCTCCCACCGTCCACCTTCCACGACAATCTGCACAATTACCAAACTGTAGGCGATCCCTAAAGGAATGAACAATCCCCGGCCGCCTTTCTTGTTCGCGATTACCGCCCAGTACAACAGGCCAAAATTAACCACGATCAAGCCTATCTCCAAAAACCTCATGCCTATCTTCCTCCCACTGCAATAAATATGAACTAGTTCTAACTTACAAAAAAGTTATAAAGATGAAATGGAGGATTTAATAAATTTCTTATGAAGAGGGGTTATCATCATCAAATAGCAGCGCACAGTTCCGTTACAATCTCAGATCGGTCAAATTTGCGGAAATAGCGGCCGTGACTTCCGTTAGCGTTCGTTCTTCATGGACGGAAGCGGGCCGGAGCGGACCAGTGGATCCGTTATCTGTGAACAAAACAGCAAAAGCGGCCGGTCGCGGACCGTATCGGAAAATAAGCCGTTCAGAGACAAAACGAACCCATCTTCCACATAAAGTGGATTGACAGGTTCGTTTCTTCCCTCTACTTAATATTCATCCGCGCCGATATCGACAGCACTGCCCGCTACGCGGTTATTCCCCTTAAAATCCAGTTCACCCATCTTATAGCCCAGGTTCGTACCGGCATTAATGGCCGGCGATCGCAGAGTCAGACGATAATTGCCCACCGCCGGATTGGCAAGCAGCGGATCGGCGAAAATCGCGTTGTTATCTTGGCCCGCTCCCGCTTTATAAGCGGCGAATCCGCTATAGCTGACATTTTTCCACTGCCATTTGGCACCCCCGGCGCTGCCCGGCGCGAAGTAAAGATTATAATTTACCTGGTTGCCGCTATTTTTTTGATACGGGTTGGCAATCAGCAGCTTCGACACTCCGGCCACGAAGATGTTGTTTTTGATCACATTGTTTTTAGTGTCGTATTGCAGCAACAGTTGGCCGCCGCGCAATCCTTTCGTATCATTCATATACACGGTGTTGCCGATTACCGCACAGCCCTCGGTCGATCCCCGTTTTTTGTCATAGCCGCCCATCGCGATGCCGGTATAGTTGTTGCCGGCAACAATATTACTGCGCACAATAATATTGCTGGTAGCCTTTCCCCTATGTTCGCTGGCAATCTCGATGCCAATATCATTGTTGTAGCTGAAATTGCGTTCAATGATCGTGTCCTTGCCCCCATCGACATAAATGCCATCTGCGCCGTAGGAGTCGTTGGGAAGCGAATCGCCATAGGCTGGATTATTGACCGAAGTAATATTATAGACCAGATTTCCGCTAATCAGCCCATTACGCGCCTGATCGTAAGCAGGGTCCGGTGCCGTTCCTTCGAACCCGATCACATCGATGCCGATATTGTCATTGTCATGCACCGTATTCCCTTTTATCGTGAATCCGTCCACATTGCCATTGACCACCATCGACTCGCTTGACCCAAGAATCAAATCACGGAGTGTATTACCGATGATCGAAATTCGGCTCAGCGCATCAGGTGCTCTCGTCCCGTATACGGCAATGCCGTGCGCATTGCGTCCCGACAGGTCCGCCCGCACCGCAGCCGTATTACGGATGCCGTGGATATAATTGTTGCGGATCACGATATCGCTGCCTGCGCCGCGCACGAGAATGCCGGAAGGCACCTTGTCTCTTGTCGCTGTCTTATAATTGCGAATCTCAAAATCTTGCACGACGATATAGCTGGCATCCGTAATTTCGATCATACCCTCGTCATCTGTTACGGATAACCCTGCCCCGTCGAGAACGACCGTTTGCGAGTTATAGCTCTGGAAGGTGATAGGCCCCGCCTCTGCTGACCCTGAATGCCTGATTTTCAGCTTTTGCTTGTAGATTCCGCCCATCACATGTACCGTATCGCCGGCCGACACACTGTCGGCTGCATGCTGCAGCGTCTTCCATGGCGTGGCAGTACTCGTCCCGGAATTGCTGTCGCTGCCGGTCGTGGACACATAATAATTAATCCCGGGTCCTCTCACCGTAACCGGCAGCGGCACCGTCCCATCTGCATCTGTAGCCGCGGCCGCGGAAACGGCGGCATCGCCTGCCCCCGCTCCGCCCAGCATCATACCCACGGCCAGCGTCAGCACAATGCCATACAGCTTCATCTTGCTCAAGGCCGAATTGCGAATCGCCGTCGTTAACGCCACCAGCATCCTCTCCCTCCGCGTTATCAAAGCTCCTGCCCTGCCTCGCTCCCCATCAATCGTTCAGCTGCAGCGACTGTCGGCAAACAGCCCGTACCACCGACGCCCTGCACCGACAATGCGCCGCAGGCACAAGCGAATTGCAGCAGCTCCTCGCCGCGGCGGCCGGTTCTATAGCCGTATATGAGACCGGCATTGAAGCAATCGCCCGCGCCCGTCGTATCCCGGACGGTCACCGGATAAGCAGGCACCGCCACCGGCGGGTAGCCGGCGCGATACAAAACGGCGCCGCTCGCTCCACGTTTGACCGCAACCGCGCCCTCTCCCACTCCGGCCGGCATCTCTTCCCAGGCTGCTTCCAACGAATCGGCCCCGTACAGATGCAGCAGTTCCTCCTCGCTCGGAATAAACAGATCCGTCACCGGGAGCAGCCGGTCGATTCCTTCGCGCCGCCACTCATTGGATACATCCCATCCCGTATCGAAGGACGTGGTCTTCCCTGTGCTTCGCACCCTGCCGAACAAGGCCGGCCATTCGTCCCGCATGCCGCTTTGCAGAAAATACGAGCCAAAATGAACATGGTCCGTCTCGGCCAGCAGCGATGCCGGAATATGCCGGGGTTCGAGCAGCGGAATCGTCCCCGGAAACGTGAGCAGACTGCGGTCGCCCGCTGCCGAGAACGACAGCGTTACTCCTGTCTGCAAGCTGGCATCTACGCTGACATGACGGGTCGAGACCCCCATCCTGTTCAGCTCCTGCAGACAGAAGCGGCCAAAATCGTCATCGCCCACCAGGCTGACGAATTCCACCTCCGCTCCAAGCGCCGCCAGGGCGCATGCTGTAATCGCCGATGAGGAGCCGAGCACAATGTCCATCCCGTCCAGCAGCTTCTCCCGATTCATCTCTGGCATAATATCCGTTCCCGTCAAAATCATATCTACATTTAACTCGCCTAGTACCGCTACTTTCATCCCTGTCGCTCCACTCCTTGCATCCTCACTTCATATCCGGTATAAACCGCCGCTCCGCTTCGAACAGCTCCTCGAACATCGCCTTAATTTCTGCCAGCGAGCATACCGCGGCGGTAAGCGGATCAACCATCAGCGCATGCATGGCCATCTCTTTATCATTGTTCAGCACCGCGGAGACAGCCAGCTCAAAGAAGGCCATATTGCTGCGGCACATCGCGGCCAAATGCTCCGGCAAGGAGCCGAAACGGCACGGGTTGATGCCATTGCGGTCGATCATGCAAGCGACCTCGACCACCCCGTCATGCGGCAAATTGGCAATTAACCCGCCGTTGGGCACACTGCCATAGATCGTCTTTACTTCATGTTTGACCATCGCCTCGATAATGACTGCGGCATATTCATGGCTGGATTCCAGTTCAATCGGCCGTTCCCCCGACAGCTGTCGCTTGATCTCCTCGTCGTTGTTCCGCCGCCAGGTCGGCCAGTTGTTGGCGTAATAACCGGTAGCTCCGTTATACCCTGAACTGCAATGGCGGTCAATCAATACCTGCCTTTTCCGGTAATACGGATTGTACTCCGAAAAGTGGCCGCTGGATTCCGAGACGAACGCGCCGAGATATTTCATTGCATCGAAACGGACCGGATCTTTGGCCAGTAGTTCGAATTTGGAGATATTATCCAGAAGCACTGGATACAGGTCGCGACCCTGATGCGTCAATTCCACAAACCAGGACATATGATTAATACCGCCTGCCCGCCATTTCAACTCCTCATAAGGAACGCCTGCATATTTGGCCAGCTGCCGAGAAGTATTTTGAATCGAGTGGCAAAGCCCTACGACTGGCAGCTCGGTAATTCGCGACGTCAGCAGTGTAACAGCCGACATCGGGTTCGTATAATTCAAAATGACGCAGTCCGGACAGAGCTCCTCCACATCGCGGACAATCTCGATCCAGCTCGGCAGCGTCCGCAGCGTTTTGAACAGCCCGCCCGGGCCAAGCGTATCGCCGATGCACTGATTGACGCCATATTTTAACGGAATTTCATATTCGTAACGCACCGTTTCCAGACCGACGACCTCAATCTGGTTGATGACGAAGTCGGCGCCTGCGATCACTTCCCGGCGGTCGGTAGAGGCCAGCACCTGCCATCGCTTGCCCGTCATTTCGATGATTTTGCTAACCAGATCGCGGGCGATCGCCAGCCGGTCCGGATCGATATCTACTAGGGCGATCGTCCCCTCGGCCAATCCTTCAATATTGAAAATGTCGACGATTATTTCCCGGGTAAAGGCGCTGCCTGCGCCGATAATGGCAATTTTGGTCATAAACAGGTTCTCCATTCCTTAATAAGTTGTTATTTCATTCCGGTCATCGTCAGCCCTTTAATGAACTGCTTCTGGAAAATAAGGAATACGACAATAACGGGCAATGTAATGAGCACTGCCGCAGACATCACGACATTGTAGTTTACCTGATGCGCACCGTTGAAAAAGACAAGCGCCATCGGCACGGTCATCCGGTCCATATCGTTGAGCACGATAAGCGGCCACAAGTAGCTGTTCCATGCTGCCATGAAAGTGAAAATCCCCAGCGCAGAGAGCATCGGCAAAATAAGCGGCGCCACGACGCCCCACATAATGCGCAATTCCCCAGCTCCGTCGATCCGGGCAGCTTCCAGCAAATCTTTCGGAATATCCTCGATAAATTGCTTTGCCAAAAAAACGCCGTAAGAGCTGATCAAATTAGGCAGTATAATCGCGGCCAAATTGTTGATCAGTCCCATTTCGGAGACGATTAAATAAGTTGGAATCATGACAACCTGAAACGGTATCATCATCGTTGCCAGGACGAGGACGAACAACAGCCGTTTGCCGGGAAAAGTGAACTTGGCGAATACATAGCCGGCCAGAGCGCTCGTAAACAATGTCGCTGCTGTAATAAGCACCGACGTCACGGCGCTGTTCAACAGCCAGGTAAAAAACGGCGCCTCCTCAAAAACTGCCTTGTATCCGTCTAATGTCGGATTTTGCGGCCAAAAGGTCGTAGTCGATGAAATAATCTCCAGGTTACTCTTGAATGAGGCTAATACCATCCACAAATAAGGCATTAGCATGATTACGGCGCATATCGTCAGCACGGCAATGATGACAGCTTCGAACACACTCCAGCGCTTGCTCATTTTGATCCATTCCTTCCGTTCAATGTTCCCATTGGGAGCGGCCCGCCTTCAGCTGTATGAGCGTAACCAGCAAGATGATGAGCAGCAGCACAGCCGCCATCGCAGAAGCATAGCCCATATTGGAACTCGAGAATGCCTGGTCGTAAATATGTAGCGCCAGCACTCTCGTTTCGTTGAACGGCTCCCCCTTGGTCATAATCTGAAATTGCGGGAATGCCTGGAAGTAGGATACAACCGTCGTCACCGAAACGAATAACGTCGTTCTGCTAAGCAGCGGAAGCGTAATATGCCAAAAGGTTTGCAGCCGAGTCGCGCCTTCGAGTTTGGCTGCTTCATAATACATATCCGGCACCGAATCGAGTCCTGCCATGAACAGGACGACATTGTAGCCGATATCCGCCCACAGCGTCATCATAATAACCGAGACAAGAGCGTATGCCGGATCGCCGAGCCAATGAACCGGTTCCAGATGAAGCTTGGTCAAAATCATATTGAACAGCCCGCTGTCATAATTGAACATCGTGCTCCAGACTACGGCCGTTCCGGCAAGCGGCGCAATTGCAGGCAGAAAAAATACGGTCCGGAACAGGCTGCGCAGCCGCCGGTAGCGCACGCTGTTGATGGCCAGCGCAATCAGCAGCGTAATGATGATGTTCGACAAGACAGCGGCGATGACAAATTTAAAGGTAACGCCAAGCGACTTCAGGAACAGCTCATCGCGAAATAAGCGAATGTAGTTCTCCAGCCCGGTGAACGGCGACTTGTCGCTTAGCGGACTGTATTGATAGAAAGACAAGATCAGACTCCAAAAAATCGGCACAAATGCAAACACAGCGAACAGGATGAGGATGGGCGTCAAAGACGCCGTTACAAACAGACGCTGCTTGCGGTTTTGGGCGGAGGAGCCAGGCAGCTCCCCGGCCCCTCTCCCCCTTTTAATACTGCTGGTAGCCATGCGCGAACACTCCCGGTTTACTTATGTTGATCTTGACTGGCATTGACAGCTTCTTCGATTTTGCGCAGCCCATCCTCTACCGTCGTTTTGCCGGCAACCATAAGCTGAAAATTGTCGTTAATTTGTTTGAACAAATAGTCGCGGTCCCAAACCGGCCCGATCCATCGGCCATGCTGCAAAATGTCGATCGAAGTCTTCATATACGGATTCTCTTTCACAAATTCAGGATCTTCGGCTACCTCTTTCTTGGCCGGAACTGTGAACGTATCCAAGTTCCACTGCCGCAGTTGCTCCTTCGAGGTCAAGTAGTTGATAAAGTCCCAAGCTTCCTTGGCATGCTTGCTTTTTTGCGAAACGACCAGCCCCCAGCCGGATTCGGCCGCGAATACCGGCGGTTCGGAGGTGAAGGACGGCACCGGCACATAGTCAAAGTCGTTCACTTTATAGCTGTCCAGGCCGCTCGCGATTGTCCACGGGCCGCGGTAGGTCATCGCTGCCCCGCCCTTGAAGAAGTAATCCGACGTGTCCAGCTGTCCGCCGAATGTTGTCAAATCGGCGACTTTGTCACCCACAATGAGCTCCTTGAGCGCGGTCATCGCTTTGATTGCCTCAGGCGTCTGGAAGTTGACATGGCCGTTCTCCCCCCAATACTCGCCCTTCTGCTGCAAAATGAAAGAAAGGAACGTAAACGTAATATTGTCGCTGGACACGAAGTCGAAGCCTTTCACTTTTAGATTGCCGCCTTCCGCCACCGTAAGCTTCTTGGCCGCCTCAACCAGCTCCGGCCACGTAGCCGGCGGATATGAAAGTCCTTTGTCCTTGAACATCTGCGGATGAATGAGCATGCCGCCATTTTCAATATTGTATTCCATTGGCAGTCCGTATAATTTGTCATCGTGCATATACCCGCCTAACGGAGCTTCATAAAATTCGTTTTTCTTGGCTGCGCCGTCCGGCACTTCCGCGAGCAAGCCGTTCTTCGAATACTCCGGCACCCATGTGCCGAAAACCTCGGCAATATCCGGCGGATTTTTCGCGGAGAATGAAGCTTTCAGCTTCTGGTTGTAAACGTCATAGGGAAAGTTTTGAAATTCAATTTTCACATTGGGATGATCCTTCTCATAACGATCAATAATGGCACGGTAGCTTTTAATAAAGGCATCCGCCTGATGGCTCCAGAAAACCAGGTTGACCTTTCCGCCCTCATTGCCGCCCCCTGCCTCTTTGGAGCCGGAACAGCCGCTTAATGCAAAAACTGCAAAAATTGCAAGGACCAGAACAACATAAAATACGGCCGGTTTTCGAACGCTTTTCATTGCAAAACCCCTCTCACCGTTTCTTCTCACATAAACCGCTTACACGTTGAAATGTAACTTTTTTCTAGGCAAAAGTCAACAACTATTTTTCAGTTATTTGCGGCAAAATATAAATTATTTTTCATCATTTTTCATGAAAATTTGCATACATATTAGTTGACCTTATTGTCTTTTTTGCTTAACATAGAGATTGTGCAAACTAGTGTATGAACGTAATAGAAAGGGACGGTTGACTATGGCGACTTTAAAAGATATTGCGGTGCGGGTAGGCGTCTCTGTCTCCACCGTTTCCCGTGTGCTGGCCAATGATTCCAACCGGCTCGTGAATACAGACACAAAGCAAAAAATTTGGGATGTCGCGCATGAGCTTGGCTATCAGGTAAAATCCCTACAGCCGGACACTGCCCAGGCGGTCAAGCTGATCGGCTGCGTCGTGTCTACCTTGCAAAACCGTCATTACCATCCCTATTTCTCTGTCATCTTCGATGGAATTGAGAAAGAGCTGTCCAAGCATGGCTATAAAATTGCTTATACCTATACGCAGGAGGAACTGCAAAAGCCCGAGGTGCTGCGCAGCGCCCTGCACGACAGCCCGCTCGAGGGTTTGATCGTGATCGAGGGAATCGATAGCAAAATTTATGAGCATTTCAAGAAGCATGTGAAGGCGATTGTCGGCATTGACGTCTCCGATCCGAATATTCCTTGCATCGCTTACGATCGCGTGGAGGCAGCGCGGATTGCAGTCAGCCATATGATCGGGCAAGGCCACAGGGACATTATGTTTATCGGGGGTACCGGCCTGTCGGGGCGCTTCGAGAAAGAGAAGCGTTATCGGGGCTACAAGCTGGCTATGGAACAAGCGGGGCTGGCCGTTCAGGAAAATCGCGTCTTGGATGCAGCCTGGGAGCCGGACAATGCGTACCGGCTGATGCTGGCTTATTTGGAGGAGTATGCGGGGAATCTGCCGACAGCCGTCTTTGCAGCCAGCGACATTATGGCCATGGCGAGCATGAGGGCGATTTCCGAGAAAGGATACCGCATTCCGCAAGACTTTGCCGTCATTGGCTTCGATGACAACGAGCCTTCGCGCTATACAGTCCCGCCGCTGTCTACGATCCGCATCCCGACTTTCGAAATCGGCGTCATTGCTGCCAAGACGATGCTGCAATGTATTCGCGATCCATATCCGCTGCCGATTCGCATTTACGTACCGTTCGAGCCCGTTTTCCGTCAGTCGACAGCAAGAGCGGCCGAGGCCGACTAAGCAGCCGAACGACAACAAGTCCGGCCCCTCGCTTCAAAGCAAGTAGAGGGAGCCGGACTTTCATTATATTTACAGCGGACGCCAACGCCAAAACTTGAAAATTGCCATTGTTTCTGTTGGCGCCACGCGGGCATGGGTGTAAGCGCGGGCAAAGCGGGCCGTAGCGGACCATGGATCCGTTATCTGTGAACAAATGTGCCAAAACGGCTCGAACGCGGACCATGGTTCCGTTATTTGCCGCAAAACGGCGCGAAAGCCAGGCAAAATACGCAAATAACGGATCGTGTGTCCGCGAAAGCATCCCCTCACTGGTTTTCGAGCAAATTACGGATCGTATGTCCGCTTGACCTCACAGTTGTCCGCTGCATGACGGCGATCGGTCGACAACATACGTCATCGTGTCCCTAAAAATCGGGACCGGCCAGGCGGAGCGGCCGCTTGCGTTCTTTGGCCGGAATGCGGATCTGCACAGATGTGCCAATTCCTGGGCGGCTGCAGATGGAAACGCCATACAGATGACCATACTGCAGCTTGATCCGCTGATCGATATTGCGGATGCCGTATCCGGTTTCGTTCTCGCTTGACGGATTCAAAATTTCCTTGATCCGCTCCGGCCGCATGCCCATGCCGTCATCGATGATCTGAAACCAAATCTCATCGCCTCGCTTGCGGGCGGCAATGCGTATATGGATGCGGTCGCCGGACCAGGCATGCTTGAGGACATTTTCGATAAAAGGCTGCAAAATAAGCTTGCTCGTCTCGTAAGGCCAAACATTGACATCAATATCAAATATAACCTCCAGCCGCCTGCCATATTTTACCTTTTGAATGTCCAAATAGGCATTCGAATGCTCGATTTCTGCCGAAATCGGAATTAATGTACGGCCCGAGCTCAAGGTCAGCCGATAGAACTTCGCCAGCTCCACCACCATTTTTTGCAGCTTTTCATTCTCTCCGAACTTGGCCAGCTGATTAATCGATGATAATGTATTATACAAAAAATGAGGATTGATTTGCGCTTGCAGCATCTCCAGCTCGGCTTCTTTTTTTTGCAGCTGGGTCAAATAAACTTTATTGATCAATGCCTCGACATCTTCCCCCATGCCGTTCAGCGCTGTAGCAATCTGCGAAAATTCATCCTTGCCCCGGTAGGCGATTCTTTTGTGCAAGTCTCCTTCGCGGAACGCGTTCAGCACCGATACAAACTTCGTAATCCGAATCGAAAAGTAGCGGGAAATAAAAATGCTGGCAAATGCAAACAAAATAAAACAGAGCACGCATATGCCAATAATAAAGGTGCGGACCTTTTTGGCCTCCTGATCAATGATCGTCATGGGAACTTGGGCGGCAATCGTCCAGCCCTGTTTTGCCATCGTCTCCTCAATCGTCATATACTTGTTTTCCGGATTGCCCCGTTCACTGCCGCCGGCAGCCAGGCTGCCCGTTGAATAAAGAATGCGTCCCTCTTGATCCTTGACGGTCAGCATGCTTCCCTCGCCCAATTTGGCATAATCCACACTATCGAACAAATCGGTCAGACGGACGCTCAATCTCATAATGCCGATTTCTTCAAGCTTAAGCGGGTTATTCGTATCGACGATTCTGCGGATAAGGGAGATGCGGTTTTCCTCGGCATCAAGCTCTACCTGCTTCCATTGCATCGTCAAACTATACTGCTCTTCCGGCAATTCCTTATACCATTCCTGGTCGATGATACGGTTCATATGATAAATATCGTAGGTTTGCTCGATCAGCCCCGTATCTCCTCCTTCGACCCGGAATTGGTAAATTTCATTCACCGAATCATTATGGAAATAGACGGACAACCGCTGGCTGAAGCCGATCGACCTCGATGTGCTTTCGATTTTGGGGATGATCGTCTGAATCATCCGATAATAATTGTCTTTGCCGGTTTCATCCGTACGCAAGCTCTGCACCAGATTATAATCATCATACAGCAAAGATGAAATCCGGGTCATATCGTCCGTCTTGTACGCTACATTGTCCCTGATTTGCAGCAAGGTGCCTTGAAGATTTGTCCGCGTCTGCTTGCGCATCGAAGTATCATACATGGATTGCGTTACATAACCGTTCACGGACACAAGAATAATGATAAAAATCATGTAGGATAACATTAACTTGTATCCGATCGGGATGTACCGGTGTTTGGTTCGGTTTGTCCGGATCAACTTCATTGCTGCCACACCCTCATTGCTCTCGCTTGCGATACTCAAGCGGCGTCATTCCGAATTTGTCCTTGAATTGTCTGCTGAAATAAGGAAGATTCCTGTACCCGACCTGGTCGGCAATCTCATAGATTTTCATTCCCGGCTGCTTCAGCAGCTCGCAGGCGCGCTCCATCCGCAGATGAACAAGCAGCTCGTTAAACGTGAAGCCCGATTTTTCCTTCACCAGAAATCCGAGATAGCTCGGCGAGAAGGAAAACTGTTCCGCAAAATCCTTCAAAGTGACATTCTCGCTCATCCGTTCTTTGATCGCCTTGACGATGCTGCGCATAAACTTGCTGCCGGCCGTATTGGACTTCTCGTGCAGCCGTTCGGAAATTTCGAATACCCGGTGCATCAGCCAGGAACGGATATCGCTTATCGTCTCAAATTGCAGCAATATATCCAGATTATGCAGCTCGATATCCAGCAGCTCGAACAAATTTTCATCGATCGAGTTTAAGTGCTGCTCCAGCTTCCATATAATGAAATTCGCTAAGTTCAGGACGGTAAACTTGGAACGGAGATTCGTCAGCGATAAAAACAAATTTTCAAATTCATCGTAAATTCGTACAAGATCATATTCTGTCATCGCTTTCAACAAGGCTTCCATCCGGGCATCCAAAGCCCTGGCATCGAGCATCTCCGGCTCACAGCGCACTTCCTCATACTTGATCAAGGTGCCTTTGCCGAGAAACATCTTGCTTTCAACCGCCTCTACTGCCTGCTGATAAGAGACATGAAGCTGCGCCAGATCAGCCACGGGTTCGCCGAGGCCAGTCGTAATCGATACGGCCAGCTGCTGCTGAATAGAGGCATATAAGTTATTGATGCAATGCTCCAGCCCCGTCTCCGCCAAAAGGAGCGCAAAGCGCTGGGAGTTCAGTTTGCAATAAGGGATCTGCCGTTCTCCCTTGACCGCTTCATGCAGCAGCTGCATCAAGATCCGCGACATTTCCTGCAGTGTCTTGCGGCTGTCCGCAAATTCCCAGGTCAGCTTGTCGATCTCCATAACGGCAACCCGGACGGGCCATTCCAGCCGGTCCAGCCCATAAATTGACGCCTGCTTTGATGACGTTTCCCGGTCTGCAGCCGAATCGCCCTCCAGCAGCTGAACAAGCAAATTGCTCTTGGCGATCGGCATCATCTGCTGATAAGCCTGCTCCACCTCACGCTGCTTGTTTGCTTCGTCGAGATCCTCCTTCACATTGCGCAAGGTGGCAATCAGCTCGCTGTCATCCATCGGCTTCAGCACATAATTGTAAGCTTTCAATGACAATGCCTGCTGCACATAGCTGAATTCCTGATAGCCGCTGACAAAGATAATGCGGATGTCCGGCGTCCGTTCCAGCGCGGCCCGCGCCAGCTCCAGCCCGGACATATAGGGCATATTCACATCGCTGACCAAAATATCGACCGGATATTGTCCGAGCAGTTCGCTGGCCGATAACGCATTGTTTGCAGATCCGATTACTTCCATTCCGAGTTTCGACCAGGGGATGAACCGCCTCATCCCCTCCAGGTCCAGCTCTTCATCGTCTACCAATAGAACTTTATACACGAGAAGCCAACCTCCTTATCCAGTCAGAGACTCAACTAGTCCGAGTTCAACATCAATAGATTCGAATGCCATTTGGCCGTAATGTAGTCGAGATACTGCTGAAATCCAACCGCCATCGACTGGTTGTGGGCATCGTCCAAAATCTTCAACACTTCTTCATCCGTCGCGCCAAACATCGCATCGGCCCTGGCCTTCAGCCATATATCCTTGACTCTGCGGTAAATGACCCCTTCCTCCGATTCAGGCATCGGATGCAGGTTAATGAACGGGGTCGCATCCCCTTGCGATTTCCAGGTCACCTTATGCTGCCAAGTTGAAGACCAATTGCGTTTCTCCTCCGGCAGCGTCGCCTCATACTCGCTTTTGGTCTGATCCAGATATACAGTGTTGCCTACCCAAATCAAATCGCCTGAAATGGCTTGAATCTGTGTCAGCCCTTCCGGATCGTCGCCATATTTGCTCGTAAACGCCGGGGTAATGCCGTCTTCTTTGAAGCCGTTCCAATATCCGTCCGGTCCGGGCGGCCCCCACATTTGCACGGCCGACCCCTCCGGCCCTGTCATCCAGTCCAGCATCGCAAAGATCGCCTCCGGATTTTTAGCCCCTTTCGTAATCGTCGCGACGTTCCATCCGAGCAAATTGTAGGTGCCGGGATAAATCTTGCTTCTGTCCAAGCCTTCCTTGTAGATCGGATCGATGAAAAAATAACCGTCCTGCGGATTTTTTTTGGACAGTTCAGCATCTGCCGTCATCACCATTTTCATCGGATCGGCACTGGCGAATACGGCTACGCGGCCGCTCATCAATTTCTCGCTGACCTGATCCTCTGTCTGAGTTAGCGCATCCGGCGTCATCAATCCTTCCCGCATCAGTTTGGCCACATAGAGCGCCGATTCGCGAAAGCCTTCATCTTTATAGATCGATGTCATCTTGTCGCCGGTTGTCACCGCAAAATTGCGCGTAAAGCTGAAATTGTTTTCTTTGAAAGCAGAGAACAGCTGATCAATGCCGATTCCCTCCTTGGCCAGCCCGGTTTCAAACGGAATCACTTGCGGGTAGCGCTCCTTGACCTGCTTTAAGTAGTGATACAGATCGTCGGTCGTTTCCAGCTTCGGTGAGCCCAAAGAGGCATAAATCCTTTTATTTACTACATAACCCGCATTTCCGTAGGGCCGATTGGAATAATAGTTGGGAAAATAATAAATATGACCGTCCGCCGCCCGCAGCAGATTCAATATTTTGGGTCCTGCCCACTTTTTCAAATTCGGATACTTTTCAATATAATCGTCAAGCGGCACAAGCAGCCCTGCTTCCCGCAGACGCTCCAGGTCGGAGTCGCGCTGGCCCCATATAATATCCGGCAGCTTTTTGCCCGCTATCATTTTCTGCAGCTTCTGTGCAGCGTTGCCTTCGGCGCTGATGGCCGTTATATGAATATTTAAATGATCGCGAATCCACTTTGATGACGGATCCGCCCCCCACGCAGGCATATTATAGTAGCTGTAGTGCGCATAGAATGTCACATTCAGCGCTTCTTTCCCCAGCTCATATAACGCGCCGTCCTGCTTGACGCCGGTTGTATCCGGCTCCTCTTCAGGCTGAACAGTCACAGGCGGGGGAACAGGCTTTTCAGCATTATTGCAGGCAGCGAGCGCGCAAAGGATAAGCGCAACCCAGATCAGCCTTAACCTCCCATCTCTCTTTTTGTCCACTGCAATCCCCCTTGTAGGCGAAATAGAGATATCCCAAAAGGTTCGACAAACCTTTTGGGAATACCTCTTTTTTACACAAATGGACCCTATTTTCCGGCTAGCTTCGCTTTATTGGCCTGCCATCTTTCTGTACGGAAGTCCAGCAGCTTGTTATAGCCCAATTGCTGCGCATCTTTCTCCGCTTGATCCAACATTTGGTCTACTTCTTCATCGCTCTTGGAATTGGTAATCACATTGGCATAAACCTGCAAGAACAGATCGACAATGCTCTGCCGGATAGCGCCCAGATCGCTGTCCTTCGGCGGATCCAAATTGATAAACTCCGTGACATTGTATTGCGTCGGCCATGTAATCGTGCTTTGATAACGCGCCATCCAGTTCTGCTCCTCTTCCGGCTTCGAGTTCTCATATTTCATTTTTGCCGGATCGATATAGCTGGTATTGCCGTTAATCATAACCTTTTCGTTTTTATTTTGGATGTCTTGCACCTCGGCCGCATCGTAGTTGGCGGTAAAGTTAGGCTGCCCGTTCTCATCAAATCCGTCCCAGTTGCCGCCTTCCGGACCGAAGAACTGTAAATTTTGCCCTTCCGGACCCGTGTACCAGTCCAGGAAAGCAAAGATCGCTTCCGGATCTTTCGCCGCTGTCGTAATGACGCTCGCATTCCATCCCAGACTCGTGTACGTTCCCGGAAAAATTTTATTTTTATCGAGTCCGGGCTTATGAATCGGCCAAATCATAAAGTAACCGGCATCAGGATCGGTTTTCGTAAGCTCCTTGTGACCCTTGCTTGCATAATCGGTAGGGTTCGCGCCGGCATAAACCGCCACTCGGCCGTTCAATACCTTCTCCTCAACCCGATCGGTCGTTTGATTAAAGGCCTCCTGGGAAGTCAGCTTCTCCCGGTACAATTTGGCAATGTACTTGTTCGCTTCGCGGAAGATTGGATCTGTAAATATACTCGTCATCTTCCCGTCCTTCGGTACAGCCAGCATACCGCTGTTCAAATAGCTGTACAGCGCCTGATCGCCCTCGCCGAACGCGGTATACAGCACGCCGAAGCCTTGCGCGTCAACAGCGCGGTGCGGTTCGAACGGCACAATCTTGTCGCCGTACTTCTCTTTCACTGCTACCAGATACTTATACAGGTCTTCGGTTGTTTCCAGCACCGGCGAACCTAACTCCTTGTAAATTTTCTTATTGATCGCATAGCCGGCATTGCCCATTGGGCGGCCTGTGTACCAGTTAGGGAATTGATACAGCTTGCCGTCATCGGCGCGCAAAATATTCAAATCGCTCATCCACGTCTTCAAATTCGGATATTTGTCCAAATAATCGTCAAACGGAACGAGCTTGCCATGTTCGCGAAGCTGTTCTACATCGGGATGATTGCGGCTCGTCCAAATCACTTCCGGCAATTCATCGCCGGCAATCATCGCGCTCATCTTCTGGGCGGAATTGCCGCTAGCGGTAATCATTTTAATATCGACCTGCTTGTTCTCCTTCAGCCATTTGCCGGCCGGCGTGCTGTCCCAAGCCGGAAAATCAACGTCGTCATAATGCGCATACATCGTAAAACTAAGCGGCTTGTCGCCGAGCACCCATTTGCCGTCCTCGCCTTTGCTCGTGTCATTTTCTTTCGTATCGCCGCCATTATCGCCATTGCCGGTTGCTGGCGGAGTAGTTGGCGCAGGCTCCTTATTGCCTTTGTCCGAACTGCTGCACCCGGCCAGCACAGTAGCGAGAACGAGGATCGCCGATACCGTAAGCAGCATTACCCTCTTCATCTTCTTCATGCTTTGGATTGCCCCTTTCAATAGTAGAATATATATGTTCAAAGCGGTAATCGCCTTAAACCGGAAGAAGTGTTATTCTTTCAGCGAACCCACCAGCACGCCCTTGACAAAATATTTCTGAACAAACGGATAGACGAGCATAATCGGGATCGTAACGACCATCATCATCGCCATCGTCAGCGATTTTGTGCTAACGGTACGCGTTTGCTCCATCAAAGCGATCGATGCGCTATCCAGCACCGAGGATTGATTGGTCACAATCGTGGAATTGAGCGTTTGCCGCAGCATCGTCTGAATCGGCAGCAAATGGTCGCTCGTAATGTAGATGCTTGGCAAAAACCAGTCGTTCCAGTGCGCGACGGCAGTGAATAGCCCCAAGGTCGCAATGACCGGTCCGGATAACGGCAGCACGATCCGCCCAAAAATTCCCCAATTGCTGCAGCCGTCGATTTGCGCCGACTCTTCCAGACCGACGGGAAGGTTTTTAAAGAATGTCCGGAATACAATCATGTTCCAGACACTGATCAAGGAAGGAATGATAAATACAAGGAATGTATTCATCAAGCCGAGCGAGCGGTTTAACAGATATGCCGGGATCAGGCCGCCGCTAAAATACATCGTAATAACAAAATAGACCATATAATATTTGCGGCCGATCAGATTGCTCCGCGTCATGCCATAGGCGAGCAGCGCGGTCATCAGGATGGCGCTGATGGTACCGGCCACAGTACGGCTAACCGAGATAAAAAATCCGTTCAGCAGCCGGGAATCGCTCAAAATAATTTTATAGTTTTCCAGCGTAAAAGCCCGCGGCCAGAACGTAATGCCACCCAAAGCGGTATCTTTGCCGACATTGAAAGAAACAACGAGCGCATTCCAAAACGGATAAAGCGCTGTAAAAGATAACAAACCGAGAAAAATATAGATGCAAGTGACCATCAACCGGTCACTGTAGCCTAATCGCGCCAACAGCCCCGCCTCCTACTCGTAAAAATGTGCCGCATTACCACAGGCTGTTGCCCGACCTGCGCGCGATAAAGTTCGCAAGCGTTAACAATCCGATATTAATGACGGCTTTGAACAACCCCACTGCAGCGGCATAAGAATAGCGCTGATTGCCCAGGCCGACCCGGTAAACATAGGTATCAATAACATCTGATACCGGCCTTAGTACAGGGTTGTTTGCGAGCAGCAAAATATCCTCGAAGCCGGCGCTAAGCAAATTGCCAATCGCCAGAATCATAAAAATTGCAACAACAGGCATAATGGTCGGCAGCGTGATCATGCGAATCTGCTTGAATTTGCTTGCCCCGTCGATATCCGCGGCTTCATACAGATGCGGATCGACCCCGGCGATCGCCGCTAAAAAGACGATGGAGTTGAAGCCGATCTCCTTCCAGACATTCGTCGTGACAAGAATACTCCAGAAGTATTCCGGCATCGAAAGAAAATTGACCGGTTCATCGATCGCTCCTGCCTTCTGCAGCAGCAGATTAATGCTTCCATTCTCTGTTGAGAGCAATGCTGAGGCGAACCCTGCTACGATAACCCATGAGAGGAAGTGGGGCAGATAGGTGACCGTCTGTACCATTCGCTTAAAAAACAAGTGGCGCACTTCATTCAGCATCAGCGCCAAAATAATCGGCGCCGGAAAACCGACGATAAATTTCAATAAACTAATGAAAATCGTATTGCGCATAACAGTTCCAAACTCCGGCGCATTAAAAAACATTTCAAAATGCTTGAAGCCGACCCAGGGATTCCCCCAAATTCTCCCTCCCGTAAATATGCTGTAATCCATAAAGCTAGTAAAAATCCCGTACATAGGCAGGTATGAAAATATAAATACCAGCAAAATTCCCGGCCACACCATCAATTGAATATCCCATTGCTTTAGGAGACGGGAGGCGAAACTTTTCTTGTGCGAGTTCCGCTGCGGGGGCAGCGCCTTATTTTCTGCAGATGTTACGGACATGCTCATCCTCCCTTGCCAAAAAGTATTGTACCGATCTGCTTGGGCTTACACATTTATTCTAGCCTTCTAAAAATTGTGAAACTATATAACAAAAACCCGATTTTTTGCACTTCTGCACGAACTTTATGCTCGCTGTGCAAAAAAGCGGCACTTTCCGAATACAAGAAGAAACTGTCTGTGCAAGAAAGGGCCGCTAACGAACCTGGCAACCCTTATTCGGCCCAAAATGGGGTCTTGTGGGCCGTAACGAATCTACCGATCGTTATTCACCGAAAATCAGCCGCTTCCCCGCCTTTTTTCCATCAATAGCGTGTCTCAGGTTCGTTAGCCCCACTCGTCAACGTGTCGATTGGCCGTGTGTGCTTCTAACCAACTTCTCATGCGCTTTTAGCGAATCCAATCTTTCTGTAACGTTAAAAAAAGCTATCTCGCAGCAGTTAAAAACCTACTGTTGAGATAGCTTTCCGTTCTGAGTGTGTCTATTACTGGGTAAATGCGGTGAAGCGGGCCGCATACGGACCATGGATCCGTTATTTGTGAACAAACCTTCCAAGACGGCTTGCACGCTGACCGTAGATCCGTTATTGGCCGCAAATCGCCGCCAACCCCCGGCAAAATCGGCAAATAACGGAACGTGTGTCCACGAATCCTCCCAATGAGCCGGTATTCGATAAAATAACGGATCGTGTGTCCACATACTCTTCGCAATCACGAATATGAAACTAATGTTACTGTTCCATTTAACCCCGAAACAGCCGGATGTTTGTTGTACAAATTATCAAGCGTATTGGCAATACACAGTTTTAAATCATTGCTTCGGCTTTTTAAAAGACCTGTGCAATCCCATTCATAAGGCGGCCACAAACAAGTGCCTGCCTTAACGTTGTTTACATACAAAACTGCGCTTTCACGGATATCGCTGCAGCGAACAACGATTTTCTTTCCCTCAATCTTTTCGGGGCCAAGAGTTACAGTTGTTGTATATACCCCTACTCCTGAATAATGAGGAAAGCCATTTGCCGCCCAATCTGCCGCTCCACGCTCAGGCGCAGCCCCGATGGTCTGACCCTCAATTCCAAAATTGCCTGTGAGATAGGCTGGATAATGCAAGCCTTGCATCGGTTCCAGCAAGGAGAACGTCAGCAATTCCAGTTCGTTTTCACCGGGTATCAGCGCTTGTTTCAACTCAACCTGCCGATAAAACGGGTCCTGCCACGCAGAAGGCTGCAGTGCATCAAGGCGAACGCCGTTCAGATACAGCTCCAGATTCCGTCTTCTTGTCAGGAACCCGATATGGGCAGGAATGTATTGCGCCATCTCGTCCAGTATAAGCCTTACATAGGCAGAGGGATCCTCTTGAACGGCTTTCAGCCAGCCGGGCTCCACCATAAACCTCGTGCGGTAGGTGTTCGTTTGTCCCGGCATAATGGTTTTCATTCTGGACTGCCGATCGTTCAGGATTACTTCCCATCGATCGAGCAGCAGTACATTCGGCTCGGCCGGATGAAAGAAAAACTGAGCGGGATCAAGCTCTGCAACAATCTCGGCGCTTTTATCCGCGTATATCGTTTTTTGCCCTTTTTCCGTCTTTCCCGCTGTTGCCGAAACGCGGCAAAAGATGCGCATCTCTCCGCTTTCGAGGGAGAATCCCTCGCTAACATAAGCGGAAGCGTCGCTGCAGCTCCCGTTTTCCAGATGCCATTCTTCCCATCGTTCCTGCATTCCTTCGTAACGGATGGCAGCGGCATGCTCCGCCGTGTTCAGCACCCAAAAAAAGGAGGTTCCATCATTGCTTACCGTATGCTTGACAAAGAACCGGTCAGGTGCGGTGGAATGCCAGCCGGCATTATCGCCCAAAAACGGAATCTGGCTGCGTTCCGCCAGTACATGAACAAGTCCGCAGGCATTGTCTTTACGAACGGATGCTTCATCCAGCAGCAGCAAGCGGCCACCGCAGCCTTCCGTCGACTCCCATCGATCCCACACCGCCTTCAGCTCGCCGCTGGCGGAACACTGACGATCAGAGGCTGCTTGCGCCCCGATGACAGCCACGATTCCCCCCGCTTCCATGTAGGCTTCCAGCCACATCATTGCATGCAGATCAATGACAGAAACCTCCGGCAAAATGACAGCCGGTATTCGCTTCGCCGCTTCCTGCGGCGTTCCCAGCGCAGCGAGCTGACTTTCATCCGCATAAATATAATCGCATTTGGCCCGCAGCAGCCGGTCGGAGAGGAAGGCAAACAATTCATCGGCCGAAATCGACATCCGCGCTTCCCCGTAATCGAACATCTCCCGGTAGACGGTGCGAATCGGCGAAACGATAACGACAGGGTATGGCGCTGCGGTCTTGGCTCCAAGCAAACTGAGTCTGGCCGTATAATCGGCAAAATGGCGATAATGAGGCCAATGGGGCGCATGATAGAACTCGGTTTGGGGAAAATCGGTTTTGCGATGCCCCGCGAATGAATAATAAAACGCATGCGGGATAAATAAATTGACGCCGAGAAAGCTCATAAAATTGGCATCCAATCTCCGCTGGCGCATCGAATACTCATGATTGCTGGCCCCGAACGCCTCACATATGACCCGCTCCCTGTTCTTCAGATACGCAACGGAAGAAGCGCATTTGACGGACAAAATGCGATGTGGATGATCAGGATCCCCAATTCCCGCTTGCAAATAATCCAGTCCGGGATAGGTGAACGATTCCAGTACCTTCAACTGGTTGCCTTGCGAGCGTGCTTGCCCCCACAGCGGTTCTTCCAACGTATGGCCGATGTAACAAAGCCCGCGGCTCTCGCACCAATGGCGCAGCGGCTCATGATACGATTCGATGTACCAGCGGGTCACCGTATCGTAAAATCGCTGTCTGCCCGCATGGCAGCTGCCGTCAGCCATCCGATACACCAGACCGGCGACCTCCCCCAGCAGGTCTCGGCCATGCATTTCTTTAAACCGGTCCACCGCTTGTTCGGTCCAGGGCAGTATATAACCCGGAAGGCTGTATGACGGATCCTCGACCGTCGTTTTAATCGCCTCTACGCCAAAGAAACCGTCATGGGCCATCAGTCCGGGTTCGTCCGTAAAAACACCTTGCACAACCGTCCCGAAATAACGCGAGAATCGCTCAAGCGGCTCATAGGCTGCATTCATAAACGCCTGTACGGCTGCAGGATTCATCGTATCGAGGTAGTAGCCGCTGCCAAACGTCAGCCGTTCATCCGTTTCACATTCCCAGTAGGCCAGAAGCACATATTCCGCATCCCCAGGAGCTTCCCACTCCCACCCCCACTGTTGATCCAAATCGGCAGATGCCGCAAAGACAGGCTGATTCACCAGCTTCACCCTATTCCCGTCGCGCTCTTCAACCGGGTAAGCAACAGCAGCAAGCAGCCGGTTTCCTTCTGGAACCGGGGATTTGAAGGCAAATGCACGCTGCTTGCCGGAAAGAACGGCTAATGTTTCAACACGCAAATATTTCATACGAAAGGAAGGATGCTCCCGCGTCAACTTTCCGCCGACCGTCCCGCTGGGCCAGTTGTCTTCATCATAGAGCCAGACCAGCATGCCAAGCCGCTCACAGATTTGCATGCAATACTCGAGCATTTGCATATAATCTTCGGAGAGAAATTCGGCCCCCTTACCGTGCCGGGAATGAAGCACAACACCTCCCACGCCTTGAAGATGCATCTCTTCCAGCTGACGGCACAATTGATCTTTATCGTAACAGTGGTTAAGAAACCAAAAAGGCTGGGGCCGATAAGCGGCCCCGGGATTTCGAAATTCGTTCTTCATTTGTGCTGTTCTCCTATCGATGCAGTTTAAATGTAAACAGACCGAATGCCGGCAGCTCAACGGGAACAGTACCATTCGCTGAGGTCAGTCTGCAGACCGGCGTTTCTTGCAGATCGGTTACGGTTATCGATTCCCCACATTTCAGCCCGCTAATGAGCGCTGCCGCCTTTTCTCCGGGATTCCAGAGCCGGAATATAATGCCTGAACCGTCCTCTGCCAGCTTCGTACAGGAAAGATGCGGCGGCTCCCCCTCTGATTCAATCGCGATGGGTGAAAAATTTTCCTGAAGCTGTCTTCCACTCGCCCCCGGATCAGCAGACTCCGCTATGACATCGACTGCATAATTGAGCGCCTCGCGAACGATTTCCCCATCCGCGTCCGTTCCAAACGGATACAGGCTGTAAGCATAAACATGTTTACCATGATTTTGCCCGCCGGGAACCGGATGATCCGCTCCCGCCCAGGGACCGAGCCGGCCAAAACAACGCAGCAGCGTAAGCTGCAGCTCCGTCTGCCCTCCGGCCGTTTTCGCTTGACAGGCGGGCAAGCCTTTACTGAATAAGGAGATTCCCCTGCTTTCATTTTTCAAATAAACGGCATGCTGAAACGGCTCATCCGACCAGAAGTGATCGCTCGTCGCCGCCCGCTTCATCACGCGAAAATGATCGTATGCGTAAATGCTGTCCGTTTTCTCGCCGAATGGGAATGCGACACGAAGCATGTGATCCTTACACAGGTTGTCTACAGCAGCTTCGATGTCGATGCGAGCCGAATGGCTGTATACAGTAATAGCAAGATCAACTTGAACCGTTTTTGTCGTCAGGCTTCTGCGGCCGCTTGCCCAGTCATACCGGGCCGGAAGCGAAATGGGGAACGAGGTTTCAGCCCTGTAACATCCTTCATGCACCTGGCCGATATGCCACTGAACCTCCCCGGCAGGCGCCCCATACTCTTCCAATTCCAATTGCTCCTGATCTTTATGTTCGTACGCGTCCCCGAGCTCAGCCCGGTCCCTGAAGGCATGAAGTCCGCTGTAGCGGATGCTGTTTGCCTTGTCTGCCAGGTCAAATGTTCCATCGCTGTTGAGATGTACGGTCAAGTATTCATTCTCGATCGAACTTCCGGACGCAATCCGAATCCATCCCTCATCGGCCGGCTTGGCAGTCTCTATTACCTCATCCTCTTGCACAAGATAATAGACCGATGGACCGATTCCTGTAACGTCAGACAAATTCGCCCTTACATGCACAACGGTGAAACAGGCATCATCCGGCTTGCTTTCGTCATCCTGCTTGGAGAGTACGGCAATAAGCTGTTCATGGGTCATATAGACACTTTCCAGATCCTTTTGTTTGACCGCCTTGATTTCAATTCGCGCAGGATACTGCTTGCCCTCGCCGTCAACCAGCGCCCATGCCTCTCCCGCCAGTCTTCGCGGTACGCGGATAAGCGAATCCAGAACGGCAGTCTTCCGGTACGGGAGACTGTTAAATACGACAATCGGAACGGCATCCCTATACGGATGCCGGGTTTGCATGCGCCCGGCAAGCTTTTGCATCCCGTCTTTCAACAAATAACGGCCGGCAGCCATAATATCGTCAAACCGCGTCTCCATATCTTTATGCACCTGATCCAGCGAACAGCCGCAAATCGAATCATGCGGATGATTCAGCATCAGCAGCCGCCAAAGCCGCTCAAGCACGCCTTTAGGATAGGGCCCGTCAGCAGAACGGTGTAAAAAGCTGTATAGAGGCTCAAGCTTTTGCTGCAGCAGCAGCTCCGCCTCTTCATTCAACTGTTTTAACCGGAGGCGGGAGCTGAGCGTACCGTTGAGCCGGATAGGCTCACTGGCTGATCCCCTCATCTCGCCGTTATAAACCGCCAAATTTGCCGCCGGCGCTCCCTCCGCTACAGCATGGAAATAAGCTTCCGGGCCAGACAGCACAAACTCGCTCTCTGCAGCTCCGTCTTGTCCGCGTGCGCGCTCGAGCAATCGAAGCAATGTCTCCCTCGGCTCCATATGGTCGATACCGGCGGATAAATAGACATAGGGAGTTGCGGCATGGGCAAGCTGCTGCTGAACGTCTGCCTCCATTTTTTCGATAAGCGCAGCGTAATCGGGTTTATAGGCACGCTCGTGATGAATATCTGACCAGATGTCGGGATAGCTGAGATAAACCGCATTGCCATAACCATGATTAGCAGCCAGAACTTTTGAACCGTCTTGAGCCTCCCACCAAAATTCAAAATGGGGCAGCGCTTCATTCCAGTATGGACGGCCTCTCCCGAAGGACGCGTATGGTATCCCAAAGCCTTGCAAAATCATCGGCAGCGCACCAATGCTGCCGAAGGAGTCGGGTACATACCCGACCCCCATCGGCCTGCCTCCCCATTCGCGAATTTGCCGCATTCCCTTCAACAAATTCCGGATCGTCGACTCTCCGTTTTGCAAAAATTGATCGGCAAGAACATACCACGGACCGCAAATCAATTTCCCGGAGCGGAGATAGTTGATCAGGCGCTCCCGCTGTTCCGGCCTGATCTCCAAATAATCTTCGATCACAACCGACTGTCCATCTAACAAAAAACAGTATTCTTCATGCAGGTCGAGCAGATCCAGCACCCGGTCGACCGTATCGCCGAGACGGATTTGATATTGCCCGAAGGTCATCACCCATTCCCGGTCCCAATGCGTAGTCGGTACAATATAGATGCGTTTTGCCGCCAATGGTTTCGCCATTTCATGTACTCCTTGCATTTACTTGTTGATTTTATATTCATGTCTTCCCGAACCGCCGGTTTGAAAGGCAGCGAAGCCGGAGGCATCAGCTGTAACGGTTGTCCACGGGCTGCCGTCCCGGTAAACGGTGTACGCTTGATTGGCGGCCAGATCGCCAATCTTGATTGTAAGCGGCGCCCCCTCTGTTGTCAGGGTCACTTGAGTACGCTCTGCAGATCCGTAGATAGCAGCATCGCTGCCTCTGTAATTGACATGCGTAACCTGCATCCAGGTCAGATCGGCCGGCAATTTCGGGGCAACGACAAGTGCATCCACATCGGCGTCGACGCCCATAAATCCGTAAAAGGCAGAGAGTGCCGCAATCGTAGCATCAGTGAAATCGGCATCGACACCGATGCCGCCCGCGCTTCCCGCTCCTTGCAACGAGAGATTGCGCTGCGCATAATACCATCGGTAGCCGCCCTCGTCCTGGGTAGCCTGGTACCAATCCAGCACGCCTTTCATCCGGTTCCAGGCATTGTCTGTATTTTTGTACTTCAGTCGGGCCATCACATCATAATAAGCCTCATACAATACAGCGCCGCCATCCTGCACTTGCCCTCCCCATGGGAAAGCATGCGGTTCCCATGTCCAAACATACCAATCTGTATTTCGCTTCGTTGATGCACGCGGAGCAAAGCCGTGAAAATAAATGTCCGCGCCTGTCGAGGTATCACCCGCTACTGTGCGCACCCCGTCGATCCAATCGAAAATATCCTTGCCTCTTGCGGCATTGCCGAGTCCATAGTAGAGTGCTTCCAGATTCATAAATGTGTATCCAAAATCATGCGATAACCCGGCCGCGTCGACAAGCGGCACATAACGTTTGGTTGTGTTATTCCAGAACAGGGAATCTTCCGTTACTTCTGAGGCTACCTTGTCGCGATAGGAAGCGATAACTGCTGCATCCTCCCCGTATGGATTGGCCGGAATATTCCATTCTGGATGAAGCTGTACCAGTTCCTCCAGCTTGTTCATCTCTGTGAGCGCTGCATAATAATAGACGGTAGCATACAGATCCTTATGCCCCGAAGGCAGCAAATCCCAGTATCCGCCGCCAATGCCATATCCGGTGCGCGTAGCCGGAGAGAGCCCGCTTGTTCCGTCATGCCCGTTATAAGAAGAGAAAATATAGCCGTTCGTTGCCCCCTTCAAAGTATCGTTCATGTAGTGAATCGCACTGCGCAGGCGCGGCATTTGCGCTTGCAGGAACGCCGTATCTCCGGTCCATTTATAGTATCTGGAGCTGCCCAGGATGAGAAACGGATTATTATACCAGCTCACATCATAGCTGCCATTAATATAATCGATCAGTACCCAGCCGCCTGGAGAACCGCTCTCTGCCGGATCAAGACGCAGTTGCGTAATGGTTCCGTTCCACTCTGCATGCGTATACATCGGGATATGATAATTATGATATTTGCCATCATTAATGACTTTGAAGGTGACCTTCTTCTCTTCGCTAAACCCTGGCGAAGCGGATGTACTGAAATATACGGCGCCTGTGGTATTTGCATTCGAACTGGCCATCCGAACGAGCAAATACGGCATATTATAGCTGTCGACCGTCAAAACTGGAGAGACGAGCTGCGGATCGGCAGCTTCGGTCTGCATATACCAGCGCCTGGCCGCTACCGAATCGTTCGCCACATTATAGGATGTCCAGCCCTCCTTGGTCGTGCCGTCGAATTCCCAACCCGCCGATTTGCCGTTGCTATTCTGATACGTTGGAAAAAACTGACCAAGCTGATTTCGCGCTTCCTCCCCATACATCAGCACAAAGCCGTTGTCAAACATCGGTGTATTCAGCAGAAGCGCACGAACATCCTCATTGGCATCATCTCCGTAAAACCGGTTCTTGTTCGTATCAATCCAGCTGTTTGCCAGCGTATCCCATTCCCGCCACCAAGTCGCCTTTATGCCTCGCCCGCTTTTGGCACCATTTAAGCCGGGATCGGTAAACCAGTGCATCTGGAACATCCGGTTCAATCTGTCCATATAGGTTGCATTCGAGCCGGAAAACACAGGGAACGTATCCGAGCGTCTGATCAATGTGTCCACCTGAAATTTATTGGACCATGTTTGCGTCGTATCGGCCCACATCCCAACCTCAATCTTCGTGACATTGTTTTTGAACGCCCATTCCGATACATCCAGCTGAATTTCATTCCAGGCGTTAGGTGAGATAGCCTGCGTCTGCTCGAATACATTCGCGTTGCTGAAAACTTTTACCTTGGCCCAGTATTTGGCTCCATAGCCGCCGGACAGCCCCGGGGCTCCCCCCCAAGTATTCAAATGTACCAGCGCAATCGGCTCATTCGTCCAATCCTCGCCAGACAATGTCTTGTAGACCGAACGGTATTGATTTCCCGGCACATTCGTACTGGCCGCCTCTAGCATATAGAGCCCGCGCATACTATTGGAGCCGTATCCCCCGCCGGGAAAAGCCAGCGTCTGCTCGGTAACGGCCATCCCGGCTACTGCATTGCCCATATTCCACGGCAGCTCGAAATGCCAGTTCCCCAAATAATTGCGCTTCAGCGTTTCTCCCGCAGCATTGCTTCTTTTCACATCATCGATCTGGAATGCCGCGTTCCATGCCGCTGAAGAATCTGCTTTGTAGGATACCTCGATCCGCTTGACTCTGGATGAAAACTCCCAGTCTGAGATGTTCATAGACAGTGCATTCCAGCTATCGGGAGTAATATTGTAATTTTTCTCGTAGCGCTGATTATCCGCTGTAAGGACAGCCAGCCTGGTTGTGTAGGCATTGGTTCCAGGTGCGCCGCCCCAGCCGTTGAATTGCAGCGAAAGGATCGGGTAAGCGGTCATATCCAGCTCTTCCGGAAATTCAAAGTAAATCGTCCGCCAGCTGTTGGCGGCCACAGAACTGCCTAACCGCTTCAAGCATAGCCTCTCCTTCAAACGGCTTTCCCGGAGCATTCAGCGAAGCGCTTACCGTTTGTACGCTTGTTACATTCACACCGGCTTGCCAGGGACTTTCAATTTCGGAAATCATTTTATCGCCGGCAAAAACAGGCAAAGGCAAGCAGACTAAAAATAAACCCGTTAACAACAATACAGTCCAACTATACTTATAAACGATACGCATCTTTTGCCCTCCCCCGGTTTATTAACCTTTAATGGAGCCTGCAGAAATCCCTTTAATAATGTTCTTTTGCATCATCAGGTAAAAGAGAAGCATCGGCGCGATTCCCAGCACAAACATCGGCAATAGCGATGTCCAATCTGTCGTAAACAAGCCGACATTCGTATAAATTTTCCGGGTAATCGTCTGAAGGCTTGAAGATTGAATGAATAAAAGCTGTGTCATAAAATCATTCCACACTTCAATCGACTTCAGGACAATCACAGTAGCCGTCACTGGCCGCAGCAAAGGAAACACGATGGACACAAATGTACGATAGACGGAGCTTCCGTCAACACAAGCCGCCTCTTCCAGCTCCAGCGGCAAGGAGCGCATAAAGCCGCAATACAGGAAAATGGCAAAAGGAAGCGCCGTAAACACATAAACAAAAACGACGCCTGGCACCGTATTCATCAGATGCAATACTTTCACGATGCGGTACAGCGGCATGATCATCATTTGGTAAGGCATCATGATGGCGCCGACGAACAAATAATAGATCGCGGCATGATACCGGGTCTTCCGGCGGACGAGCGCATACGCTGCGGTGGATGCAAGCACAATGATGATGAAAACCGAAATCACCATGTACATCACCGTATTGCCGAAAACGACGGGATACTCCATTTTCGTCCAGGCATCCAGATAGGACTGGAAGTTCCATACATGCGGCAACGACAGCGGATGCTCCGTGGCATCCTGCGGCTGCTTCACCGTGTTAATAAACAAATAATAAAAAGGGATTAAAATTACCAGACTAATTAACCACAGTGCAAGCTCCAAACCGCTATACGCAAGTTTTTTCCGAAGAGTCATCATCCGATAGACGCCTCCTTACGAAGCAAAATGCGCAGCTGGATGACTGAAATCACCGCGATAATCGCAAACATGATGACCGCGAGCGTCGACGCATAGCCGAATGATCCTCCGGTGAAAGCATAATAAATGATCGTAGTCGTCATCGTCTCGGTCGCAAAACCGGGGCCGCCATTCGTAAGTGCGACAACATGATCGAACACTTTCAATCCATTGATCATCGTAATGACCAAATTGATCGTGAACGAGGGAGCCAGCAAATGAAACGTAATATAACGGAATTTTTTCCATCCGGTTGCCCCGTCAATGGATGCGGATTCATACAAATCGGCAGGAATGCCCTGCAAATTGGCAACAAAGATCACCATCGACCAGCCGACCGATTGCCACAGCGCGACGGCAATGACGGAATTGAGCGCAAGGGACGGATTTCCCAGCCAGCTTTGCGTCCAGCTCTGCAGCCCCACTCCGTTCAAAATCGAATTCAGCAAGCCGCCATCGCTGGATGACAAAATATAAGACCACAGATAGCCAATCACGAGCGGACTGAAGACAACGGGCATAAAGAAAATCGTGCGCAGCACATTTTTACTTTTAATTTTTGCATCCAGTGCAAGGGCAAGCGGAAGTGCAAGGCCGTTTTGGAAGATCGTTGTGACGAAAGCAAACCACAGCGTGTTGGTTAGCGCCGATAATATACGCTCGTCTTGAAATACTTCCGGGTAATTTCTAAAGCCGATATAGTTGAATTCCGGACTTAAGCCATTCCAATCCGTAAAGCTGTAGTTTATGGTCCAGAAGAAAGGAATGACGAAACATAAAATAAATCCTGCCAGAGAGGGCAGCAGCATCAGTTCATAGGGCAGTACCCTTCCAAGTTGTCGTTTTGCTTTCATTTTCCGGCTCCTATCAAAATAAGGAACGGTCAGGGGCCGAAAAGGCCGAAACCCTGACCGCAATCATTTATTTATTCAATTCTTTTTGCATAAACTGGTCCAGTTGACCAAGAATGTCTTCTACCTGCTTGCCGCTGGCTACAAAGTCCTGATTGAGCTTGAACCAGGTACGGACGAAGTTTTCGCCGCCCACTTTTTTCAATCCTTGCCACGGCGCATACATCCGGCCTTCATTGACGGCTTCGAGCGCGCCTGTCAGCGCCTCATCCAAACCGCCCTCTACTCCTTTTGCCGACGGACCGCCTTTCGTCGCGGCAATAAACAAGGCATTGCCTTCCGGACTGACCAAATATTCCAGTACCTTCATCGCTTCTTCCTGGTGTTTGGAGTTTTTGTTGACGCCCATGGCTGAGCCCGTTCCGCCGACAAGCCACGGTTTGCCGCCCTCAACGGACGGGATCGGGAAAATGCCGAAATCCAGCTCCGGATTTTTCTGTCTGATGTTTGCAATTTCCCAAGTACCGGATTCGGTCATCGCGGCCTTGCCCGATATAAACTCGCTAATTTGCTCCTCATAGGAAATACCGAGCACATCCTTAGAGATAATACCTTTCTCCAAAATTTGACTCCACTGCTTCAAGCCGTTAAGCCACTGCTCCGTATAAGTCGTTTTTTTCGCTTCGACATCCGCTTCGATATTCGGGTTTTTGGCATAAGCGTCCGACAAAACGACGCCTAGCGATTGCTTGCCGAGCACATCGCCATTTTTATCGCCGATCGAGATCGGCTTGATTCCGGCAGTCTTCAGCTTCTCCGCAGCAGCTATAAATTGATTCCACGTCTGCGGCACCTCAATGCCCTGCTCTGCAAATATTTTCTTGTTGTACAGGATGCCTTCGAACCAAGTTTCCAGCGGTACGTACCAAACTTTCCCGTCCAGCGTTGCCTCCCGTTTCGCGGAATCCGTCAATTGCGCGACAAACAGCTTGTCCGTCAGCTCCACCAAATAGCCTGACTTGACGATATCCACGCCCGAGAGTACAAGATCAGGCCCTTCGCCGGCTGCCAGCTGGGTGTTAATGAGCTGTGCGCTTGATGCATTATTCGCAAAGGCAAATTCAAGCTTGATGTTCCCCAATTTTTCCTCGACAGCTTTCTTCAACGCTTTGAAATTGTCCGGGTTATAATTGGTATTGAACGTGATGGTAACTGGCTCTGCGGAATTCGGGGCCCCGGTCTCCGGTGTCGTGGCCGCTGCCTCATTACCGGGCGCCGTTCCCCCTGAGCTTGCGTTTTTGCTGCCGCATCCGCTTACGATTGCGGCAAGCAAAATAGTCACTCCAAGCAGAATCGTACTGCTTTTTTTCATTGTTCCGTTGCCCCCTGATGTGTGAATTAGCAATTGCTATCCTTATTTAATCATGGTTCCGCTTTCATGACGATAACCAGATGTTCGGATTTCTATTCAATTGTTTGGAACCTGTTCTTGTATTCATTCGGAGTCATGCCCACCCGCTCTTTAAACACACGGCTGAAATGGCTCGGATTTTTGTAGCCGACTTTTTCGCCAATGTGATAAGCGCTAAGCGACTCGTTTAAGAGCAGCTTTTTGGCCGCTTCAATCCGCTCGGAAGTGACATAATCCCAGAAGGTCTGATTCGTCTCCCGCTTAAACAGCGTTGAAAAATAAGTCCGGTTTACATTCACATGACTGGCAACAAGGTCAAGCGTCAGCTCATCGTGCAGGGAGGCCAGCACGAATTTTTTCGCCTTGGCAATGAGATAGCGATGCTCCGAAGCAGAAGTTTCGGGTTCATCGAACAGACCCTCCCTGTTTTGCATAATAGGTTGAAACCGTCGCTCCAGCTCGTTATAGCTGCGAACTCCGACTGTTCCCTGAAATTGAAGCGTTTGAAGAGCCTGCTCCGCTTGCGACCATGCTTTGGGCAGCTTGGCGCATCCTGTAACCCAGTCGCTCATACCGGCCATAAAATCAGATCTCATTGCGGCGATTCGGTCCGCAATCCGGCTTTCTTCCCACTCTACCACGACCCATTTCTCTGAAAAGGCCACCGCCCAGCATCCTTGTTCCCTGGACCAGTCCAGCAAGCCTTCGAATATGCTCTGTTCGTCGCTGGCTGTAAACAATGTCATGCGGAAGCGGTGAGATGCGGCCTTATCCCTGAAGATTGGCAGCTTGGACAGCATTTCATCCTTCCATACGCCGCTTGCCAGCAACGAGCAAAACATTTCCCGGGAGCGGTTCACTTTGTGTACTGCTTGTGTAAGCACTGTGACAAGCTGAGTCTCTTGAATCGGCTTGAGCAAATATTCGCTTACCCCCAGCCGCAGAGCTTGCTGGGCATACTCAAATTCCCGAAAACCGCTCATCAGTATAAAGGGGCAATCCGGAAGCTCGGCTTGCAGCCGGGCAAGCAACTCCAAGCCGTTCATACCGGGCATTTGAATATCTGTGAGGACGACATTCGGCTTCTCCTCCCCGAGTCGCGTCAGCGCCTCCGATGCCGAAGACATGGTTATGATATCGAACGGCAAGCCGTTCCGGGCAATGAGTCTTTGCAATGACTCTACGATAATTAGATCATCATCCAATATCCATAATTTCATAGTTGCCTCCTTATTTTCTGCTCGTAATCGCCGGGATAACGATGGCGGCAGTCGTGCCCTTTCCTGTGGTGCTGCTAACTTCAAGCTTTGCATCACTATCGTAAGCCAGCTTGAGCCTTTCCTTGACATGAATAATTCCAACGCGGTCCAATCCCGTATGTTCGCCCAACAAATGACGGTTCAGCATATCCAGCCGCAATGGCTCAATCCCGTCTCCATTGTCGCGGACCTCAATCTTTACCTTGTCGTTCGCCATAATGGCTATCACACAAATTTCCAGTGGGGCCCCGTCTTTTCTGCCGCCATGTTTCAACGCATTCTCGACTAGCGGCTGCAGAAGCAGCTTCGGAACTTGAACGTTTTTTGCAGCATCGTCTGCCTGGATCTTAAAGGAGAAGTTACGGCTGCCTTTCCACTGATACGAGGATAAGTAAAGCGAAAGATAATTCATTTCCTTCTCCAAATCCACCCATTCCTCATCTTCATATAGCACATAAGCGAACATCTCGCCAAGCTGCTCGATTAATTGTTCTATATCGGAATGCCGCTCAAGTACAGCAAGCCCGCGAATCGTCTGCAGCACATTATTAAAAAAATGCGGATTAAACTTCGCGCGCAGCGCCTGATATCTGGCTTCCTTACTTTCAATGGCGACAAGATAATTTTCCTTCACAAGGTGATCCAGCTTGCGCAGCATTTTGTTATATTCTTTGGTGAGCAGGCCGATTTCATCTTGCGTCGTCACTTCAACTTCCTGGTCATATTGACCGCGGCCGACTTGCGCCATTGTCGCCATCAGGCGGCTGAGCGGCTTCGTTATCGCATTGGCCAGAACATAACTGAGCGCAACCATAATGACGATACTGATCGATACGACGAGTGCGGTGGCCCAACGAATTTTCCCTGTACTTTCAAAAATAGTCGCTTCCGGAATGACAATGGCGGTCTTCCAGCCGGTAGTAGAGGATGAATTAAAAATGACCAGGGATTGTATTCCGTTCACAGCATCAAAAAATACACCGCTCTCTTCCGGCCGTTCCGGCAAATTAAGATTCACATGGGTGGTATGATCCGCTTCATTCAGTGAAAACGATTGCAACAACACTTCATTCTTTTCATTTAAAACATATAAATCGCCTCTGGCTGCTTTTCCGGTTTGGTTGATCAGCGATTGAATTTCGGCAAGACTGATATCGGCAAGCAAATGGCCTTGAGGCTCTTTGCTTGTCTGAAACGGGGAATAGATCGCAATTAACGCGGAAACAACCTGCCCCGACGGCAGCGGATTAATGTAATAGTTATGCTCGTGCGGACCGATAAAAACAACTTTTCCGGCACCTAGTCCGGCTGCGCTGAACCACGGGGCGTGCTGAAATTCATAAAAGCGGTCATTGCTGTTTGCGGCAATATTATAGATTGCCCGTCCGTTGCGAATAATGATCAAATCCTCAAGAAAAGGGTTAACCTGACTGTAGGAAAGCAGCAAAGCATGAAAAAACCAGTTGCTATCCACCTGCCGCTGGTAATTGTCGTCGTAAGTCTCCAGCGCTGCGGCTGTCTCCGAATTCCCGGCAATCGTGTAAAGAATGGTGCTGACGTTATTGAAATAAACGTCCAGGTTGGAGGTCAATTGTTGTACAAGAGCGGTGTTATACTTAATCGCATCTTGTCTAAGCGTACTTTTCGTAGACTGATAGATGAACAAGCCAAGCAGAGACAGCATCAGAACCGCCGCTGTCGTAAAAAGCACAAGCATCTTGAATTTCAGCTTGTGCTTCCATTGTCGGATTCGCATGAGGGCAACTCCTCTCACTTGCATTACAAGATGTGCAGCGCCATTTCATTTCCCGGTTGTATGATTGTATACCAGTTCAAAATTGCTGACAACAAGAAAACAAAAAACCTCCTTTTGCAGAGGCAGCGCGTTACCCGCTACAACTTCTACAGTAGGAGATTTTTGTATGTTTTATTTATTCACCCATAAAGATCCTCCCGCCTGCAAATGCATTGCGTAAACTGGACAAATGGGCTGTTTCACATGCGCTTACATCTTGATCGAGCCCGAGGCCAGCCCTTCAACGAATTGCTTGCTGGCGAAGATAAATAGCAGAATGAGCGGCAGCGAGGCCAACACGTAACCGGCAAACAGCGGTCCCCAGTTGGTGGTGAACATCTGCTGGAAGCTCATTAGCCCGAGCGTGAGCGGCATTTTGCTCTCGTCGCTGATGACCATAAGCGGCCAAATATAGTCGTTCCACGTGTTGAGAATATTAAGCACGCCGAGCGTGGCAATTATCGCTTTGGACAGCGGCAGCACGATCGAGAACAGGATGCGGAATTCATCCGCCCCGTCGACCCGGGCCGCTTCGAACATTTCTTCAGGCAAGGACGAGAAGAAGGAACGCAGGACAAAAATGCAGAAGACCTGCCCTCCGGCAATGTAAGGCCCCCATAATCCGAGCCAACTGTCGAGAATCTGGAATTTGACCACAAGGCTGAACAGCGGAACGAGCGTCAGCGTAAACGGAATCATGAGCAGTGCAATAATGAGAAAATAAATTTTCTCCTTCAGGAAAAATTTCATCCGCGCCATCGGGTATGCCGCCAGGCATGAGACCGCCAGTACAGCGACAACCGTTACACCGCTTATAATAAAGCTGTTAAGCACATATTGGCGGATAACTTCCCAGGCGGCGGAGTAATTCTCGAGGTGAAACGGAAACGAAACCGACCACCGCTCCAGGTTGAACTGGGACAAATCTTTCAACGACAAATTGATAAGCATCAAGAACGGAATCATCGTCAGGATGCCGAATACGAGAATACCGCCGTGCGTCAGCACGGAGCGCAACCGGTGGGAACCGACCATCGTCATCTGCCTCCTTCTCTATTCCGCGCCGTACTCTGTCGACGATTTCAAATATTTATTGTTAATCAGCGTCAAGGCAAAAATTAGAATGAACAGCACAACCCCGATCGCGCAGGCGAAACCAAGCCTGTTGTTGCTCATGGCCTCCTGGTACATAATGAGTCCCGGCACGGTAGTCGAGTAGCCCGGACCGCCGCCGGTCAGGACGAGCTGCGTCTGAAAGCCCTGCAGCGTGCCGATAATCGTCAGAATAAGGATCAGCTTGACCTGAGAGAGCACGAGCGGCAGCTCGATAAACACCAGCTTTCGCAGTCCTGCTGCGCCATCCATCGTAGCCGCTTCCACGATTGAGCGTGGTATGCTTTGGAAGCCGGCCAGAAATATAAGCATCGCTACGCCGTCGACCCAGGGAAAACCGATCAGCATGATCGAAATCAATGAGGTGTCAGGACTGCCCAGCCATAAGGGCAAGCTGCTCTCCGGAATGCCCAGCCATGAAAGAATCGCATTGATCAATCCGACGTCCGGATTTAAAATAAACTGCCACAGCAGCAAAATGACCATCATCGGGATGACGAGCGGAAAAACAAACAGCAGCCGGTACAAATTTTGCAGCCGTGAGCTTTTTACTTTGTAAATCAGAAAAGCGACAAGCAGCGGAATCGTAATCGATATGATCACCTTGACCAGGGACAGCCACAACAAATTCCAGAAGGCCTGCGTAAACACCTTGGTCGTAAACATCTCCGTAAAATTGCGGAGGCCGACAAAGCTTGGCTGCGTAAAACCGTTCCAATCGGTAAACGAGTAGACGAAGGCGGCGATCGCCGGATAGTAGTTGAAGACAAGGATCATGACAACCGTCGGCACCAGAAATAGATAAGCAATGGCCGTCGTTCTCGCACTCAATTTGCGCGTTCGTGCGGAACGGGGCGTCGGAGGCAGCGCTGCGGGTTCGGCTCTATTCAAAATCGTTCAACCTCCTTTACTTTTATCTGAAAATGCTGCAGTTTGTGCAACAAGTCCATGGCGGGAAGCTAGCATACCCCCAAATTGTTGTACGAAATGCAACAATCTGCTGCTGCGAGGGGGCGAAATGGCGTTGATTGTTGCATAACGTACAACATTTCCGGCAAATAGGGCTGCATCGTGCTCCAAATGTTGCATAACGTGCAACATTGCGGCGGACCGGGGAACGCATACGGACCTGCACTGTGATTCGCTATTGACTCGAAAAAACAGGCGACTGAATAGTTTCACGGACACACGATCCGTTATTTGCCAAAAGCCAGTTAAGTTGGAGGTTACGCGGACAGACGTTCCGTTACTTGCCGATTTTGCCTGCTTTTCGCGGCAATTCCAGACCAATAACGGAACCAGGGTCCGCATCCCTCCCAATTTGGCACGTTTGTTCACAGATAACGGATCGACGGTCCGTTCAGGCCCCTTCAGGTCCCTTTAGTCCGCTCAGGTCCGCGTGCCGCCCCTTCGCCAAAACCGATACTAGCTTCCCTGCTGCGAGATCGTTTCCTCCGCACCTTGCTGGTAAAATTGCTTCATCTGCTCCAGGAATTCATCGATTGTCAGCTTATCCGAGAGATAGAGTGACAGCGCACTGTCGAATTTGTCGAAGAACGCTTTGCCCAGATAAGCCCCGTAATGCTGCACCACGATAATCGGCAGATCCTCCTGGAACACCTCGTGTCCGGCCGGCGCCTCGGCACCGACAATATTCGGCTCGGACTCCGTCTCCTTATCGAGCGCAGAGATATTTTCCGGATTGCTCAGGAACATCAGGTAGTCCATGATGACCGGGATTTTGTCTGGATCGTCCTGCTGGAGATAGCCTGGTACAATCCATTGCCCCGGGCCCCACGGGCCGTATATTTTCGCTCCCGATTCGGTGGACAGCGATGCCGATTCCTTTTTCAGCGTAGGGAAGTTGAATGCGCCAAATTCAAATGGCAGCTTCATCGCCCGCAGTTCAGAGATCGTCCAGCTGCCGCCGAACATCATCGCTACCTTGCCGGAAGCAAACATCTCGTTCTTGTCATATTTGGCTGCGAAGCCTTTTGGCCAATATTTCGCCCATTCCTTCATCAGTGTAAACTCCTGCTTGCGGATATCCATATTCGGCATTTTGCCCGCTTTTGTCGCTTCAGCAATTTCCAGCGGATCAATGCGGTTGTTATGATTTGTATCCAAATCGCCAATATTGCCGATCAGGAACTGATTGTGCAGCAGCGCATCCGACCATTGCGCATCGCAACAGCCTTTGTTGACCATATTGAAAGCGAAGGGAACTTTGCCGTCAGCCTGAATCGCCGCCGACACCTCCATAAATTCGCTCCACGTCTTGGGCTCTTGCAAATTCAGCTTTTGGAATATTTCCTTGTTATAGAAAATGGCTACGCCGACGCCGTCGGCCGGAATGACATACAGCTTTCCGTCCGGTGCCCGTACCGAATCCAATATTCCCGGAATGAACGTGTCCTGCCATATTTTGTTCTCGTTATACGGATTTGGCTTGGCGAGCCAATCGTCCAGCGGCATGAACCAGCCCTTCTTGTAATTCGTCCACGTATCCTCAAAGTTGGCCCAAAAAATATCCGGCGCATCCTTGGCCATCATCCTGGCCTGCAGCCATGCATTGCGATCCTGATTGGCCGGCACCTTCACCAGCTCAATCTTCACGTTCGGATGCTGATCCATATATTTTTGATTCAATTCATCAAGCACTTTCTTCTCGGTAGGATCCTGGGCATCGGGCTTTTTGGGCAAATGAGCTTGCGGATCATAGCGGATGACGTATTGTTTGTTATCCGTCTTGCCGCCGCTTCCTCCTTTGCCGGCGTTGTCCGGCTGATCGGTGCCGGAACCCGTTTTCCCCCCATTGCCAGAGCATGCGAGTAGCATAACCGACATTACCATTAAAACGCTTACAATCGCAGCGATCTTCCTTTTCAATGACAGCAACTCCTCCCATAAAAGTTGGCTTGGCTTAATGATTTGGCTTACTATCCATATTGTAAAACCGGCAGTATCGCGAATAAAGGCAGGCAGTTGACCTATCTGTGCTGCAATTGACTTGTTGCTGCAGCATGTCCGGAAATTTATGGCTCCAGGGAATCGCGATATTCCGAAGGGCTTACGCCGACGAATCGTTTGAATACCTGGCTGAAGTGCGACGGATCTTTAAACCCTACCCTGTACGCAATTTCGAACGCTTTCTCGTCGCGCTCGTTCATCAGTTCCTTCGCCTTGTCGATCCGGCGCTGCCACAGCAGATCGCGGAAATTGACACCTGTTTCCTTTTTGATCAGCCTGGACAGATAGGAATGGTTAATATGCAAATGCTTGGACAATGACAGTAGTGTCACCTCCTCCGAACAGTGCTTGTCCAAATAGTCGTACACGCGCTTGATGAGTGCCGGGGACTGTGAGTGGGAGCGGCTGCCCACTTTGCCGGCCGCTTCAAGCAAGTAACCGGATAAAAATTGCATCAGATCAGCCAAAATGCCATAACGGTAAACCGACTTCTGCGCCTCCATCCGCCGTTCTTCGCACATCGGCACCCGCAATTCCTCCAGCAGGGCGTCGGTCCGGTTCAGGATGTCTGCCGCATATTGCTGAATAACAGATTTGTTCATGCCGGCCGCGAGCATTTCGCGATAAATCTTGCGCAGCGAACGGGAAATCTGCTCGCTGTCGGCGCGCCTGACATGGCCGATCAGTTCGACCACCGTCTTGTCCTCCTTGGCCCCCCGTCCTTGCTCCAATCCGGCAAGCGCATCATAGGCGATGATGGAGCCTTTGCCGAGCAGCATCCGGTACTCCAGACATTGCCGGCTTTGCCGCATGCCTTCGCGAATATCGGCAACCGAGGGCAGACGGCCGCTGATGCCGATCGAGATGCTGTGATTCGTCATACTGGCCACGCCAGAGACGAGATTGCCTGCAATCGTAAGCAGCTCCCACGAGGCATCAAGCTGCGGGCTCTCCGGCTCGAAGAAGACGATGACAATGCCGCTGAGATCCAGATACGTCCAGTACGGTCTCGGCTGGCTGCGCAGCAGATTGCTGGCGATCTCCCGCAGCGCCATAAGCGAGATCGGTTTGCCCGCCAGATGAAGCAGCTCGACATTGTCGATCTCGGCAAGCGCAATCTGAACGCCGCGGCCTTCAACCTGCTGCTTGCGGATCAGCTTTTCGGCTTGCTTCTCCGAAGCGCCATCTCCGGCAAGCAGCAAGGAAATAAGCTTCTCCTGTTCCATCCGGTCGTCCTCGTTCATCCGCAGCACGCCCTGCTGCAGCAGCTCCACAGACTCAACCAGCTCCGGGATCCGGATCGGCTTCGTAATAAAATCGCTGACGCCCAGCTTCATCGCCTGCCTGGCATATTCGAAATCGTGATAGGCGGAGATGAACATGACATGGATATCCGGGTACCTTGCGCGAATTTGCTCCGCAAGCTCAAGCCCGTTCATGGCAGGCATACGGATATCGGAAATGACCAGGTCGGGCAGCGTTTGCGGAATAATAGACAGCGCTTCCAGACCGTTCGCCGCTTTACCGACGATGGTGCATTGAAGCTCTCTCCACTCGGGCAGCGCCTCCAGATGATCGCGGATAAGCGCCTCGTCGTCGACGATCAATATTTTCATGGCTATCCCCTCTTCTCATTCAAAATGATCGGCAAGCGAATTTGCACGATGGTACCGGACGGCTCCCGGCTTTTGACCGTCACGCCATATTTGCCGCCGTACAGCAGCTTCAATCTGGATTCCACATTATCGAGCCCTGTTCCCAGTCCCCTCGCCGTTCCGCCGGGGGAAACCGTGAATCCCGGACCGTTATCCTCCACTTCAAGCAGCAAATCAAATTGATGCTCATAAGCGCGAATAGCCACCTGCCCTGGCCGGTCGACCAGTTGGTCGACGCCGTGCATAATCGCATTCTCGACGATCGGCTGCAAAATCAGCTTCGGCACGAGCAGCGATTCGAGGCCATCCTCCATATCGATCGACCAGGCCAGCCGCTCCTTGTAGCGGTATTTGTAAAGCTGCAAATAAGCGGTGGCAAGCTGAATCTCCGTCTCCAGCGGCACAAAATCGTTAGTAGGCGCTATCGATGAGCGAAGTATTTTGGACAGCATATCGACCATCTGCGGGATTTCTGCCGCCTGCTGGCTTCTGGCCATAATGCTGACCGATTCCAGCGTATTATAGAGAAAATGCGGATTCAGATGCATTTTGAGCATCTTCAGATCCGCTTCCTTTTTCAGCAGTTCAGCCTTGTACACCTGTTCGATCAAATATTTGATCTTCCCCACGAGCTGGTTGAAGCTGGCGCATAGCTGCGCAATTTCATCGTTTGTCGTAATGCCGCCGATCTGGTAAAACTCCTCTCGCTCCACGCGCCGCATCAAGCCGCTCAGCTTGACCAGCGGTTTCGTAATATGCTTCAGGATGATGAACGTCAGCAGAAAGACGATAATCCACGCCGCCAGCGTGATGCCGATCGCATAATACGCCAAATCCGCAATTTCGCGGTTCAAATCTTTCTTGGGCAAAAAGCTCGTATACGTAAAGCCCGTATAGTAGGAGCTGCGCCTGTTGACAACCATTTCGCGACCCTTGGCCTCCAGATCCAGCCGTTGATCAATCTCGTTCAAATCGTTCGCCGATAAAATCAGATTGTTGGCATTCGTAATGTAAAATGCGCCGGCATTGTATGAAGCATACGTTTCCTTCAGCGCTTCGGGCTTCAACATAATGGCAACGTATCCGATCGGCAGCTCAGTTGTGCGATTCAAAATCTTCATCGCGGACGTCGCCCGGCGTTGATCGGTGAAAAATGCCCAGCCAAGCGTGTTCACCTCCTGCAAATTGGCGATATAGGAGATTGCAGGGAAGCTGAGCACCGGCGTCGTCCCTTCCAGCATCGTCGCTCCGCCTTCCGTGTTGAACAGGTAAATGGCATCAAGCATGGGATTGCTTTTCAGCTCTGTCTGCAGCTCCGTCAGCAGTTCCTCCTTCAACAGTTCCCGCTCCTCGGCAGCCAGCGGATAAGTTTCAGGGTCGTGATCGTTGTTGAGCAGCTTGCTCGCAGCAAACGAGTTTGCAATGCGTACAGCCTGCTGCTCGACAAGCTTCAGCAGGCCATCGATTTTGTCCACGGTCTCCACCAGCGTCTGATTGCTCGATGTCTTCATTTTCTCTTCGATAATGACGGTGGTGCGAACATAGAACAGGCTGATGATCAGAACGAGCGGAATGACGGTCAGGAGCGAATAGACGATAAGAATTTTGTAAAACAGCTTTGAGGTGAGACGGTTCCACAGTTTTCGCAATAGCGGCATAGGCTGGCCTCCTTCAAAGGACATGCTGAAGCGATGAATTTTTAGGGAACAAAATTGGCGAGGTTCAGATTGCATTGTGCCGGCTTGGAGATGCTTATTCGGCGGCTGCAGCGGCGGCGCCAGATAACAACATCCTAACAACATCTCCATCTTTGGACAAGGGGAATTTGGGATACGCGATATTTCCTATTTCCGGAATAAAGTATAGTATCAAAAAGACACCTCTACATATTGGGTATAGTGCGGTTGTTGGCCAACACTAACCAATAGTAGAGGTGTCTCCTGCCAGGCTAAGGAAAACGTAGCGGCAATCACCGGATCTGCGGCTTTACAATGAAGTTGCAATTTGGGCAAATTGGCGCCCTCTGCTCATATTATCTTGCCGCTCACTTTTATGATATTTGCTTTCAGACGCATCAGGGCGTCAACGTAATGCTGGGGGATTTGTCCCTGTTTATCGGGGCCGACGTCCAGCAGCAGGTTCGTGCCCCGTGAGCGCGAAATTAAATACATACCGAGCAGTTCCTCATCGCTGCGTACGGGGTCCCCTTCGACGTAAAACCATTCGCGCCCAATCGGGTCGCATACTTCGCCCGGCATATAATACGTTTTGCCTTCGATTTCCCGCCACGGCTGATGTCCGGTATGGCTGTTCGGCAAAAACCGCTCGATGGCGATAATATCGCACGGCCAGGCGTAGCCGATATCGAACTTCGAGCCGTCGCCGATGCCATGGTTCATCATCACGATCGCATCCGGCTGCAGCTCGTTGATCCGCTTGTACAGCTTATGGCGATAGCCCCGGGGCAGCAGCCCGGGAATGTCGATCCATACTTCACCGATCGGGCCGTATTGGGAGAGCAGCTCTTCGAGCTGATTCCACTGAAACTGCAAGTATTCCTCAGTCGTATAGGCAATTTTCCACCACGACTCCCCGAATCCCGTCATAGAAGGCGTCAGCGAGCCGAACAAATGATGATTGTCCCAAGAACAATAATAGAGTCCCGGCATAATGTCGTATTTGCGGCAGGCATCGACAAAAGCGCGCACGACATCCGTCGTATTGCCGCTTGTGCCGACATGATAATCCGTATACTTCGAAGGCCACAAGCAATGGCCGGATACGTGCTTGGCCGTCAGCACCGCATATTTCATCCCTGCTTCCTTCGCCACCCGGATCCACTGGTCGACGTCCAGCGCGGAAGGTGCGTATACGGTTGACGGCTGATCGCCCATTGATAATTCCTGACCGTCGAACGTACTCATCCCAAAGTGGATGAACATCCCATACCCAAGTGCCTCCCAGCGCTTCAGCTTCTCCAAACTTAATCGTTGGCTGCCTTGCTGCTCCTCCGTCATCCTTCCCATCTCCCCTCATTGATTGCGGGCTCCGTTACGAGCACCCCCATATGCCCAGCTAGCCAGACACACTCACTCCTACTGCCTCGCCTGATGCTCCATCCTTTCTGCAAGCCAATCCTCAAGCGTGGCGACGCGGTTCGGATACTTGCTGCTCCGCGCAAGAAATCCGATTCCATGGTTCAACATCGGGTCCTGGTCGGTCGGCTGATAACGCAAATCGACGCTCCAACGGACGCCGTCCGATTCATTCGGTGTGGACATATGCAGCAGCCGATCATTGAACAAAATCGCCGTACCTGCTTTTACAGGCAGCGCCAGCGTCTCGATATCCCCCAGCTGATGCTCATGCAGGGCAGTATATCCCGTCCCGCTATACTGTTCGTTATGCCAGTCAAGCAGCTGCGAAAGGTGAGTGCGCGGTTTAATATGCAAGCAGCCATTATCAAGCGTTGCGTCTACGAAGGAAATCCATACCGTAATGACCGGATTAGCATTGGAGCCCGGCCAATACGATTTGTCCTGATGCCACGGCACCGCGCCTGCAGCCACCTTCGGCACTTTCGGCCGTACATTGTAGACAGGACTTGCGAATATTTCCGGTCCAATTAGCGATTCAACCGCATCCAATATGTTCGGGTTGCTCATCAGCTCGAAATATCCGGGCAAACGATCGCGCCAACCGCGGCCGTATTTCAAAAAATGTTTATCGGTTAACGATTCGAACAGACCGGCCAGCCGCGATTGAAAAGGGAGTCCCTCCAGCTTGTCGGTAATCAGTCCGCTTGCGAACAAATCGTCGGCGATCATCGACACTTTACCCGTCATCGCTTGCCGGACAGACAGCATCTCTTCCTCTGAAAGCAAATTTTCGATGACAAGATAGCCTTCCCGTTCATAAAAAAGCTGCTGCTCTTTGGATAAACTTCCACCCTTCGTCCTCTTATCCATATAAATATGCCGCCTCGCCTTCTTTTCATATTTACGATAAAATATTATCATCTAGCATTAGAGATGTATTTGGCTGGGCTTCCATAGATTTGTCTGAATTTCCGCCAATCTGGTCAATTCTTTAAATCGTTCAAATGGTTTGATTTCAACTGGAAACGGAGGAATCGCTTTGGAAGCAGGGGGACGATCAATCAAAGATATTCGCCCTTATTTGGGGTATGCCAGCTATTATTTGTATAACGGCGGTGTATACGAAGGGCCGCGAAGAGGGAATACCTACGCCTTGCACCTGTTTATTGGCGGTAAAGGCTCAGTATCCGTGGAAGGCCAATCGTTTCATGTGGAGAATGGCACTCTCATATTTATCCCTCCGGGAAAGCTTCATTCGTTTCATGTCGACCAATCGCCGCTCCCCTCATACAACCTGTATTTCGATTTGTGGGAGCAAGAGGAGCACGCCAAGTCCCGCCAAATATATTTTTCACTTGTTCCCCAGCCATTGCGCCCTGAGCTGAAAACGAAACAGGAGCCGTCGGCAGAGCTGGACAGCTTGCCTACCCGATATATGCTCCAGCTGTTCCCGCATTTGATGGACAGCTTTATGCAAATCCAGCAAGTATACGACCACTCCGTTTATTACCGCCGCGAGACGATGAACAGCCTGCTTTATTCGTGGCTGCTCCAATGGTATAATGCGATCCATGGGCAGCGCCCGACAGATCAGCGCATTATCAGGATGATCCGCGAGATTGAGCTCCATCCTGAGCGCCATGTCCCCTACGAGGAATGGTGCAAAAAATGCGGCCTGCAGAAATCATACTTTTATGAGCTGTTCAAAAAAGAAACCGGACTGTCACCCAAAGCCTATTTACTCAAGGTGAAAATGAAAAAAGCGGCTGCGTTGCTGCTCGAAAGCAGCAAAAACATTACCGCTATATCTGAGGAGCTAGGCTACTCCAGCATCCATAATTTTTCCAGACAGTTTCACGCTTATTATAAGGTTACCCCTTCTTCTTACCGGAACCGGGAGATGCTGAACGGCTAACGATGCGGAGGGGAACGCCAGATAGGAATTATTCCGTTAACGTTCGGGCATTGCCGGGTCCCCCTCCGGTTCATAATTTTGTAAACAGAAATAGACCGCCGCCGATTAATTGCTGCCGACGCCAGTCTGAAATCTAGTATTGGCTGGATGAGTAAGCTATAATTCAGCCTAGATCTATTTTTGTAATGAAACTGTAATATTTCCTTCATGTTCCTTTCACATTACAAAACTATAATACAAATATGACCCCCCTTTATTATATATTCTCTCTTGTTGCCTGCGGATGTTGCCGCAGGTTTTTTTTATATTATGATTTTAATATAGCGTAGGAATTGGAGGACATGAAACTGCATCAATAAATCTAGGATCAATTCCGTAGAACGTCCAGAATGCTCCATTCCAACGATAGCCTGAAACTTCACCATATTCCACCCGTGTCGGATAAAACCAGAAACTTTCCCCATTCCACAACCAAACATAAGTGTATTGAAATAAGCAGTCGACAATATAAGATACAGCGGGTTTTTCCGGGACGAAAGCTGGAGGTGGAGACTGTGGCATATATGCCATTAGAGTTCACTCCTAATAAGGGAATCAGTGCATATGAGTATAATATGTAGGTAAATAACCAAATGATTGTACAGACGCCTAAAAAAGATTTGTGGGCAATGGCTGGTAAAAAACAAAAGCGAGCCCTAAAAATAGGATTCGCTTTGTTTTTTGGTTAAATATACAGCAAGTTGCTGCTCACCGCTCGCCCGAAAATAGCCTAAAGCAAGCGGCAGTTCATCATGAATAGTAGTCGCGCAAGTCGATCTTACAACCAGCCCTCGCACTATCGATCGCCCCGAGCACCATCGCCATACTTTTAATGTTGTCGCGGCAATCCGTTTCTGCCGGTCGCCCTTCCTCCAGCGCGGCGAACATCTCGTCGAAGCAGCCTTCATGGCCGGAGCGCCCTTGCCATTTAAAATCAGCCTCTACCCGTTCATAGTCGCGTATAAATTTCCCTTCCTGTTCTCCCGAAGCGGTTCTCTCGGCATACGGCGCATCTTCCCCATTCCAAATCGCGGTTCCTCGCTCGCCGTTAATGCGCCATTCGGCCTCCCACGAGGTTGGCGCGCCTTCAGCGCACCACGAGCCGCGGTACGAGAATACCGAGCCGTCCGACATCTCGAATATACATAGCGCCGAGGCGTTGCCTGCATACCACGACCCTGGCGGATTGAATTCGTGAC
>NZ_JBHTHC010000032.1:0-67087 GCF_042676285.1 Paenibacillus sp. GCM10027626 | reverse complement strand
ATTAGGCACGCCGCCAGCGTTCGTCCTGAGCCAGGATCAAACTCTCCATAAAAGTTGAAGTCCGAAAACTTCTATTCATGAATAAGCTTGTTAGCTCATTACTTGTTTTCTTGCGATTTGACAGTTTCGCTCATTGTTCAGTTTTCAAGGAACAAATCTTTTATTTGCTTTGTTGCCGTTGCTCTCAGCGGCGACTTAAATAATATAACATGCTTCCGCCTACTATTGCAAGTCTTTTTTTAAAAGTTTTTTATCCAGCGAATTTACAAGACGATTCGAGCCAATTTCATAATAGAAATAATCGCGTTTTGTTCTAGTCCGTGCTGTTAATTACAGTAACCGCAGGTATGATGAAATTGACTCTTTTCGTCTTATATTCCGCATCTGTTCAGCTCAAACGTGATTCCCGGTACTCAGACGGCGTTAAGCCTACGTACTTTTGGAATACCTTTGTAAAGTAGCGGCGTTCTTGATATCCGACCTGCTTGCCGATATTTGCGACACTGTTATCGCTAAAAGCCAGCAACGATTGTGCCAGCTCTATTCGCTGCCTCGTTATATGCTCGACAAACGTTACGCCAAAATGCTGCTTGAACAGCAAGCTGAAATAGCTGGAGCTTATGCCTAACACCTCAGCCAATTCATCAATGCCTATATCGTCGGCAATATGACGCTCAATATATTCCTTGGCGCGCAGCATCAATACATCGCCCGGCTTGCGCTTCAGCGAGGCTTCCAGACATTTGCTCAGCAGCAGCCGAATATCCTCCAGCAATTCCTCCAGCGTCCGTTCCGTTTCCATTCGCGCCCACAGGTTCTGCTTTTCCGCATCATCCAGCAGTTTCATATCTTCCAGCTCGCGAATAACATACAAATTCAAATAAGAGAGCATACGGACGGCGCGAAGTTGTGACTGCTCCGCCAGTTCGTTTATTCGCCTGCCAAGTCCGCCCCACGCTTCCTCGAGCTCATCGCGCTTCATTCGCTTCAGCGCTGAGACGACCTCCTCCATATCCTTCCACATGGATACATTTAAACAATCTTTCGTCTCGGGCGTTTCCGCTGCCACCAGCGTCTGCTGCCGGTCAGGCGTCATTCGCAAAGTGAGCTGCAAATTACGGTACGTTTCATGAAGCTCATCCAGGCTCACCCGGTTCAGCTGATACGCAATGCTGACTTGCTGCTTCGTATACTGGCGGATCGAATGCTGCACCTGTGCAGACACTTGCCGAGTCCATCCCTCCTCCCCGTCCGGATCGGCGATAAAGATGCAGTACTCCCCTTCGCGCAGCTGCAGCAAAATAAATGAGCGGGCGTTTTCGCGCAAAGTTTCCTCCATCACATTGCGGACTGCAAAATTCCACACCTTCCGCTCAGCCTTACTCAGCACCACGCTTCCATTCGCAAAGCTGTCTATATCCGCCAGCCAAAAGTGAAATGAAGCATCCGCAACGTCCATGCCGTCGGCTGCAAGCATGGCCTGGACTGCAGGGTCAAAAGTACCGACCAATGCTTCGGTCAGCATTTTCTCATAGGCAAGATTCAACGCCGTGTCCTTCGTCCGCCGCTCTGCATGATTAAGCGACTTGCGCTGCCTGATTTCTGCCGCCGTTTGCGCTACCACGCGCTGCAGCTCCTCATAATCGATCGGCTTTAACAAATAATTGCGGACACCATGCCGCATAACAGAACGCGCATATTCAAACTCGCCGTAGCCCGTGAGCATAACGACCTCGCATTCAATATCCAACTCCCGCAGCTGGCGCAAAAAATCGATCCCGTCCATTTTGGGCATACGAATATCGGATAAAATGAGATCCGGGCGAATCTGCTCCGCGATTTCGAGCGCTTTTTGTCCGTTGGTTGCTACTGCAGCTACTTCTATCTCAAGTGACTCCCATGGAACAACGGTCTGTAAGTTTTGCAAAATTATCGGTTCATCGTCAACCAGCATCGCCCTAAGTTTCACGTTCATCACTCCAATCTATAATTCGGTATCGTGCATTTGATGCAGGTACCGCTGTCTTCCGCCGAACAAATGATCAGCCCGTAAGCTTTTCCGTATTGAATCCGGATCCGGTCAGCTACGCTGCGAATCCCCAGGCCTCTGCGCTCTCCGACCGCGGGCGTCTCAAGAATAACTTGATCTTCAGCGTACATATACTGAAAGGTAGCCAAACGCTCCTGTGCGATTCCCATTCCGTTATCCTCTATCCAAAAGACGATATCATTGCCCACTTCCTCGGCTGATATCTTAATCTGGCCTTTAAATTCAATATCCTCGAACCCATGCTGAATGCTGTTTTCCACGAGCGGCTGCAGCGTTAATTTCGGTATACTTTTCTCCATTAGACTATGCGGTACATCGATTTGATAATCGAACAATTCACCGAACCTGCTTTTTTGAATAAACAGATAGCTGTGCAAATGCTCGATTTCCTCCCGAATGCAGATTTCTTCCCGGTCTTGAATGCTTATGCGCAAAATATTGCCAAGACGCCGTACAAGATGGCTTATCATTTGCCCTTTATTTTGCACAGCAAGTGCATTAATCGATTCCAGTGTATTAAACAAAAAATGCGGCTTGATTTGCGCTTGCAGCACACGCAGCTCTGCCCGGTTCTTTTGATCCCGCTCCCGCTTCACCTGCTCCAGCAGCTCGCCCACCTTTTCCACCTGCCGGTTAAAGCCGCGTGTCAGCAAAAACAGCTCGTCCTGGCCTTGCTCGGGCACACGAACATTCAAATCCCCGCCTTCTACCCGGCGCATTTGGCGAACAATGCGAATAATCGATTTAACGATCCGGTTAACAAAAAACAGATTGAACAGCAGCGCAAACAATGTACTGGCCGCTACCAAGAGTACAATCCAGCGAATGTACTGCGTCACCTCGCCCGATAAAGAATCCCATGAGGCCACTGACACGAGACGCCAATTGCTTTGACCCAGCCCGATCGACGAAATCATGCTTTCCTGCCCGTGGAATATGCGGCGGCTGCTGGCATATTTCATTTCATCCGCAGTTTCGTCTGCCAGCTCCTCCAGCGTCTTCCCATTATCCGTGCCCAGACTGTCAAACATTACCGTCCCCGCATCATTTACAATGAAAAAGCGCGTATCATGCTTTTCCCGGTTATATAAGAAGGTGCGGAAGATGGCCTCTAATGCCGAGCTTTTAATTTGTACGAGCAGCACGCCTTTATCTTCCAGTGTATTAATATCCTTGACCATGCGTATTTGAGTAAATGATTGCTCCGTGCCTGTCAGCTGAGGATACTCATAGGGGCCGATCCATTTGGGCAGCCCCTTCATGTTCACCACCTCTTCGTATATTTTTAATTGCTTAAACTCGGCGAAGGGCAAATTGGGAAAGCTATCCTTATAGTAAATCGGTACTGCTCGGTCTGCATCAAGCCGATACAGCAATGAATAGCTGACTGACGGATGATTAATTAATAAATCGCGAAAATTGCGCTGGATTTCATTAAGCTGCAAATAATTGATTTCATTCAAATCGTCGTGAAGATAACGGTTTTGTTGAAGCAATTGCTGCAATGCAAAAGTAGCTACAGTGTTGTCCGTTACCTTGTTCATCTCTTGAAACATAAAGTTGACGGTTTGGCTAAGCGCCTTCAATGTCAGCTCGGACTGCTGCCTGTATTTTTGCTCGAGCGTATCGGATATAAACATATAAGCGGATACACCGATCAGAAAGAGCGGCACAATAATAAGCAAAAAAAAGGCACCAAACAGCTTGAACCGCAAATTCATACCACTTTCCCCGCCTTTCGCTGTCCTTAAAGCGCCGCCAGTTGTCAATCCCTCGATACGTTGTCGGATAGTATCTCTGGAGAGCAGTATGCCGTTTATTTGCGATTAGCTTTATCTTGGACGGCTTGAATTCTATTCAATATTTTGACAGGATCGGCCTTTCCTTTTCCGGCAATGATTTGCGCCAGGCCCAGCTCGACCTCTTTGTTCACTTCGGATTGTACAAAAGCATCAAATACCGGAAACACCTCCCCGGCTTTGGCCTGTACATCCAGCACTTCCTTTAGCAAGGGCGCTTCCACCAGACTTTTCAAATCTTGGTCGATCTTAAAAGAAGGCAGTACATTATCCTCCTTCAAGCCGCGGATTTGCATGTCGACATTGTACATATTTTGAATAAATGCCTTTACGGCCTTTAATTCCTGCTCGTTAAGATTGGAGGAAAACCCGTAGCCGTTGCTCAAATTCGCATTAACCGCCGTCTGATCCCCCTTGCCTCCAGGGACGCTTGGCATAGCGAAATATCCGATGCTGCCGATCATATCGCCGGCCTGCTGCGGATCTGTAAAGACCGACGATGCCCATGAGCCGTCAAACATCATGCCCGCTTTTCCTGTAAGCAATTGATTCCTCATCTCTATATATTCGTATCCAAGCTCGCCTTTCGTAAAATATTCTTTGGCTTGCCACTCGTTATACTTCTCCCAAGCCGCTACAATTTCCGGACTGTTCCATTTGACCGTTCCAGCCATAAAGCCCGGCATTATATGTTCTCCAGCATAACGCGCCATCATCGTGTTGAGCAGCATGACCGGAACCCAGGTCGCCTTGGAAGCCATTGCAATCGGTACAATATTTTCCTGCTTCAGCTGTTCCATGATATGCTCCAGCTCTTCCATCGTCGCCGGGACACGAAGCCCCAGCTCGGCAAACAGCTTTTTGTTATAGAAGAAACCCTCCTGGCTGGTTCCGATCGGCAATCCGTACACTCTGCCATCAACTGTATATTGGGATAGATCAATAAAGCTGTCCTTTAAGCCCAGTTCTTCGATAATGGGCGTCAAGTCGAGCAATCTCCCTGCCTTAGCATATTTCACGGCATCGGCCATGCCGCCGAAAAGATCGAATATTTGCGGAGGATTGCCTGCTGTCATCTCGGCCGGCAGCTTTGTAAAGCGGTTCGCATTATCCTCCACCGGATCAAAATCAATCTGTAACCCTGGCACATCAGCTTCGGTCTGCCTGATCACATCCTTAAGGAGCGCCAGCCGAAATTTTTTGGACTCGCCAACCTGCGTATGTCTTATCGTCATTGTAAAGGGCTCTGCCTCCAGCCCGTCTTCTGCTGCTTCACTGTCACCCGCATATTTCGAATCGACCCTCTTGTTGTTTCCGCTTTCACTGCAAGCGGATAATGCTGTTGTAACGACTAAGAGAAGTGCAGCCAGCAAGATTGCCGTGTTCCTGTTCATGGGCGACCTCCTATTTTTGCAATGTTTGCATTCATAGTATTTTAATTATACATGGGTTACTTTTGCTTTCGGCAGGGTTCAAATTCTATTAAGGAGGGATAAAATTCAACAAGAAGTAACGGCTGACGCAGTCCTTGGCGCGAGACAAGTTTTCTTCCTAAACGCTATAAAATAAAAAAAACCGCCAGGCTGCATCTGCTGTAGATCGCTCTGGCGGTAGTCGTATTTTTATTCTCCTGCTCGCTCGCGCATATGCGGAAACAGCAGCACGTCGCGGATAGACGGCGCATCTGTCAGCAGCATAACCAGTCGGTCTACGCCGATTCCCAGCCCGCCCGTTGGCGGCATGCCATATTCCAGTGCACGAATGAAATCCTCATCCATCTCATGCGCTTCATCATTGCCTTGCTCACGTTCGACAAGCTGAGACTCAAACCGCTCCCGCTGGTCGATCGGGTCATTCAGCTCTGTGAAAGCATTAGCATGCTCACGGGCCACGATGAACAGCTCGAAACGATCGGTAAAGCGCGGATCCTGCTCATTCTTCTTGGCAAGCGGCGAGATTGCAACCGGATGCCCGGTAACGAAGGTTGGCTGAATTAAAGTATGCTCAACAAACTCTTCGAAAAATGCGTTCAGAATATGCCCGAACGTCATATGCGGCTCAACTTTCACATTGTGCTGCTTGGCGAGCGCATGCGCTTCTTCATCCGTCATCTGAACAGAGAAGTCCACGCCTGTCGCTTCTTTGACCAAGTCAACCATCGATACCCGGCGCCAAGGCGGTGCAAGATCTACTTCCTGCCCTTGGTACGTGATCTTCGTCGTGCCCAGCACCTCTTGCGCGATGTGTGCGATCAACGATTCCGTCAGGGCCATAATATCCTTGTAATCCGCATAGGCCTCATAAAGCTCGATCATCGTAAATTCGGGATTGTGGCGAGTGGAGATGCCTTCATTGCGGTATACGCGGCCAATCTCATATACCTTCTCCATGCCGCCTACGATAAGCCGCTTCAAGTGCAGCTCAATCGCAATTCGCATATACAGCTGCATATCCAGCGCATTATGATGCGTAATGAACGGCCGCGCGGCCGCTCCGCCAGCGATGGCATGCAGCGTCGGAGTTTCCACTTCCAGATAGCCGCGTGCATCCAGGTAACGGCGCATGGATTGAATAATGCGCGAACGTAAAATAAACGACTGCTGCACTTCCGGATTGACAATTAAATCTACATAGCGTTGGCGATAGCGAAGCTCTACATCCTTCAAGCCGTGATATTTTTCCGGCAGCGGCAGCAACGATTTGGACAGTACAACGATCTCTTCGGCTTTGATCGAGGTTTCTCCCGTGTTCGTCTTGAAGACAGTACCGCCAACGCCGATGATATCGCCGATATCCAGCATATCAAAAGCTTCATACTGCGCCTCCGGCACCGTGTCCTTGCGTGCATAAATTTGAATTTTGCCGCTCAAATCCTGAATATGGGCAAATGACGCTTTACCCATGCCGCGCTTCTGCATAATCCGGCCTGCCAGGCTAACTGTTACGGCTTGCTCTGCCAGTTCTTCCTTAGACGCCTCCTGATAAGCGTCCAGCACTTCCTTTGCTTGATGGGTGCGCTCGAATTTGCCGCCGAACGGATCAATTCCGAGTTTCCGCAGCTCGTCCAGTTTATTTCTCCGGATTTGTAACAGCTCGCTTAGTTCTTGTTCTTGCGTTTCCTGCGTCTGATGCTCCACAACATTCAACTCCTAAAAATTTCTGCTTTGCCAGAAGTACACAACACTTCATTGCTAACCAATGACGCTCTTCTGGGCTATTTTCTGAAAAAAGCTTCCGGGTGGAAGCTTTTTTCATGGACTCAGGCACTACTTTTTAATATCGACGATTTTATATTGAATGACGCCGGCCGGAACGTTGACCTCAACGACAGCACCCTTCTTCTTACCCAAGATTGCTTTGCCAACAGGGCTTTCATTCGAAATTTTATTTTTCAGCGGATCGGACTCAGCAGTGCCGACAATCGCATATTCCATCGTATCGCCAAATTCCAGATCCTCTACCACAACGGTCGATCCAATGCTCACGGTGTCAATGTCGATTTCATCATTATTGATGATCCGCGCATTGCGCAGCATCTTTTCCAATGTAATAATGCGTCCCTCGATAAAGGCTTGCTCGTTCTTGGCGTCCTCATATTCCGAGTTCTCGCTAATATCGCCGTAGCCGATTGCCACTTTAATCCGCTCGGCTACTTCGCGACGCTTAACAGACTTCAAATTTTCCAATTCCTCTTCCAGCTTCTTAAGTCCGTCCTGCGTCAGAATAATCTCTTTATCACTCATCTTACCGATTCTCCTGTCGTGACATATTTTTCATCCCCACATTATGAATGCATCACTACTTAATTTATTGTGCTTGAATATTTTGATGACACCGTGCAGGGGGCCGGTTCAATTATGTTAGTACCAAGTCGACGGTATATCCATCAATTCCGATTATTGAAAGATTATATTGCACTTTCGCCCTAAATGTCAACGACGGCGCTGTGAAATTTGAAAACGCTTTATCTGGAATCAGTGCGCTGTGCCAGTACAGCCGCAATTTTTTCGCATTTTTGCGCAATATCCGATTGGCCGCCGGCAATGATGCCGGCGGCTTGCATTGCTAGGCTGTCGATTAATTGTGGACATCTGTAAGCGCGGGCGAAGCGGGCATGAGCGGACCGTAGATCCGTTATCTGTGAACAAATGTGCCCAAACGACTGGTCCGCGGACCGTGGTTCCGTTATTGGCCTCAAATCGCCCCAAAAACCCGGTAAAATCCATGAATAACGGATCGTATGTCCGCGAACCCCCCGAATGAGCCGCTTTCCACCAAATAACGGATCGTGTGTCCGCTTGTCTCACAGTTGCCCGCTTCTGCGCCAAAAATCGTGGTCCACACGAAATCGACAGCCTCAATCGCTACACTGTCGTTACCTTCAGTTCGGCCGTTTTAGAGCCGGATTGAACCCCGTCCTCACTCAAGGAGACAATATATTGCTCCAAAATATGAACCATATTGTCACGGCTTGTTTCTTCCATAATCGCGTCTTTAACTCGCGCTGCTCCCGGAAGACCTTTCAAGTACCAAGCCAGATGCTTGCGCATTTCGCGTACTGCGACCGCTTCGCCTTTTAATTTGGCCAGCCGGTCCATATGCACAATAGCGACCTCCATCTTTTCACGAGGCGTCGGATCAGCAAGCAGCTCGCCTGTCGTCAAATAATGAACGGTGCGATACAGCATCCACGGATTGCCCAGGGCGCCGCGGCCGATCATAACGCCATCGCAGCCGGTATGCTCAAGCATACGCTGGGCATCCTCAGGCGTCACTACATCGCCGTTGCCGATTACAGGGATCGAGACAGCTTCTTTAACATCTCTGATAATATCCCAATTCGCTTTTCCCGTATAAAGCTGCTCCCGCGTGCGGCCATGTACACTGACAGCACTTCCGCCTGCCCGTTCGACTGCTTGGGCATTTTCTACAGCATAGATATGCTCACTGTCCCAGCCGATCCGCATTTTGACTGTAACCGGCTTATCGACAACATCGACAACAGCCGACACCATCTCATAAATTTTGTTCGGATCAAGCAGCCACCGTGCGCCAGCGTCACATTTTGTCACTTTAGGCACAGGGCAGCCCATATTGATGTCAATAATGTCGGCATTCGTCTGTTTATCGACAACTTTGGCCGCCTCGACAAGAGACTCCCGGTCGCCGCCAAAAATTTGCAGACTAAGCGGCTTTTCCCGCTCATCGACAAACAGCATCTCCAATGTTCGTTTATTGCCATGCAGAATCGCTTTGTCGCTGACCATTTCCGCGCATACCAGCCCGCAGCCGAACTCCTTGGCGATCAGACGGAACGCCGGGTTGCATACCCCCGCCATCGGCGCAAGCACAACATTGTTTTTCATTTCGATGTTTCCAATTTTAAGCATGACCTTCTCACTCCTTTCTATGCAATCTGTTGAAACCTAGTGACGTACAGCAGCCGTTTCGGTCAGCTCTTCATAACTAATGCCCAATGTATTGGAAATCCGCTCTAGCAGCTTTGGATCAGGCTTTCGCGTTCCGCGCTCCAGCGAACCTAGAACAGCTACTGATATTTCAAGCTTCTCTGCCAACTGCTGCTGCGTGTAGCCTTTCAGCTTCCTGAAGGCCCGGACACGGCTTGCCAATTGCTGGTACTCCATAACGTAATGCCTTCCCCTCCCTGTAATGCCTGTTCCGCCGCACGCCTGATTTGATCTTCAAGCGGATGCCCTGCTTCAAGTACATCATTCAGCGGCACAAGTACAAAAGCCCGTTCCATCATACGTGGATGAGGCAAAATCAGTTCATCTTCATTCATCTGTATATCTTCGCAAAGCAGGAAATCCAAATCAAGTGTGCGCGGTCCAAAGCGGATATCCCGCACACGTCCAAGCTCAAGCTCAATGCCCTGCATTACCCGCAATAAACCGAGCGGCGCGAGCTTCGTGGAGAGTTTGGCCGCCATATTTAAAAAGGGCGGCTGATTCTCATAACCGACCGGATCGGTCTCATATATCGAGGAGGCTTGAAGCACCTCAATTTCGGGATGTGCCTCCAGACGCTGTAAAGCCTCGGACAGCAACGCCGGACGATCGCCAATATTAGAACCAAGGGCAATATATGCCAGTATACGATTATTGTCGCTCATCGCCTACACGTCCCGCTTTCTGCTGAGTTCCACGACTACGCCATCAAAGTATACCTCAAATGGCGGATTAGGCTTCGTCACACGCACCGTAACTTCATTGACACTAGTATAAATGTCGAGCAGCCGCGATGCAATGCTGCCAGCCAATGCCTCAATCAGTTGGAACGGCGGCCCTTCCACAATCTGCTTAATTACAGTATACGCTTCTGCATAATTGACTGTTGCCGTCAGGTCGTCCTCGGCAGCCGCTTTCGACAGATCGAGATGTAATTCGACATCTACCTTGTACTGCTGGCCTAACTTATTTTCCTCCGGATAAACGCCATGATAACCGTAAAACCGCATTCCCTGCATACGAATTTTGTCCATAGCCGTTCTCCCCCTCTCTTCAAAGCCTAACGCCGCTATCTCCGAGTACCGTATATAATGGCATCTGCCATCAGCGCATTGCGCTTCATCGCAAGTACATCATGAACCCGTACAATTTGACAGCCTTGGGCAATACCAAGTGTTACCGTAGCCGCTGTGCCAAAAATCGCCTCTTCGACCGGCACCTGCAATGTCTCGCGAATAAATCGCTTGCGCGAGGTGCCTAGCAAAACAGGATACCCAAGGGCGGCAATCTCATCCAAATGCCCCATGACATAAAGATTGTGTTCCCTCGTCTTAGCGAAGCCAATCCCTGGATCCAGCCAGATCTGATTATCCTCTACACCGCCCGACTTGGCAATTGCAATGCTTTGCTGGAGATCCGCAATAAGTTCCGGCATCAGGTCGCGATAATGGCTATCAGCCCGGTTATGGTTTAAAATGACCGGACAGCCATATTCTCCGGCTACTTCGGCCATTAACGGATCTGCCTTGCAGCCCCATACATCGTTAATGATGTCAGCGCCCGCTTCCAGCGCAGCCCGCGCAGTAGCAGCCTTATACGTATCTATCGAGATCGCCATATGCGGCAGCGTCTGCCGCACGGCCGCAATAATCGGCACTACCCGGTCTATTTCCTCCTGGGCGGAGACGGGCTCATGACCAGGACGGGTAGATTCGCCGCCAATATCAATCATATCCGCTCCAGCGGCAGCCATTTCGCGCGCATGCGCGACAGCTGTCTCCATCGTATTGAATTGTCCACCATCTGAGAAACTATCAGGCGTCGCATTCAAAATACCCATGATCAGCGTTCTTTGTCCCAGCGTCAATGTAACTCCACTGCGCATTTCGTACTTTCGCTGTACCGGCAACATTATCCGCTCCTCCTTTAAAGATGATCCTGACGGTAAGCCTCCAAAAGGCATAAAGTAATGGCCCCGGCACCCCCTGCCCCGATCTCAGTCACGGTGCCATCCTGATGGCGGAGCGATGTGACCGGCACCAGCTCTTGAATCGAGGTAGTCAGCCATACCTCATCGGCAAGCAGCAAATCATCCCAAGTGTACAACCCTTCCTCGACTGCGAAACGCTGCTCTGAGCGCGCCAGCTCTATCACTCGCTCCCGCGTAATGCCCGGCAATATTCCCGTTTGAATCGCAGGTGTATAAATCACGCCACTTCGGGCAAAAAATAAATTGCTCACAATTCCTTCTGCCAGCCAGCCCTCTCCGGTCAGCATCAGCCCTTCTGCTCCAGGCGCAGCTCCACTTTGCAGCAATTCCCGCTTTGCTAGCAAATTATTCATATAATGAAGAGATTTTAAGCGCACTTCTCCTTCTGGTGTGTTGCGCCTTGTATTTAATAGAGCCAGCTGCTTTCCGGTTTGGTATAGCATAGGATCGGCGGATGGGAGCGGCTTGGCAAGCAGCACCTCATTGGGCGCTTCGTAATCCGCTGCCGGCAGGCCAAGGCCCGCTTCTCCCGCGGTAATTGTCAGCCTGATATAAGCCTCTTCAAGCTCGTTGGCCGTCATTAACTGCGCAATCCATTCTTTTAACCGTTCGATATTGGACTGGTCCTCAGCCGGATAGATAATTCCCAGCTGACGACACCCGTCGCCGAGCCGCTTTAAATGCCGCTCCAGCAAATAAGGCCGGCCGCCATACGTACGAAAGGTTTCGAATAAACCCATGCCATACAAAAAGCCGTGATCAAAGACCGAGACCACGGCTTCCTCCGCTTTCACCACTGATCCGTTCCAGCCGATATAGTTCATTTCGCCGCGCCGATCCGCATTGCCAAAAAATTACGCAGCAAGGTCAGACCGTTTTCCGTAATAATCGATTCCGGATGAAATTGCACACCCTCGATTGGATATTGTTTATGACGCAAGCCCATAATTTCGCCTTCTGCTGTCTCTGCGCTTATTTCCAGACAATCCGGCAGCGTCTCGCGCTTCACAATAAGAGAATGATAACGCGTCGCGGTATACGGCGACGGAATGCCGGCAAAGATCGTTTTCCCATCATGAATAATTTCCGATGTTTTGCCGTGCATCAGCTTGTCTGCGCGCACAACCTCGCCGCCAAAGGCTTGCCCGATCGATTGGTGGCCGAGACAGACCCCCAGCATCGGTATTTCTCCTTTAAACCGCTCAATTACAGCAAGACTGATACCAGCCTCGTTCGGGCTGCAAGGTCCTGGGGAGATCAGGATATGATCGGGAGCCAGCTCGCTGATCCCCTCCAGATCAATCTCGTCATTGCGCTTCACGACTACCTGCTCGCCCAGCTCGCCCAAATATTGCACCAAGTTATACGTAAAAGAATCATAATTATCAATTACTAAAATCATGGTCCCAGCCCCATTCGCCTAATTAGTAGAAGCCGATTATTGGCCATACAACCTTAAGCCATAATAATTTGTTCAAGCTAGTATACCGGATCATAGGAAAAAAGAAAAGAGGACTCCTTCAAAATGAAGTGAGTCCCTTAAATCCCATTAATTAGCTGTTCATTAATTCTCAAAATTGAACAACGGTGTGGACAAATAGCGCTCGCCATTCGAAGGAACAATCGCTACAACCCGCTTGCCTTTGCCAAGCTCCTTGGCAACCTTCAGAGCGGCGAATATCGCTGCGCCGGAAGAAATGCCACACAAAATGCCCTCTTCTTTAGCAACGCGGCGAGCAGTCTCGAAAGCATCGTCATTCTCAATTGCAATTACTTGGTCATATATTTCTCGATTCAAAATGTCCGGTACAAAGTTGGCGCCGATCCCTTGAATTTTGTGAGGTCCCGGCTTGCCGCCTGACAGCAGCGGGGAAGCGGCCGGCTCAACGGCAACAATTTTAATATCCGGAAAATGCTTCTTCAGCACTTCGCCCGTACCGCTAATTGTACCGCCTGTGCCAATACCAGCAACAAAAGCATCCAATTTACCATCCAGCGACTCAATGGCCTCGACGATTTCCGGACCAGTCATTTCACGGTGGACTTTAACATTCGCCTGATTTTTAAATTGCTGAGGCATAAAATAACTCGGATTTTCCTTCAGAAGCTCTTCTGCGCGGCGGACTGCGCCGTTCATGCCTTCAGCCCCTGGAGTAAGTACAAGATCTGCGCCATAAGCGCGCAGCAAATTGCGCCGCTCAATACTCATTGTTTCAGGCATAACAAGAATAGCTTTATAACCTTTGGCAGCAGCTACCATCGCAAGACCAATACCGGTGTTGCCGCTAGTCGGCTCGATAATGGTGTCGCCAGGCTTCAGAACGCCTTCCTGCTCCGCAACCTCTACCATGCTGATGGCAATCCGATCCTTAACGCTGGCACCAGGGTTTTGATATTCAAGCTTTACATAAATTTCGGCACTATCTTCCGGCACTAAACGATTCAAACGAACAAGAGGTGTATCACCGATAAGTTCAGTTACATTCTGTACGACTTTGGCCATGAAAAGTAAGCCTCCCTAATCCGACTAATTCAGTTGGTTTTAAATACATTTTATCAATGTATGTAAACCATTGTCAATAGCCTCTTTTATATAAAACCTGCTTTCCTGATGCCGAAGCGAAGGCGCGGCTACTTGCAAGCTGCACGCCGGATATGGTTAGGAGGCTGCTGCCACAACCTGAGCGTCATACTTCTTCAGCAGCTGCTCCTCAACCTCTTGCAGCGACATCGCTTTGGACAGTGCAACCTGTTTGCGGGCCGAGCCGCGCTTCTCTGCATCATCTATCGGGCGATCTTCATGCCTATCCGCAAGATGAATAATCGCCTGGCCTTGTTCGACTGCAATCGGACCAACGTTATCGCCTGCTTTCATCGCACCAGCCGCCTGCAAAACTTCATGATCTATAAATGGATCGTCCGAATCGATCATGCCGAGATCTCCGCCAGATTCGGCTGTATCTTTGTCGAGCGAGCGTGTCTGTGCCAGATGTTCAAAGCTTTCGCCGGCAGCGAGCTTATCCAGAACCTCTGCCGCCTCCTGCTTGTCCGAAACGACGATCCATGCCAGCCGATAATGGACATGGGGTTCGAACAAGCTTTTGTTTTCATCTATATAGGCATCTATCTCTTCATCCGAAACTTCTACCGTCCGCGTAGCAATTTTCTCCAGCAGCAGGCGATATGCCGCCTCTTCCCGAACGGCGTCAGGCGACATGCCAAGCTGCGATTGCATCACGGCATAAAATTGCTCCTCACTTTCATAACCGGCTATCATTCGGTCCAGTTCGGACTGCAGCTCCTCTGGCGACACCGCGAGTTCATACGCGTCCGCCTCCAGCTGAATTGCAGTACGAACTAGCATTGTACGCAGGACCGTCTCTCCATATTGGAGCTCGAGCTCGCGTTGAAAAGCCCCTTTTGTAATGACTTCGCCGCCGATAACGGCGGCAATGCCAGCAGATGCATTGCTGCTATCTCCGCCGTTGTCCACTTCTCCCTCCGAAGCGATTGAAGGATCAGAAGGAGTTAGCACCCTAGTTACGACAACAACAGTCAGTACAATGAAACATATGGCCTGAAGCGTCACAGCGCCTTTTAATACCCGATCCTTCTTCATACGATTACTGCACCATCTTGGATTTTGCTTGCGCCAGCAGCTGTTCCAATTGCGGGCGGTTGAACGTATAAGCTTCGTTGCAGAAATGACATACAATTTCCGCTTGCCCGTCTTCTTCAATGATCTGTTGCAAGTCGTCAGCACCCAAGCTGATCAGCGTTCTTTCGACACGGTCAGCGGAGCATTGACATTGAAATTTAATGTCAAGCGTGTCCATCAGACTGACGTCATCGCCTACAAGAAAACGCAATATTTCGTCTGGCGTTTCCCCTTGGTCAAGCAAAGCCGTTACTGGCGGCATTGCGGCGACAGCCTGCTCCAGCCGCGTAATCTCCTCGTCCGTAACGCCAGGCATTAATTGGACGACAAAACCGCCGGCATGCAGTAAAGAGCCGTCGCGATCCACCAGCACGCCCAGGCCGACGACAGAAGGCGTCTGCTCCGAAGTCGCAAAGTAGTAAGTAAAATCTTCTGCCAGCTCGCCGGAAATAATCGGAATACTTCCCCGGTAAGGCTCTTTCATGCCGATGTCCTTAGTGACGTGTATATAACCATTGCGGCCGACAGCACCCGCTACATCAAGCTTGCCTTGAGCATTGCTCGCCAAGTGAACGTCCGGATGCTCGACATAGCCTCGCACTTCGCCATCGGCATTGGCATCAACGACAATCTGGCCGAGCGGCCCGTCGCCCTTTACCTGGATCGTCAGTTTTTCTTTTCCCTTCAGCATCGCGCCCATAATCGCTCCTGCAGTAGCTGTACGCCCAAGCGCCGCTGTCGCTGTCGGATGCATATTGTGCCGCTGTCTGAGTTCCTCGACGAGACGGGTTGTCCGAACGGCAAACACCCGAATTTTCCCGCCCCAGGCCATGCCGCGCACTAAAATATCCTTTTCCAACTTAATCCCTCCTTATTCCTGATTGCGCTCATAAATCAGGCGCAGCCCTTCAAGTGTAATTAGCGGATCTACCAGATCAATTGTTTCCGATTCGCTTGCAATCAATTCCGCCAAACCGCCTGTCGCGATCACCTTGGGGTTTACATTGAACTCGCGCCGGATTCTGCCGACGATCCCGTCCACTTGTCCCGCATAGCCAAAAATAATCCCGGCTTGCATCGAAGTGATCGGATTGCGGCCGACTACGCTTTTGGGCTTGACCAGCTCTATGCGCGGCAGCTTCGCTGCCCGTTGATACAGCGCCTCTGTGGAAATGCCGATCCCCGGAACAATCGCTCCACCCAAATAATTGCCGTTCTCATCGATGAAATCAAACGTAGTCGCCGTACCAAAATCGACGATGATCAGCGGCGCCCCGTATTTCTCGACCCCGGCAACGGCATTTACGATGCGGTCAGCGCCCACTTCGCGCGGGTTCTCATAGCGAATGTTGAGTCCGGTTTTGACGCCAGGCCCGACAATTAGCGGAGTATGGTGCAAATACTGGCGGCACAGCTGCTCCAATGTCCGCATAAGCGGCGGAACGACGGAGGAAATAATAACCCCTTCGATCTGCTGCAGCTTTACCCCGGCAATATGGAACAAATTGTGGATCATCACGCCATATTCATCGACCGTTCCCGATCGGTTGGTGCTTAGCCGCCAATGATGCAGCAAGGTCTGTTTTTTGTAAATGCCAAGCACGATATTCGTATTGCCTACGTCTACAACTAAAATCACACTGACGGTCCTCCCTTTTTCTCATTCAAATCCAGACTGATGTCAAGGGACTGGAAGGAATAGGTGAGTCCGCCAACAGAAATAACATCAACTCCGCACGCTGCAATGCCGCGAATCGTCTCCAGTCTCACACCTCCGGACGCTTCCACAATAACATGCGGAGATTGCGATTTAATACGCTGGGAGGCCTGTCTCATCTGCTCATGGCCCATATTGTCGAGCATGATAATATCCGCGCCGCAAGCAAGCGCTTCGTCCACCTGCTCCAGCGTTTCTGTCTCCACCTCAATTTTCATCGTATGAGGTATTTTCGCCCGAGCGGCAGCAGCCGCTTGTGTAATGCCGCCCGCACCTTTAATATGATTATCTTTAATCATGACCGCATCATACAGGCCAAGACGATGGTTGAAGCCCCCGCCTACACGTACCGCATACTTCTCCAGCAGGCGATGGCCGGGCGTCGTTTTGCGCGTGTCAGTCAAACGAACCGGCAAACCTTCCAGAGCAGCAACAAATTGCCTCGTCTTGGTAGCGATGCCTGACAAACGCTGCAGCAAATTGAGTGCCAGCCGTTCGCCCGTAAGCAAGCTGTGCGTGCGTCCTTCCGCTTCTGCCAATACCGTCCCCTTGGTGACAGCGGCGCCATCTGCTATTTGGGCCGAAAACGCAATCGTCGGATCGACAATTTGAAATACAAGACGTGCGACAGGCAGACCGGCAACAATACCGTCTTCCTTAACATGAATAACGGCTTTGGACCGGCTTTCGGCCGGAATCGTTGCCCAGCTGGAAATATCGCCGGTGCCGATATCCTCGGCCAGCCAGCTTTTTATTTGCTCCCGCAGCGCAAGCTCGCCCCCGCCAGCTACAATTGCACTCAGCTCCGTATCATAATTCCCCATTTGCAATCCGCTCCTCTGTCACACCAAATTCCCGGTGCAATACCGTATGTTTTTGCCAATTAACGTCATCCCGTTCAGGGAAATCCTCACGCGCATGCGCGCCGCGGCTTTCTGTACGCGTCTGGGCCGCCTTCGTCGTCAACAATGCACAGGTTAATAAATTGGCAAATTCAAATTCCTCTCTTAACCGCAGCACCGATTGAAAAATAGGCAAATGGCGCTGAAGCTCCTCCAGCCCTTTTTCCAGCCCCTTGCCGTCACGCCGCAAACCCACGTAGCGGACCATTATTTTTTGCAGCTTCAGCCGCTTCTCAACGACTGCTTGCATCGGTGTATTCTGGCGTGCAGGCATATGATCCGCCTGGCTGGCTGTCGGCGTAACCTGACAACGATCGAGAGAGTTGATGCGGCCTACAATGCGGCGGCCGAACACAATGGCCTCCGAGAGCGAGTTGCTGGCTAGGCGGTTCGCGCCATGCACGCCCGTAGACGAGCATTCGCCGCATGCGAATAATCGGGCGATGCTCGTTTCTCCGTTAAGGTCGGTTTTGACCCCGCCCATCATATAATGCGCAGCTGGCGCAACAGGAATCCAGTCTGTCGTCAGATCGAGCCCATATTGCAAGCAAAACTCGTAAATATTAGGGAAACGATGCTTGATCATCTCAGGCGACTCATGCGTAATATCCAAATAGACGAATGTCGATTTCGTCTCTTCCATTTCAGAAACGATCGCACGCGCCACTACATCGCGAGGAGCAAGCTCGAGCAGCTCATGATACCGTTCCATGAAGCGCTCGCCTTTAATATTGCGAAGATATGCCCCTTCGCCGCGCACAGCTTCCGAAATTAAAAACCGCGGCGCTCCCGGGTAACAAAGCGAAGTCGGATGAAACTGAACAAATTCCATGTCATGAATGTATGCGCCTGCGCGGTATGCCATTGCAATGCCATCGCCAGTAGCTACATCGGGATTGGTCGTATAGCGGTATAATTGCCCTGTTCCGCCTGAACAAAGAACCGTCGCTTTTCCCCGAACAAATAACCGCTGGCCGTCCGGCTTTTGCACAATCGCGCCGCAGCATTCTCCGGCCTCAGTGACAAGATCAATCACAAAATGGTCATCCCACACTTCAATTTTCGGATCCGCTACCGCTTTCTCCGATAATGCCCGGACGATTTCAAAACCAGTGGCATCGCCGTTGGCATGCAAAATCCGCCGCTGACTGTGAGCGCCTTCCTTGGTCAAAGCAAAGGTACCATTCTCCACATCAAACTGCGTACCCATTTTAATTAAATCCCGCACGCCTTTTGGCCCTTCGTGCACAAGTACATCTACTGCCTCAGGCAAGCATAAGCCTGCGCCGGCAACTAACGTATCCTGCCGATGATAAGCCGGTGAATCATCTTCGGAAATAACGGCTGCTATTCCCCCTTGAGCATAGCGCGTATTGCTGTCCATCAGCGATTTTTTGGTAATCATTAGTACATCATTGGAGGAACTTGCTTTTAATGCGGTAAAAAGGCCGGCAATGCCGGCCCCTATGATAATTACATCCTTTTCAATGACGGGCAGTTCGTCAATTGCTACATCTATTAAATAACGAGGAACCATCGGATTAACCTTTCCTTTCTCTGGAAAGAGAGTAGCGCATGTTACTTCACTTGTAACATGCGCTCCAAGGATAGACGCGCTTTAGCGGCGACATGCTCTGGAACATAAATTTGCGGCTGCATCGTTTCCAAACATTTCACAAGCTTTTTCAGGTTGTTCACCTTCATGTTCGGACAAACGAGGTATTTGGTTGCAAAATGGAAAGTTTTATCCGGGCTGTCCATACGCAGCTGATAGCCCGTTCCATCCTCTGTACCAACGATAAATTCTTTGCGTTCCGACTCTTTGCAATATTTAATAATTGCCGTCGTACTGCCTACAAAATCGCCAAGCGCCACGACTTCAGGGCGGCATTCCGGATGCACCACAAACTCCGCGTTCGGATACTTGGCTTTCATTTCTTCTACGTCCTTGACAGTCAGCATGTCATGCGTGTTGCAATAGCCTTCCCAGATGATCATTTTCTTGTCCGTCTGCTGCTGTACGTAGTGTCCCAGATTTTTATCAGGAACCCAAATAATTTCATCTGCATCTACAGAGTTGACAACCCGCACTGCATTGGCAGATGTACAACAAATATCTGTCTCCGATTTTACTTCGGCTGATGAGTTAATGTAAGTGACAACTTTGGCATTCGGATGCTGATCTTTCAATTTGCGGAGACCGTCAACATTGACCATGTCAGCCATCGGGCAGCCCGCGCGCTCATCCGGAATAAGGACCGTTTTGTTGGGCGCCAATATTTTCGCACTTTCACCCATAAAGTGAACGCCGCAGAAAACGATCACCTCCGCATCGGTCTGCGCTGCTTTCTGAGCCAGCAAAAACGAATCGCCGCGGAAATCCGCAACCTCCTGTATTTCATCACGCTGATAGTAGTGAGCAAGTATGATGGCATTACGTTCTTTCTTCAATTGCATCAGGCGTTCACGCAATTCGCGCTGCTGTTCCGCTTTGCGTTCCAATGCCAATGCTTCCATGGATGTCCTCTCCTCTTGTTTACTTGGTAGCCTACTTTGTGAACAGATGCACAAACTAATCGACGAGTTGTCATTAGTGTGACCATTCACAATAAATTCATTTAATTAAGAATAAATTTACACGGGCGTCGTACAACTGTCAACATAGATGAATAAAGAAAAACCCCCATGCATCCAAGCAAAGGATAGCATGAGGGTGCAGAGCGCTCAAGATGGACCAATTTGCCCTTTTACAGGCTGTATCGCTTCCCGCCTTGATTAGCCTTTATTAGATCCCTGATCATCTGGACCGTTGTCCGGATCTACTGTCGTTTCGCCAGGCTCGCGTGTCTGAATGCGGACCTTTACTCCGCCAAGCGTATCAACGATTGGCTCTGTAGTCGGCTCATCCGTTACTTGCTCATTGCCTTCCGATCCATCGCCGTCCAGCGATCCCGTATCGATCAGGCGCTTGATTTGCTCAATCTCCAGTGTCTCTTCTTTCAGCAAGGTTTGAGCAATCAAATGAACTTCCTTCGATTTCTCGGTCAGCAACTGCTTAGCTTTTGTGTAACAATCATTGATGATGCTTTGCATTTCCTGATCAATCTCATAAGCGATTGCGTCGGAATAGTTCTGTTCGTGGCCAATGTCGCGTCCAAGGAATACTTGGCCCTGCGAGCTTCCGAATTGCATCGGCCCGAGCTTGTCGCTCATCCCGTATTCCATGATCATGCTGCGTACAATGCCGGTAGCCGATTTAAAGTCGCTATATGCGCCGGTGCCGATTTCGCCAATGAACAGCTCCTCGGCTACACGCCCGCCAAGCAATCCGGTAACCTTATCCAGCAATTCCTGCTTTGTAGTAAGCATCCGATCTTCCTTCGGCAGCATAATGACATAACCGCCTGCACGTCCGCGAGGAATAATGGTAACTTTGTGCACCATATCGGCATGCTCAAGGAAGTAGCCAATAATGGTGTGTCCGGCTTCGTGGTAAGCCACGATCCGTTTCTCGCGGTCGCTGATGACGCGGCTTCTTTTTTCCGTACCGACGATAACGCGGTCAATCGCCTCGTCAACCTCGACCATGGCGATGTCTTTCTTGTTGCGGCGAGCTGCAAGAAGCGCTGCTTCGTTCAGCAGGTTCTCCAGGTCTGCACCGGTAAAGCCAGTCGTGCGCTTCGCAATAACATCCAGCTTAACGTCTTTGTTCAGCGGTTTGTTGCGCGCATGAACATTAAGAACAGCTTCGCGTCCTTTTACATCCGGACGGTCAACGGTAATTTGCCGGTCAAACCGTCCCGGACGCAGCAGCGCCGGGTCAAGAATATCAGGGCGGTTCGTCGCAGCTACGATGATGATGCCCTCGTTAGCCCCGAATCCGTCCATCTCTACGAGCAATTGGTTAAGTGTCTGCTCGCGCTCGTCATGCCCACCGCCGAGTCCGGCGCCGCGCTGACGGCCTACAGCGTCAATCTCGTCAATAAAAATAATACATGGCGCATTCTTCTTCGCATTTTCGAACAGGTCGCGGACACGTGATGCGCCGACGCCGACAAACATCTCTACAAAGTCAGAACCGGAGATGCTGAAGAACGGCACACCCGCTTCCCCTGCAACTGCCCGTGCAAGGAGTGTCTTACCTGTTCCCGGAGGACCATTGAGCAGAACCCCTTTCGGGATACGTGCACCAACAGCAGCAAACTTGCGCGGGTCCTTCAAGAACTCGACCACTTCCACAAGTTCCTGTTTCTCCTCATCGGCTCCCGCCACATCTTCAAATGTGACGCGCTTCTTCTCCTCATTGTACAGCCGCGCACGGCTTTTGCCAAAGTTCATCACTTTGCCGCCGCCGCCCTGTGCCTGATTAATCAGGAAGAAGAACAGGATGAATATAATTACGAAAGGAATGATTGACGTCAGAAACGTCAGCCAGAAACTTTCGCCTTTCATTGGCTTGTTGGTAAGTTCGACTTTGTTCTTTTCAGCAACTTCAAAGATATCCCTGATGACGAATTCTTCCACATTGGTATGTGTGTAGAATTTCGCCGAGCTCATCTCTGCGGGCTTCGTTTTATATTCACCAGTGACCAAGTAGGAGTAGCCGTCAAATTGATAATTCAGCTCTTTGATGTTATTGTCGTTAACGGCCTGCTTCAGCTGATCGTATCGAATTTCGACGGTGGTATCATTTTGGCTGCTGATAAATTGGAAGATCCCGACGGTCACTAAAAAAATGATCAAATAAAATCCGGTGTTACGGATGATCCGATTCATCCCCTACCTCCTCTCAAGACGCTTTAAATATTTTACCATAGCATGATTCCCTACTACAAACCTTATGGAGAAGGTTCTTGTACAGTGAATCGCATCGTTCTATGTTGTTATACAGGACGATCAAGAATACACTTCAGGCTTCAGCACGCCAATAAGCGGCAAATTGCGGTATTTCTCCGCATAATCAAGGCCATAGCCGACGACAAAGGCGTCAGGCAGGACGAATCCTTTGTAATCTGCTTCCAGCTCCACCTTGCGTCCGGCAGGCTTGTCAAAAAGCGTAACAAGCGTAACCGATTTGGCGCTGCGCCGCTCGAGCACATCGATCAAATAGCTTAATGTCAGGCCGCTATCGATAATATCTTCCACAATAATGATGTCCCGGCCCTGTACCGGCGTATCAAGATCTTTAATAATTTTGACGACACCCGATGTTTTGGTCGACTGACCGTAGCTGGATACCGCCATAAAGTCAATTTCCAGCGGAATCGTAATCGTTTTGACCAAATCAGACATAAAAATAAATGCGCCTTTAAGCACGCAAATGACGAGCGGATTCCGCCCTTCAAATTCCCGGCTGATCTGTTCGCCAAGCTCTTTTACTTTCTGCTGAATCTGGTTGTTGTCATACAATATTTCCTGAATGTCATTCAGCAATGCTGGGACCTCCCACTTTTTTTAAAATATAAGAAAGTATAAGTTTTACCTTATACCTAGCTTATATTTCTAAGGGAAGAAACTTGTTGCGCCCCAAGGACCGCGCCAGCTGTCTCTTCTTGATTTTATAGAATTTATAAGTTTTACTCGATAATTTCTATAAAATTTCAGGGGAAGAAACTTGCCTCGCGCCAAGGACGGCGTCAGCCGTTTCTTCTCACCTATACTTATGAACAGATGAGTGCGACTTATTCAAGTCATGATGTTATTCCTCAATAAATTGGGCCCGGATGCGAAGCACCCGAACAGTACGATTAGAGATCAGTGCGCTTGCTGAGCGCCTCACCCCTGGAATCCACAAAATCGTTCCGTCTGCATCGGCCAGCAGCGGCAGCCGCTCCCGCCTCGACGGAGCAATCCGGTCATCAACGAACATATCTTGCACTTTTTTGGCACCGTTTAAACCTAGTACCCTCATACGATCTCCAGGGCGGCGGTTGCGCACAGTCAGCGGGAAACTTAGCTGATCGGCGTCAAATACCGCTTCGAGCCGGCTGGATGGATGATCAATACCATGATACTGCTCACGGCTAAACATCAATACGGCAGCCGCTTCCGGAACTGCAAGCGATCGGGCCTCCTCCTCCACAGAATACGCATAACTGCCAGACTTGTCTGCATCGGCCCCGTCTGAAGCGCCTGCATGCAGAAAGCGCATCGTATCGTATTCCCTTAAACATCGGATCCCATTCCCCACATCGGCGCTCCAGGTTGTCGCCGCTCCGTCAGCCACTGCTGCCCGAATGGTCTCAACCCCGTCAAAGGTGGCGGTTTCCGCTTCTATTCCCATATGTTTTAATATTAGTTTAATCATTCTCCTTTGTAAAGCTACATGCAGGCCATTTAGCTGCTTACAGCCGATTTGCCATCCATTCGACACATGCTTGACCATGCTCGCATAGATACGCTCTGTCTCGGCCTCCATCCAGCTATCCTCGGTTGATGCCAGCTCCGCCAATCGATTGAGCGATCCCGACAGCTGCGGGTTATACTGCGTAAGCATGGGTAAAACGTCAAGACGCAGCTCGTTGCGCAAATAATCGCGTTTTTCATTGCTGCTGTCTACATTGTAGCTTAATCCGCGCTCTTGGCAATAGCTGAGCAGGCTATCTTTGTTCATACGAAGCAGCGGCCTTATTAGTTCCACATTTTTTTCAAAACGCGTTTCTTTGCGCCTCAGCGGTATGCCCCCGAGCCCGCTTATGCTCGTTCCGCGAATGATCCGCATAAGTACCGTCTCGGCCTGGTCATCGGCGTGATGGGCAAGTGCAATCCGGGAAGCATTGTACTTGATTGCCGTTTTCCAAAGGAAATCGTACCGCTTCTCGCGCGCAGCCGCTTGCAAATTCATTCGGGTTTCTTCTATAAAGGCCGGGACATCAATATAAGCAGCCTCACACGGCACACCTATTGACGCAGTCCATGCCTGCACTGCCTCAGCTTCCCGCTTCGACTCCTCTCCGCGAAAGCCATGATCCAGATGTGCGGCCACGATGGTCAATCGCTGCTCTGGAGCAAGACGGTACAGCATATCCAGCAGCGCCATCGAATCCGGACCGCCTGACAAGCCAACGACAATCGTGTCTCCCTCATGCCAAAGCTGCTCGCTGGCGGCGAAAGCTGCGACCTCCTTCAGCATCTCCTGTTCCCACACAACCAGTACCCCTTTTCTTTTCGCCTGCAGCGGGAAAAATCCTTCTGCATGCTGTTAACTTGTACGCAAAAACCAATAAATCGTTGTGGCCAGGGCAGCAGCCGAAGCGACAAATAAGCCTTTAATCCAGCGCGACGCCGGAGCTGACGACCGCCTGTTGCCCGGTCTGTTCATCCATTGCCGCCAGCTATTGACCGCTTCGCGCGTATGTTGGAACTCGCCCAGCAAGGCTTTGCGCAGCCAATGTGACAACGATTTTAATTGCGGATTAACTGCCACCAGCTTGAGCAGTTCCTCGGGCATGCGATTTTGCGGCAGCAATGCCGCGCTCAATTGAGCCAGTCGGCGCCCCTCATACAACTGAATGCAGAGCACTGCAAAAGAGAACAAATCATACTGCGCATCGGCAACCCGCGTCCCGGCATTCCAATAGCCGCGGTCATAGATTTCAGTAAATTGCCGCACGCTTTTTCCCATTGCCGTTACGCCGCCGTAATCTACCAGCTCTACCCGGCCATAGCTGGCAACGAGCACATTCTCAATTTTCACATCGCCAAACACCCATCCCGCACTATGCAGCTCAGCCAGCTTCCCCAGCAAATTGCAGCCGACAACCGGAAACCAGTCGGTACCTTCCTTTAATAAATAGTCCGACAGAACGGCTCCCTTAATATAGCGCATTATATAGAAGGGATATTCCTTTCCGTTCGAGGCCCGCATATCGTCTACATCGATCAGGTACGACTCGGAGCGCGCCCCTTTGCGCTGCTGCGCGATCGATTGCAGTACATTCACTTCAGATTGCAAATCGACGGCATCGGCACCGATCTTCATCGCATACCAGTTGCGGGCGCTCTCTACCAAGTACACTTTGCCATTAGCGCCTTCACCCAGCAAGCGTTCCACCCGATAACTGCCATGCTTCCATTTGCCTTTAACAATTGCGCCGCGCGGCAAACTCCAATCAAACGACGTAGTCACTCATCATCCCGTCCGTTTCATCATTCTTCCTATTACCATAATGGGATTTCCGGTAAAAATCAATGACATGCATCAATGCAGGGCCTGTAGGCGTCGTCCCTCGCATGCGCAAACGCGGAAGAAATTGTGTCATGCCGCCAATATTGGTCGTCCAATCCAAATCCAGCTTGCAATCCTCGCCGCTCGCCGTCCCGGGAAAATGAAAAACGGCAATTTCACTTTTTCCTTGCCTTGCCTGCAGGCTAAGCGCCAGATCGCGAATTGCCTCTTCTACCGCATGCAGCTTCGGCTTCATACTTGCACTTCCATCTATTAATAACGCTACCCGCAAATGACTAGTTTCGCCAAGATCGTCGATTACTTGTACAACTTCCCCGCGCTTATCCGGAGGCAGCGCTTCAAGCGAGGAGGTGCCGAGCACATGCTGAAGCTCCTTATGAACCGCTTGCTGAATCGTCTGCACCACTGTTTTGCGTGTGAGCATTTGCACCGTTTGCGACAACTGCCGGGTATTGGCCATCCGGCTCAGCCCGCCTCCAGCTTTAGCGATCTCCTCTATCTCCGTCATTCCGAACTCGCCCAGCTCGCCATAATCCAGCACGCCTACCACATTAACCGTAATGCCTTCCGCCAATGCTTGCGCCGCTGCTACGACCGGACTGATCCCGACATTAGAGCAACCGTCTGTAATAAGCAAAATTTGATTCATGCTTCCTTACCTCCATTTTAATGTGTGTTCAAAAAGTCGGGTTTTCAGCACCGAGAAGGTTGCGCGAACCTGAAGAAGGAGGAGCGAAGTGTAGGCCAGAACCTACATGAGCACCGGACTTCAAAGGTGAACGCGAGATTCGATGTCGAATAGGCTTTCAGTCTGCTTCGTGATCTAAAGACGACTTTTTGAACAGCCTCTTAGGGAATCTGCTGTGAGACTCTTCATATTACCGCTACTCTTTCTATCAGGTTACCCATAAATTCCAGCCTTTAACCGTATTTAGAAGAATTGCAGGGGAGGTGAGAAGCATTGGTTTTAGCTGCCATTTATACGCCAGCGGATTTGCAACATTATTTCGCTTGATTGCGTACGATAATTAGCAAGGTTTGTGTGCATACAACTCTATAACATGGGAGGTGGTTTCATGTACAATGGCAAAATGCTTTCACTGCTGCTGCTGCTGTTCGTCTTCATTCTATCCGCTTGCGGCGCTAACCAGGCTGAGCCGGAAAAGATGACCGAGACCGAGATTGTGAAGGAACCAAAAACAGACAACACCCGTGCTATTAATGTAAAACTGATAACGAGTGAAAAAAAACTGCCTCAAAATATCGATGAGATAGCATTTAAGAGACAAAGCGTTCCCTACTATGAGTATCTGGTAATGAGGGCAGAGAACGAAAAAGATTATGAACAAATATGGAAATATTATGAATTAACCCCAAACAATTATTCGGTCAATTTTACGGAGCATGATGCCTATTTTATCGGTGTGCGTGAATCCGGTTCGTGCCCCGTTGATCTGGGCGACGTTAAAATTAACCCGGAAGGAACAGCCCTTACTGTCCATTTGCGCGAATCCGGAGGTACATGTACTGCTGATGCAACACCTAGAACTTTTGTAATCGAAGTGAACCGCGATGAGGGGGAAAATATCGAAGAAGTCATTATCGTAGAAGGAGAGACTGAAACAGCCGTTCCGGTTATATGAATCGAATCGAACAGCCGGCGGAATGCATCATCTCCAAATAGCTCAATTGGAAGAACGCATCGCCGCCAGCAGAGGTCAGAAGTTCGGGCTCCGAAGGGGGTAAGCCGAAGAGCTAACGGAAGCCACCGACGTTATTTTGCCAATAGAACCTCTTTTTAAAATCTAACGGATTTGAGCGACCTTAATTGGCCTTTTTCTTGCGAAATAGTGCTGACTGTCCTCAAATAGCGGCGCTCAGTTCCGTTACAATTTCAGATCAGTCGAATTATCGAAAATAGCGGCCGTGACATCCGTTAAAATTCTCGCGCCAGGCAGTATGTACGATACCGCTGAATGCCGCTTGCAATGGTAAGTAGATTTTTGTCTACTAATTCATGAAGAATAACCCTCGTTTGGCGCTCAGAGAGTCTCAAATGTGCGGCAAGCTCTTTAGGAGCGATAGGCGCAACAGTCTGCGGGCAAATCGCAGCGTCTCTGCTTCTGCCCAGCTAAGCTGTGATGAAACTTCAATGGACAAGAACTTGCCAACAAAGGAAAGCGCCAACTGCTTGCAAACTTCGGGGTTGTCACGAATCGACAAGTAAGCAACAGGAAGGAAGTACCAACCATCAAGAACAAGCAATGCCTGCTTCATACATAAATCTTTAAAGCGGCTGACCTCGACATCCCTGGCATGGGATCGATAACCATGAATCTCTATCCACTCATAAAATAATCCCCCCGCGATTAATGATCACGGAGGGATCATGCCCCGATTTGTACTAGCTTACCGTCCTTGGACGTTCTACTTTGGAAATTCCCGGCCAGCGGAACGTAGCCCACTCCGGCTGATGTTTATCGACACGAGCGACGACTACCGTCATATCGTCCAATATATCTCCTTTATGATAACGTACGACCGTTTCCAGCAGGCAATCGGCGATCTCTTGCGGATTTTCCGATTGAATCTCTTGAATGACCCGCTTCATCCACATCTCCTTATTCACAGCATGCCCCGGCGCATCATAAATACCGTCCGTCATCATAATGAGCGTGTCGCCGGGCAGCAGCTGAATCCGAATTAAATCGACATCGATGTCCTGCAAAATGCCGACCGGCAAATTGTTTGCCGTAATCGGAATTACCTCCTGTCCCCGTTTTATGAAGCTGGGCGTCGATCCGATCTTCAAAAAGGTTGTTTTTGCTGTGTACATATCGATTAAGGCGACATCTACTGTAGCGAATACTTCATCTGCGGACCGCAAAAGCAATACAGAATTGACTGATTTGATCGCCAGCTTCTCATCCATGCCGGATTGCAGCAATTGCTGCAAAATCGTGAGCGCAGTGCTGCTCTCCAGCTTGGCACGCTCACCGTTGCCCATCCCGTCGCTGATCGCCACTGCAAATTTCCCATTGCCCAGCTCGACTGTACTGAAGCTGTCGCCGGACAGCAAATCGCCTCCCTTGGCTACACCGGCAATTCCGGTTTCCACCTCATAAGCTTTTGCGGATCCGAAGACGACGAGCACCGGCTGGCCGGCATATTCCGGATACCGCTCGGACATCACAGCAATCGGTTCTCCTAAAATATCCGACAAGAGCGGCGCAATGATTTTGCGGCACTCGTCATACCCCTTGCCGAACGAATGGTAGACTTCAATTTCTACGTTGCCCTCCTCCAAATTGATAATATCTATTCCTTGTATCGATAAACCGAGACCTTCCAGCGCTTCCCGGATCTGTTCCTCCTGCAAATGCAGCTGCTGTCCTTCCCGCTTAATCTCCCGCGCCAAATCCTCCATCACCTGCGAGACGCCGGACAATTGCTCTGCGACGAGCACACGGGAATCATTGAGCTGCTTTCTCCAATGTTGATCGTGGCGGTACATTTCATATTGCTGCTCCATAATGTCCAGCAACTGATTCGATTTAAGGCAATGGGTAGACCACTCCTTGGGCGTGCCCTTTTTAGTCGGCTTTTTCCCCTCCTCGACTACGGTCATCATTTCCGTCATCATCTTATACGTCTGATAAAATTTCCCCTCCCAACATAGTCCGCGGCGATGGCATGAGCTGCACGCCTTCTCGCTTACGGCATTCATAAAATGCTCCACCCTTTCTTCCCGCTTCACGCGCTCATTCATGCCGCTTACTTGGCCAAAGCTGCGTGAAAGCTGGCGAAACACCTCCGAAAACTGAGCTACGCGCGAAGCGGTTACATCGCGGACCCGCTTGGCATACTCATGCTGAGATTTCACATGCTCGTGCGTCCCCGGCACATACTTCGCGATCGTCCTTACGATCGTGCGAGGCGTTAGCAGGAACAAGACGACTGCCGCTACTGACTCCCAAGTAGAAATCATCACATCACTCTGATTGCCGATATAGATCGCCAAGATAGATGTGCCGAGCAGCATACCGAAAGCAACCGCCATTTTCCCTCCTTCCTTCAACAGTCCTGCAAGCAATCCGGCAAAAGCCAACAGGCTCATTTGCACGATTGCGCCCAAATCGGCCAAGCTAAGAATAAGCCCCGCGACAACACCAACGGATGCGCCAAGCGGCGCTCCTCCCACAAACGCAAACAGCAGCAGCATATAACGGGACATAATATGCTCAATGGACAATCCCCCAACCATCCAACCGACGGCTCCTGTCATAATACAGGCCAGCATGATCATTAAACAGATAATCTCTTCATTTTTCAGCGCTGACGTTTTGCGCATCACGGTAAGCACCGGAACAGCTTGTACAAATACAAGCGTCAGCACAAATCCGAGTGCAGCCTCGACCAGCGTCATCATTAATGCATACCAGTCTAGCGTTGAGCCGATGACGACATTGAATAGCCGGACAATCAGCGTAGATATAAACACAAGCAGCGGCGCATAAGATAATTCAGCGCGTTCATACGCTTCCAAACCTTTAATGAGCAGATAGACAACCGCCAGCTCCAAAGCGATCCATATCGGCTCCGGCAGCACGGCCATCCAGCTGCCAACGATGATTGATACAGCAACAGGGAGGATCGCGTCTCGTCTTAAAAAATAGATGACGGCAAAGTAGGCAACAGCAAATGGCGCAAGTGTTTCCAATATTGTCGCCCGGCCGAGTAGCATGCCGACTGCCATTAGCGCAAAGGTCCATTTTCTTGCAGATAATACTTGTACAAACCGTCTAGCCGCCGCCCAGTTCAATCCTTTGCGGAACGCGGTTTGTATCATACCGGCTTTTTGTGCGCCCGGAAACATCACCACATTTTGCTTGTCCATCATTGTAAGACACCACCATTTCCCGATTGATTGTGGTTCTAATTATAGGAGCAAGCTTTTATAAAGTTTGTCAGAAACCGTAGCACTCATAAAAGTTTTTTCCGACAAAGCAATAAAACGCTTTCGCACTGTTGTCGCTTTGCTGCAAATGCTTACGCGGCATGGCTTTGCGACTTGTCGCCGCCGGCGCAGCGCTTCTACCGTTCTACAAAAAGCGAATGGAAATGTTGGCGTATTCATGGCGAAATGCCGTCCGAAACTGTCGGGAATCAGGGAGAAGGGGGGAAAAGTTTTTGGCAAGGCGAGGTATAATTTTCTATATAGCCGCATATTGAGCACGCTTGGCAGTGCTTTTATCTCCCCGGCAGCCTGCATAAGCGGCTGTCCTGTCGACGAATGAAGAGCGGCTCTGCAGCGGACGACAGTCGAATCTGCTCATCTTGTCGATGAAGCGAAGGGAGTACCGCCGCTGAAAACAAAAAACCCCAGCGTCAGCAAAGACACTAGAGTTTTCACATACTATGAGGGGTAATCAGGCTTTCGCCGCCGCCTTGTCCCAGAAGATTCTATACATTAAACGCGCTTCGCGCCTCGTCCGCCTCGTTTGCCTTCAGTATTCTTCTTCAGGGAGGAAATGCGCTCTTCACTGTCTTTTAAGAAGCGGGACATTTTATCCTCGAAGGATGGTTTACCATATGATGGTTTACCTGATTGCGGTTTGAATGGACGTCCGCCGCCTCCTGGTCCGCGGTTGAAACCACCGCCTGGCCCACGGTCACGGTTGAAGCCTCCTGGTCCGCGATCACCGCCACGTTGAGGAGCAGCTGCTACTGTTCCCTCTGGCCGGTCAACTGCCTGCTTAATCGAAAGTCCGATCTTACCGTCTTTATCAACATTAATGACCTTGACTGTTACAACATCCTCCAGCTTCAAATGGTCTTTAACGTCTTTGACGTAGTTATCGGCAATCTCTGAGATGTGAACGAGCCCTGTGACACCTCCCGACAAGTCGACGAATGCTCCGAAATGCGTAATGCCTGTCACTTTGCCCTCTAACTTGGCGCCCACTTCAATTGCCATAGATGAAAATGTTCCTCCCTAACCGTTATGTGAAGCAACTGATGCTTCGAAATGGAAAAGACTCCAAATGAGAAGAAACGGCTGACGCCGTCCTTGGCGCGAGGCAAGTTTCTTCCCCTAAAATTTTATAGAATTTCTCGAATGATACTTATAAATTCTATAAAATTCAAGAAGAAACGGCTGACGCCGCCCTTGAAGCGAAGCAAGTTTCTCAAGATGATACTCAAGATCACTAAAAATATGACGCGAATGCTTCTAAAATGCTATTCCTACCGATGATTATAACCGAACGATGGAAGCAAGGTCAACAGACGTATACCCATACCGACTTCCTTATTCTGCAACTCTGATCGGCTTCTCGCCCGGCCTTACCATATTTTGCTCTTTTGTGGCTAATTGTTGAATATATTCCGGATCGTTCAAGCGATCGATCTGCAGCTGCAGATCAGACATTTGCTTGGTCGCTTCTTCGATTTTTTGTTGTACTTCCGCCAACTTCCGCTCGGCCTGATCATGCCCGTCCAGCTGTGTATACAGCGTGTATAAGGCCCATCCCATAAACAGCGCAACAATAAAGAACCAAATCTTTAATCTGCGCTTCATGCCTTCATATGAGGTTTGTTTATTTGCTGCAGCCATATCATCATGAACCTCCTGACAGTTACAATTTATCCTTGCGCTACTCGGCCTGCGCTACTCCGCTTTCTTCCTCCGGAACAGCCGGCGCCACCATGTTGCAGCCCATGAAGCAATCGCTTGCTTGCGTTCATGCAGCCGCAGCCTATGTACAATTGGCCCGGCCAAGCGATTCATCCATTTCGCCAATGGGCGCGCAATCGGCCGAAGCATCCACCAAAGCAGCAGCCAAAGCGGACGAACCAATTGTAACACAATTCGAAACAGGAATATAGTAAACGTCAGCAAAAAGGCCAGGAGCAGCTTTGTAAGCTTGTACAGCATTTGCAGCGGACGAACTACCAGCAGCATGAACGACCGGGCAGCAAATCTCGCTGTCGCCTTAACAGCGCGGATCATTGCATGCACCGTCCGAACGACTATTCGGCTGAGCAGCCAGTGGTAAAGACATACGCCGATGAGCAGTCCGATAAATACATAAATCCGCACTTCGCCCTCATTGCTCGCGGATAAAACCTGAAAGACGATGATGGTCGCTGCAATCCAGTATAAAATATCCAGTACAGGGATGAACCAGCGGCTAAGCTTCAGTTCCTCCGACAGCACGCGATAGCCGTCGAAGACAACGCCCATGCCAACTCCGGACATCAACATCATCGCCATCGTCAGCCATTGAACTTGCAGGCTCACTTAAATAACTTCCCTAGAAAGCCTTTGGATTTCGTCGCTGCCGCGTTCCCGTCCAAATAGGCGATTGAATGGACGAGCCCTTCGATGGCGACAAGACCTTGCTCCAAGCTCAAATGCTTCATATGCAAATTTTGCCCGCGAACGGTCAAAAACCCGAGATCGGTCTCAAGCAAAAACTCCTCGTTGTCAAAGCTCTCCACATTCTTGACGCCAGTAACCTCAAGAATTTTGCGATTAAGCATCTTTATTTCCTGGCGCTTCTGCCCATTTATTTGGTCGCTCATTGCCTTGTCCCCTCCTTTACGACTAGCCTATGGCAGGAGACAAGTTTTTAGAACAACTTGAACGGCTGATGACGGCAAAAAAACCGTCTCCTGCCGGATAGCTGTTAATTGCAGCCATGCAGCAGGAGACGGTTTGTCTGTTCTATCCGAGCATATCCTCGGACGAACGGTGTTCTTCTTTTATTAGCGTGTATAGACCGCTCGCTTCATCCTTGCGGGTCGTCTCTGCCAAACGTTCCACACGGACCGTGACTGTCTTTTGCCCGTATTGGATCATAAGCTCGTCGCCGGCCTTGACTGTGCTGCTCGCTTTGGCTTCGCGACCATTGATCCAGACGCGCCCCTGGTCAGACACATCCTTGGCGACAGTGCGCCGCTTGATCAATCGCGATACTTTAAGAAATTTGTCCAGACGCATGAAATTACTGGATCGCTTCTTTTAGTTTGTTGCCGGCTTTGAAGGCAGGAACTTTGGACTCAGCGATTGTAATTGGAGCACCAGTTTGCGGGTTGCGGCCTGTTCTGCCCGAACGCATGCGAGTTTCGAACGTGCCGAAGCCGATCAATTGAACTTTGTCGCCGCTGGCGAGCGCATCGGTAATTTCACCCATAAACCCGTTTAAAACAGCCTCTACATCACGCTTAGTCATACCACTTTTTGTTGCAATGTTGTTGATCAAGTCGGTTTTGTTCATCTTCATTAGCCTCCTATATTTTTAAATCATAGTAGACGGCACTACTCTGACAACCGCTGCTTCAATTGCAGGCGCAGCGGGAAGCTATGCAGCAACCCGTACCACGATCGTCAGGCTAGCATTGCCTAATACATGTTGCAGTAAAAGATTTGCTGTCTTCCTGCCCTATTACTTCTGCTTGTTTCTAGAAAACTCCTGCTGCCCAGAGCAAACTTTTTTACTATCTGTGGAGATTTTAATCGAATCGTGACGATAGAGGTAAAATTTCTAGCAACTTCCTGCGTCACAATCTGCTATGGAAGGCGCTTTGCCTCTTCCCAGTAGCGGTCCATCTCTACTAAATCAGTTTGGTCAAAGCTTCTCCCTCTTATACGGAGCTGCTGCTCAATATATGAAAATCTTTTCTTAAACTTGCGGTTCGTTCTGGCCAGCGCCTCTTCCGGATCGGCATTTATAAAGCGCGCCGCATTAACCGTTGCAAACAAGAGATCTCCCAGCTCTGCCGCCTGCTCGTCTGCATCCTTGCTCTGAATCGCTTCCCGCAGCTCGTGCAGCTCCTCCTGCACCTTGTCCAGCACCGGTCCGATTTCATCCCAGTCAAAACCGACCTTGGCCGCCTTCTTCTGAAGTTTATAGGCCTTCATCAGAGCCGGCAGCTCCGGCGGAATGCCGTCAAGCAGCGACTGCTGATCCGGATCGATTCCTTTTCTCTGCTTTTCCTCTTTCTTCATTTGTTCCCAGTTCTGGAGCGCCTCCTGGGCATTGTCTGCACCCAGATCGCCAAACACATGCGGATGACGGAACAGCAGCTTTTCATTCAAAGTTTGCAGGACGTCGTATACCGAGAAGGAACCAAGCTCCTCCTCCATCTGGCTATGGAGCATCACTTGCAAAATAACGTCGCCGAACTCCTCGCGCATGCCATCCGGATCGTCTTCATCGATCGCTTCCAGCGCTTCGTACGTTTCCTCGATAAAATTTTTGCGAATCGACTGATGCGTCTGTTCCCTGTCCCATGGACAGCCTTCCGGACTGCGCAGAATCTCCACAATTTCATGCAAGCGGTCAAATGAGCGGTTGCGCAGCGTTTCATCCTGGGAAGCCGGAATCCAGACAAGCGATAAATTGCCGAAGCCTGGCGTGCGATCCAGCTCAAACAGCGGTACCGTAACAATCTGCTCCTCGCCGCGCACCCCAAGCGCATGCCCTACTACGACCGGATGCTCATCCGGGTAACGCTCCATGAGCGTCAGTTTTACATCGGAGGCTGTAAATTCGTCATACACCTGGCCGATGACTGTATGTAATTCCGGACGAAGCAGCGATGGCTTCAGCTCAGCCCCATCCAGCAGCTGGAACCCTTCAATCGGGTCAAAGCCAAGCCGTATAAAAGCTTGATCAAGGAAGCTTTCTCCCCCGACAACCGTCAGCTCGATCCCCTCCTGCGGACAGCGCTCGCGCAGCAGCTGCACCGTCCGCTCAGCGACCATCGGATGGCCCGGCACCGCATAGATGACCGGCTGGTTTTCCGCCGCCGGTGCTGATTCCTGCCCGGACGCTTTGGCCCGCTCCATTAATGACACCGCAATGGCTTCATAGACATCCGGAAACGACTCCATCTGCTCATAAATATAATCAAAGCTTGTATATGTCAGCTGATGCTCGGCAAAAAGCTTCATCATTGGATGATTTGCTGTTCTTACATAGCGCTCGGATGCGTTTTGCAGCAGTCGCCACACACCCAGCGTCAATTGATCGGCCTCGCCCGATCCCAGACCGACGATTGTAATGGCAGCCTTGGCTTTATTCATATACTCCTCATCCCTTCGTAGAGGTATCGTCATTTATTCACGCGGCAGCAGCCGCCAGCGCTGCAAGCGGCGGACGATGCTTGTCCCGCCGGGCAGCTCGCGCAAATCGCGCGCCGTCACGCCGCCGAAGCGCACTGCGGCGGCCAAAAACAACGCTGCGCCGAGGGCGGTGCCCCCGAGCGCAATGATCGTGGCTGCCGCCCGCTGGGGCAGCCACTGCTCGAGCAGCGGTGCGAAGCCGCGCTCGACAAGCACAAGCGCTGCGGCCATGACCGCAAGCGCGAGCACGACGCCGCCGCTGCGGCGTAAAGGCGCCGAGGCAGCGCTGCGCCCGCCGGCGCCGCCAAGCGCTGCAGCGGCCTGACGCACGGCAGCAGCGCCCAGCAAGGCTGCTGCCGTCAGGGCGGCGATGCCCGCCCAAGCTGCGCCGGCAATGCCGCAGGCGGGCACGAGCGCGGCGTTGAGCGCCGCCTTGAGCGCAGCGGCGGCGAGCATGAGCAGCGCCGGAATGCGCACGGCGCCAAGGCCGGGCAGCAGCGCGGCCGTAATCGCGTTAATCGTACCGGCCAGCGCTGTGCTTCCTATCAGCATAAATACCAGTATACCCTCGTTATCGCTGTAAAGCATGATATTCATCGATTTCGCCAGCACAATGACGCCTATCGCTGATGCAGAGCCTGCGCACCATGCAATCCGCAAAGCCAATGCCGCCTGCTCCTGCGCAGCTCTCAGATCGCCCCGCTGACGCGCAGCGGCGAGCGCCGGGACAATCGCCGCTGCCATGGCCCCAGCGACCATCACAACTAGCTGCACGAGCGGCTGTCCACGGCTGTATTGGCCAAATAATGTCATTGCGGCAGCGGCATCCATCCCGCCGCTTTGCAGCAGGCGCGGAACGGTCAACGCATCGACAACCGCGATCATCGGCACAGCAAGCGCACCGAGGGCTACCGGAAAGGCCAATGCTGCCAGACGTTTTACCAGCACGGCTGTGCCCTCGCCGCCTCCGGCAGCGCTGCCGCTGTCAGTGCGCCTGGCCCTGCGGCGCTCCCGCATTGCGATGACGGCAAGCATAAGCAGCGCCGCTAAGCCGCCTACTGCCGATCCTGCCGTCGCTCCGGCGGCCAGCCGTTCATCCGGCCAGCCAAGCTGCCAGCCGGCCATGAGCAGCAGCAGCATCGCGGTGACGCGGAGCGTCTGCTCGGCCAGCTGTGACATTGCTGACGGCAGCATTCGCCCGAGCCCTTGGTAATACCCGCGAAGGGCGGCAACAGCCGGCATCGTCCATAAAGCCAGCGCCGACATCCGAATAGCCGGCGCAGCAGCGGCATCGCCGATCCAGCCGGCGGCAAGATCCGCTCCAAACCACATACCGGCGAACACGGCTGCGCCTGTCAGCACGAGAAGCCACAGGCTGACCCGCAGAACCTGTCTGGCTCCGCGCCCGTCCTGACAGGCAGCCCGTTCCGCGACGAGCAGCGATACCGCTACGGGAAATCCGGCTGTCGCCAGCACCAGCAGCAGCTGATAAAACGGGTAAACAGCATTATAAAGGCCAAATACACGATCGCCTGCTATGTTTTGCAGCGGGATTTTTTGCATCGTTCCCAGCACCTTGCTTGCCATCGCCGCTAACCCCATAATGGCCGCACCGTGAATTAGCGATGAACGGCTGTCATCCTCCGTCTTCCTTCCCAATCTGTACACCTGCCAATCCTCTCTCCTGCTCCCATTATACTCGAAGCATCCCCTTGGCAGCTATTCAGATGCCGCAGGACTGCCTACGGCCAAACAAAACAAGCTTCCCGGCTAATTAAACGTCGCTGCGCCAGGAAGCTTGATCTTGCTGCATGCTATTGTTCCATCTGCTTGGCCAGAAAGCCAGCCGCTGTTTCTGTCATTTTCGTTTCCATTTGCCCCATTTTGACCGATTCATCCTTGTTCACCAGCACGACCGTACCAATCGGATCTCCGCCTGCAATGATCGGAGCGGCTACAAAGGAGCTGATGCTCTCGCCGTTGTCCTTGACGATTTCATAAGAGCCGCCGCCTGACTCCAGAACTGCTTTGCGGCCTTCCATGCAATTTTCCAATACAGAGCCGATTTGCTTCTCCAGATAGTCCTTTTTGGACGCGCCAGCAACGGCAATGATCGTATCACGATCTGAAATTAGAGCGATATGTCCTGTGCTTTCGTACAATGATTCTGCATATTCCTTGGCAAAATCGCCCAATTCGCCGATCGGCGAATATTTTTTCAGTATAACTTCACCGTCGCGATCGACGAAAATTTCCAATGGATCCCCTTCGCGAATGCGCAAAGTTCGACGGATTTCCTTAGGGATAACGACCCGTCCGAGATCATCGATGCGACGTACTATACCAGTTGCTTTCATGTTCATGTTGCCCCGCTTTCATCAAAGGTTTTGAAATTGACTGGATGGGATACGCTAAATTCTATCGCTCAAGAGAGGAATTCTTGGCAAAAGTAATTTCGAATCTGACCATAGTATTCATCCGCTCCCAAAATCTTATTCATGCGGTTAAACAGAACCAGCAATTTTTGCGGTTTCTAGCGCGGCCGGGTTCGGAGTGGCTTACCGGATCCTCCTTGAGCTCTTTAAGCAAACTTCACGCATACCGGCGCAGCAAAAAGCCTGTCCCTTTTCAGGAACAGGCTGATCATTACTTGGTATTTTTTGCTGTATCTTCTTTATCCGCGCCATCTTTCGCAGCATCATCTTTGGCTCCGCCATCTTTAGCTGCGTCGTCTTTATTGCCGGGATCATTTTTAGCGCCGTCATTTTTACTGCCTTCGTTTGTTGTGCCTTTATCCGCCCCATCCGTTTTGTTGCCTTCCTCCGGCTTCGGTGCTTCCTCCTGAGGCAAGTCAATCTTGGTAATCAGTCCAGGCAGCTCGTCCTGCATAAACTTCCCAATACTTTCGGAAACGATCATTTGCTTAACCGTTTCTTTGTCTTTTTCCAGGCTTGCCATTTCGCGCTCTTCCACTTTAATAATGTGATAGCCATAAGAAGTTTTTACAGGCTCGCCAATTTTGCCGATTTCTTGCGTATTGGCTGCTTCTTTAAACTCAGGCACCCAGCCGCCGGTTTGCTGCTTTTCGTACAGGCCCCCTTTGTCCTTAGAACCGCCGTCATCGGAGTATTCTTTGGCCAGCTTCGTCCAGTCGCCGCCTTCCTCCAGCAGCTTCTTCACTTCCTTGGCGCGTTTGAGCGCTTCTTCGTCCGTACGCTTTACTTCGCCCTGATCGCCCGACATCACAAGAATATGACGGACTGTAGCGACATTCAAGCCATCCTTGCTTTCTTCAAACTTTTTGGCGATCGCATCCTCTGTTACTTTCTTTTCTTCTGCCATACCGATCGTATTCATTTGTTTGAAATAGGCTTTAAAGAAGGCTTCGTCTATACCTGCATCTGCAAGTGTCTTTTTAATCGCTTCATTTTGCTCCAGCGCCGGTTTTATTTTGTCGTTGTAATAAGCGTTGGCTTCTTCGTCGATTTTCTTCTTCTCGTCGTCACTCAAACTCGTGCTGCGGCTTTCCAAAATTTTGTATCCGATGTACTCGCGCAGAAACTGTTCCTTCATCTGCGGGATGCTCAAATACATGGCCGCTTGCTGATCCATAACCGACATGAACTTCGTATACTTATCAAATTCCGCCTCAGTAACTGTACCATCCTTGTACGTAGCAATAACTTTGCCGTCTTTTTCACCCGGCGTTGTTTGCCCCGCTTCAGGAGGTTTATTGCTCCCTTTGCCTGTATTGCTTTCCGTCTCCGCTTTCTTGCCGCAACCTGCTGCCAGCACAATTACGAGCATCGCTGCAATTGCGATGAGCATTCCTTTTCTGAATCGTTTAGTGCGCAACATTCTGTAATTCCCCTTTCAATTGAATGGTGTCTTTGTACTGTGCCAAGAAACGCTCCAGCAGCTCCAGCTTTTGCTCCATGTCCAGTCCTTTGCCGCGCAACTGAATAATGGGATTAGGCTCGTGCCCGGTCGCTCGCTTGAACCGGTTCTCGAATTGCAAGCAGAGCTGGTCGACTTTTTTTGTATCGAATCGCTTCTTCTCGCTTTCCGCGAACTTCATCGTTACTTCGTCGCCCCGTCCGGAAATTTGCTCGATGCCGCATGCAGCTCCGATCATTTTCAGTCTAGACACTGTCAGTAAATTATCTACCGACTGCGGCAAGTCGCCAAAACGGTCGATTAGCTCATCGCGCAGATCTTCCGCTTCTTCCAAAGAACGGGCGGTGGCAACTTTTTTGTAAATCTCTATCTTCTGTATGCTATCGTAAATATACGACGAGGGCAAGTATGCATCGACGCTCATATCGATCGAAGTCGTAATTTCCTTTTCCGGCGGCTGCCCTTCAGCACCTTCCATGCCCGCTTTGCGTTTGGCGATTTCATCAGCCAGCATCTGGGAATACAAATCAAAGCCAACAGACGCAATGAAGCCATGCTGCTCCGCACCCAGCAAGTTGCCCGCTCCGCGAATCGCCAAATCCCGCATTGCGATTTTGAACCCGGAGCCAAGCTCGGTGAATTCCTTGATCGATTGCAAGCGCTTCTCCGCCACTTCAGTCAGCACCTTATCGCGCTGGTAGGTAAAGTAGGCATAGGCAATTCTATTGGAGCGCCCGACTCTTCCCCGCAGCTGATAGAGCTGGGAAAGTCCCATTTTGTCGGCATCGTGCACGATCAGTGTATTTACATTCGGTATATCGACGCCTGTCTCGATAATGCTGGTGCTGACGAGGACATCCGACTCGCCATCAAGGAAATCGAGAATTGTCTTCTCCAGCTCCTGCTCCGACATCTGGCCATGTCCGACGGCCACCCGCGCATCAGGCACCAGCATATTAATATGCTCGGCCATCTGATAAATCCCCTGGACGCGATTGTACAGGTAGTAGACTTGACCGCCGCGCGCCAGCTCGCGTTCGATCGCTTCGCGCACGAGCGACGGGCTATGCTCGACGACATAGGTTTGTACCGGAAAACGGTTTTCCGGGGGCGTCTCGATAACGGACAAATCGCGAACGCCAAGCATCGACATATGGAGTGTGCGCGGAATTGGCGTAGCCGTAAGCGTCAGCACGTCGACATTGGTTTTGAGCCGCTTGAGTTTTTCTTTATGCGACACGCCAAAGCGCTGCTCCTCGTCAATAATGAGCAAGCCGAGATCTTTAAAAATAATATCCTGCGACAGCAGGCGGTGAGTGCCGATTACAACATCGACTGTGCCGGCCTTCAAGCCCTTCATCGTCTCCGTTTGCTCTTTTCGCGAGCGGAAGCGGCTTAACACTTGAATATTGAACGGAAACTCCGAGAATCGCTCACGGAACGTCTCATAGTGCTGCTGCGCCAAAATGGTCGTCGGCACCAAAATAGCTACCTGTTTGCCTTCGACGGCCGACTTGAACGCCGCCCGGACAGCAACCTCAGTCTTGCCGTAGCCTACGTCGCCGCAAAGCAGACGGTCCATCGGACGGCTTGTCTGCATATCCTTCTTAATTTCTTCGATCGCCCGCAGCTGATCCCGCGTCTCTTCATAAGGGAACATCTCTTCAAATTCTTTCTGATAGGGCGTATCCGTGCCAAAAGCAAAACCGGTCGTCGCTTGCCGGTCGGCATAAAGCTTGATGAGATCATCCGCTATATCTTGCACAGAGGAGCGTACTTTATTTTTGACCCGGGTCCACTCCGTACCGCCCAGCTTGTATATCTTCGGTTCCTTCTCCTCAGAACCGACATATTTCTGAATCAGATCGATTTGCTCGATCGGTACAGACAGCTTGTCGCCGCCGGCATACAAAATATGAATATAGTCTTTGTGAATACCGGCAATTTCGAGTGTGCCAATCCCGACATATTTGCCGATGCCGTGATTTTGATGAACGACATAATCGCCGATTTTCAGCTCGGTATAGCTTTTGATCCGCTCAGCATTGTCCACCTTTTTGTCGACTCGCCGCACTTTGCGCTGCTTCTGCGAGAACATCTCGCCTTCTGTAATGACAATAAGGTGAATGGAGGGCAGCTCAAAGCCAGCCTGCAGATTGCCTTCAATCAGCTCTGGAGGCTCAATATTGTAATCCTGCAAGACGCGCCGCATTCGCTCCATACGCTCGGCATTGCCTGCCAGCATGATTACATTGGCGCCCGCCTTGCGCCACCGCTCCATCTCCGCCTTCAGCACGTTCATCTGCCCATGAAAGTTCTGCATCGCGCGGCTGACGACATTCAAAATATTTTGCGGCTGTGTGTGGGGAATTTGCCGTAAAAACAACGACAAAAAGATCGTCGGAAACGGACGATGGTACAAAATTTCTTCTGAAGGACGAGCTAGCGTAAAGCCCGGAAGCGATTTTCCGTTTTGCAGCAGATGAGTAGCCCATTCCGCTTCGTCCCGCTCCAATTGCCGCCCCGTCTCAATAAGCCGGGTAGGCTCGTCATATATTAGCAGCGTATCCTCTGCCATATAGTCGAATAATGTGCATCGTTCAGGGTAAAGCAGAGAAACATATTTATAAATTTCAGGAAAATGTTGCGTTTGCCTTAACTTCTCCAGCTCTGCTCCAATTTCGGTCCGCAGGCGATCTTTAGCCGCACGGTCTGTCATTTTCAGCAGTTGCTGCTCCAGCAGCTCGGATGCCGCCCGTTCGGCAATTTCAAACCGCTGCCCATCGGCAAGCAGTTCCTGGCACGGCCTTATCGTATAGCTATCCAGCTTCTCGATGGAACGCTGATCAGCAGCATCAAAGGAACGAATGGAATCAATTTCATCGTCAAACCATTCAATGCGATATGGATGCGGCGAGGTTAGCGGGTATAAATCTACTATTCCGCCGCGCACGCTCATTTCGCCTTTGCTTTCTACTTTATCGACACGTACATAGCCAAGCTCGACCATCCGATGTAAAAACGCTTCCATCGGCAGCGTCTCGCCCACTTTCAGCTCGATGCGCGCTGCAGCCATAACTTCCGGAATCGGTAAATAACGCCGAACCCCGGACAACGGCACGACGACTACGCCCCGATAGCCTAGCGAAAGTTGAACCAGTACGTCCATCCGCTGAGCCAGCGTTTCCGGGCTCGAGATGGCCGCTTCCGCTGCGACAAGTTCATTAGCAGGATAAAGCAGCACTTCATCTTGCGACAAGCATTCCAGCAAATCCTCAGCAATCTTCTGCGCAGCGAACATATTATGTGTGACAACCAGCATCGGCCGCTTCAGCTGCCGGGATAGCGCTGCAATCATGACTTGCCGAGACGATCCCGCAAGTCCCGATACGAGCTGCTCGCGCATTCCTCTCTGAATACCGGTTACAATTGTCTGGAAATCTGTATCTTCGGCGTAAGCCGACAACAATGCTTTCAACGCACAGGCACCTCATTTCATTCCACAAGCGGACGCGGCTGCGTCCGGTTAATTTTGCAATTCACAAAAGGAGCCTCGGCCTTAATGCCAAGACTCCGCAAAGCTTCTGCCATTCCCCGTTCACTGGAGCGGATTGGCTACAAGAGCCAGTTCCGGGTTAGCTTCCAGCGCCTCACGGCAATAATCACAGATGATTGTGACTGTAACATCTCCATTCGGGTTATACGCTATTATATCGCTGCGCTCTTCGAGGGTCAAGGAATGGAAGCCTAGCTGCAGCTCTGACACATGAGAGTCCCGGATCGTTCCGATTTCAGTTTTACAGTGCCGACAAATATAGTTTACAGCCATAGTATGCCTCCTGAAGATTCGTTATACCCCCAGTATGCCCGATTTAGTCAAAGTTTAACGGATCACCCGTTAAATTTGGCCATCGTCTTGTCGAATGAATTTGTTAAGGAAAATTCGAGCGCATCGCATGTCCGCTCAATCATCTCGGCAATTAGTGGAGCTTCGCTTTTCGCAAAAGCCGACAGGACGTAATCCGCGATATTCATGCCAGGCTGCGGACGGGAAATCCCCATCCTGATGCGATTGAATTGCTGCGTCCCCGTATGCTGGATAATCGATTTGATGCCGTTATGACCGCCGGCGCTTCCTTGATAACGCAGCCGGATTTTTCCCGTCTCTGTATCCAGGTCATCGTAAATAACAATCAGATCCTCAATGTCTGCCTTGTAATAATCCATATACCCTCTAACGGCTTCGCCTGACAAATTCATATAGGTCATCGGCTTCAGCAGCACCACCTTCGTGCCGCCGGCATGCCCTTCGCCCACCAGAGCTTTGCTTCTGCTTTGCGTCACATTGATGCCAAGCCGTTTGGCGAGCGCATCTACAGCCATGAAACCTACATTATGACGAGTGCCGGCATAAGCCGTACCCGGATTTCCCAACCCAACAATCCATTTCATTGATGCTGTTCACTCCTACTGCTTTGCCGAAATCAGCTTATTTCCCACTAAACTTCCAGCAATTTTTATTTTTCTTGCCTCTTTTCGCCATAATCCAGCAAATTATTTTGTAAACTTTTTGTAATAATGCAACGAATCCGCCTTGTAAATTGTCATCATTATAGAACGGCTGAGTGCCAACTATATATTATTTAAAAAAGGAGCGTCGTTTGATGTATTCGAACGGTCAATTAATTTTCGCCGACTTTCATTTTAAAGATCATCGCGACCACGAAGTGCCCGTACAAATCTACTGCGGCAAAGATCATAGCGATATCGGCTATATTGAGCAATTTTCTCAAGGCTTCGTTAAGGTTAATAATGTGTTCTACAACCGCATGCAATTTACCTTTGTTTCCCGGCCTGGATATTGAAAAATTAAAAGGGCTGCCCGCAGGCGGCCCTTGTTCTCGTTATTCTGCCGCTGCCGGCATTTCCTTCTCTTCCATCAATCGCTCTTCAATATCAGTGCCCGTATCTTTCTGCGGCGCCAGTATTGTTACCACAACCTGATCTGGATCCATTTTGGCTTTTACACCTGCCGGCAGCTCGAGTGAGCTTACCAGCAGATTTTCACCCACCTGCAGCTGTGAAATATCGATTTCAATCGCTTCCGGAAGACGGTCCGGCAAACATTGCACCTCAATTTCATGCAGCATGGCTTGCAGAATACCGCCTTCTTTTACCCCCTGAGCTTCGCCGGTCCATTCGATCCGTACCGCGGCTTTAACCTCTTCATTCATATCGATTTGATGGAAATCAATGTGAAGGACAGAGCCAGACAACGGATCGCGCTGAATCTCAGCCAGCATTGCAGGCTGCTTGCCGCCGGCCAGCTGCAATTCAAGCACAGCATTTGGATGGGTGCGAATAATATTCAGCAGCTCCTTTTCCGAGACTGAGACGGGCAGCGGTTGTCCTATCTTCTTTCCATAGACCACGCCTGGAATCTGTCCCTTCTGCCGCAATTGATTCAACGCGCCGCGCGAGCCTGCTTTTCTTGCGTCAGCTTTAAGTAATAGGGTCATATGTAGAAGCCTCCCTGCAATTTTTCACTCATTAAGCACTTCTATATATTTCCCCATTTGTATGAGCCTTTATCCGCCTTGCTGAATGAGAAAAACCGATCAGCCCTTGAGCCATCGATGGCATCTGCGCAAACTGACCGGTTATTTAAACTACGTGATTTCTATGATTGCTTACTAGTGTTCTCTTTTTTTGCTTTAGCACGCTTGCGAATTTTTTCGGCGTATCCCGCTTTGTTCACCTGGCGCTCGCGGGCAATTGCCAAATCGCCAGCAGGCACATCATGAGTAATCGTCGAACCGGCTACTACATAGGCACTGTCGCCAACCTTCACTGGAGCGATAAGGTTTACGTTGCTGCCGATAAAGGCCTCGTCTCCAATCTCGGTCAACCCTTTGTTGTAGCCGTCGTAGTTTACTGTAATAGCTCCGCAGCCAATATTTACATCGCGTCCCACTTTGGCGTCGCCTACATAGCTCAGATGCGAAACTTTGGTGCCATCTCCCAGCTCGGCATTTTTCAGCTCTACAAAGTCGCCAACTTTACAGCGGGCACCGACTTTAGCTCCCGGACGAAGATAAGCAAATGGCCCCACTGCACTCTTATTGCCCACAGATGCCGAAGTTAGAACCGAGTGCTTCACCTCAACTTCATCGCCAATGATCGTGTCCGCAAGCTCAGTATTAGGTCCGATGACGCAGTCCGTGCCTACTGATGTTGAGCCGCGCAGCATCGTTCCCGGATAAATGACTGTGTCTGCCCCGATTGTAACGTCCGCCTCGATATAGGTCGCTGCCGGATCGATAATGGTCACGCCATTAATTTGATGGCGGCGCACGATGCGCGTCCGCATTAACTGCTCGGCTTCCGCCAGCCCTACCCGGTCATTGACGCCGACGCCCTCTGCATAATCAGGCGCGCAGAAGGCTTCTACCTTCTCTCCAGCTTGATTCAAAATTTCAATGACATCCGTCAAATAATACTCGCCTTGGGCGTTGTCATTTTTAACCTGCTTGAGCGCCTCGAACAATTTGATATTGTCGAAGCAGTACATGCCTGTATTAATTTCTGTAATAGCCGCCTGCTCGGGTGTGCAGTCCTTTTGCTCTACAATCCGCTGAACTTGTCCGGATTGATCGCGTATCATCCGCCCCAAGCCTTGCGGATTCGGCACGACAGCCGTAAGCACCGTCGCCGCTGCTCCTTTGCTAGTGTGAAGCTCTAAAAGTGATTTGATCGTATCTGCCGTAACAAGCGGCGTATCGCCGTACAGAATAACAGTTGTGCCTGCTTCCTTAGCGAGCAAACCTTCTGCCTGGCGGACGGCGTGGCCTGTGCCAAGCTGCTGCTCCTGAAGGATAAACTCGGCCCCCTCGCCTACATAAGCCTGGACCGCTTCAGCGCCGTGGCCGACAACGACGACTGTGCGCTCACAGTTGGCTTCCTTGACTGTTTGCAGCACATGTCCGACCATCGGCTTGCCGCATACAGGATGCAGCACTTTATATAATTTTGATTTCATTCGCTTGCCTTGACCGGCCGCAAGTATGATTGCCATTACTTTCACAAGAATTCCCTCCACATTCTGTTAGTCTAGCTTCCATTACGATAATTGGCGGAGTCAACTGAACTAATTCTCTACTGACTATAGCGTATTCATACACAAAAGAAAAGAACCCTCAGTCTTATAGCAGCTGGGAAATCTTCCTTTTTTTCTGTAACGCTTTGCCACGGGCTTAATAGAATTTATCAGGTAAAACATATAATTCTATAAAAGCAAAAAAAGCCTGCTGGCACAATGCCAACAGGCTGAGAGAGCCTGCCGGCTCTCTCCTTTTATGCCGCATCGTTCCCTCCGTAAATAGCATTAGGAAGAAATGACTGCGATATGTTCTCCATTCCATTGTTCGGGACTTGCCCGCGAACGGAGGCAATCCTCAGAAAGGGGTCCTCCGTCCGATTTCTTAAGCGCTTCATTACGCTCCCTCTTCAATTACTTCTTCTTCTGTCGCGGCACGCTCATACTCAGCGAGTACAGCAGCTTGGATTTTTTCGCGAGTTGCTGAAGAAATCGGGTGCGCGATATCGCGGAACTCTCCATCCGGAGTTCGCTTGCTTGGCATTGCTACGAACATACCATTGTTGCCGTCGATCACACGAATATCGTGAACAACAAATTCATTGTCAATAGTAATCGAAGCAATAGCCTTCATGCGTCCTTCAGAATTTACACGGCGGAGTCTGACATCGGTAATTTGCACTGTGTTCACCACCTTTGCCTATCGAAGACTTGGTGTATACTTCCACATTCCGATGCAAAATCCTTCTTGTTTTTGGTAAAAAAATACCTTTTTTTATAATTTTTTTTTGAAATACAAATTATTCGATCTTATTCGACTTATATCGATACAATTAATTCAATTTCGACAAGTACGTCCTTTGGAAGACGGGCAACCTCCACCGTCGAGCGTGCAGGTTTATGATCGCCAAAATAGGTGCCGTAAATCGCATTCACTTCTGCAAACTGATTCATATCTTTAATAAATACAGTCGCCTTTACGACATCCGAAAAATCAGCGCCGGCTGCTGCCAAAACAGCTTTCAGGTTCTGAAAAACCTGGTGTGTCTGCTCCTCAACGCCGCCCTCGACTAAAGTGCCGTCCGCCTTCAACGGGATTTGCCCTGATGTAAACAGCAGATTGCCAAGACGAACAGCCTGTGAATAAGGGCCGATCGCTGCCGGCGCTTGATCTGTAGAAACGACTTGCGGTTTAAGGTTTTCCATAATGCCCCTACGCCTCCAATAAAAGAATTATCTTCTAAAATTCACAAATCCGCGAAACATATCGCCCCTAAACTTGTCCGGGCCGGACAGTGCAAACTTTTCTAGACAAGGTCATTTACTGAAAAAAATTACCCGGCACTATAGTTGTCTGCTTCGTCCGCAAATCGACTGCCGTCAGCTTAGCAAGGGATATATAATCCTCAAGCAAGCGCTCCTCTGTCCCCAGCTCGCCAGACTCCACCAGAACGCCGACCCCCGCTACCTTAGCCTTAAACTCATGGAGCAGGTCGATCATCCCCTGTACCGTCCCACCGGCCTTCATAAAGTCATCGATAATGAGCACCCTTGCCTCTTCTTTCAATGCCCGCCGCGCCAATGACATGGTCTGAATACGCTTCGTCGATCCGGACACATAATTGATACTGACTGCCGAGCCTTCCGTTACTTTATTGTCCCGGCGCACTATAACTACGGGCAAATTCATATGGGCTGCTGTCGCATAGGCAAGCGGAATCCCCTTGGTCTCCACCGTCATGATGACATCAATATCGCGGCCGGCGAAAGCGGTTGCGAACATTCTCCCGATTTCAGCAAGCAGAAGCGGCTGTCCCAATATATCTGTCATGTACAAATAGCCGCCCGGAAGCACTCTTTCCGGCTGCTCAAGCTGATGACATACTTGCTCTATAATTTCTTTCGCTTGTGTCTTGTTCATCTTCGGCAGGTACTTCACACCGCCGGCCGCGCCCGCAAGAGTCTGAAGCTCGCCGAGCCCCTCTTGTTCGAACACTTCCTTGATGATGGCAAGATCTTCACTAATGGACGATTTCGCCGACTGGTAACGATCGGCGAACGCTGTTAGCGAAATTAAAGTATGAGGACGCGTTAGCAAGTACTGTGTCATTTCCACGAGTCTTGCACTTCGCTTCAACTTCTTCACGGCCATTCCCCTTCGCCAAAAATCCGAATATTATACACATAATATATCATTTTTATACGGATTTAATCAAGATATGCAGCAGTTATGTGAGCATTCTGACTGCATATACTTCCTTGCAAAATCCACGTAAACCGTTATAAATGCGTGAAACTTTGGCTTCTTTGCTGACTAAGCCGAAAACAGTCGGTCCGCTGCCCGACATTAGCACACCGTCAGCCCCTAGACGATGCATGCTTTCTTTGAGCTGCCTTACCTCGGGGTAAAGCTGCAATGTCACCGACTCAAGCACGTTGCCTAGCTGGCTGCATACTGCAGAGAAGGAATGGTCAGCAATTGCCTTTATCATATCGGCAGCGGAAGGATGCTCCCGCAAAGCCGCAACATTGAAACGCCCATACACATCGGCTGTCGATACATTAATCGGCGGCTTCGCCAGCACCACCCAGCATTGCGGCGGATTGTCGATTGGCTGCAGCAGTTCCCCGCGTCCGGTAGCTAAAGCCGTTCCCCCCGTCACACAAAACGGCACATCCGATCCAAGCTCCGCTCCCAGTTCGGCCAGTTCCTGCTGCGAAATCCCCAGATCCCACAGCCGGTTCAATCCACGCAGCGTAGCAGCCGCATCGCTGCTTCCGCCTGCCAGACCGGCTGCAACCGGTATTTTCTTATCCAGATGAATGTAGACCCCTCTACGGACGTCGTAGCGCTCTTTAATAAGCTTCGCTGCCTGAAACGCCAAATTTTTTTCATCTAGCGGTATATAGCCAGCCTGGCTCGATATCATGATGCTGTCGCGCGGCAGCTCTTCCATCTCCAGCCGGTCGGCGAGATCGACCATTGTCATAATCATTTCCACTTCATGAAACCCGTCTTCGCGTTTGCGCAGCACATCAAGCATCAAGTTGATTTTAGCCGGGGCCTTCTCATAAATTTTCATTCGTCATCTTCACCCGTTCATTTCCGTTGACTTTATATCACCATTAGTCTCTATTTTAACAAAAGAAAAAAAGAAAAGCTAAGACGCATTACAAGCAGAAGCTCCCATCTGCTGGCGTCCTAGCTTTTAAAACCGCTGCGATGGCGCCTTGCGGTCATTAATTTGGCGGTGTATTGGCTTGCTGCTGGCTTGTCATCTGTGTGTTCATATATGGCATAAAGCCCGTTGCATGCTGATGGGCCATAGTGGCAGTCGTCCGCTGCTGTGTTCCATACGGCTGCTGCACAGGGCGCTGTTGCGGCATTGGCGCCGTCTGCCGCCATGTCTGCTGCGGCATGGCCGGACGAGCGGCTTGCCCCGGCTGGTTAGCGGCCTGTGCAGTATAGGACTGTGCAGCCGCCTGCTCGGCCAGCTGAATGGCGCGCTTAATCATGTTGCCTGCGTCCTTGGCGCGTATACCGCCCCATCCTTCTTTTTGTACTGTATCGTAAAAGCCCAGGTCCTTTGCTAATTCCTGCTTCAGCTGCTCACTCATTATACTGCGGCGTCTTCGGCTCATCGTATCATTACCCTCCTTCGCTCATCAAGATAAGCTTAGTATGCAATGAAATACCGAACGTCATGCGAATTAAGCGGCAGCGTTCCGCTGGAAAAATAAGAACACGGTCCTGGCATACGCTGGCATTCCCCCTTTTCTGCAGCAGCAGAAATAAAGATTAGCCGGCGCAGCAAGCACCGTATCCAAAAAGCAAATCCTATTGACATGAAGCTTTAGGCGTTATTGCAAATAAGTGATGCGAACCTGTCCGTCATCGCTATCCACCATCACTTCGACCGATTCGGTCAAAATGTCGGCATAGCTGTAAGAAACACGCTTGAAAGCATGTTGTTCCTGATCCAGTTTCACAATGAAGACAGAAGGGTAGATCTCTTCAAGTACACCTGTTCTTTCGATGGTCTTTCGGCGGCCCCCGTTAGCACGGAGACGAATCTTGGAGCCGACATGAGCCTCCAAACTGCGTTTGATTTCCAACAGCGCATTTTTTGCCATTGTCCACTACCACCTCTTTCCTTGTCCATTATAACGCGGAAGAGGCAGTTTGTCAAAATTTTATATTATAACAGTCGGTTAATTACTCTGTCAATATGAAAAGTTAAATTTATGCATAAATCATTTGAATTGTGGCATATTATACAGTTGGCTTGACACCCGTTAACGTTTTTGGCCTAGGTAAACCTACCCGATATTTCCCCCTAGTTTCAATTCCGCCCACGCCGTCAATGCCGCTAATAGTGCCATGAATGACATCGGCCAGATCGATCGTCTCCCTCATGCTCGTATAGCTCGCCCTGATCGCAATATATACAGGGTCAAGCGCATGAATCAGCACACGCCCTGGAGAACTGGCAAAGTTGGCCCCCGATTGCAGCAAAGCTTCGAAATGCGATTGACACGCCCCTGCCACAATAATGAGACCATCATGACTTTTTTCGTATTGTCTGGCGATGTGAACCGCATTAACAAAATTTTGTGAGTTTTTATAGCTGGCCAAGTTGTATAGATCATGCGTCTCCCGCTTCTTTAGCACGCCGTCGTGACCTGTTATAACAAGAATGTCCGGATTAATCTGCGGCAGCAGCTGCTGCACAATCGCCGGCATTTGGGATTCGTGGGCATGCAAACCTTGAGCCGGTACCCGCATCTGTCTGTAAAGATCCATACTTTTGTGCAAATAGCTGGCATCGCCATCCAGATGCAGCACTTTTCCGGGCACTTCAAAATAAGGGGCATTATGATTTAAGGCTCGCCCCATCTTCTCCTCGTCTTGCTGCACCTTCCGCTGCTGCTGCTGACGCTCCTGGCGCATACGCTGTGTTGACTCGTCTACTTTGATGCGCACCTGCTTGGATGGAGCTGCCTCCTCTGGATCCGGTATAAGCAATAAATCGGGAATCGGCGCATCTGCGATGAGCCGGTAATCCGTGCCCTTTAGCGTAGCCAATTGTTTATTCAATTTTGCGATTCGAAAAAGGACGTCCCCGCCATACGACTTGCGTATGACCAAATCCCCTTGTTTCATGGGCAATCACCTCTTCGTCTATCCTATGGGCAGAACGAAAGGTTGGTGAACATTCTCACTAAAATTTTTTGAGCGCCCGATGAAACAATTTGCCGCCGTCATACGTCGAAATATTATACACCCAGACCGGCTTTAATCAGCGCCCGGCTTAAGACGGCATATTCAGCAATGGTCAGCGTTTCTCCGCGCCGCGACGCATCGATCTGGCACTCCTCCAAGATAGCCAGCGATTGCTCGCGCTGCTCCTTGCCAAGCCAGGCCGTGAGATTGTTCGCCATCGTCTTGCGGCGCTGGGCAAAGCTTGCCTGCACGGTGCGGAAAAAATGCGCTTCATCCTCTATATCGACTGGAGGCGCCTCCCGCAGCCGCAGCTTGATCACTGCCGAATCAACATTAGGCTGCGGTATGAAGACCGTATGCGGCACCGTACAGACCAGCTCAGGGATGCAATAGAACTGTACGGCTACACTTAAGCTGCCGTAAGCTTTACTGCCCGGGCTTGCTGCCATTCGCTCCGCTACTTCTTTTTGAATCATAATAACAATATTTTCAAGCGGGAGTTTCTCTTCCAGTAATTTCATTACAATTGGGGTTGTGACATAATAAGGCAAATTAGCAACAACACTAACTCCTGTACAATCAGCAAATTGCCGCTCAATCAATTGCGCCAGATTCAGCTTCAGCACATCGCCATGCTCAATATGCACATTCTCGCTTTCCGCGAAAATGTCCTGAAGGATCGGAATGAGCCGGTCATCGATTTCAATTGCCGTTACTTGAGCGGCCGTATCTGCCAGATGCTGCGTCAATGCGCCGATCCCGGGACCAATTTCCAGCGCTCCCTTTGAGCCATTCAGATCTGCCGCAGCCACAATTTTATGCAATATATTTTGATCGATCAAAAAATTTTGACCCAAGCTCTTTTTAAAAGAAAAACCGTACTTTGCAATAATATCTTTCGTTCTTTTAGGTGTTGCTACTTCAAGCTGCTTCATGAGCCTTTCCCTCCGATTTCCCGTTCCATTTGCAGCCTAGCTTGATCGAATTCCTCCCGGGTTATTCGGAACATGACACATCTTTTGTAGAACTGCTTGCCGTTAGCATACCCGATGCCAAGCAAATTGCCCATTAACAAGCGGCGCTCTGAAGCGTCCGAGCTCACGACAAGCCCTGCTTCCATCATCATTTCCCAGGTTACTTCTGGTTGGGGAGCTGCTTGTCCGTCAACCGCTTCTGTCCGTACATTAGCCAGCGCCCTTCTAATGGCTTCCGGCGAAGCATTTTCAACGCCTATATCACCTTTGTAGAACGCTTCTTCCTGCGGCAAAAAAGCATGCTTACAGCCCGGAACCCGCTGCGAGACGATTTTCCGGATGCGTTCGCCGGCATGGTCGGGATCAGTAAATATAATAACGCCGCGACGCTCTTTCGCCAGCTCTACACGTCTTAGCACTGCTTCTCCAATCGCCGAGCCGCCTGTCTCAATCGTCTCAGCCTGTACAGCGCGCTGAATGGCTGTTGTGTCATCCTTGCCTTCGACCACAATAATTTCATGTATCATTTTTCCTGTTTCCTCCGAACTTGGGCAAATCAAAAAGAAGAGGCTGCGCCTCTTCTTATAATGGCATATTTCGATGCGAAATACGATAAATTTATGACAACGCTCATTAAGATTCCTGCTATCGCTTAAATGGAATCAGGCTTTTTCGGTCCAATTACATGTACGGTATAGCCTTTTTTACGGCCAAATTTTCTGACGCTCTTCTCGCTCTCAATAAAAACGTCAATTATTTTCCCCTTAATCGCACCACCGGTATCTTCCGCGCGGCGGAAGCCGATACCCTCAATGTAAACCCACCAGCCAAGCGGAATGACCTTAGGATCGACAGCAATGGTATGCCCTTCTTTGACGCGAGCACCCGACGCTGTAATACGATAATCAGGATGGCCTTTGCCCTTGCCCGTATCATTTACGCCGGCTGAATAGGCTGTTAAGGTCACATTTTTCAATACTTTTTTCGCTTTGAAAGTGACGCCCTGCTTCGTAACCGTCGCACCTGAAGAATCCGAATCATCGGCTGCGGCCGCTAAAATTTGCACTGGCGGCTCCTCTTTCTTCGTTCCAACAGCAACGATTTGGTTGACGGCATTCTCTTGGGACAATTTCGTAACGAAGGTTTGATTGACCAGTTTGCCATCGGCAAACACCTTTTCGTATTGCTTGACTACTTTGCCTTCCTTACCGACCTGAATTAGCTTCTCCTTCCCTTTCTCAAGTTCGGGATCTTCTTTCTTCACAATCGAATAAGGCAGAGCATATTCACGCGACAAACGATGCTTGTCGATTCTGACGACCGTGACCGTCATATTCGGCTCAATCGTCTTCTCCAACGAAGGAAATACTTTATCCTCTTTACGGATCGATATATTGGCTTTATCGACCGCTTCCTTTATCGTCTTTTCTGTCGTGTACAACGTTCTTACTTTGCCGTCAGCCTTAACCTGCAGCGGGACTGCTTGATCGACAACAATCCGATCACCGTCTTTAATTCCCGCGTTCAGTGGAATGGACACTTCGTCATGCGGTCCAATCTTAATGGCTTGTTCATCCAGTAGGCGTTGAAGGACCAATTGTTTGGTCGAAACAATATTTTCCTGTCCGTTCAATACTACGGATACGCGCTTGTCAGCCGTTCCGTACAACAACACCAAAAACATGAAAGTCATAGCGATCGAGATCATAGCGCTTAGTACAATTAAACGCAAGTTCTCATGCTTCCATCGCAATGCGAAAGACATGCTGGATGATCGTTTCTCATGGGTGTCCTTAATCTTGGGTTCGCCCACTCCATCGGTCCTCCTTACATAGTCCCGCCGTCGAATTACGCATGATTGAATTTGACGTGACTAAGTTAGATTATAGCGTGTCTGGCACGCTGCCTCGATTGTGCTACCATTCACCTCCGCCTTACACCCTATGTCGTCAGATAGAATAATATTCAAAATTACGAGAAGAAACAGATTCATTGGTCTGTAAAAGACTGAGATGTTTCTCAAGGTGATGCTTAGAATTTATAAGCCGAATGGAAGTTTATAATTCTAGATCACAAAAAAGCCGACGACAGAGGATCTCTTTCGTGGCTTTTTCGCAAATGGCGAATGAATAGATGCACGAGGTTGATCTCTCTATTTGCGCTTACGAGGTTAGCTGCCGGATTCGGGCGAGAGAGTCGCCCTATTCGCTTCTGACCGATTGCCTCCGAGTAAAAGGTCAGCCGCAAAATTCACCCCAAATCATGTCGGGCATGCATGTTCAAAATTTCGAACTGCCTGCACCAGGTTCCCCCGCTCTCCAGATTGGAGATTAAGCGATTATTTTGAAAATACAAATTGCAGCTTCGTGAGCTCTGAGATGAATGATACCGTCTTTTGCGGCACATTGTAAAGATGCGATAAATGACGATTTTAACGAATTTTAAGGAAAAACTCGTGAAAACCGCGTGAATTTCTATAAGAAAATTAGTTTTTTCACAATATTAGTCTCTTTTTCTTGCTCTCAAAGCTTGTTTCATCGAATGCCAAAACAATTTATTGCATTTTCGTATGTTATTTTGGCAATTTCTTCCATTGATTTCCCTGTTATTTCCGCTGCTGTCTCGGCTACATGACGGACATAAGATGACTCATTTCTCTTTCCACGATGTGGATGAGGAGCCAAATAAGGGGAATCCGTTTCGATCAAAATTCGGTCCAAAGGAACCTTAGCCAATACCTCTTTCGGTACCCTAGAATTTTTAAATGTTACCGGCCCTCCGAACGAAATATAAAAGTTCATATCCAAACATTGCTTGGCCGTTTCCCAGCTTCCTGAGAAGCAATGCATAACGCCTCCCACATCGCGGGCATTTTCTTCTTTCAAAATCCTTACAACATCCTCATGCGCATCGCGATTATGAATAACAATTGGCATTTTCTTATGTTTGGCCAAGGCAATTTGCTGACGAAAAACACGCTGCTGCACATCTTTTGGGGATGTATCCCAGTGATAGTCCAGCCCGATTTCACCTATGGCGACAACCTTCTCATGATCGCATAAAGATGCAATCCATTCGAGATCTCCATCTTTCATGTCAATGCTGTCAACCGGATGCCAGCCTACCACTGCATATATATTTTCATACTGCTCGGCAAGCTTCATCGTTGTCGGGATCGTCTCCCGATTAAATCCGACATTGATTAACTTGCCAACCCCGGATGCGAATGCTCTCTCAATTACTTCCGCGCGATCTTCGTCGAATTTGTAAGAGTCCAAATGTGTATGTGTGTCGATTAACATGCTGTTGTCCAAATCCCCTTTCTTCTATTAAAAGCCAAACAATTGCCGAACATCCCTCGAGAGCTGATGCGCCTTTGTTCGTAAAATTTCTTCTGGAAAATATAAGTGATATTTGCCGCGATGTAATCCGGAAATCGAGTGAATAATCTCGGATCTTGCCGAAATCTCAAATAGCCTCTCTTCTTGATCAAGCAGCAAAATAGGCGGTTTTTCGTCTTTTTCCGCTGAGGACGCTCCTGTCCGGTACACATCGTAAGGTAAATCAAACGGAAAATCAATTTCCAAATAATATTCCGGCGGCAATCCCGCCTGACTCATTTGCTCGCGCGCCTTTTGCCATAACGACTCGTTAGCTTCGTCCATCGTTACATATTTATACAGTTTACGATTTAAAAACCGTTCGCACAAATCCACCAGCAGCTCGTCTTGCTCATACTGCCATTGGCCAAAGGCTGTCTGCACCATGGCCTCGTCCAGCGCTGTATAGCTTTTGACATCAATCGTCCCTGCCAACAATTGACGGAGCGGCTCAATTATCCACTTAAAGGAATATCCCTGCTGATGCAGTTCTTTTGCCCTGCGGAAAATTTGCCTTAAAATAATTTCCGAGCTGCGTGTCACCGGATGAAAATAAACTTGCCAATACATTTGATAGCGGGACATCAAATAATCCTCTACCGCATGCATGCCGCTCTCCTTAACGACTATTCTGCCCTTATGGGGACGCAGCACGCGCAAAATTCGTTCAAGGTCGAAGGTGCCATAATTTACACCAGTAAAATACGCATCGCGCAGCAAATAATCCATCCGGTCCGCATCCATCTGGCTGGAGACAAGGCTTATAACGATAGGTTGCCCATATGACTTACAAATCACATCGGCGACTTGCTTCGGAAAGGCAGAATCAACTTCCCGGAGTACTGCATTTATTTCTGTTTCTTCTAATAAAATGCGGCATGTCCACTCCTCATGATGCGTCTCAAAAACCTCTTCTATAGAATGGGAAAAAGGACCATGTCCCAAGTCATGCAGGAGCGCCGCGCATAGCGAGACGAGCTTTTCCTCTTTGGGCCAATCTGCATACCCTCCCCGCTCAAATTGGGAAATAATTTTTCGGGTAATCTCGTATACGCCGAGCGAATGAGAAAAGCGGCTATGCTCTGCGCCGTGAAAGGTCAAATAAGAGGTTCCAAGCTGCCTGATCCTTCGTAAGCGCTGGAATTCCTTCGTATTAATTAATTTCCAAATGATTTCATCCTGCACATAAATATATTTGTGAACAGGATCTTTAAATACCTTTTCTTCAGCAAGCGGTCTCGGCCTGATCCCCAATTTAACCCCTCCTAGCCTTTATATTTTTTTCGACAATTCACTAGAGCGATTCGACAAAAGAACCAAGAAATTTGTCGAATAATGTCGTATTTCATTTTCCAAATTGCTAGCAATTAATCCGCCTGCAACTGCTGGCGCATAACCTTGTTCCTATCGTAATAACTCATAATTTGCAGCGAATTCCCCATCAATTGTATGTTGACTATTTTGGGAAACGTTGGTACTATATATACAAGAAATGATAGAATTTTGTCGAATAATGGCGAATCAGTAGTTTGAGAGGGGAAAGGATATTATTATGATGAAATCGACAGGAATCGTTCGTAAGGTTGATGAACTTGGGCGCGTTGTAATTCCAATTGAATTGCGTCGTACACTTGGCATTGGTGAGAAGGACGCGCTGGAAATTTATGTGGACGGCGAGCGCATCATGCTCAAGAAATATGAACCTGCATGTATCTTCTGCGGCAATGCCGAAAATGTAACTTATTTCAAAGGGAAAATCGTTTGCAATGATTGTTTGATAGAATTGCCAACTCCCCTGACAAAATAAGAGACAAATTCGGAAAGATCGGTTATAATATAATTACCGCACTTGTTAATTCTAACCTTTTTATACTCCTTTATTGCCTTCCTGGCCAAGAACCCGATCAGGAAGGCCCTTTTTTTCACCGCTTATATGCTCAGGAGAAGAAGACGGCGTCAGCCGCTTCTTCTTTTTTTTACCTCAACAGCGCATTATACACTTCGCGCTTGGGTATTCCGCGATCGGCCGCCGCCCGCTTGATCGCTTCCTTTCGATTGCCTGTTTGCGCCTCATAGCGTCCTACATGTTCCTCCAGCTCCAGATCATCCCACCAAGGCCGTTCCTGAGCAGCATGCCCGCCTTCGCTCTGCAGCGCCGGATCAAATCCAGCGATTACAAGACAGTACTCTCCTTGGGGGGGATGCTCCTCCAGCCATTGTATACATTCTGACACGGTTCCCCTAACCGCTTCTTCATGCCGCTTAGTCAATTCGCGAACTAAAGCAAGCTGACGTTCTCCCCAGTGCTCCTGAACAGCTGTTAAAGTTTTGACGATTCGATGCGGCGATTCATAAGCTATGATAGTGCCTTCCAGCTTGCGCATATTGTCCAGCCACTGGCTTAACGCCTTGCGTTCACGCGGAGGAAAGCCGACAAAGCTGAAACGTTCAGTCGGTAATCCGGACATAATAAGGGCTGACAGCGCTGCATTAGCACCAGGTACAGGTACGACGGCAATTCCCCGTTTTATAGCATCCGCGGCTAAATCAGCGCCTGGATCGGAGATCGCCGGCAAACCTGCGTCACTGACAAGAGCGATCGATTGCCCTTCCTCCAACAATCGCAGCAGCTCATTTCCGCTAGCCTTTTTGTTGTGCTCATGATAACTGACAAGACGGGTCGATATTTCAAAATGAGTAAGCAATTTGCGGGTTTGCCGCGTATCTTCGGCCGCAATGAGATTTGCTTCCTTCAACATCCGAATCGCCCGAAATGTCATATCCTCCAAGTTCCCGATTGGCGTACCGACCAAATAGAGCGTTCCTGCCCCCGCTCCTTCTCTGCCTGCTTCATGCTGCTGCGCAAAACTTTTCTGCACATTCATAATTGGCTGCATTTCCTCTCTTATGGACGCTTGTCCCCATAATATATGCGGTAAATTTCTTCATGATATTGTCTTTCTTCATTATATACAATTAACGGCGGAAGAATCTTAACATCAGGCTTGCCGTCTCTTACCGCCTCAATCAGCACAATATTAGCTTCCGCATCCGCATGCGGATGGACAAAGCGAACCCGCTTCGGCTCCATACGGTATTTGCGCATTGTTTCGACAATTTCTACAAAACGGGAAGGGCGGTGCACCATCGATACACGTCCCCCCGTCCGGACAAGCTTGGCGCAGGCAGCCACAATTTCATCAAGCGAGCCGTTGAGCTCATGACGAGCCATCGCATAATGCTCATTGTCATTTTTATCCCCGGTATGACCAGGCAAATAAGGCGGATTTATCGTCAGCGCGTCATATACTTGGTATCCATTATTCGCAAAATATTCGCGTAAATCCTCTTCATGAATATGTATGCGATGCTGCAGCTCATTCAACTCTACACTGCGTCTGGCCATATCGGCAAGCCTTGGCTGTATTTCAACAGCATCGATCTGGGCCTGCGTGCGCGTCGACAGCAACAAAGGGATAACGCCATTGCCCGTACATAGATCGAGCACCTTCCCTTGCAGCGGTACGCCGGCAAATCTGGCCAGCAGCACTGCGTCCATCGAGAAGCTGAACACTTCACGGCTTTGTATAATATGCAGCCCATGTGTCAATAAATCGTCCACCCGCTCATTAGGCTGCAAGACCACTTCCTTTACCACAGCTGTTGCTCCTCCCGCATAGTCGCATGTATAGGGCGAGGCCGCCCTTCTAAAGGACGGCCTCGATTCGGTGCTTCCGTATCATCGTCGTCCTGTTTGGCCGACCTTTATTTGTTAAGAAAGGACAGACAGAAGAGACAATCCCCTTCTGTTCGCAAATGTCCGTAATATATATTGCAAATATGGAAACCTTCATGATAGAGGCGAGCCAGATTGTCGTAGCCCTCTCCAACGCCGACTGTTTCTGTCACCTGCCCGGGTACATCCAGCCGTTCTTGTTCAGCTTGCTCGACATCTTCCTCCATTACAGAGCTTGCTGCAGCGACTGCTGCAACCGACACCTTCCTCACCGTTGCAGGCGCTGCTGCCGCTGTATGACGGTGGACATCGGTTTCCCGTTTAAATATTTTGCGCAATTGGCGGTTTTCGATACTTAGGCGCTTGTTTTCCTCCAGCAGCTTTTTGATCTGCTCTTTCAGTTCACCTAATTCCTGGTGCAAGCTGCCTGCTTTCGCCTCCAATTCTTCCACCCGATTAAAAAAATCATTTTTATTCACATTCCCACCCCAAAGACGGTTCTGCTCCGGACTTTCGGCCTGCGAGATATGATCCTTTTCTGATTAAGCTATTTTACTATAACATCATCTAATGGAAGCTCTTTTGGCTTCCCGCCATCAAATAGCTGTACAAAGGCTGTCTTAGCGCCAACATTCAGTCCGGTTACTTTTCCTTCACCGTATGATGTAATGACGATTTTGCCTACTGCAGGCAGCTCTTCGCGAACACTTTCGTAATTATCGTGCTCGTATTTCAAACAACACATTAATCTGCCGCATAATCCGGAAATTTTGGTCGGATTCAGGGACAAATTTTGATCCTTGGCCATCTTGATCGAGACGGGCTCAAAATCCCCCAACCAAGAGGAACAGCATAATATCCGGCCGCAAGGCCCAATACCGCCGAGCATCTTCGCTTCGTCGCGCACGCCAATCTGCCTGAGCTCGATTCGGGTACGGAATACACTGGCCAGATCCTTGACCAGCTCGCGAAAATCAACTCTGCCCTCGGCTGTAAAATAGAAAATAATTTTGTTGCGGTCAAATGTAAACTCAACATCGACTAATTTCATTTTCAGCTGATGATCTTTAATCTTGTCGAGACAAGTAGCGAAAGCATTCTTCGCGGCCGCCTTATTCTCTTCTACAACTTTAGCGTCGTTGTCACCGGCTATGCGGATCACTTTTTTTAAAGGAAGGACAACATCCGATTCACCGACTTGCTTCTGTCCGACCACCACTTTGCCATACTCAACTCCGCGCGCTGTCTCTACAATAACATGCTGTTCCTTATCGACAGGGAGCTCAGCTGGGTCAAAGTAATATATTTTGCCCGCTTTCTTAAAACGAACGCCAACGACGTTATACAATCCATCACCCCTCCTGTATGCGCACTAGCAGCTGCTCAATCGCCAGCTGTGGCGCCACATTAGCTCGAATGCGCTTGCCAGCCTCTAACGTATGCTCCATACATTGCACCCATCCAGCGGCTGATCGTCCAAACGCATGCTTGCTTAGCCAATCCACTTGATCTATAAAAACGACTGCTTCCTGTCTTCCTGCTTGAATATGAATCATGTCTTTATACCACAAAACGAGCAGCGACAACAGCAATTGCGGCTGATTGCCGAGCTCGGATTTGAATACTCGCTGCTGGGCAGTCAACATCGCCGCGGTGAATCGGGTTAGACTATCCTTGCCTAATTGTATCACTACGTTTCTCATTTCTGCAAACTCATTCTGCTGGATAATTTCCCGGCAGCTATCCAAACCGGACGCAAGTTGAACGGCAGCTCTGGCCAATAGCGCCGGAAAGCCTTCCTCCGTTAAAGTTTGCAGCATTTCACCTGGAGCTAGCGGCAAAAAGGGAACCCACTGCGTTCTGGAGCGGATCGTAGGCAGCACAGCTTGTCCGTTGTCCGCCAGCAGAATTGCAACCACCTCTGATTGCGGTTCTTCCAGAAATTTAAGCAAACTGTTGGCAGCCTGCAAGGTCATCGTCTCTGCACGCTTCATAATGTATACTTTGCGTGCCGTACCGCTGTTCCGATAAGCAAGCTCACGCTGCAGCTCCCGAATTTGGTCGATTTTGATCGATTGTCCGTCAGGCTCAATGATATGCAAATCCGGTTGATTGCCATGTTCGAATTTGCGACATTCCAGACATTCCCCGCAAGCATCGCCAGAGCCGCTGCTGCAAAACAATGCTTGGGCAAATGCCTGAGCCATCGCCATTCTCCCACTGCCCGGAGGTCCTGTAAACAGATAAGCATGCGATACCTTACCGCTTTTCAGCGCATGCAACAAAATTCGCTTTGCCTTAGGCTGACCGGGTAATTGTTCGATGCTCATAATCGTCTTTCCTTTCTTAATAGAACAAATTAATTAACATGCCGCGTATATCGCCAATTTTTTGCAACAATTCCAGATGCCCTTCCTCAGTAGCAAGCAATTCCTCTCCCATTGCCACCAAGGCTTCATCAATCTCATCAAGCAGCTTATAACGCTTGGTCCGCCCTCTGCGATCGAATCCCCGCACTTCCTTAAGTCCAATACCGCGCCGAACCGTATCTTCCAAAAATTGCTTCACCATCTGCCGGTACAGCTTAAGCTCCCGAACCGTCATCGCTCTGGAAAGCCGTTCTCCCTGCAAATGAATATCTTGCAGCTTTTGCTGCAATTGCTCCATCGACCGCATCTCTTCCTGCTGATGCATAATATCGTTAAAGCTCTTCGGCTGTACTGGCTTGGTGCCGATATCCGTACGCGCCCGATCTTGTCCTAGTGGACGCCAGCCCGGATTAATTTTCATCATCTGTCACGTCCAATCAAAAATGTTCGAAGCGTTCAACCGGAACGACAAACACTGCTGCTCCTCCCACTTGTACTTCAACGGGGAACGGAATATAAGCATCTGTTGTACTTCCCATCGGAGAAACCGGTGAAACAAGTTGATCGCGCACTTTACAATTAGAACGTATGACATTCAGCACTTCGTGCACGCGTTCATCTTCAATACCGATCATAAATGTCGTATTTCCTGCTCGCAAAAAGCCGCCTGTACTAGCCAGCTTCGTAGCCCTGAATCCTTCCCGGACGAGTGCATTCGACAATCGGTTACTGTCTTTATCCTGTACGATCGCGATCACTAATTTCATCCTAATCCCTCCTAATAAATTGACCATCGGCCGAATTGTTATACTCTTTAATTATTTGACATCGTTTGCATAAAGTCCTTTATTTTCATGAAAATCGACCTTTTATAACAGCTAAAGCAGCCTCTAATACTTGCTCGGGCGTTCCTCCCGCATCGATGCGCACCATCCGCTCCGGCTCCTCCTGCATCAGCAGCATATACCCTTCACGGACAAGCCGATGGAATTGCATATCCTCCAAATCAAGCCGGTTAATTTCCCTGCCGTCACCCTGCCGGACACGCTGTAAGCCAACCTCCGGCTCAATATCCATAAACAAAGTCAAATCCGGCATGATACCGTCGATGGCAAATTGATTGATCGAACGGATCGCATCCATTCCAATTCCTCTGGCGTGGCCTTGGTAAGCCAGGCTGCTGTCGATAAAACGATCGCAAATGACAATTTGCCCCGCCTGAAGTGCAGGCATAATCTTTTCCGTCAAATGCTGTCTTCTCGCTGCAGCATAGAGCAAGGCCTCCGTACGGGGCTCCATCATCGTATTGTCGCAATCCAATATGACGCCACGGATCTGTTCTGCGATGCGAATTCCTCCCGGCTCTCTTGTCACCATCACTGTGTAGCCGTCTGCTTTTAATGTATGTGCTAATGCCTGGATAAGTGTCGTTTTTCCAGCTCCTTCTCCACCTTCTATCGTAATAAACCGACCTTTATCCACAAAAACGGCCTCCTTTGCTGCTTCTCCATCTAGTGTAACAAACATTAGTACAAGCGGTAAACGGCTATCTGCCGCGTAGGACAGCAATTGTGCCTTTATCCGGACGATAGGCGCCCTGAAATCGCGCTCCCAGCCGTCCCATCCGCGACAAATAATCAACCATTGCTTTGGTAATCTTCTCGCCGCCGTAAACAACGGGAATACCCGGCGGGTATGGAACGATCGGCTCAGCCGCTATCCGATTGACTGCTTTCTCAAGTAGCACCTTCTCTGTTTGCTGGTTAGACAGCTCATGCAGGCGGAAGTGCACAGGCTGGGAAATCGCTTCATAAGAAGCAGGCGCTTTAACGGCATGTAGGACGTTCTCCGCTTGCTGCAGCCTATTTTGCTGTATTTGCAGCTCAATAGCCTTCAATGCCTCTTTAAGCTTCTCAACATCAGTTAATGCCGCAGTGATCGGAAAGAGCAAAACAACATAACGGCTGTCTGCCATCTCCGCCCAGCAGCCATGCTGCTCCAAACGCTGCATAAGATCGTAGCCGGACATTGTCATCGTCCGGTCATGCAATATTACCCGCAGCGGATCTTGCCGGCATAACGGATGCAAGCAGCGTACGCTTTCAAATATATGACTGGAATGATCCAACCAATTCTGAAAAGCAGCAGCCGCTTCAATGCCGCTTGCAAACAAAAAAGCGCCTTCAGCGTCAATCATTGCCCGGGCAATATCAAGTGATGCCATTATCGGATAGGATGGGCTAGAGCTTTGCAGCATCGTCAGCACGCGTCTAATCATTCCCCGATTTAGCCGCTCTCCTTGAATATGCAGCATGGCCCCCATCGTCATTGCAGATAACGTTTTATGCGTCGACTGAACAGCCGCATCGGCACCAGCTTGCATCGCTGAGAGCGGAAAGCCCGGATGCAGTCCATAATGGGCTCCGTGTGCTTCATCCACCAGCAATAAACAATTATATTGATGAATCAGCTCAGCATATGGCCGTAAATCAACGCTCAAGCCATAATAGCTTGGATTGGACAAAAATACAGCCTTCGCCTGCGGATAGCGCTGCATAGCTTGCTCAATCGCCGTTAAAGACGGGGGAAGAAGCAGGCCGCTTCCTTCATCCTCATCAGGCATAATAAAAACAGCCTGCGCACCTGCCAATTCAAGTCCGTGAAGGACAGATTTATGCACATTCCGCTGGACAAGCACAAGCTCTCCCTGCCCACAGCAGGCAAGCAGCATCGCCAAATTGCCCGCTGTGCTTCCTCCTACTAGAAAATAGGTCTCCTCCGCTCCAAAACAGCCTGCGGCAAGCTGCTGCGCTTCAGCAATTGCTCCACTTGGCGCATGCAAATCGTCCGTTCCGGTCAGTTCAGTAATATCGATTGCCATAATCTTTGCGAATGATTCAGCCATCTGGGGAATATATTTATGGACCGAATTCAACGTATGACCAAATTTATGTCCTGGAACATGATAACTTGTCGGTGCCGAGCTTATATGCCTGTCCAGCATTTCTACAATCGGCGCTCTCCATCGCATCGAACCGCTTTCCATGATGAAACTTCCCTTCCTTTTGCATTCCCATCTATCATAGTGAATTCCGCCGTATAAAACAATAAAATCTCCAGCAGCTTCTACCCAGTAGAAGTGAGCACTCGCGCTCAAGCCGGAGATTATAAATGGCTGCTCTAAAATCAGGCATTTTTCTCAATCCAAATCTTTTTTAGCTGATGAATAAAAAATGGATACTTTTCATCTTCAACCTCTGTACGAACCATTTCATACTCACAAGATTTACAAATAAAATCATCAATAATACGGATACCTTCATGATTTTCGAACCCGCAAATGATACAGCAATGGATGGCAGCAGTTTCATCTGGCATTTCCGCACACCTCACCTTGATCAAACTTCATTGCTTCTAGTATACCCTGCAGTCTAGCAAATTAAACTTGTTTCATAATCTTTTTCAAATAATAATATATCTTATGTCACACTGTTTGCTTTGGTGAGTCATCGTATCAGATTTGTTTCCTGTTGATCTTCATTCTGAACTTCCATCTTCCGATACATTATACAGATGAAGAAAGGGCGTTGAACATTAATGAGAGGAACGCTTGCCGAACAGGTAAAAGCAACAATTTACCAGTATCAGCTTATATGTAAAATAACAATTCACAAGCGCATATTATGGGTATATTTAATACTGGCTGTCGCCTTTTGTACTTGGGAGCTGATCCAGTACCGGCTCGATGGAGCAGTAGCAATGGGCTTGGGCTTGCTTATTATTCAACCCATTCACTTTATCATAATACGCCTCACCTTAAGACGTGTCGATGTCTCCGACTACCGCCGCTGGGGATGGCGCTTCACCCCTCCCTGGATCGGTTACACCCCAATCGCCTATATAGAGCTTGCTCTATTCCGCAAGGTGCATCGTCATCTGCTCTGGCTTGGCCTTTGCGCAATTGGCGTATGGTATCCCTGGGCCAGCAAGCCTCTGATGATTGCCATGGTCAGCTGGCATGTCTGGCTGCTCTTGCCCTATATCATTCTACTATACCGATTACGCCCCATGCGTCCAGAAGGTGTCATTAAACTGCAAGAGGATAATCTCAGCTACTACCATCGATAAGCTCGTTTATCGGTGGTAGTGAGAGCGCTGCTGCACATAAATGATGCAGTGCGTCCCAGAGGGCAGTGATCAGCGGGCAGCGGTTCACAGCCCGCGATCCGCGGCGTGTGACGCGAGACGCGAGACACGAGACCGACCTACGTTTTGCCGAAATGCAGGCTGATTCGTAGTTTCGCGGACAGACGATCACTTATTCGCTAGTTTTGCTGGATTTTACGGTGTTTGGAGAGGGATAGCGGATCTACGGTCCGACAAATGGGAGAACTCGCTCAAATGTTGCAGGTTATGCAATAAATCCGCGGTATGAGGGCAAGCATGCCCCGAATTGTTGTACGAAATGCAACAATCTGCTCCTTGATGGGGCCGAAATGGTGGAGAT
>NZ_JBHTHC010000031.1:0-70637 GCF_042676285.1 Paenibacillus sp. GCM10027626 | reverse complement strand
TTACATAATTTAACCAAATGGAAGGACTACCTTTAAGGGCTGTTCGACCTTTTGGATTTCACCGAAAAAACCCATTTTCTGAATATTCACTTTTGTGTATACCGAGATTTTATGCAACGCTAGTGATTCAAAGGAAGAAATATGTGGTTTCGAATATAATCTTCATATTTCTCTCCCGAAACATGTTCAATCATCCATGCAAGCAAATTATAGTTTGAGTTATTGTAATCATATGCCGTGCCCGGTGGCTTTGTAGGCTTTTTATTGATATACTCCCGGAAAAAATCGTTTCGCGAATAATCCATTCTGTTGTATCCGGCAAAAAAATCATTTTCAAAATTATGAAAATTATATAGACCAGAGGTATGCGATAGTAAGTGATGTACAGTGATCGACTCGTCAATCTTCATCTCGGCAGGGAGGTATAGTTGTGCAGATTGATCTATGTACAGCATTTTCTTCTCATATAGGAGCATAATCGCAAAGGCAGTAAACTGTTTTGACATGGAAGCGATTGAGAAGCGCGAATTTATTTCATTTTTAATTCCAAACTCGATACTTGCATATCCATATGCGTTTTCGAAAAGCACTTCGCCTTTTTTGGTGACTTGAATAGCGCCGTAAAAGTCCCACAATTCCAGATATTCGTTAATATACGCTTCCAGTTTCAATCGCATTGCTTGCATTAGATCTCACTCCTCACGTATATAGCTGACGTCCTTGTTAGTTCAATAAAAAATGACAATGCTTCTGAACATACGCAGCAGTTTCTTTATGGGATGTCGTCTTCGTCAAAACAGCATCTCCTTTACGAGTTCCATCATAATAACACGAACAGGTGCCGCGGCGCATAATTGTCAACCTTCTTTGCTCAATCCGAAACTGCTCTGGCGTGGCAACTCAACTATCGTCTTTTTTAGTTAAGTAACCATCGGCTCAATGGCTTATCATCCCAAACCTGTACTTCGATATACCTCTCGGGTCCGTTATTCCCAAAAGAATTCCATTCCTGAGGCAATCCGAATTCATTAATGATTTCATTAACTTCATCTAACGTATAAACTTGACCTCGATATTTTTTTCCATCCTGGTATCTCATCGTTGGAAACAAATCTCCATAAGTAAAGCTGATGGAACAAGGGTCGAAATCTTTTATTGGTATACAAAGTTGCTTACCCTTTTCAAACCATTCCAAGAGCCATGGACATTCTCCAACAGTCATATAATGAGGATAATTGCGTACAGGTTTTCCACCCTTCAATATAAACAATTCCCTTGCGGTTTCTTCGAGACTTCGTCGAATTGCAAGATAATCTGCGGATCTTTTGCTGGCAAATCCTTTCTTATTGACCCGAATATCGTTAAGGACTCTCTCCGCTTCTTCTGGTTCTAAATCGGATAAATTTCGAAAAGGTCCTGTTAAGTCATCGAAGTAATGGTAAAGAAAATTTAGCATACAATCTCCCCCGAAAACAGCATTCTGTCATTTTGTTTCCGTCACAGTAAAACATCATGCTCATATATTTTGCTGGGGCGTCCCCACTCAAAATTACTAAGTCCAATCTCACGGAAACCATACTTCTCGTAATATCGAATATGGTCCGTAGTTAAGTAGACCTTTTTATACCCCAATTGGCCTGCCGTTTTCCTTGCATGTTGTAAAAGCATCGCTCCTAGAGCCCGCCCTCTCTCGCTCTTATCGATGAACAATGGTGCAATCCAGGGTGATAAATCTTTTCGAACTAGGTTTTCCTGTTCAATCAATTGATAAAAGCCGACAATCCGGTCGTTCTTTAACATCAAGAAGGTCAATGGCAAAGCGTTTGCTGTTGCTAAACTTTCTTCCAATTGGGTGAGCGTGGTGCTCTTCACGGCGGGCCAAGCTTCAGAAATGTATGCTATGAATGCATCTCGACGTTCAGGGCATTCCTTAATGGATTGGATCTCCGGATATGGATGCGTGAACGTATTTGTTGTAGTAAAGGCCTTATAAATTTTCATTTCTATGCCATTAAAGATATAACCGTTAGTTAAGTGGACCCACCCAAACTTTTCGTAATAGCCGTCCAAATCTGTGCTGAGGTAAAGGTTGTCATATCCCATTCTCCGGGTTTCGTGAAGTGCGTGTTGCAGTAGTTTGGCGCCAATATTTTGTCCCCTGCATTCAGGTACGACATACAAACAAGCAAGCCACGGAAAGATGTCTTGGCGACTGATCAAGTCATTCCTTAGTAACGCATATGTACCAATGATCGAATTATTTTGTATGGCAATATAAAAACGTGGCACGTCGCTCCCTGTTTTCATTGAATGAAGTATACAGTCGTAATAAAACTTATAATTCTTATCGGTTCCCCATTGGCTCCAAAACATGAGGACAACGCTTTCAAAAAGTTCGACTTCATCTCTAAGTTCGTATACTTGGAACACTGTATCCCTCCATTCTGACTATCCTTCAAGAATACGTTATTGTCTAAAGCAATAAAAGAGGAAAGTTCATTATAAAGAATATCTACCTTGGTTATCCACCGCGTACATTTACTGTATGGAAATACAATCTTGGAAGGAAAAGAGAATCAATGAGTCCAGAAATTCAAATCAAGGGTAGAATTGGACATTCTTCATAATTTTCTAAAAATAAAATGAATCCTGTTTCTTTGATTTTCAATTTCGTTTTTCTCCTTTGTGTTCACCGCGCTGTCTCTAACGTCAAGTTAAAGGGCTATCCTGGTGGGACGGCCCTTTCTATGAACATGCCTACGTTAAACGAACTTTAACAACAGGAACCCATAACTCAACTTCTTTTTCTTCTGTCATCAACTGTTATTCTCTACCTACCTTGATTTCAGGACCTACTTGTATCATTGGACCCTCAACTTGCTCATATCCCGAGGAAGGAAACCATTCTCCATAAATTCGATGCCACTTTTCCTTCTCCCAGAGAACCTTCACTTCAAATACTACCCAAGTCATAGCTGGCACAATTAATTGTGAAAGATTTTCTGGACAGGGTTCTGTTGACGCAACTGCTGTCCAGCATTTCGGTACAGTTGATCTGCTGGTTAATAACTCCAGTATTACCACACATATATACCAATGGATGATTTGGAGTTAGGATGAAGTATGGGATAAGTTATTCGACGTGAATTTGAAAGGCATGTTTTACTGCGCGCGAGCTGTCACCCCCTTCATGAGGAAAAATCAAAAAGGCGCGATCGTCAATCTTGGCAGCATTGCAGGACAAACAGGGCTAGGTTCCTCCCTTCCCTACGCCGTGTCCGAAGCAGCTGTCCATGGGCTCATGAAATCGTTAGCACGCTCTCTGGCTCCCGAGATAAGAGTGAACTGCATCGTTCCCGGAGCTGTTGCTACTAGATGGTGGGAGGGAAGCGCAAATGAGCCGTCTCGCTCCCCATCTTCCTTTGCAACGCATATCGACCGCCGAAGATATAGCTGCCATGATCTGCGCAGCTTTGGAACAGGAAGCAATGACCGGTCAGATCATAACAGTGGATAGCGGTCAAACCTTAGAAGTCTACGCTCAAGAAACTGCCATTACTTGTGACACGGTTCAGCTTAACGGTCACAACGGTGAAAAAATCCGCCGCGGCGCATAACCACCAACCTAGTCCTAGGCTATGGTCTTGTTTTCTTAATATGCCCAGAAGGCCGTCAATTACTTCGACGGCCTAGTTGTCGGTGATTCAGCTATCGTTTCTGTTAATGTAAAAAAGACTGTAGGACAATTTTTAGCAGCTCAAACCTTGTAGCATTTATGATTGTTCTGCTACTTTAGTTGTAGGCTGACTACAACTTTGCCATCAATAATTACGCTCAATACTTCAGGCTTGCCAAACAACTCTTTTAGAATCGAATCTGCGCATTCTTCCGGAGTATTTAAGTGTGTGTTGACAGTACAATGTATGGTATATCTTTTGCCATAATTTTGTGTTGCCAATCTGATTGACCTTCGCTTCTATCTCCGCGTTCAATATTTCTTTGGCGGCAAATTTCCAATGGGCAAAACACTTCAACAATATATATCGGATATCCAGTAAAGATTTTCTTCACTTTTTCAAAATGAGGTTTAATCTCAGGCCTTTCTACCATAATGCCTCAATAAGTACATTTTTACCGTGATCTGAAAATAGTCTGGCAGCATGATACATCATAAATAATAGCATCACTTAAATACTTCCAATAATCTTCACGAAGATAACATTCGCCTCAAACTTCTAACCAAAGATCTGAGCAGATATGCTATATAACGTATTCTCTCTCTCTGGTAAGCTGTTGGAGTTTTTTATCATTACAGGGGGCTGGCTCACCTTTCTAAATCCGACCCTTTCCAGGTATTGCATAAAGGTTTCCTGCCCGTCAGGCACGTCAATCCTCAACTTTCCTTGGTGCTCATTGGCAAGCTCATGCAAGATACGATAGGCCACATCATAATTAGTACTTATAATGGGCCCGAGAATTAAATTGACTGGTCCTTCAATACTGAATCCGTAACCCAGACACGTTCCGTTCTTTTGTCTGGCAACTACACTTTTTTTTGCTTGCCGCAATCGTGATTTAAGGAATACGCTTCTATCTGCTCCGAATGCCTTTTGATCCAACTCTCGAATTTGCTCTAAGTGAGTCTCTGTGAATGGACGTATCTCGTACTCCATATCTTCATTTTCACGGTCTAAGGGCACATACTTATCGCAGAGAAATTTATGAACGTAGGTAACAGTATGAAATCCTAATTTTTCGTAAAGTGGAACTCCTTCTTCAGTAGCGATAAGCATAATCGTAACATGATCCGCTACGGATTGAATACACGACGTTGTTAAATCACTGCCTAATCCAAGCCCCCTATAGTTATGATTAACGATTACCATTCCAATAGACGCCAACTTTTGATTATACGGAATAATCGCTGCACTGGATATAATTTTACCTTGTTCGTCTTTATGCCCATAGACTGTTCCTACAGACATGGCTGTACTAATTTCTCTTTCATCGTAATCCCATCCAACAGATGCAGAAAGTTGAATAAGTCCATGAATGTCTTCCTCATTTAATGCACCCATCCAAAAGTACGTTTGTCGTTGCTTCATAAAACTCACTTCCTTCGTTGCTTCTATTCCGCCACGGAGTCATTAGGATTTAAAAATTTGCTTTACGGAGCCTTTGCCACCTCCTACTTCAATCTCAGCATATGCCCCGTTAATGAAAGTGACTTGTGGCGGAACATGCCCGCAATCTATATCGTAGATTATTGGAACCTGTAGTTCCTCATATAGCTCTTGGTAAATATCCTCCGCCGTATAATTCTCGACAGGCTGATTGGCATCGCTTCTTCCGAATAGAAGGCCCGGACAGTTATTAAACCAGCCTGCCAATTTCATCTGAACCAACGATCAGCGTAAATCAGCAGTCGATAGCTCACAATTCCCTAAATACCATAAAATGGGTTCATTATTTATATTTTTGAAATGACATTAAATATATTTCCGTCGGGATCTCTGAACGTAAAATGCAATTGACCGTTCGATGTCTTAAGCTGAGCAAGATGAATACCTCATAATAGGTCTCTTCGGATTCCTTCGGACCGTCTCGATCACTTTAACAATGGCATCCTGCGTTAGATCCTCAGCAGCCCAGCGGTTGCCTGTTATCTGTATGCTGTACTTGAACAATATCTCTTTCCAGTCCATCCCTATTGATTCGATTACAGATTTCAGTTTCCCTTTTTTCCGTTTCTAACTTATTGAGCATCAGTTGTTTCGGGGGAAATCTTGCCGTCACTAATGGTATGGTCCAGCTTAACGGTCATAACGAACGAAAAAACGCCGCGGTGCATAACCACCAACCTAGTCCCAGGCTACGATCTTGCTTTCTTTATATGCCCAGAAGGCCGTCGATTACTTCGACGGCCTAGTTGTCGGTGATTCAACTATACTTCAGGCTTGCCACTTTTGTGTTCCAATCTGATTGCCCATCGCTTCTATCTTCGCGTTTACTCGACGCGAATATAATTCACATTCACCGTGCCGCTTGCAGTAATCGGATCAAACCGGAGCTGCCGGATCGTTCCGGTCCAGGAGGCATTTGCTGAGAAATCGAACGTATACTCCTTGTAATCGTTGTCATTCGTACTGATGGTTTGCAAAAGACTTTTAGCTGGTGTCCAGGTTGTATCAGCGTTGGTGGTGAAAAATATCTGGGACTGATTGGATGATGAATTGTTTTTCATTCTAATCGTTACCGTTTTGTAGGCGGACGCATCGATATTCAGATTGGGAGCCGAATAGATATACGGATCGTTTCCGGTGGAAGTCAACGTATTTACGCCTCCCGACACGGCCTGGGATACCTGATTGCCGTTTGTCCATCCTTCCGTGTTGCCGTTTGTGTTGAAGCTCCAATCGTAGGCGATAAAGCGGTAGGCGACCGCCGGCGACCAACTTGTTTCATCATAGCTTTCGTCCCCATTCGAACCGCTGCTGAGCTCAAAGCGAATCTCGTCGCCTGCCGATACCTGGACAAGGTCGATGCTGGTGTCGACGCCTGTCTGGTCCGCCGGTCCAATATGGTATGCCCCCGACGCTGGCCAAAGCTGAGTTACGACCCCGCCGGACACCTTATTGATGCGGACGGTAACGCCGTCACCTCCGCCGGTGTCCCATTTGAGCGCCCTGCCGCGAATGCTCACCGTCCCGGAAACCGGTGCCACCCATACTCTCGCGACGTCGCAGGAGGCGCAATTTCCGGGATGCATGGAGAATTGCTTGACGCGCTGCAGCCAAGGATAAGCGGCATGATGGGACCACCAGTTGTTCTCGGCGTCATAGATCAGATCGGTCCAGGTGCCGTTAAGATTATATTGGTACTTCCATTGATTCCCGCCTTGCGTGCCCGAGAAATCATTGGCGGCATAATAGCCCGCTTGTCTTAGTTTGACATTGTTGGCAAACCCAAATGGGCCGCTGATGCCGATGTTGCTGGAGAAAAACGGTTGTCCGGGCTCATAGCTCAGGTTGTTGCTGAACGTGCCCGTTGGTGATACTGGAGTCGTCCCGCCGGAAAGCCAGTATACCGACCCTTTCCCGTTTTGCGAAAACAGGTTGCCTTCGAACACCGTATTGATGCTGCGATCATCTGGATCGCCCCCGTGGATATTCAAAATTTCCAGACCGGGTCCAGCATTGCCGGCAATATAGTTATTGCGCACGGTCACGTTTTCCGTGGAAAACTCCTGATCGATCGCTGTCTGGTCGGGACTGCCCGTTTCCGGTACGTGCACCAGCATATTGTTGACAAAGGTCACATCCTTGACGCGCTGAAGAATGACGGCTGCCGTTCCGGAATACGTGTAGCAGGCCGCTTCGTTGCTCAAGATCGAATCGAGTATCGTAACATTTGAGACGCTGGACAAACGCAGGGAGTCGCTGCACCCCAGAATCGCATTCTGATAGGCTGCTCCTGCATGCCCATCATCGTCGTGCAACTAAAGATTTTTCATGACGATATTCTGGAACAGCTTGCTCCCGTGCGAGCCGGGCGTAAGCGAGTCCATTCCATTCCACGGATCGATGGAAATGCTGTCTACATTGCGCGTTCCCTCAATATTGGTGAAGGTGAGGTTGCGCGCCGCGTATTGCGTATCGTCATAGGCGATGGCAATATGGACCGCGTCAATGAAGGAGGTGTAATCGCCCGATGTCGCGCCCGCGAAACGGATCGTATGATTGCCGGCCGTTGTTTGGAAGCCGTCTGTCGCGTACGGGGCGAAGCTCCCCGTGGCGGGGGTAAAGCTGCCGATCAGCGTATTGTCCACATACACGTTGAAGGTTTGCTCGCCTCCGGCATTTATCCGATTGGCAGCATGAAATTTAATGGAGTAGAATCCGTCATACGGAAAGTTCACCGTCTGGCTAACCGATCCGGGTCCTTGCAAGAACAAGGTTTGATCCCCTTGAGGCGCATCGGGAGCTCCCCATGAACTGCCGTTGTGTTGAACGCCGGCATTGCCGCTGAACGTCCATCCGTTTGTAAAAGGTCCATAGACAAATGTGCTGGTTGCCGGAGCCTCAAAACCGCCGTTGGCAACCGGAATATTTGCAGCCGTCACCAGTATTCCAGATGACATAAAGACGGAATCCCGTGCCGCAATCGGGTCGAAAGGAACGGTGTCATTTAGCGGCCCCGGGTACGGGATCGTATGTCCAGCCCAGACCCCCCGGATATTGTGTACGTAAATCTGATCGAAATGCAGATCTTCATTAGACAAGGTGCTGTACAACACATATATTCCGACACCGGCGTTTGAAACCTCCAGATTGCGAATGTTCCAATGGGATGGATTGATAAAGCTGATCATCCGCTCGGCATTGGAATCGTTGCCGACAATCCGCGGGCGGGGATTGGCGGGTGGCCCGTAATCGGCAAGCGTCAAACGGTTTGCTGCGGTGCCGCTGCTCTTGAAGCTCATGTGCTGGCCTATCCACGTCGAGCCTCTGTTTAACAGCACCTGATCCCCCGGAAGTAAGGTCAGTGAGTTGACTTTCGTCAGACTGCACCAGGGAGCGGACGGGGAGGTGCCCGGATTGCTGTCGCTGCAGCCTGTGCTGCTGATGTAATAAGTGGCGGCATAGGCTGCGGAAGCCGCCGCCATCATCAGAAACAATGCGAACGTTGAAGAGAGGACGATTTTTTTCATGGACATGTCTGACAACCTCTTTTCGCACAAGTTGGAAAAAGCCAGTTTCGAAGCAAAGAGAGCGTGTTAATTTCCTCCTGTTTTTTTCCAGAGCTCAACCTGCTTCTTGATTTCAGCCAGCACAGTGTCAAGGCCCGCCCGGTTGACCTTTTCTTTATACTCGGCAATTTTGGCGTCCAGATCGTTGGCCATATAGAGGGTGGCGATCTCGGGAAAGATTGCGTCAATCTGGGCCATCTCTTTTTTCACCGGCGTCGAATCGAAGGTGAAGCCGACGAACGGCGAGTATTGGGACTTCTCGTTCGCTTCCAGCAAGCCGTTCAGCACTTCCTGGCTATTCCAGTTGGATGGCCACTGATCCCATAAGCTGCCGATAAAGGGATGCCAGATCGCCCATTCGAGCTTATCCTTCGTCTTGATTGTCGGGTTGTCTGTCCCTTTACCGGATACGTACTCCCAGTCATCGCCTTCCAGACCGTAGCAGAAGCGGTTGAACAAATCCTTGTCCTTATAGAGCAGGTCCAACAGCATCATTGCCCGCTCGGGATGCTTGCTTGTGGTGCTGATATAGTTGACCGCGCTGCGGATGGTCGACCCGGTGACGTAATGGGTAAAATCAAGCGGCGTCGAGACCATCGGCGTCGCCAGATCCGTGGACACCTTGGCGAAAGAGGCGTCATAAATATGATAGGTTGTTCCGGCATACCGGCCGGATTTGAATTCGGCGATATAATCGGTAACTTGCTTTTTCGGAATATAACCCTTGTTGTACCAGTCGTGCTGCAGCTTCTGCAGCTTGAGCCATTCCGGGTTGTCCAGCATCGATTTCCATTGCCCGTCCAGATTGTCGTAGCCGATCATCGGCGAGACAGTGTCCATCGTATTGGGCATAGCGAAATTGCCAAGGAACGGAATCAGATTAGGCTCTTTCTCCTTGAGCATTTTCAGAATCGGCTCAAGCTGCTCATACGAATGAATACTTGCGTAGTCGATATCGTATTTGTCAACAATATCTTGCCGCAAGGCGATGTTGTAGGAGCTTACCCATGCGCTGGGATTGGTAATGCCGTATTTCTTGCCGTTAAAGGTAACGGCCTGCCAGGCCTGACCCGGAACCTTGCTCATAATATTCTGGCCGTATTTTGCCAGCAGATCGTCGATCTCCATCGCCATGCCCGTGGATACATTCTGGCTGAAACCGAGCTGATTGAGATCAGTAAAAATATCAAACTCCTCTCCTGCTGCGGAAGCGACCTTCATTTTCTGAACGTAAGTGGCGCCATCGATAAATTTGAAAACGAGGTTGACGTTGAGCTTTTCCTTGAGTACGCCGTTAAGATAGGCCATTACTTTCTCTTCATTCGGACGCGGATCAAGCGGCGCCGTCATATACCAGGTAAGCGTCACAAATTCCCCGTTGTCCGACTTTTCCGCATTGCTGCCCGGAGCTGGGGACGGACTGCTGCCGCCCGAATTGCCGGTTGATGCGCCGTTGCTGCTGCAGCCTGCCAGCAGCGTCGTTACGGCAAAGGCCATAAGGATGCAGACGGTGGCGGCAGTTTTCCCCAAATGCCTGATTCTCATTTCATAACCTCCCATGTTGTTTGTACTTGTATGTGAACGGTCATCCGCAAGCTTTGCAAACGGAGACCGGCGATCCTAACCCTTGATGGAACCTACGGTTAGCCCTCTCGTGAAAAAGCGTTGAAAGAAAGGGAACACGAATAGCAGCGGCCCCACGGCCAGCACGCATATGGCCATCCGGAAAGAAGCCTGTGGAAGCATCGAGCTGTCAAGGCCGGCCGGTTGGATGACGCTGAGAAACTGCATATTGCTAAGCATCCGGTAAAGCATGGCTTGCAGCGTCAGCAGATTGCTGTCGTCCGTATAGAGGATGCTGCTGAACCAGTCATTCCAGAATTGCAGCCCCGTCAGCAAGCCGACCGTAGCGATCGCCGGAGTCGAAAGCGGGATGACGATCCTGAGAAAGATCCTCAGCTCGCTGGCGCCGTCAAGCTTGGCACTCTCGTAGAGCGCATTCGGGATGCTTCTGAGAAAGCCCTTCATAATCAGCACATAGAAAGCGTTAACAAGCGCGGGCACAAAGAGCGCATAGATGGTATTTTGCATGCCAAGCCATTTGGCGACCAGAATATAGGTTGGCACCAGGCCTCCCCGGAACAGCATGGTGAAAAACACATAGAAGGACAAAGAGTTGCGGTACCTGTAGTCGGTCCGGCTGAGTACATAACCTAGTGTCGTCATCAACCAAAGACCCAGCGCTGTGCCGATGACAGTCGTCGCAATGGTGACCGTATACGACTGGATCAATTGGCGGCTGTTGGCGAACGCGACTTCATAGGCGTCCAGAGAAAATTGATGCGGCCATAGCCAGTACCCGTCGCGATACAGGGAGGTCTCCTCGGAAAAAGAGGCGGCGAGAATGATCACAAACGGCACGGTCACGATGACGCACAACAGGATAAAGATAAGGTGAACCGCAAGGAAAAAGCGCTGTGGCCGCTCTCTTTTGACGGGGGGGATGCTGGCAACGGTTCCAGTAACGGTTTTCAAGTGAAGCCCTCCTAAAACATTTTATCGTCGCTGCTGATTTTGCCGATTATATAGTTGGATAGCAGCACCAGAATGAAGCCGCATACGGACTGGAACAATCCTGCCGCCGCAGACATGCCGAAATCGCCTAACACCCGAAGCGCCCGAAATACATAAGTATCAATGACATCCGTGGCAGGGTACAGCATCGGATTGTCTTGCGGAACGGTATAAAACAGACCAAAATCAGCGTAAAATATATTTCCGATCGATACAATCACCATAATGATGATAATCGGTCGAATCATCGGCAAGGAAATATGAATCGCCTGCTGAAAGCGGCTGGCTCCATCCAGCTTGGCCGCTTCGTAATACTCGGAATCGACGCTCATCAGGGCCGCGTAGTACATCAAGGTGCCGTAACCGAGTAGTTTCCATACGTTAGCAAACACCAGAATTAACATCCAGTATTTGGGTTCGTTGTAAAACATCACGGCTTCGCCGCCCATCGCTGCGATAAACTTGTTGATAATGCCCAGATCCGGATCAAGAAAGCCGTAGAGGGCGTAGGAAACGACAACCCATGAAATGAAATAAGGCAGGAACAGAATGGTCTGATACGTCTTGCTCGCTCTTTTGCCAAGCTCAAACAGCAGCAGGGCCGCCGTCGCCTCGACAATTACGTTAATAATGATAAACAGGGCGTTCATGACGACTGTGTTGCGGACGATTCGCACCAGATCGGAATTGAACAGAAACTCGAAATTTTTGAGTCCGATCCAGGAACTACTCCAAAACCCCTGTGCGAAATTGTAATCCTTAAACGGAAGAACAAGCCCATACAACGGAATATAATAAAACACAAAAATAAATACAATAGCGGGCAAAGCGAGCATCGTCAGCCCGAGACTCGATTTGAAACGAAGGGCATGTCTGGATATGACTTTGTGCAATTGTTCTCACTTCCTTGAGTTTGTTGTTGAATGCTTCGCGGTTAAATTCCTAAGCCTTATTATCAACAATGCCGGCCGGGAACGTAACTGCAAATTAGGAATTCGGGGTGCACAAGGGAACTGTACATTTTGCATCGGGCTGCAAATTAGGTCGTCATACTCACAGCCTCTTTACTCGGCGCTTCAGGAAACGTAAACTGGAGGATAACAATATGCTGAAGCATGAGTAGTCGACGAGGTGAATATGAGAACATCTGCAAAATCGCCACTTTACCAAAAAAAATATTACATGCGGATCATGATCTCCATCAGTCTGGTTGCCATCATACTTACAGGCGGGTTATCCACGGCACTGTATGTTTACGGAAAGCAGACCTTGTTCCGCATTCAGTCGCAGCATAATGTGCAGGTGCTGAACCAGGCCCGCTTCAATATTGAGCTGATGAGCGCGTCCATTCAAAATGTAGCGAAATATTTGTTTGTGCATCCCGATACCACGTATATTCTGAACGCAACCGGAAATCTCGATTACGACGAAATTTACAGACGGCTTAACCGGATTACAGGCTCGGTCATTACATCAAATACGTTCATTCATTCCATCGGCTTCTTTAACGATTTTCACAGCCAATACTATTATGCGGGCAAGCAAATGTATTACGATGATGCGAGTTTGAAGCAGCTCATCGCCAGCTATCCTAATCTCCCGCGGATGGTTCCAATCTTTCGTACAATTGAGAACGCTTTCGGAAAAAAGATCGAACAGGAAACGGTCATTACCTATATGATGTACGAGACCTCTGGAGATCCTGCCGCCATTTCTTCAGCGGTCGCTATCAACGTAAACTCGGACTGGATTGTGGACAACATCAATCAAATCAGCATGCTGAACGAGCATGAAGGCGAGGCCGCCTACATTTACAGCGATTCGAGCGGTTTCCTGGAAACGGGAGGCACGGACGCCGCCTTGCGGCAATCCGTGCTGGAGGATTACCTGAACGAACGGCGGGACCATAGCGCCGACTCGGGCTCCTGGGAGAAAAAAGTGAATCTCACATCTCATGTCGTCAGCTATATGAGAATTCCCGATCTTGGCCTGACCATCTTCAAGGTGCAGCCGTCCGAATCCGTTTATAGGTATTTACACGCGTTTCAATTATACCTGCTCGTCATCGTAGCGGTGTTCATTTTGCTTGCGTTGTTTTTTTCCATGAAAGTATCGGGTATTGTGTACAATCCGATCCGCAGACTGGTGAGCCAGGCCGCCGGCGGCCAAGGAAAAGGCATGGAGAAGGACGAGATCGCGTTCCTCAGCGACGTGTACAAGGATTCCTTCGACAGGCTGCAAAAGTACGACAGCCAGAAGCTCGATTACAATTTTGTCCTCCGGGATTACTTTATCAAATCCGTTCTGACTGGCGATGTTTCGCGAGAGCGTTTTGGCGGCCAGTGCCAGGAATACCGCCTGGATTTTCAATATGATGCTCCTTACTATGTGTTCGTCGCTGTGATCGACGATTTTATTGATTTGCAGACTCGCTATTCCTCAAGGGACATCAATTTGTTCAAATACGCCGCCATCAATATTTTTGAGGAAACGATGCAGGAGTACGGCGGAGCGGTCGGCGTCAGCCTGAACGATAACGACGTCGTGATGCTGTTACAGGCCGGAGGAGACGAAGAGGCGCTTCACGAGCAGGAGATGGAAACGATCATCGGGCGGTTTCAGGAAGCTGTCCGCCGGTACTACCCTGTTTCGCTTACAGTGTCCGTCAGCAAAAGAGTGAGCGGGGCGATGAATTTGCCCGCGGCATTCCGGCATACTTACAATTTGTCGGCATACCGCTTTCTGTTTGGCAAGGGCAGCCGGATCACGTCGGCAAGGGTGCTCAGGAACAAAGCCAATCCCCGGCAATCGCATTCGCCGAAGCTGGAGGCAATCTTGCTGGATAATCTTCGTCAGGGCAGCATCAAAGGGATGGAGCAAGCGTTCGAACAGCTCCGGGATGAGTTGGCCGCGATGAGCTATGAGCATGCCATCGCCTCAAACATGCATCTGATGACCGCCATTTACAACGAACTATTCGCTTCCGGCCGAATTGCGCCACAGGAGAACGGCTTTGCGGACGTCTGGAAATCGCTGTGGAACTATGAGACGCTGGACGATGTATTCGTGTCGACGCTGGCTTCCCTGAAGCGGACGTTCGCACAATCCGATTCGGAGTCGTCAACGGACAAAAACATTGTTGACGCCGTTATCGAGCTGATCAGGCTGAACTATGACGACAATTCCTTGTGCGCGGATCAAATTGCCGATAGCTTGGGGATGAAAACGCGGCGTTTGGCTCAGACATTCAGACAAGCGATGGGCATGTCCATCGCTGATTACCTGAACGGGGTGCGGATGGAGAAGGCGGCCGAGATGCTGCGAAATTCCAGCATGAGTGTGAATGAAATTCTGGTACGGGCAGGCTACGAAAACGAATCCTATTTTTACCGGATGTTCAAGAACAGGTACGGCATGACCCCCAAGGAATTTGCGCTCCGGACGGGCGACAAGGATCGGAACGCGTGATTTTCCTGCTGGATTCTGCGGGATCGCAGGCGGTGAACCGATTTTGCAATTCGTGTACCGATATTACAGTAGGCAGCGTCCCAATCCCCGTGACATAATCAGGGTGCCTTGTGCCATGATGTTTTTGAACAGGAGGGGTCAAGCATGCATTCGCTCAAGCCAAAGAGTAGTCCTTTTACAGGAGAAGCGATGTGGATTTGGGGGCAGGGAGGGTTTTGGCAAAACGACTTCAATCCCGGATCGCCTTTTCGCACCTGTTATTTCAGAAAGTCTTTCCATGTCCCTGCGGAGGGGGGCAAGCTGACCGTGCATATTTCCGCGGACAGCCGCTACACGTTGTTTATAAACGGCAGCAGGGTGTGCTCCGGACCAGCCAAAGGGGATATCGCCCATCAGTTTTACGATACTGTTGTCCTTGATCCCTGGCTGAAGCCTGGGGAAAACATCATCTCCGTGGTTGTCATTTGCTTTGCGACGGCCCATCCGAATTACAGCGAGTTCGGCGTCCCGCTCAGCATCATGACGGCAACGCCGGCGTTTATTCTCGATGGCAGTCTGACGGATCGTGAAGGAGTCCGCCAATTGGCCGCGCTGCACACGAACGGATCGTGGAGCAGCTTGCCGGACCGGGCCTATTCGCATCATCGCGCGGCGGATGTTCCGGGTATCGTTTCGGGACTCGGCGAAGATCTGGATTACGGGCAATACCCGGAAGGCTGGCAGTGCGACGCCGATGCCCGTACAGGCGACTGGCGGCCTTCCGTGGAGCTCGCTGTTGGCGTGACCGGAAAGTCCTTCACGGACACGCCGTTGCCTTACCGGCTTGTTCCCCGGATGATTCCGCTGCTGAGGGAAGAGAGCAGGCGGTTTGCCTCCGTTTACGAATCCAGTTCCTTGCAACGGGATGAAGCGGAGAGGTGGGTTCTGGACGGCTCAACTATCACCGTTGGCCCGGGACAAACGGTTTCGCTGATTGTGGATGCCGGCGAGCTGACTACGGGATATCCCGTCCTGACGTTCGGGGGCGGCAGCCGGGCGACGGTGATGCTCACTTATTCCGAAGCACTGCACAAGGACGGCCGCAAAAGGGTTGAAAAAGTGCCGCAAGGCGGTACTGTGGAAGGCTTGCATGACAGCTTTAGGTGCGACGGCAAGGACCACAGCTACGAACCGATGCATTGGAGGACGTTCCGGTATATCCAGATCGACATCTCATCCGGCGATGAGGCGTTATTGCTGCGGGATCTCGGCTACCGGTTTGTCGGCTATCCGCTGGAATTGAAGGCGAAGTTTGCTTCGTCGGACGAAAGACACAGCAAGCTGTGGGACATGACCTTCAGAACGCTCCAGCTCTGCTGTCACGATACTTTCGAGGATTGCCCGTACTATGAACAAAATCAGTATGCGGGTGATTCCCAGGTCGTTGCCCTGGTTGCCGGCTACATGACCGGGGACTGGCAGCTGACGCGGCAGGCTGTGCTGATGTTCAACTGGTCGGCAGACTACGAAGGAATTACGAAAAGCCGCTATCCGAACCGGGTACCGCAAATTATTCCTTCATGGTCATTGCTGTGGATTGTCATGGTGTATGAGTATTGGTGGCACACCGGCGATCTTGAGACCGCGGATGCCTGCAAAAAAGTTATGATATCCACGCTGGACTGGTTCCAATCCTATCTGAACGACAGGTATTTGCTAGAAAATCTCGATTACTGGACAGTTGTTGACTGGGTGAAGGAGTGGAACGATCCGCCGGGAGCCCCTCCCGGTTCCCGCAGTGGTGAAACCGGCCTGATTACCGCCCAATACTCCTATAGCCTCAAGCTTGCTGCAAGCCTGCTGGCGGTATTAGGTCATCCGGAGCTGGCGGAGCGCTACAGCCGCTTGCACAGCAAGACAACGGAGGGCATCAATCAACGTTGCTGGGACGAGGGCAAAGGGCTGTACAGGGATTGCCCGCAGCTGGAGACATACAGTGAACTGGGCAACGCCTGGCCGATTCTTGCGGGCTGCGCCACCGCGGAACGCGCCGCGGCAATTTGCGATCAGTTCAACCGGAACGAAGCCCTTGCCAAAGCAACATTGTACGGAAGATACTATGTATTCCGGGCGCTGGAAAGAGGAGAGCGCTACGGCAAGTTTGCAGAGTTGCTGGATTGGTGGTATCTCATGATGGATTCTGACCTGACGACATGGCCGGAAGAGCCGTGGCTCGCCCGAAGCTTCTGTCATGCCTGGTCGTGCAGTCCCGGATATGAGTTTCTCTCCGGCATTCTGGGTGTCAAGCCTGCAGCTCCCGGCTTCAGGGAGATACGGATCGAGCCGCAGGATTGCGGCCTTGCGTGGGCAAAAGGCTCGGTTCCCACTCCGTACGGAGCGGTGGAGGTCGCCTGGGAGATCGTACAAGGCAGGATGCAGGTTGAGGTGAAAGCGCCCGAAGAGGTAAAATACACCGTTGTATTGCCAAAGACTCGGCGTTAATAAAAAGGGATTTCGGGCATTCTTATCACAGGGTTCGGGGTATAAGCGCCAGTTCGGTCGCTAGCGGTATAAAACGCCAAGCGTATGTACCCCGAGTACCTATGGGGCCTCTAAGGGCCGCTAACGAACCTGAAAACCCTTATTCGGCTCAAAATGGGGCCTCGCGGGCTGTAACGAATCTACCGATCGTTATTCACCGAAAATCGGCTCCTTCCCCGCCTTTTTTTCAGCAATAGCGTGTCTCAGGTTCGTTAGCCCTAATCATCAGCATAGGAAGGATGTTCTTCATTCGGATCGCCTCCCACAGGCAACGAGTTATTACCTGCAGGTATTAGACAGTTGTTTCCAAAATGTTTTTGTGCCACTTATATAGAATGGAGTAATTAGGGTTTAAAAATTTGCTTTACGGAGCCTTTGCCGTCTCCTACTTCAATCTCAGCATATGCCCCGTTAATGAAAGTGATTTGTGGCGGAACATGCCCGCAATCTATATCGTAGATTACTGGAACCTGTAATTCCTCATATAATTCGCCGTAAATATCCTCCGCTGTATAATTATCGACAGGTTGATTTGCACCGCTTCTTCCAAAAAGAAGACCCGAGCAATTATCAAACCAGCCTGCTAATTTCATCTGCACCAACGATCGGCGCAAATCGGCAGTCGATAGTTCACAATTCTCTAGGTACCATAAGATAGGTTCATTATTTATGTGATTCTTTTGAAATTGTTGGACATCACCGAACGGTGTGCCTATTAAGTGTCTGATCACATCGATACATCCGCCAAGTAAACGACCATGTATTTTAACATTAGTGTTCTGAATCGCTTTCCAATACGTTTGTTCTGTTAAATGATAGACGCATGGCGAAGGGTCAGAGTGGTTCCATTCCTTTTGATATTTTTCCGATGAATATTGGATGATTGATTCGCCAGCTTTAGTTGACAAGACAGATTGCCACATTGCAGTGGTGCTGTCTGAAAAATCTCCTCGTAAATCAATGAGATTTGTACCATGAGCAGTTGCAATGCCTGTTTTTAATGTTAATGCCAACAATAAAAGACTTACATCTGAATAACCTAAAATCCACTTGCTTTTAAAATATTCAAAATCAAGGTATTCAAGAATTTCGATTAAAAGTTCGCCGCCCCAAGGTGGGATGATTATGCCGATTTGATCATCGCTCATCATTTTATTCAATTCAGCAGCACGTATTTGGGCTGGCGCAGACTTTGCCTTATCTTGAGTCCAAATCGTTTCTCCGCCAATAACATTGAATCCCTTCAGCTCCATACGATTGAAAGAGATTTTCAGCAAATCGTGCAATTCGGCTTTTACCCCTGACGAGGGTGCTGTTACACCTATTGTTGTCCCTTCTTTTAAAAACGGATATCTAATCATTTAGCGTCACCTTCCCAATTCGTATGATTTCATTGTCAAAATTTATGTGATGTTTATTTCAACAACATCTTATGAGGAGAACGGCGCCCTCGATGTCGGTAATTCAACTATCGTTCCCCGTTATTTCACTACCCCTTTATTAACTAACTATGCTTTGCAAAACTGAAGAATCCTCTTTCGATAGTTTTTTGTACAAATTAGTTGCGTCGATGTAAATTTGTGCAAACCCATTCGTAAACCAAACATCATACAAGATCGCTTTTGTTTTCCTTCCATCAGTTGGTTCAAAGTGTAATTTATAATCAGGTGGTCTTTCCTTACTAAATTTTACTTTTTCCCATTCCCCGCTTTTCAGTATGGCTTTGATGTTCAAAATTGACTCATTATCCGTAATTTCTTTGTGATCATCGTACTTATTCTCTGTCCCGACTCTCTTGAGCACAATTAGCTTTTCAGCAATTTTATCTGCAACGTTGCCTTCATCAGACCAGATCTTTAATTTCTCCATAGAATCAGTCTGAAATACCAGGCCGTCCTTATCAAATACGAGAATGACTGGCAGCTTTTCAAAACCAAATTCCTGTTTATAATCAACTACCGTTCCCTCTTCATCAGTCTTCCACCAAATGCCGCCTTTGAATGATATCGGCACGTGTTTTTCAAAATCCAGCTCATCAAATGGTGGCCTCGTGCCTTCCTCGTACATCACTACTGTGTGGAAACCATCCCCACTACTTAAGAATCCCTTCCATCTTTCCTGCTTGGACATGGTGGCTTTAAAAATTTTGTTTGCCTTGTAGGTGTGTCTTTCCCTTTTCGTCTCACTTGCTGGAGTCGGAGACACCACTAGTTTCTGTCCTTTTTTTAAATCCTGAGGATCGATCCGTCCGTTTTCGGAATCAAAAATGGTCGTTTCATCATAGGATACGGTTTGCGAGTGCCTGATGTCCACTCGTTTTCCAGTCGTATTATTTCGGTTCACCCAATCTCCAATATCTAAATGAATTTCACGTTTCTCCATATCCACACCGAGCACAAATGCAATCATTGTATCTTCACTTGATGCGGGCTTAATTTGAGCCTCACCACAACTTGTCAGAAAAAGCATGATAAAAGACATTCCAATAATAATTCTTGAAAGATAGCGAAAACTATGCATTGGTATTCTCTCCCTTCACCAAACAGACGAAAATGGAGATTATTTGTTGCAGTGAACTGCCCGAGAGCTAAGCGCCTTATATGTCATTAGATGTCATGTTTAAATGCTATCATTAATAGCAGTAAATTTAACACTCGCAAAGGAGATGAAGGGAATGAAGCGCCCTGTTGTATTATACATTGCAACATCTTTGGATGGATATATTGCGCGAGAAAATGGCGATATCGATTGGCTCTATGAGGCAGAAGGAGAGGGAGACAGCGGCTATAGCGAATTTTATGAGACGATTGATACTGTATTAATGGGGAACAAAACATACGAGCATACCTTTGAACTAGCTGACCAATTTCCCTATCCAGATAAGAAGTGCTATGTGTTCTCACGCTCCGAACATGAGCCAAGTCCGCATGTGACTTTTGTTACTGGAGATGTGCCGGAATTCTTTGAGGATCTGAAAGAGCAGGAAGGCTCTAAAATCTGGATCGTCGGTGGAGCCGAGATTTTTGACGTACTCTTGAAAAGCAACCTCGTGGACGAGTTTATCATTACGATAACACCAACGATTTTAGGTAATGGGATTCCGCTGTTCAAAAAAGACAATCCGGAATTAAAGCTTTTCCTGGTAGAGACGAAACGCTTTGGGCAGATGGTTCAACTGCATTATACTGTGAAATCCTAACGATTCTAATGATTGAATATTTCAATTGAAGCGTCTTCTGGGTACTGGGCGTGAGTTTGGTATTGCCATTCTCGCGTCCTTTACTTTGTGAAAGAGAAGAGACTGCTCCGCTTGTTACGGCAGAGCAGTCCTGGAAGCAGCGCAAGAGGCTAACCTACTTGTTTTGCTTTTTTGTTTTTTCTTAGGAAAAGAGATACAACCACCGCAATGATCGAAATGATGAAGCCAAGCATGAACGTATCACTGTAACCTGCAACAGATGCCGTTAATTGTTCTGTTGCATCATTAGGATTGGATGACTGGGCCAAATGTCTGCTGGAGAGGGCGGGCTTAATGCAGATGGATCAATATTTTCATAGATTGGTGAATGAAACTATTTTTGATTTTGGAGAAGAGAAAGAAATATAGCATGCACAGAACCTACAAATTGTGTAACCTACGAGTCTCAAGAATTTGCTTGATATGGTGTGAAGCATGTTGAATATCGTGTTTCAGGGCGTCACGGACTGTTGCTCTTCCGTGCTCATGGATAAGAACCCTGTCCAATGAATTTGGAAGGGAAGTACACAAGTATGCGATATATTCTCGCATCATGGTGAATAATTTCATTTCTAATTCAATTGAACGATTTTTATAGCCCATCTTGGAGTTCCAAACATTCCCATTAAATTCATTGAACAAATAGGTTGCTCCTGTGTCCGCTAAAGCGTACCGGTTGATCTGAAAGTAATTCATATCACAGTCTATGATGTGATGGACAATTTCTCTGATTGACCATTTGCCAGGTGCTCTTGTCTTATCCATATCAGAATCACTTAATCCTGTAATTGTCTTCATAAGTTCACTTGGTGCGCTTTTGTATGTTTCAATAAGCTCCTGATCGTCCGCTGATCTTAAAGACATCCCTCTGCCCCCATATAGTCGTTTTTGCCGTATCATTATCAGCATTATTCTCTATGCTTGTTCAACTATCCTGCTTTAATCAAAAAGCAGACTGCCGCGGCGGTCTGCTCGTTTGACCAGTCGTTCGCCTGAACAGATTCTGGCAATGTCGATTAGGTTATGTTCGTTTGATGATATACTTAAAAAACGCAGCCTCATTGGCTGCGATCAATTTTTGTTTGGTGGATAAATGGCACAAACCTTGCTTACAAAACATTCTACTTGTTGTTCATCACAAGCTTATATTTCTCAAAAATCCAAGAGTTAAGCATGTCGTTCACCGCATTTTTGCTAATACGAACAGGTGGCTTTTGCTCTTGCAAACCATCTGCTGCAGGTACTGAAAAGCGAAGCAGCTTTGTGATTTTCTTGATATCGTTCGCTACTTCATCAAAAAACGCATAAGTTAACGGCTGATGTTCCCGAATATCCTCATAAATATAATACTTCCCTTTTTCATCCTCCAAATCAATTTGAAAACCTTTGGGAAAGGAAAGCATTAGATAAGGCAATTCATCTTCTGCCCATTGTTGCTGATTTGGAAAGCTGATACCTTCATTTCTTACAAAAAAACCAGATCTTGCATTATCAAGAGTAAAAGAGATAGAATATACAAAAAATAGGCGGTAACCCTCCGGTTTTTCTTTTGCCGTGAAATACTGATAAAATTTTCTATACGCCTCATACACCTGATTTTGATCATGTCTGGTCTGGGCATAATTAGTAAGATGGAATTGTGCTTGTTTTTGCTCAAAGTGTTTCAAAACACCTTTAAATTCCTCTGGCGTTATGAAGAATTTAAGTTTATAAAATCCGCTGTGTTTCAATCTATCCATTTATCTCACCGCCAACTATAAACTCATTACACATTATCAAAATAACCGAACATCGGTGATTGGCTATCCCCGTAATTTCGACATCTGCGTCTCTCCGGACAACCACGTTCGGAATAAGTTCGGCCAATTCACGTAATTTCATGCGTCAACCTCCTCGAATCGCACACTGTATACCTTTATTGTACGCTACCTTCTTCAGGAAAAGGAAGATTTTTATTACCAGTAACTGCTTGTTAGTAGGACGAAGAAATGATCCGGATTTACAGCAAACGTTAGGATATTGAAGTTTTCTTCAAAATGACAAAGTCATATCTACGCTTGGCCATTGGGCCATCTGTTTTATGTATGCTGTGATGAAATGGAAGATATCAAATTCGCTTCTGCTATGATGTTGCTGATTGACCTATTCAAGTCGGCAGTTCAGGAGGTCCTCCTCCTGTCTGAAGAGAAGTTTCAAGGGCTTTTCGACAAGTTTACAGCCAGTTTGCCCAAGTACATTAAGGGATTATTGGGATTTTCGGTCTGCGAAAGTTGGGTTATTATAACGATTTCGCGCCCCTCTTACACTCTGAAAAAGCTCCTTGCGTATTTTCTGCCGCAAGGAGCTTGCACAAGCCAACATCAATTCGCAGGATACTCCGTGAACCGGTAATTAAACCGCGCATTCGGCGCTGCATTGCCATGCATGTAAAATTCCATCGCATCGCTGCCGCTGCTGATGTTATCCGCCCATTTGAAATCAAACTGCAACGGCTTGGTCAAATCGGCCAAATCGAGCAACTCCCGCCGGTGATGCCGCAGCGGCCCCATCGCGATCGTAAACTTCTCCTGGCTCGTCAAGTAAATAAGCGGTCCTCCCTATTCAAACACGGTATCCCAAATCCGTGAACAAGTGCATCTTGGTCGCCTCGCTTCGAAGCTGCAAGCTGAAATCCATCGTTTTGCCGTAACTGAGCAGTTTGACCGCCAGTTGGTTAATCCCTTCCTTCAGCTTTACAGTTTCTACGCGATTATAAGGCATCCACATGGTCGGCTCTCGGTCATCTGCCACTAACTCGCCGTTCAGCCATAGCTTGAATGGCGTCTCATGGCCGATCAGCAGCTGTACGTTGTCTCGAGCTTCCGGACAGTACAGCTCTTGAACGAGATAGACGCAGCACGGACCCTTGTAGCGGATATGCCGATGCGGGTCAAGCTTGTCTTCGTGAAAATTCACATACGAGCCGGGAAGCGCATCCAACGATTCGAACGATTCGTCCACGTACGGCCTGTCCAGGTTAACGAAGCTGTTGAACATCGCCCGCAAGGTCGTCGGCATTTTCTCCTCGAAGGGATCGTGGTCGAAACGGGTCGTGTCGTAATTGTCCCAAAAAGGACCGATCATCTTCATACGAGCCGCGCCGGATAGGCCAAAGGTTTTGACCGCAGCGGCCCGATTTTGCTGTACGAATGCGGCCCTCAAAATATTGCGCTGCGGCATCACACCAATATCAGGCTTCACCGTAATTTCAGCGCGACACCGTACCTCTCCGCCGGCTGGCACCGCAATCAGCGCTACATCAACAGCCACGATCAAATGATCCGGTCCTTCCACCTTCAGTTGACCCGTTTGCTCAGCTCCTGCGCGATTCGTCAGTGTTATCGTCACGATTGTCGTCTCGCCATAGCCGATGCTGGGCAGCCCCTCATAATCGACCGCGATTTCCAGCCATTCATAAGCGGCCGGGAGCGGCAGCGCGGGGCGAACGTCCTCCGGCGCATCGGTGAACGTTACCGCGATCACATCGTCGCGAGCCATTGCCAGGCCGACATGGCACGTGTCCTTGGCCAGATCGATGATCTTATCGGAGTATCGCTTGATGTCGACCGTTCCAATGACGACGTCCTCGCCGATGCGGCTCTTCCAGAAGTCCGGGATCGCATCGGCTCCGATCATGACTCCAAGTATCGCGCCGGCCGTCGCTGCCGTGCAGTCCGTGTCGTAGCCGCAGTTAACGGCCGTCAACATCGTCCGTGTATAATCCCCCTCGCCGAACAAAAGCGCGAGTATCGTAATTCCGATGTTGATGACAGCATAGGAAGCATCGGCGCTGCCATATTCGTTCACCAGCTCCTGCCGCGCTTCCCGCCAGTCGATTTCCGAGGCGTGCAGCTCCATCACGTAACGGACGCACTTCGCCGTCTCGCTGTCCCTCGGAATATGACGAAGACCGCTCTCGATCAACCGGTGAATATCCCGTTCGAAGAAACCGTTCGCCTCCATCGCGGCTAAAAACTGCTCTCCCCGAATACTCTCTTCCTTATGATCGACGGAACCGTCCATGGCAGCATAGCGGACCGCCGTCTCCGGATGCCCCGGAGCGATGAACCCCCAAATCTCAGAGCGGATCGGGCAGCCCATGGAATGGTGAAAATACGAATTGTTAAAGCTCCCGGAATAGGGGGCTTCAATTCCCAATTCATAGTTGCGGATCGCGATCGAATATTCGTTGGCCAGACACAGGTTATATGCGGCGAACGCGCTTCCGAGATCGCCCGGCGCGATTCGTGTCCCCTTCTTTTCGAGCACCTCCTGCAAATACAAAATCTGCAAATCCAGATCGTCGTTCGGCGGAATTCGATCCGGAAATACGTTATCTTCCGTATAGCTCAGCAGCCCCTTGTTATTTTCCTGAAGCGCTCCGATTGCCCCTCCGATGCATTTGCCTATCCACCCGCCATGCACCTTGTCTAAATAAGTGTCGTAACTCATCTGCAGCTTCGTCATCGGATTCATCTCCCTCCTGTTTCTTTCTTGATTTCCGGCAGCTTTCTCGCATACAAAGCGAGGTCCAACTCAGGCCACTCCGAATAGACGTAGTTGAACCGTTCGTTCGGCGCGGCGTCCCCATGCAAATAAAACTCGCTGGCATCGCCGGCCTCCGCGACGTTCTCTACCCATTTGAACTCGAATCTCACCGGGACTGCAGGGTCGATAAAACCGAGGCAATCGAGGTGGGATCGCTAGCTCCAGTTCATTTCCTCGCACGCGGTAAGACACGGAAGCTTCGACCGTCTCCCAGTCCCATCCTCCTTGGCTTGCCGATAAAGCAGTCGTCAGCACATCCCGAACGGATAACCCTCCCAATTTGGCATAACGCCATCCGTCTTAATAAATAGCATCATCCAATTCGGATCCGTATAGGGCGTGATGTCCCGGACCGTTTTCTTCAATCGTTTCTCCCCCTTCTCTAATTAAATTTTAATTGAATTCATTTAAATTTAACTGGTATATTGAGTACATAAGGGGTGTATTGTGCATTGAGATGGGAACATACAGGGAGGAAAGACGATGAAATATGCGAACAGTATAATCGATCCCTCCGAGCGGATCCTGATCCTTCACAGCTCAAACAACGACGGGTGCGTGCCGCACAGCCACGAATTCATTGAACTGGTTTATATTTCATCCGGGAAGGGCATACAAGTTACGAATGGCAAGTCGATGTTCGTATCAGCGGGGGATCTGCTCCTTCTGAGCACGCCGGACGAGCATTCTCTTCACCCCATGTCCGGAGAGACGGAGCCGTTCCGGTGGGTGAACTGTATTTTTTTGCCGGAATTCATAGACTTCGACTTCTCCGGCTTCTCCCCCGAGAACAAATACGTCGGAACCGAAGGGGCCGAGTTTCCAGCTATCTTCAAGGCGATGATCGCGGAGTATGATCGGAAAGAACTTGGATATTTGGAAGTGATGAGGGGGTACGTTCGAATCGTTCTGATTAAGCTGTCGAGGCTGCTGAGGCAGTCAGGAGAGGAGCAAATGTACCGCTCTCGGAAAATGTTTCAATGCGTCAAAAGCGCTGTCGCTTTCATTCACCGAAACTATTATGCATCGGAACTGAGCCTTCGGACAGTCACTGCCCACCTCTCGGTCAGTTCAAGCTATTTGTGCAAAGCTTTTAAGGAAGCCAAGGGGGTCAGCGTTGGACAATACATTGCCGCTTGCAGGATCGAGCAAAGCTGCAGGCTGCTGACCGATACTTCCGAGAGCATCCAGAACATCGCACATGCGTGCGGCATGCGCGACGCTAAGTTCTATCACGCTTTGTTCAAACGGCTGCAGGGCATGACACCGGGTGAATATCGGGGCAAGTATCGTCATAGCGAACCAGCAGCCGGCTTCCCTGAGCAGCGCTTCAGATCGAATCCGTAAGCTCGGTCTCTCGGCTCTTGAGATTTGCAGCTTCAAAAAACGATAACAACTCGTATAGTGCTCCCATCTCCGCTTAGTCGATGGTGAGGACAATCTTGCCGCGGCCGTGCCTCGTTTCTATCAGCCGGTGCGCATCCGCGGCCATTTCGAGTGGGAACGTCTGCCGGATATGGATGCGCAGCTTGCCCTTGCTGTGCAGATCGACGAGCTCGGCCAAGCGGGCGGCGGAGCGCTGGCTGCGGATGACGCGGAGGCCGAGCTCCTCGGTAAGCTCGTAAGCGACGAACGTGCAAATACGGTTCCTGTCCTGCACCAATTCAACCGAGGCCCGCACCGCTTCTGCTCCGGCCGTATCGAACGCGGCGTCGACGCCGTTCGGTGCTAGCGCCCGCACTCGCTCGACAAGCCCCTCCCCGTACGAAATCGGGACGGCCCCGAGTGAACGCAAGTAGTCGTGGTTACTCTCGCTGGCGGTGCCGATAATCGTTGCGGCCCCCCACTCCTTCGCCAACTGTACCGCAAAGGCACCGAGTGATCCGGCTGCGCCGTGGATCAGCACCGTATCGCCCGGTCCAACGCCGATCGCTTTCATGGCGATATACGCGCCCTGGCCGTTGCCGGTCAGCCCGCCTGCCTCTTCCCAGGTCATGCTGCCGGGCTTGCTAACGATTTGGTCAGCGCCCACGACCACGTATTCAGCGTAACAATTCAACAGCGCGAAGCCGAGCACCTCGCTGCCTACGTGAAAGCCGGTAACGCCTTCGCCAACTTGATCGATAATGCCCGCGAACTCATTGCCCGGAATTTGTGGATGCTGAATGGCCACGCCCTGCGGAGTCCAGCCGCTCCGCAGGCCGCAATCATAATGCTGTACCCCGGCCGTTTTCACCCGGACCCTGACCTGCCCCGGACCGGCCTGCGGATCGGGAAACGACATAACCTCCATGACCTCAGGTCCGCCGACCGAACGAAATGCTGCTGCTTTCATCGTGCAATCCTCCCCTATTTAACATATTTGTAACGTCATTTATCGTAACGTTTTTAATGCGCCGCTCCATGCGATAAGTTGATCTAACATTGCGTTTATTTTATCAACGTGCAGTTCGGCAGGTTTAAATGTTTTGAAGTTTTCAAAATCGGTAAATACCGAAAATGTTGGATGTGCGCGAACGTCCGCTACGAGCAGTTCTCCTAAAATTCCCCGTAAATGTTCGGCTGCGCGGGCTCCGCCCGTTGAACCATAGCTAACGATGCCCGCTGCCTTATTACTCCATTCACCGCGTGCTGAATCCAGTGCATTTTTTAAGACACCCGTAATGCTGTGATTGTATTCTTGGACAATAAATACGAATCCGTCCAGGCTGGAAAGCTTTTCTGCCCAAGCGATTAATCCAGGCTCGTTACCTGTCCCTTCTCCAAAAAAAGGCAAGTGAAAGTCTGCGATATCTACGATTTCATAATTCGCATCTCCACGTCCATCGGCAATTTCTTTAACCCAATTTCCTACTTGCGGACTTACGCGTCCTTGACGCGTACTTCCTAAAATAATACCGATGCTTAATTGATTCATTTGCACTCCTCCCATCGAGCAATGTTCGCTCGTTTCATATATGGTATTTTTTTGCCAAAGCGTATTGCTTTCCTTATATGCTTTATTTTACAATCACTAATAAATAAACAAAAATATATCTTAAACCATAATGGTTATATACTTGGGTATATGGGAAGGAAGACGCGTATGGAGCTGCTGCAGTTGCGGTATTTTCGAACGGTGGCCCGGATGGAGCACATGACGAAGGCGGCACAGGAGTTGTGCATCGCGCAGCCTGCGCTGAGCAAGACGATTTCAAGGCTGGAGGAAGACGTAGGGGTTCCGTTGTTCGACCGGCACGGAGGGCGGATTCGCCTTAATCCGTTCGGCAAGGCATTTCTGGACAAAGTCGAGAAGGCACTCGCCCTGTTGGAAGAAGGAAAGAAAGAAGTGTCTGAGCTGGCGGGACTCGAACAAGGTAGCATTCACCTTGCGACATCGACACTGGACCGATTATCGGATGCGCTGGGTGAATTTCTCGTACTTCATCCGGAAGTCAACTTTCGAATTACACAGGCATCGATGGAAGAAATGACGCATTTGGTGGAGACAGGCGAGGTCGACATGTGCTTTACGCCGCTGCCGATCGATCGGCCCGACATTAGCGCGGTGTCCGTCTTGAAGGAAGATGTTTATTTGGCTGTTCCTCAAGGACACCGGTTTGCCGGGCGAAAGAGCATCCGCTTGAGCGAGCTGGCGGAGGACCCGTTTATCGGGTACAAGGAGGGGTTTCCTTTTCAGCAAATGAACGATTTATTTTTTCAAGAAGCCGGGATAAAGCCTAACTTCGTCTGCCGGGTCGACGAGCCTGCCGCCATTGCAAGTCTTGTCCGAGCCGGGCTAGGCGTTGCGCTTGTAGGAAATTGTGGCGGCCCGAACTCTCCGCTGAGCTTGCTGAATATTGAGTTCCCCGTTTGCCAGCGCAATTTCCAAATCGTTTGGCACGATAAGCGGTACCTATCCCTCGCTGCGCGCAAGTTTCGCGACTTTCTCGTCGGGTACTTTGCCAAATCAGAGGAAGCAGGTTGAAAGGGAATGGGGCTGCGCCCGATATGGAATAGGCAGCCCACATCCTCCTTCGGGATAAATATAGTTTCATTCACTTTCTTGTATTTTCTCTATAATTTCACTTACACAATGTTCTATATCCTTATTTGAGCAATCAAGAGTTTTATCACTATATTTCATGTATAGAGGAACCCTTTCCTCGTAGACGTCCTTAAGACTACTTCCATTCTTTATTACAATGCCTCTGGTTGTTATGTTTGTTAGTCTCCTTTTAATGTCTTCGTACGGGACATGTAAATAAATAATCTGTCCACCCTGTTTAAGGACATCCATAGCTTTTTCTGAATATATAACACTTCCACCTGTAGATATAATGCAATTTTTTAGTTGCAGTTCAGACACAATTTTTTCTTCGACTTCCATAAATTTTTCAATACCATCATTATCAATTATTTCTTGCAATAACCTGCCCTCATGTTGTTGTATAACAATATCTGTATCCACATAATCCATTCCTAAAGCTTTTGCAAGCAGTACACCTAAAGTACTTTTACCAGCTCCAGACATACCTATCAGAACTATATTCATATTCTTCCTCACTTTTGTTATTGGTACTGGTTTATCAAAAATTAACAAAACCACTACATAATATGGCGATAGCGAACAGTGGGTTTATGATAATTACAACGACCGCCATACGTAAAAAAGAGTGAAATTCATGAGCAGTTCTTCATGAAAATTCGCTCTTTTTGCTGTGGCGAAAAATCCGCCGCGGTGCATAATTGCCCCTTTTTCTGCTCAATCCTGATATATGCTCATAAGGCCGTCGAAGTAATCTGTGGCCTTTATGTCGGTGTTTCAACTATCGTTTCCGTTGCTTAGTCGTAATTTAATTATACTGCTAATGCATAATGTCCGCCAGTTGACGGCGTAAGTTGTCCTGCTAGTGCTGGACAATCTGTCCACGTAAAATTAAGGAGAAAGGGAGAATTACGATAATTCTCCCTGAATGACTCGCTTGATCATATGATCGGTAGGATTAACACGTACGTAGGCAGTCTGTTTGCCTGTATTTTTCACCTTGAGCATCATAAAGTTCTGTTCAGGGTACCGATGTGTAAACGCCTCCGTAAAAACATTGTCCCAGTTCGTTTTTCAGGCACAATTCCCGTGAAGGAAACGGTGGCAACGCCATCCGTTTCCTTTACCTTATACCCTGCGCTCGAAAGCTAGGTTCCGCTTTGAAGCTGTTCCAGCTCAGTCTTTAAAAATACGGGCTGCTGGATTTGCAATATTCCCGAATGGTTACCTGCTGGAACGTCGGCGCCGGAATCAATATACAGTACAACCTTATCCACTTTTTCTGGCAGCGGTCCAACCAATATTTCTTTCGTTTCGCCAGACTCCACAATGCGAGAATCCGGCTCCATCAAATTTTGCTCCCCACTCATTGGCACGACACGTACGTAAGAAGCAGTTTCGCCCATATTTTGGACGACCATCTTCATGGCATTTTGTTCCGGATACTGATGGTCAACATTTTCGGTAAAAATATTTTGCCATGTGTTGGCCTCGACATTACGATACGTAACTGTTGCGATTCCATTCGCTTGGATGACTTCGTAAATGCTGCTGCCCTGCCAATCCGAAGGTTCTAACTGAATAAATTCCAGATTGGATATTTCCACAGTTCCGCTATACGTACCTTCAGGCACATCCCAACTGGAACAAATCAGCAAACTGAAATACGTAATTTGCTCGGTCAGCTCCGTAATCGTGACAGTTACTTCTTCACCAGGCTCCAGGATTTCACTTGCGCGTTCCACCAGGTTCGCATTTTCGCCGTTTGAGTTGTACACAGGATTTAAACGGATATAAGAGGTGGAGTCACCGGTATTTTTGAGCGTAATCCGAACTGCATTTTGTGTAGCTGGATCGTGTTCAACAGGAGTTGCAATCGATGCCCAGGAGCTAGGCTTAATCCCGGAATACGAAACCCGCGTAACGTCCTTAACCTGCTGGATCTTGTAATTGCCCGCCCAAACAATCCATGTCGCACCTTCAACAAGTGAAGTGTCATCAGGGGCTTCGACCGAGAACCAGGAACGGGTAATCGTAAACGTACCAAAGTTGGTCGCGCTCCGCAAACCGGGCTCCGCAATCAAATGGACTTTATCCAGCGAGTCCAGCATCCATTTGTTCGCACTTGAAACGGCATATGTGTACGTATGTGTGCCGGGTTCAAGCAGGATCGTCTTATCATTCCCCAATAACAGAGCTGATAAAGTAGAATCACCAAGTCTCGCCACCAGCGTTTTCCCAGCCATGCTCTCATCAGCTTTAATCGTAAAACTTACATACTGAAACTGTGAAAGCTTGCCTGTCACATCTGCTGCAATGCCCGACATCTTATCCATCGACCCCATCTTCGTGTAGCGAACAAAGGTCTGATTGTCCTCTGTCTGATTGATTTCAGTGTAAACAGAATCATCGCCGTGCCAATGTGTAAATGCGAACTCGTCGCCTTCCTGATACACATTGGTGTCATCGGAGAGATCGTCCACCGTTTCCGTGATCATTTCCGTTTTCTTGTCTTCGGGCTTTCCGTTCTGATTAGTAAGAATGATTGTTGCAGCTACCCCCAGGATTACTACGCTTCCAGCAATCCATGAAATAAGTGCTTTTTTCTTTATCATTTACATATCCCCTTCGTGTATATAGATAACAAAGGCAATCCATTCAAAGCATACCCTTATTTCATTTCTTAAAATTGTGTAACCGCATAGAAGGCTGGCTTCGGCAGTTGTTCCTCATCAAACAACAACGGCCAGTTTTTTCTGTTTTTTACGGGCTCATTATCAAGCCAGGATAAATCGTCCGCAATGCCCCACAAGGTTATGCCCGTCACTCTTCCATGTCCTTCGGCTTTAGGTGTAGAATAGTTTCTTGCAATGTTGAAGATCCCGCCGTACATGACCGCCTGAATGTTAGCAATCGTTTCCGGCAGCTCATCATACACTTCATCTGTAGAGCCGTATGGATAAATGGAGATATCCAGCTCTGTAACTTGAACATCTAGTCCAAGCTCTGTAAATGCCTTGATGCTGTTCTCAAATTCATCCATGATGAAATCGCCCAAATAATAATGGCCTTGCATCCCAATGCCGTCAATGGCAATGCCATCTGCCTGCAATTCCTTAATTAATTTCACGGCTGCTTCACGCTTTGCTGGAATATTTAAGCCATAGTCATTATAGAAAAGCGTAATATCCAGCCCTAGCTCCTTTCTAACCCGATCGGCTTCACGGAATGCTTCTTTTATATAGTCAATACCGGTTAGTGCGTACCAATCGCCTGTTAGTGTACCTGTCGCCTCCTTCCCTGTTCGATAGAAGTTGCCCGAATCGACTTGAGCCTGGGTTGGATTATCTGCCAATGCTTCATTCACAACATCCCATGTATAGACGGATTCCCCGTAATGCTCGATAACAGCCGCAATATGTGCACGCATCCGATCAAGCGCCTGTTCCTCCGTCGTTCCTTCCGATAACACCCAGGCAGGCAATGCGCGATACCATACTAAGGTATGACCTCGAACAAGTTTGTCATTTTTTTTGGCATAATCTATGATTTCATCAGAAGCAGCGTATGAGAATCGGCCTTCCTCAGGCTGCAATGCCGACCATTTCATTTCATATTCCATCGATACGCTGTTATAGTGATTCATCAAATCGGAGTACGGCTCAATATAACCCGTTTTAACGGCTGCGCCTATCGGGAAATAATCGGCATAAACGTCTTTGAGCAGCGGCACTTCAACCTGTTCGGGTACCTTCTCCACTTCAGGCGACTGCTCCACTTGTTCTTGATTTGCCGAGCAACCGGCTATGAGTACGGCGACGCCGATAAATGCCTTGGCAACGCCAAGCCTGACATGCCTTAGTCTCATTCTTTAATCCCTCCTACTGTTAGTCCTCCAATGATGTATTTCGTTAAGAACATGTACACGAGCAATAAGGGAATGACCGTTAAGAATAACCCCGTGTAAATGGCGCCGATATCGGTAGCAAAAATATTCGTTTTTAGCAACTGCACGAGCATAGGCATCGTATACTTCTCTTCTGAGCTGATCAGGATAAAGGGCATCAAATAGTTGTTCCACGAGCCCACGAATGAACCGATTCCCAGCGTTGCCAGCGCCGGCAATGAAATCGGCAGAACGATTTGATTAAAGGTGCGAAATTCACTGGAACCGTCCACTCGTGCCGCTTCTAGCAATTCCTTGCTTAGCATAGATGCGTAATACTGTCTTAAGAAAAATACGCTGGCTGCGGATGCGATGGACGGCAAGATGAGTGGTGCATAACTATCCAGCCAGCCAAGCTGCAGCATAAATTGATAAAAGCCGATGATCCCTAATTGACCCGGTATCATGATGACCAGCAGAATCGTCACATACAGCCATTTCTTGCCCTTGAATTGATAAGTGTGGAAGGCAAAAGCCGTCATTGCGGAGACATACAAGTTCAACAATGTAGAGGTCGCCGCAATGTAAAAACTGTTCCATAGCGCTCGGAAAATATCGAGTTCTCTGCTCACCAGCGAGTCATAATTCATGAAAAAGTGCGTCGAGAACCAGAATGAAATGGACTGTTGTATGTCATTCGTCGACCGGGTGGCATTCACTGCCAGCATATAGAATGGAAATAAACAAGTGACGGCAAAAGAAATTAACACAACATACACGAATAATGTACTACCGTATACCGTCCATGATTGTTGAGAGAGTGTCCGCTTAGTACTCATGTGTTTTTGGCTCCCATCATTTTGAACAACGCGAAGCTGCATGCAATGGCAATCAGCATCAGATAGACCGATCCAGCTGCAGATCCGCTGAAATTGTTATCGCCAGTGAATGCGAGCTTATACGTATACACTGCGATCGTCGTGGTCGCATTCAACGGTCCACCATTGTTCAGCAGGAACGGGATATCGAATACTTGCAGGCCTCCAACCAGACTGGTTACTAATGTGTAAAGCAAGATCGGTTTGATCAGAGGAACCGTAATTCGGAAAAACATCTGCCTGCTCGTCGCGCCGTCAAGCATCGCCGATTCATACAAACTGTTGTTGACACTTGTCATACCTGCTGCAAGCATGATCGTTGTCGGCCCAGTCCAAATTAAGAATTGAATAAAGCAAACCAGCAGCCGGGTCGCCCATTCATCTCTCAGGAATTGGAACGACTCCGAGACAAGTCCCAATTCTTTGAAAATGATAGTAAACGTGCCGAACGGGTGAGCAAATAACGTGCCAAACAATAGCGCTACAGATGCGGCCATAATAATATTGGGCATATAAAAAATGACTTTGAAAAATTGCTTGCCCCGGACTTTAATATGCTTGCTCGCAAATATAGCCGCAAATAGCAACGCAAAACCTAGCTGTGGGATAAAATTAATGATCCACATGATCGCGGTGTTATACATGGAGTACCAAAAATACTCGTTCCCCCACAGCCAGGTGTAATTCTGAAAGCCTACAAACTGAAAATCCTGGTTCATACCCTTTACATCAGTAAAACTGAGTCCAATCGTATACATCATCGGATATAGGTGGAACAAGAAATACGCCAGGAAGAATGGTGCGATAAACAAATAGCCATAATGATCATATTTCATCCATCTCCGTTTTGGTTTGACCATAATATCCTCACTCTGTTTGAACATCTGGATAGGATGCTTTTACATAAGACTTAAAACGTTCATATAGATCCGACAGCTTCTCGAACCCTTGATCATGAAGCGCGTAGGATATGGCAAGTTCGCTAAAGATCCCACCGATCGAGTCATCATAAATCGTCACATTCTTCGCGGAGATATTGTTAGCGATTTCAGCAAGCAATTCATAATGATTTTGACCCTGCAAGAAGTCATCTGCGAATTGATCCTTCACAGCCTCAACCGTCAATTTATTGCCCGAAAAATCCCCTGTCTTCGTGGCCCAAGACACCAAATAGTCTTGATCGAACATCAAATATTCCAGCAAATGCTTAATCTCATCCTTCTTAGTGCTTTGGCTTGTTCCTGCGAACCAAGTGCCGCCGTCATAGTACTCAGCCGGTCCTTTAATAACGCCCCAGTCTCCGCTAGAGTCGTATTCACCATTTTTGGCATTCGCCTTTAAGTGGTAATCAAGTCCCCACGCTGCAAGAAAATATCCAAATACCTTGTCACCAGAAATATCCGTATACCAGCCGCCGCCTGCTGAATATTCAATCGTCTCATTACTGTACCCTTTATCTTGCATCGTGCGAATTTGATTCAGATAAACGTCCCATACCGGATCTATTTGCAGTTGCTGATCCTTCACCCAGCCATCTGTACGCAATGCCTTAAATACTTTCTGAGTCGCATTTAAGTTGGACACGATGCGACGGTCCCCATTTTGCTTCAGCTCTTCGGCAACTTCCAGGAATTGATCCCAGTTCGACAGCTTTTGTTGGACAAATTGTGGTGAATCGTCTCCCCACAATTCGTTAGCCATGCTTTTGCGATAGAAAAATGCTCCAGGCGCTGCTTGACTCGAGAGAGCATACAAGTTGCCGTCAGCCGCAGTTCCGATATCAACCGTATAGCCATACAGCTCAGATTTTGCTCTTTCATTCAAACCAAGCTCATTCAGGTTGAGCAGCATGCCACTTTCAACATATTTCTTCACGAACGAAATTTCGAGCGCGACTACATCCGGCAGGTTCTTGCCTGTACGCAGTGCTCCGTCTAGTCTTGTCTGAAATACTTCTAGTGGGTAGACCTTTACATCCACCTTTTTATCTGGATACTTCGCCAAATAATGTTGCGTAATCGCTTTCTCTGTCGTGTCTGAAAATGTCCAAATAACGAGCGGTGCGTTGGGATCAGCTGTTGTCTCTATTTTGCTGACTTCCTCTTTAGTCGTTGTTTCAGCATTGCTGCAAGCAGCAAGGAAAACGATGATGGCCGACAACATGATGCTAATGAACACATTGCGTTTCATAAAATACCCCTCTCTTATTATTAAAGTTTGATGCTAAAACTCTTCTAGCAGCGTTTTTAAAATGACTTGAGCATATATTCGATGCATAAAATCATTCGGGTGATTCACATTGTTCGCAGCTACATCACGAAACGCTTTCTTACGTAGGATTTCAAAGCTGACCGTTGTCACATCCGCAAGCGCAACTTGAACATATTTTTGCTCCAGTTCTTGCAGCACTGAAATATAATTGAATTGATTGACAAGCATCCCTTCCACTTCGGCATTTGGCAGCATCGTAGATACAATTATAAATTCAGTACGTGGATTTTCTGACTGAACTTGCTGAATAATGGACTCGATGTTCGATTGATACGTTAGAGGGTCAATCATTCCTGATACCCCATCATTCATTCCGAATGCAATAATGACAAGATCGGGATCTTCATTTTTTATTTTTCGAATTTGTTCCTCTTCTGCTCCCCATTGACTTGTCATACCACCGACGGAATAATTCGATGCATTAATGAATTGGTTATCAAAGTAATGTTCAAGATAATCTGTAACCATCTCATAGTAAGTCGGAGCAAACGGCGGAATATTACTGTATTGATATCCAGAAGCCGACCAGCCTGCACTGATTGAATCTCCAAGAAGTACGATATTTACTTTTTCTTTTGACTGTAGTTTCTGTAATGTATTGGAAAGCAATTGGGCTTTCGATTCAGGTTTGTTCACAATCGAATCGTTGATGGGATGACGATATGTAACCGCGATTTGATAGTCAGTCAATCCACCCAGACCGTGATGAGCTTCCGTTTTTATCGTCCCTCCACCATTAGCCAGCTTAAAATGCCTGCCCTCATCATACTGATCAAAGTAGTATTCATCATAATTCATAGCCAAGTCCCGATAAATATCTCCATCTTTCATAATGACTAGCTTACCTTGATCTAAAGCATAATCTTTGCCTTCTACATACTTGTTAATGAGTGAAAAATCTCTCACGCTGACTACTTCCTCAATTGGATACAACAATGACAATGGCGGCATATCTCCGTGTTGATCTTTCAAAATCATAACGCTTTCATTGTAAATCACGTCATGATCCCAAATCGGCTGGACGTACTTTAACAGGTCATATTTATCTAAATCATTCTCAGCACTTCTGTTAGCTGCTTGGCCGCTGCATGCAGTCAGCATGGTCAGACTAATGATGAGAACCAGCGAAATTGCATTTTTTAGTTTTCCGTAAGGAATCACAATATCCCGCCTTCATTAATTTGCCGAATTCTTTGGGGATCCACTTTATAAGTACGATTCATCGTTACAAGCCCGTTCTTCTCTTGTTCAACATCCGAGAATTGCGTATAACAATAACCGCACATATACTCTAATTTTTTTACCGCTTTCACAAGTGAACCAAATTGATCATAGAACTGTTCTTGGCTGTCCGCCGCGCTGTAACCCCAGTCATTTTTTTTCATATCACTCTTAAAGCCGCATCCGCCGAATTCGCTCATGATTACGGGTTGATCTTCATACACATAGCCTTTGCTAAACACAGAATGCTGGATTAGCGCCGTACTTTTCCTGGACATTACCATATCCAGATCTTTGTACATCTCATAGAGCTTGTAAGCATCTTGCTCATAGTGATGGATGCTTACAATGTCTGTCTTGGCATGCTCCCAGCCATCATTCGCAATAACCGGCCGCATCGGATCGAATGCTTTCGTTAAATAGTAAAGTCCATCCACAAATGCCTGCATCTCCTTGTTGTGCTTTACGCCTCTAATTCCCCAACTTTCATTGAAGATTAACCACGTGATGATAGATGGATGATTATAATACTGTCTGATAATGTCAATCCACTCTTTTGTAACCCTTTCTTTCATATTGTCATTAAACAAATGCGGGGACGGCATTTCGCACCAAACGAGCAATCCAAGCCGGTCTGCATGATATAAGAAAAGCTCGCTCTCGATCTTTTGATGAATGCGAAGTCCGTTGTAGCCCATCTCTTTGATCATTTCAAGATCCTTAATCATCGCATCTTCATTCGGAGCAGACAACCCAGAATTCTCCCAATATCCCTGATACAAAACAAGTTTCTGGTAAACAGGCATTCCGTTCAAACAGAGCAATCTTCCTTCTTGCTTGAATTCACGGAATCCAAAATAGCTTTCGACTTCATCCACTACAACGTCATCTTGTAAAAGCACAAGCTTCACATCATAAAGCGAGGGTTTCTCCATTCTCCAGAACTCGACCTGATGTTCCTCATAAAGGGAGACGAGGTCAATACCGACATGTCCGCTCTGAGTAATGTGATCCAGCTTAATCTTCTTTTGCAACCGATTGTCCCTTAAAATTTGAATTTCCAGACTCACATTCTTTTGTTTTTTATTTAGGAAATATTCGAAATTTAATACATACTCGCTTACGACCGGCGTGAATTTAATTCTCTCAATATGCACTTCTTCCACAAATTCCATCCATACGCTCTTCCAAATGCCTGTGGTTTGCACATACCAGCAGCTATAGTTGTTTGGCAACCACCTTTGTTTGCCTCTAGGCTGCTCAATATTAAAGCTATCTTCCACCTTGACGACGAGTACGTTATCACCTGCGGTTACGTATTCCGAAATATCAAAGCTGAATCTTGTATATGCACCGTCATGACGACCAACGTAATGGCCATTCATCCAGACCTTGGCTGTATAATCTACGCCATCAAAGTGAAGGATGCATCTTTTTTGAAGCTGCTTTTTATCCAATACGATTACCTTTTGATACCACATATTCTCAAGCTCTTCTTGTTTGCCAATACCGCTCAAGGATGCCTCGATACTATAAGGCACCATAATGGTCTGATCTGCAATAAAGCCATGATAAAGCTTATGTTGTTCCCCTTTACTCTCCTGATCCTCCCTAAAGCCCCAGGCTCCGTCTAAATTTACGTAACTATTTCGCCTTAACTGTGGGCGAGGATAGTTCATCTTGAAGTTATTCATTAGCGAGACAGCTCCTTTTTCTATGCATTGTCATCAATATATTATAGTGATAGAATGAAAACAATAACGAATTTTGATTTTCACAGAATTTACAGGCATTGTACAATATTAATCGAAATTTAAAAAGGAGACTGTCAGGGCTTATTCCTGAAGGTTGACCGAATAGGATTCGAATGGAGAGACTTCGTTTTTCAGGAAGTCGATACAAACGGAAAGAGGTGCAATGATGAGCAAATCTATTTATCTAGATTTAGGTGATGATGATCAGCTTGAAAAAATTGCAGTTGCACTTAGCTCCAAGGTACGCAGAAAAATGATTCGATTATCGACAGAAGGCAGCTATTCGGTAATGGAAATTGCACGAAAACTTGGCCTTTCGATGTCCACCACATCTTTTCACCTTAAATATTTGAAGGATGCCGGTCTGGTTGAGATAATGCCCAGTCCGGCAAGCAGAGGAAATCAAAAGATCGTATTCCAGTCCTTATCAAACATCTCACTGGACCTGCAGCTTTTTTATCCTCATATAACATCGACGCAAACCATCGAAATTCCCATTGGCTGCTATACTAGCTTCTCTGTAGAGCCGACATGCGGGTTAGTGAACTCCAATGGCTTGATCATTGGTTATGATCATCCTGAGGCGTTCTATTCACCTCAACGATTCGATGCTCAATTGCTGTACTTTCGCAAGGGATATGTCGAATATTGCTTTCCAATTCGGGATCCGCAAAAAAGAAGCATCTCATCTGTTTCCATTTCGCTCGAAATTTGCTCCGAATGTCCGATGTCTAATAACAATTGGAAGTCGGATATCACATTTTGGTTAAATGGCGTTCAACTATGCACATACCATAGTCAGGGGGATTATGGAGATCGCAGAGGGAAAAACACGCCTTCTTTTTGGCCGGCCAATGGGACGCAGTATGGGATGCTCAAAACAATTCGAGTAGATATGACTGGTACTTATATTGATGAAACCTTTGTTTCCCCGAACTCAATTAAAGATTTCAAGTTTATATCGCCTGTGGTTGATCTTAAGATAGGTGTATTAGACGACGCTAAATATGTGGGTGGAGTGAACTTGTTTGGCAAAGGATTCGGCGATTACGATCAAGATATCGTTGTGCAGGTTACTTATAATACTACTCAGTAAGAAGTGATTATGGGGTGATTAATGGCTGTTCAATTCTTTAGGTTTGCTTCAATGTTTGGTTATCGGTGTTCTACCAATTTCTCTCCTTCCTAAATCCGGATTCGAGAATGAAGCAAGACTGCGCTCCACTCGTCTCTTTTTAATCTTAAATCGTCAGGATTATAAGCTTCCAACTACCCAGGCCCTTTTTCAGGGGTCTTTTTCATTTTCAGGAGGGTTGTAAGAATGCGAACCATCAAGACATAGCAAAACCTTGACGTCCTGCGCCGCGACGCAGTTCTCCCGGACGATCCTCGATCACGTCGCCAGCACCTCTGCCAACTGTAAGAATGATTCCTAAACTTAATATGCAACTGATTATGTAATATAGGATTCGGTATTGTCAGGAATCTCGGTCTCGATCACCATTCCGCGGTCTTCGTTAGTTATAACCAAACTATACCATGAAAGGAAAGGAAGGGCGTGAGATAATAACAATGTGAAAATAGAGCGGAGGTGTCGAGGAGTTATGAAATATGTGATTCGTAAGCTGCGTCACCCGGACGATTATGCGGCCGTGGCGCCGCTTCTCAATCTAATCTGGCCGGAGCCAACGACAGCCGATCGTCTTCGCGAAGACGAGGACAAAATCCCTCCAGGTCAGTTGCATTACAACGAGGAAGGCAAGCTTGAAGGTTGGGATCGTCCCAAATGGGTCGCAGAGGACGAACACGGTCAAGTCGTCGCCTATGCGATCGCATGGAGAGCACCCTGGACGGATCCCGGAACCTTGATCCATACCCTTGTCGTTCACCCGGAGGCCCGGGGGAACGGAGTCGGCGGAGCTTTATATGCCGTGCTTCTGGAATGGGCGTTGGAAGTCAAAGCCTCTCGTCTAATCGATAACATGAAGGAGTCGGACGAAATGTCGATCGCTTTTGCGGAGCGCCGCGGCTACGCCAAGGAACGACACTCCTTCGAATCCGTTCTGGATCTGGAATCATTCAGATTCGACGAGAAACTAAGCGCGTCCATCGATGAGGCGGAGCGTAATGGCATTCGCTTCGTGACGTTGTCGGAGGAGCCCGGCGAAGAGAACGAAAGAAAACTTTATGAGCTATATAAAGTCACACACCTCGATATCCCGGGCTACTCCGGCGATTACCCTTGGTTCGAGGAATGGAAGAAATGGAGCCTCGAGCTGCCGGGCGTCCGCCCGGAATGGATTCATATCGCCAAAGACGGGGATCGTTACGTCGGTGTTGTCACGCTGCAGCATAACGAACAAACGCAAGCCATGTACCACGAGTACACCGGGGTATTGCCGGAATACCGCGGGCGCCGAATCGCGCTCGCCTTGAAGCTGCTCGGAGTGCAATCCGCGCTTGCGAATGGAGCCCCCTACCTGAGAACGCACAACGACTCGATGAACGGCCCTATGCTACACATCAACCGTGACTTACTCGGATTCCGGGCGGAACCGGGAAACTACAAAATGGTTCGCGAGCTTTAGTCCGCACGTACGACGAAGGCACCCGATAGGGTGCCTTTTACCGTAACGAAAACCCATGGGTCGACTTCAATGTTCATTGAGCCACGAGGGCATCCAACCGCACGTTCAAGTTGTGATCCCGCAGCGCATCTCTCATCAATGACTACGGACTGGATACCTTTGACCGTAAAGCTATCGGGGTCCTTACCTCGCTCTAGCCGTTGCAGAACCGAAGCCAATCAATTTCTTTGATAAGAGGGAGCATAAGCTTCACACACCATAGTATTAGCCTCTTAATCGGTAGTATTTCTCCGCATCATGTGTTGACCAGTCCCAAAATTTCACACCCTGACACGTAATGAAACGATCAAACCACAACTCAAAATTCATTTGTAAGGGTCGAGCCTAAAAAAAACTGTCAAGCTGTCCTTTGACCATTAAGTAATTATTATTGCCTTCGTTATATGCTTTAAGATTGATCACAATGTTATCCTGATAAATGTAAGCAATTTTCAAGTACCCATCATCTGGCTCTTCATAAGTAGCGTTCCATATTTCTTGCCATAGATATAAGTAAGCCTCCCCGCCATATTCAGGATGGTCGAATAAAGAGCAGCCATTACATATTTTGAGGAAATTAAAATAATCTTCCGGGAGTCTATACCCTAGAGAATTCTGAAATTCAATTAAATCTTCTTCTTTTGCAGGTGCGTTGAATCTACATGTGGCGTCTGTTCGATAACCCTCTTGTAACTGTAATTTCAACAATCCTTTGGCTTCATGAAGTCTTTGTTTGAGGGAGGTTATGGTCTTTATGATTAATTCTCCTTGTTTCATTACGTCCTCCTTGTAGAGTAACAAATACTTATTTGAACCGTTCTAACTTATCTCAACTATCTTTAACTAATAACGTGTATACCAAATGATTCCATATCAAATCCTATAAGTCCTTTATTAAAGGGGAACTTTACAAATCCACATCTTCATGCTACATTATTTCTACAAATATCGAAATACAAATCATCTTCAGGAGGCTCAGGCGGCATGAAAGAACCCAAAGATCAGCAGCAGGCAGTCAAAATTTATAAAGCGCTTGGAGAACCTACCCGGTTCAAAATCGCCCTGCTTCTAAAAGAAGAAAGCGACCAATGCTGCTGCGTTCTGGGAGATAAACTGCAAACAGTAGCCATCTCCACTCTGTCCCATCATCTGAAACAAATGGCAGGGGCCGGGTTGTTGACCTCACGTAAAGAGGGAACCTATATATATTACAGCTTGGACGAGGAAGTCGCTGCCAAATATGCTCCATACCTGCTGGAGTAATTTTTTTGATTCTTATTTCGATATTTTTAGAAATATAGTACTTCAAAACATATTGGGAGAGTGAACCTATGGAAAGCACATGGAAAGTATACATTCTAGCCCTGATCAGTTTTTTGGTTGGAACATCCGAATATATTATTTCCGGGATTTTGGACCGGATCGCAGAGACACTGGGGACCAGCGTTGCAGCAGCAGGCCAGCTCATTACGGTCTTTTCCCTTGCCTATGCAGTCGGTACACCTATTCTGATGGCGCTGACAGCCAAAATGGACCGTCGTAAACTTCTTCTGTATTCACTTGGCCTCTTTATTGCGGCCAACCTGCTGACATTTATTTTACCCGGCTTCGGCCTCTTCATCGCCGCGAGAATCATCATGGCTTTAGGTGCTGGTATGGTCGTCGTTACCGCACTTAGCATTGCCGCCAAAATCGCACTGCCCGGCAAGCAAGCCAGCTCAATCGCCACCGTCATCATGGGCTTCACCGCATCGCTCATTATCGGTGTTCCGCTCGGTAGAATGGTAGCCACAGCTTTTGGCTGGAAAGCGGCGTTTCTCGCAATCGCAATTGTTGGTGTACTCGCTATGTTTGTGATTGCAGCGGCAATTCCACGTATGCAAGGTGACAAACCCGTCCCTCTGAACAAACAATTTGCTTTGTTAAAAAATCGTCAGGTATTGGTCGCTTTAGCGATTACTTTTTTCTGGTTGGGCGGTTATTCTCTTGCATATACTTATATCTCCCCTTTTCTGCTTCAGGTATCTCATTTAAATGATTCCATGCTTAGCGCAGCCCTGTTTGTGTTCGGCATTGCCAGCTTGGTTGGTTCTAAAGCCGGCGGCTACAGCGCAGATAAACGAGGCATCATATTCACGCTGGCTTCAGGGATGCTGCTTCATATCATTTCGTTGATTTTGCTTTCCCTTGCCGGACAGTCGGTCATTGCCATATTCGCCACTCTGATCCTCTGGTCTTTTGCAGCTTGGTCATCCGGTCCAACCCAGCAATTTAACCTGGTTTCGCTTTTCCCCGAATCCTCAGGCGTCATGTTGAGTTTGAACCAATCCATGATGCAGCTTTCTATGGCTGTCGGTGCAGGAGTCGGCGGGCTGATCGTTAACCATGTTTCCCTGGCTTCCATTACCTGGTTCGGCGCACTCGGCGTACTCATCGCCGTCATTGCCACGTTTATTTTATCCAGCATGGCATCACGACATTCGGCGGTACAACCGGCGGATTAAGAACTAGCGGAGCTATCGGGGGAAAATGCGAAAGGAGCATGTCCTGGCAGCTCCTTCGTTTTTAAAGAATTTCAAGGACTTTGTAATAGAAAAGCTCTTCGAAACCCGCTTCACGCGAGAATCGAAGAGCATGTTAATGGCCTCGTAAAGCGTGCTCGATTCGCTTATCCGGTAAAAACCAGACCACGGCAACAAGTACGAAAAAGAAGCCGGATATCCAAGGACTTACATATGCGGTCAAGACCGCAAACAAATAAAGCAAGGGAGATAATTTCCCCTTCCAGTTTTTTCCCATTGCCAGTACGAATGCGGAATCACTGGAATGCTGGCTAATAATCGCGCGCTGAAGCAGCCAATACGCGAGTGCCGCAATCATCAGAATAATGCCGTACAGCGCCGTTGGCGTAGCTGCAAAATGGCTTTCCCCCATCCAGGCTGTCGTGAACGGAACAAGGGATAACCAGAAAAGAAGCAACAAGTTAAGCCACATCAACCGCCCGTTCATCTTTTGAACCATGTGGAGCAGATGATGATGATTGTTCCAGTAGATGCCGACATATACGAAACTGAAAATGTAACTAAGAATCTTAGGGCCGAGTTGGGCCAGTGCCTGCCAGTCATGCCCTTCTGGCACTTTAAACTCCAATACCATGATGGTGATGATAATTGCCAGCACACCATCGCTGAAGGCCTCCATACGATTTGCTTTCAGAGTGCTCCACCTTCTCCTCGCTTCGTGTTTTTTAGCCTAATCTGACAAAAGTAGTTTTGCATAAATTTCTTTGGCTTGTCAAGAAAACCTTTATTCATAAGAACAAGCGCCGCGAGACGAAACACCCAACTTTTGTCTTAATAGCCAAAAAACCGCCGCCATCCCTTATGCTAAGGTCTCAGCGGCAATTAGAAGAAACATTGGGCGGCGAACCTCTTCTTGCCAGGCCGGATTCTTGTCCAGCATGTCTTGAGTCGGTTGAAGTTCGGAAAGCTTCTTAATACGAAAACCGGCTTCTATTAGTGTATTCGCATAAGTGGCAATAGTTCGATGGTATTTAATGACGTCATCATCAAGAAATCTTGCATGCCGGGAGCCTTCATTATGGTAGTTGTCAACAGGCCAGTGCAGCTTCTCGCCTTGCGGGCCGTAGTACCAGTCTTGCGCAGCAATTGCAGTAAATATCGGGTGTTCAACAGAGAACACGAAGGTACCCCCAGGTGCGAGACAGTGATACACCTTCCGGAAGATGATGTCGATGTTCTCTATATAGTGGAGTGCAAGAGAGCTTATTGCCACATCGAACTCCCTCTCCGTAAAGCTGATGTCTTCGATCGCAAGACGTCTATACTCGATATGCGGGTCGTCAGTCATAGCACTGGCTTGCGCTAACATTTTCTCCGAAAGATCTATACCCACCACCGATTGCGCATGATGTTCACGCGCATAGCGGCAATGCCAGCCATAGCCGCAGCCTAGATCGAGAACCTTTTTGCCGCGCAATTCAGGAAGCAATGCACGAAAGGCCGTCCATTCCCCAGCAGCATCCAGTCCACCGATTGACCTAGGCATCTGACTGTATTTCTCAAAGAATCCCGAGTCATCATATTTGTTTTGTTTCACAATCTGTACCTCCTAAAAAGTACTTGCTAGAAGTGTTCGCTTCACAACATAAGATCGCTTATAACTTTAACTTAAGCCGAAGCTTGAACCTTTTGCCGCTCGCGTATGTGAAGAAAGACCATCACGCACATGCTGACCGCAATCACACTGAAGCTGGTCCACTGACCGGCTGTCCAATGGAAGGCATAATGCGGTGAATCGCCCCGAAGCCATTCCAAGCTAAACCGCCCGAACGAATACATAATATTGTAGGCCAGGAACAGAAACCCGGTTGTCCATTTCCTATTTTTCAACAGGAGCAGCACGGTGAAAATGATCAGATCCCACTGACTTTCCAATATTTCCGCCGGCCACAACGGCTGGGAGCCATATGTATCATAAGCCGCCGTTCCTTCCCGGTAAACCATGCCGAAACCGAGTCCAGTCGGGGAACCGAATGCATCTCCGTTCAGAAAACAGGCGATTCTGCCGATCGACTGGCCCAAGACGATTGCCGGAGCTAATAGATCAGCCAGCTCCCAGAATGATAAGCGATGCTTCCTTGTATAAACGATCATAGCAATAAAACCGCCAATCAGCGAGCCTTGAATCGAAATCCCGCCATTCCAGATCGCTGGAATTTCCATTAGATGCTTCGAATAATACCCCCACTGAAAAAAGAACACATGCCAGACACGCGCAGATACAATCGCTCCAACAAACAGGTAGGGTACCAAATTCAATATATGCTGCCGATACGTTGTGCCTGCAGCCAAGTAATGAGCCATCCCCAGCGCCAGCAGCGCGGCCAAAGCTGTCACAACCCCATGCGTATAGATAGGGAAATCTCCAATGTGAAATAATATAACGCTCAATCACTTATCCTCCCTCTATTAAACTACAGTTCGTAGTATGATTAATGAAAAAAATAGGGGGTTATGAATCCCCACCCAACATCAATAGCAGCAGCAGCGAAAGGGAAATCAGCAAAGGCCTAAGCAAAGCCACCTTTACCTTTACTGTCTTGTTCGGCTCAAGAACCTGTGCAATACGATAATGCATGGTCGTCGTGGCGAAATGAACGGCAGCTTCATGCTGGCGGCTAGGTCTCAACTTCGACAGCTTCAGAAGTACGCTGGCCAAAGGTAGCTCCGTACGCATGTGACGAATTGCAAAGCGATCGGCGAGAAGCTCCATCCAGGTTTGATAGTAGCGAAAGATTGGGCTCATGATCGGAAAATACCCGAATCCTTCCGTCAACAGCCTCATAAGTAACAACTTCACATTATCGCGATTACGGCAATGATGCCATTCGTGCAGCACGATCGCCCTCACCTCATCGTCACTGAATATGTCGAGAACAGCAGACGAGACAACGATTGTCGGCCGCCGTATGCCAATCGTCAGCGCGACAAACGCTTCATCCCTCACAACAAGGATATCCGTGCGAAGGCTGCGGTATTTATAGGCAAGGCGCTTTGTTAATTTTACATGCTGGCTGGAGCGAAAGTGCTTATGCCATTTCCATGATAAATACGTTTGGGTGAGGATCCGCCAGATCATTCTTATAAGCGTGTACCCGATAACGATACTGACTATGCTGTAATTGACAATAGCACTTTGCAGCCCATCGTCTCTCGTTAAGCTCACGATGTACATGGACATCTGCACGCCGATCAATATAATGAAGACGACCATCAGCGCGTAAATCCATTTCAGCTTGACCGGCGGGTTCATGGTTTCTTCCTCTTTTTGATTTCGCTTAATTTGCGTTCGAGCTTCGCAATCAGCTCTTGATCCACATCTTCAAGCGCGTTGATCATGTGGCTTACGACCAGACTCCCATATTCCTGAATAAGCCCCTGAGACAGCACCTTCATCTGTTCCGAGAGAAACTGCTCCCTCGTCTGCACCGTGCTAAATCGCGCCGCTTGAGTTCTGCCGCTGCCAATCAGTACTTTCGACAGGTGGCCTTTATCCAGCAGCCGGTTCATCACCGTCGTCACCGCATTAATCGAGATCGGATTGTCCTGATTAAGGATCGACTGCACTTCCTTGATACTCATCCCCTCGGAAGACCAGAGAAGGTCCATAATTCTCGCTTCAAGCGGCCCAAAAAAACGATTCAGTCCCTCTTCGCCCACGTTCAGCTTTTTGATCTTCATACCGTCACACCCTTCTACACCACACATTGTAGTATAATGATTTGAGAAATGTCAATATTAGGGGTCTCATAAGGTGATACAAACCCCGTTAGGCTGTTTCCTAAAGGGGCCGCAGCACGAATTCGCGAATGGCCTCATTCACAGATGCTTTTTGCTCCAGTATCAAACAGTGTCCGGCTCCGTAGATCGTGCAAATCGTCGAGTTGGGAAGCGATTCGCTGACGCGTTGTTTCACTTGCTCGGCATCGTAAATTTTCTCCTCGTCGCCCACAAGGAACAGCACCGGGGCCGACAGTTTGTTCCAAGCCTCTTTTTCAATCACTCGAGGAACGACCGGCAGCTGCGAGCGGCCATGCGAATATGCGGCAATGATCATATCCATCACATGCGGCGGAAGCGAATACCCCTTCGAGCAGAACCAATTCCATGCCCGGCGAATTCGGCTTGGCTTCGGGAACAGCATCGCGGGATATACTTTGATGAGCAGTTTTCCAAATGGCGCCGGCAAAAAAGTGGCCACCGGGGCAAGCAGCGCCAACCGCTTAATCCGTTCAGGCCGCGCTACCGCATAATTCGAGCAAAACCAGCCGCCCATCGAGTGGCCTATGAAGTTTGCCTTTGCAAGCCCCAGAGCGTCTAATACTTGATCCATCCAACGGACAGCATCTTCCGGAGTGCGTATCCGTTTAACAGCTTTACTTTTGCCGAAGTCCCCTGGTGCGTCTACGCAATAAATACGAAAGCCGCTTAGCGCTTCGACAGTCGGGTACCACAACGCAGAATTACCCGTCATACCGTGAAACATGAGAATGGGCTCTCCCTCTTCGGGACCGCTCGCGATCAAATGACAGGGACCGAATTCTGTCTGGATCTCCATCGTGTCATACTCAGTAGGCCAATATTCCATGAGCTGTTCATAAGCTTCCATAAAAACACGAGACCCGGTTTCGCTTTTGAAAACGGGTAAATAATCAAGTGCTGCGCTTGTCATATCAATCCCTCCGGACCTGATGGCATAAGTATGGACCTGCAAACAGACTGAAGCAGTTCGAATTGCTTGGCTAGTTCGATTCGTTCCGATCCGGTGATGATACTTTCCAAGAAAATGCCGTCCAAAAAGGAAACAAGCCAATGAACGAAGGTATCAACAGGCTTGGAAGGATGAAATTCGCCCCGTTGGATCCCGTTCTGAACCAAGGCCAACACGCTGCCGTACACCGCCCGATGACGCGCATCAATCAACGAGCGGCGCTTCTCATCCCTGCGGCCTACGATAAAATACTCGTACATACAGGGTGCTAGCCCGCCCTCCACTTCCCTGGAGCGCCTCTCCTGTTCGCTGAAAAAGCGTTCAAACGCTCCCCAAGCGCTTACCGGCTTATCCGGCACGAAACTCGCTGCCATCTCCTCAAATTGACGGTGCAGCAAATCAAGAAAGACATCTTCTTTATTGGAGTAATAAAGATAGACGCCGCCGAAGCTTCTCCCAGAGCACTCGACAATTTCCTTCATGGAAGCTGCTTCATATCCCTTATCTATAAAAACGGTTCGAGCTGCCTTCAATATATCCGTACGAACGGCTTCTTTTTGCTGTTGCGTGATTTTGGGCATAATTCGGTTCCGCTCCTCTCGAAATAAAACGAGATCATTCTCTTTTATTATAACGAGAGCACTCTCGTTTTACAAGCAGTATTGTTCCTCCTTGGGATGAACCCATAATTGAAAAATTTCCATAAACCGACCATCACTTTGAAAAAATTTTCGGTCTAATTCGTTAAAAATTGTTTTCCAAGGATACAGGAAATCCCTATTTGCAATAGAATACATTATCATTGCAATATGCTCCTCTTTTTCTTGTTTTGTCATTTCAACTTCATCCGATACTGTGTACCCGTCATTTTTCAAGTCAATTCGAACCAAAAATTCGTGGTCAATGATAGTTGCCTTTCGCAGGTTTAGCATCCAAACACCCCTTAATACCGATTCGAGTAGTATTTCAGACATATATCATATTCTAAGGGGGTCTTCAAACTTTTTTCAGGGGAAAAATGGGGGTTCGGAGCAGCGCGGCGAAATGCCTCGGAAGATATGCCATCTCGCAATCCATATATTCATCCCCTCGTTCATTATTTCACCATGTCATCGCAGCTTAATTAACCAGGTATACACGAACACAGTGAATGGCCGTGATTTTTGAAATACTGCCTGTGAAGTGCAACAGTTACAACAACAGATTCTAAAAAAGGTGAGTTCTCAATAGGATGAGTATTATTAAGGGAAGGGGAAACCATTATGGTTTATCTATTTCGAAGAGCACTTGTTGTAGTGCTATCGATCTGTTTGCTTTTCACTTCGTTCCATGCGGTATTCGCAGAAGTGAAGAAAGAAATTCCTGCTGATTTAAAATCTTCCTGGGCTTCGAAGGTACTACAGGAGTGGTGGGCGAAGGAATGGATTCATGGCTATCCGGATGAAACATTCCGACCGGACACGAACATTTCGCGAGCGGAATTTATTACGCTGGTAAATCGGGTGCTCAGCTTGTCGGCACAAGCCGATATTTCATTTCGCGACCTTCATCCCGGTCACTGGGCATACGATCAAATCGCTATCGCCTTCCATGCCGGTTATATGAAGGGTTATAAAGATGGAACGGTTCGTCCCGATTCCGCCGTGAGCCGGGAGGAAGTTGCTTTTATGGTTAACACTTTGTTGCAATTGGATTTGGGCAAAAGCAACGTCTCGAAGTTCAAAGATGCAGCGGGTTTTGCTAGCTGGAGCAAAGCCGCGATCGGCGCGCTTGCGGCCGAAGGCATCCTGTCCGGCTACCCTAACGGCATGTTTCGGCCTGAGAATAAGATTACGAGGGCGGAAGCGGTCGTTGTCTTGAACAACGCCATGCAATATGCGGAGAAAGTACGTACGAAAACCTACGATAAGACAGGGGTGTATGGAACCGCGTCCGGCGTACCTTCGATCGTTGGAAGCGTTACCGTAGCCTCATCCGGCATTACGCTTCAAAATATGTTGATTCTTGGTGATCTTATCATTGACGGGACTGATGTCAGCGGGAATGTCACCCTCCAAAATGTGATCGTACGCGGAAAAACACACGTTTACGGTGGCGTAAGCCAGGTAAATGTCGTCGATTCCACACTTGAAAGCTTAGAGGTCTGCATGAAAAACGATTCCGTTCGTATCGTGGCGGAAGGCACCACTGATATTCATCGAACCGCTTTATGTTCAAGTGCTGCTTTGGAAGAGAGGCAATTGACCGGAGGCGGTTTTCATGAGGTGAGCTTGGTGAAGGAAATGTCGAAAGGTTCCGTTGTCGAACTAATAGGTGCCTTCGATTCCGTTATCGTGGATGCGTCCGGGGTTAAGCTGCTGCTTGAGCAAGGCACAATTCAGATGGTTACTTTCGGCAAGGATTCTGGCGGCTCCAATGGAAGCGTCGGCAAAGATACGACGGTTGTGCATCTCGTACTGGATGCCGTTGTTTCGATGTCCGGGCAAGGCATGATTGATACTGCAACGTTAAATTCAGGCGCAGCTGGGTCCAGCTTCGAACGTAGGCCCGGCAAAGTCGACGGCTCACAAGGAAGCAGCATTGTGGTATCTTCCAGTGTCGGAGGAGGGGGCGTTATAGTCATAGTGCCGAGCGTCGATACGACACCGCCAAATTTTTTGCCGACGTACCCTAAATGGGCCACGGAATCTGAGACTACCGTGCAGGTACTTTCAAAGGCGAACAAACAAGGGCGGCTTTATGCCATTGCGGTTCTTCTGAATGAACCCTCGCCAACTGCTGCCCAAGTGAAAGCCGGTAAAAACAGCAACAATAGCAATGCACTTTCGTTCTCGCAAATCCCTTTTGCGGCTGATGCCGAGATTATTCTCCAATTAAACGGCCTGACAGCTGGAACGGACTATGATATCTATGTTGTTGCGGAGGATAACAACGGGAATATCCAGTCACTTCCAACCAAGGGAAGCGTAAAAACAAGCGGAGTCGCTCCCCTCAAGTTCGTCACGACTAGCTTACCGAGCGGGAAGGTAGGCATCGCGTATGCCCTGACGATCGAGAGCTTGGGCGGGATCGGAACGCGGTCCTACGCTCTGACGGGCGGCTCTTTGCCCGTTGGGATGTCGTTTTCTTCCAAGGGGGTTTTCGCAGGGACACCCGTTTCGGCAGGAACTTACTCGCTCACCCTTCGGGTGTCGGACGAAAAATCGGCAAGCGCCGACCAAACCTTCTCGCTCGTGATCGATCCGCCTGAACCGCTTAAGTTCGTCACGACTAGCTTGCCGAGTGGGAAGGTGGGCGTCGCGTATGCCCTGACAATCGAGAGCTCGGGCGGGATCGGAACGCGATCCTACGCTCTGGCCGGCGGCTCTTTGCCGGTAGGAATGGCGTTCACTTCCAAGGGGGTCTTCACAGGGACACCGCTTTCGGCAGGAACTTACTCGCTCACCCTTCGGGTGTCGGACGACCAATCGGCAAGCGCCAATCAAACCTTCTCGCTCGTGATCGATCCGCCTGAACCGCTTAAGTTCATCACGACTAGCTTGCCGAGCGGGAAGGCGGGCGTCGCGTATGCCCTGACGATCGAGAGCTCGGGCGGGATCGGAACGCGATCCTACGCTCTCGCCAGCGGCTCTTTGCCGGTAGGGATGGCGTTCACTTCCAAGGGGGTTTTCACAGGGACACCGGTTTCGGCAGGAACTTACTCGCTAACCCTTCGGGTGTCGGACGAAAAATCGGCAAGCGCCGATCAAACCTTCTCGCTCGTGATCGATCCGCCTGAACCGCTTATGTTCGTCACGACTAGCTTGCCGAGTGGGAAGGCGGGCGTCGCGTACGCCGCCCTGACGATCGAGAGCTCAGGCGGGATCGGAACGCGATCCTACGCTCTGGCCAGCGGCTCTTTGCCGGCAGGGATGTCGTTCACTTCGTCGGGGGTTTTCGCAGGCACGCCAACTATGGCGGGGACTTACTCCTTCATCATTAAGGTGACAGACAGCCAAGGGGTAAGCACGACTCAAAGCTTTTCCTTCGTGGTCAATCCTTAATAAAGTTTACTCTACCAAGACGCATTAGGCTTCAAGCTGAGATTTCAGATAACGTTCTTGTATTCACGACGTCGATCCCCCTTAGATAACTCTTATCTTAAGGGGGATCGATGTGTCCGCCGGTGCTACTTGATGAATTACTTATATAATAACCGTTTGTCAGGCACCATTTGACAATAATTTGCCTTTGCCTGCTATAACCATCGCGCTCTTGTAGAATGCTGCGTACTCTTGTACCGGCAATGTGAACTTGTCCCCGGTCAATATTCCGGAATAACCGCTCAGTACATCGTATAATCCCAGATGGAACCAATCACAGAGCATGGAGTGGAAATTATAGGAAATCATCACACCGCTGACGGCTTCTCGGATAGATTTAACTTCCGTTCTGGTTATTCCGCATGTCTCCAAAGTACGAAGCGTCTTTTCCCTGTCTTCCCCGTCGTGCACGGTATCCAGGAATTCCTCCAATAGGAGCCCCCAAATGTCGACCCGTTTGACGGCAGGTATGGCGTTAACTTCGGCAAATTGCCGCAATTGTTCTTTGTATGCATGCTCTACAAAAAGAACTTCGCCGTCCGTTGTCCGAATCTCCGGCGGAAACTGTCCCAACAATACTTCTTGTATACTCACTGCGTGCAAGACTCCCGCCGGGTAAACAGACGCCGCTCCAAAAGGATAGGTTGTAAACTCGATGCAATCGTCGTGGAAATGAACCAATGGATCCCCTCCTTTTCCAGAACGCGATGAAGCTTATCAAACGTCATAACAGGCGAAAATTGGTGAAAACTTCGGCGCGGCGCATAACCGCCAACAGCCTTATTGGCCGTGTTGAATTTTTGCATAGTGGATAACTCATCGGACGCTGCCCCATTTTTGAAAACCCAACTTTAATAATGATTCTTGTATTTCTTGGTCTACTTTGCTTTTGGAAGTCGCAAATTCCACTTCAGACAATGCACCTGGAAGTTTCTGATTGATAAAGGAATCAAAATCGATTGCCGTTTTGAAAATGCGAAGCTTGCGCAGCAAAGGCAATTGCTCCATTCCCGTCACATGAGTCAGGCCTTTACAATTCGTAATGGATAGCTCCTCCAGTACCTTCATCTCCCGGTCAAATCCGATCTCTTGCAGCTGGATTTGATCCTCGATCACAAGGCTCGTGAGAGCCCGGAAGGCCGTAATATTAGTCAGGTCATGAAAACCGCGGACTCTTGAGATCTCCAGGTCCTCGATTTCATTCTCTTCGATTTCCTGAATATGCTCTCGACCTCCAAGCAAAATGCGGAGGTACTTCAACTTCTTCAGACGGTTAATAAAATGCAACGGTAATTTACTGATTGAATGCAGCGCCAGATAATTCAAACCCTCCAGATAGCCTATAGCATCAAGGTTTTTCACCTTGCCCCCGACATGCAATTGTTCCAAATGAGAGAACTCTTTAAAATATTGCAGGTTGAGGATCTTTTTATCCGAGATAATCGATAACTCTCTTAGAGACCACAGCGAGTCTATTCCCAAAATCTCCGAATTCTCCAGCTCATATATGCCTAGGTTCAAACTGTACAAGTTATCCAGTGTGGCCAATGCTTCGGTGTTATGTGCCTGGGTGAGGCAATTGAGCTGCAGCATTTTGACATGAGGTATCCGCAAGAGCGTATGACCATCGAACGAGAGGGAGTAGTGGCCGTAGAAACGTACTCCGAAATTTTCATCCCAGCGCGCACAAAGCTCATCCACTTCCTCCAAAATGGAGCCATAAAACTCCGGGTGAGAGAACTGGACAATCACTTGGTTGCCGCCGCGCAAGTCCTGCTCGATCTGAGCCCGGTCCAGCTCAGCAGGATTGTTGATCAAAATCTTTCTTTTCCATCTCTTCCCCATTCTTAAACCCTCCTGTTTGTCGTGGATCACAATTCGAAAAAGCAAGACCGTTTCGTTCAGAGTTATACTTACAACATGTTAATCCATCATATTAACAATCGCTTTGTTTTCACATGCTTTAGCTAAATCCATAGGTGTCTTCCCATCCTGATCTGCAGCATGAATGTTAGCACCACGTTTTAATAGCGTCTCAATAGCGGCAACATTTTGTCTACTAATAGCTCTATGCAAGGCCGTTTGTTTATACTGGTTTCTGCATTCAATATTAGCTCCATGATCCAACAGGAATTTAATCCCGACATCATTATTAAAATCCGCAAAGCTATGTAGAGGAGGGAATGGTTTCTTCTCCTGGTTCACATCACAGCCCAACTTTAAAATGTCTTCTAGCAGAGCTTCATCTTTACAACGAAGAGCAATCCCAAAGCCCTTCTTTTTTACCTCTTTTTGATAAATATCCGGAAATTGTGCATAAATACATTTCACAATATCACTAGAGTGTTCAAAAGCAATTTCAAGCGGTGTTTGAGCCAGAGCGCGTTTCCCTACGTTTGCTCCCGCCTCGGCTATTAGTCTAAATGCCTCTAAATTGTTGTGTTTGCTACAAAACTGCAATGAAGTGCCGCTATATTGAAGAACCTTGTCCAAATCGGATTTTCTCGCGTTGGTTACCAGCTCTTTAATCCTTTCCATGTCATTCATATAACACGCAAATACTAATGTATCCTTAATCTTTTCGGCCTTTAACGATTTCTGTAAAACTTCTTTTCTTTCCTCCTCCTTTGGTTCCAAGCCATATCTCTGGTAAATAACTAACTCAAAAACATCCGAATCAAAAAGTTCAGGATTCATATCCTTCACAATGCAATGCTCAACTAATTTACCTGCGTCTACTCGGATACAAAGAATGCCCTTCCCTGACATTAAATCCATAATTTCTTTCATATGCTTATCAAAAAGAGCAATCGTGGTCTCACCGTCATATGAAACTTCATTTTCTATAATTGCAAAGTATCCGCTCGTAAATGAATTGTTAGTGCCTGAAATTAAGTATATATACGTTCTTCCGCTTAGCACAGGTTCATGGATAATCGCATTGATCAAATCTTCAAGGTTGTTCATAGATTTATGCCTCCAGCAATGAGTCCTCTAGCGTTAAATTTTGTTAATCTTACCGTAAAAGGGGATGGTTTTCAATAGTGAGTTTAAGTTATTCAACCTAGGGCTAAGATCAAGTTTCCGTAATGTACAGAAGGCCGTCGAGTAATCGGCGGCCTTTCTGATTTGAAGGGCCACTAACGAACCTGACAATCCTTATCCGGCTCAAAATGGGACCTTGTAAGTTGTAACGAATCTACTGATCGTTATTCACCGAAAACCGGCCGCTTCCCCACCTTTTTTCCAGCAATAGCGTGTCTCCGGTTCGTTACACGCGGAGCAAGTCGATTTTTCGGCCAATAGCGTGTCTCAAGTTCGTTAGCCCTCATCGTCAGCAAAGGGAGGATGAAATGGAGGGCAGCCAGATCACTATCCCCCCTGATGACGCCGTGCAGTAGCATGGGTAGCAACTAACTGCATTTTATGTAGTTAGTTGCTAGGGATAAGCAGACGATTCGCGATCTAAATGCAAAACCTGTATTTAGTTTAGCCGATTTGAATGGGATTCGTGATTTTGCTGCAAACTAAAGGGAGAAAATGCATGTAGTTCCTCGTGATTCCTGAAAGACAGGGAAACTAAATGCAAAAAACCCCTTTAGTCGTCCTATAAGAGGCTGTCGATCTCACTGGTTCTCGCGTAATTCCGTCGTCTTGATGGTTGTGCCGAGTGAGGTTAATCGATACAGACCGAAAACAACTGGATTTGCCTGCACCAATCCTTCACGCACAAGGTCTTTGAGTGACTGATTTACATCGGATGGATCCTCGATTGCTTTCGGAAGCTGACCAGTAATCTGCGCCGGTGCCTGCCATTCAGTGGTTAATGCCAATAATAATGATTGTTGCAGCGGAGTCAAGTTCATGCTTTCTTCCTCCTTGTTTACTTTTTACTGCCTACAATACGGGAACTCTTTTAATAATAATACGATACAAAGCTTTAAAGTTCCAATTGATAATTGCAGTGAACTCCCGTTAGCTCAACGATTTGTACAGAAAATCAGTCACCTAAAAGGACTGGGTTCGCCGCGAAGGCTTATACTGGAGAATTTGAAGGCCCTGGTTATTCCGTTCGTTGGACCTTCACCACTTTCGGTTGATCTGAGAATAGGTTGGTGAAAGTGATCGTGTAGTAGTGATAAGGGGGATTATGTGCCCCCTCGAAAGTCGTCACTTTTAATGTCGCCTCCCAGTAGTACTGTCCTTTTTTGTTTGCGGAGAGTTCAGCGTAGGGTAACGAGGCATCCAAGACCATGTCACAGAACTAGAAAACCGGACTCCCTTTGTGAAAAGAAGAGTCCAGTTTTTTTCATGTTATAACTGTTGCATAGCGTGTTGGCGTCTCTCTGGTTCAGCGAATCGGAATCTTGAGTTCGAGTTGTTCATCGACCTCGGGTGCCTTCATTTCGATCGTGGACAACGTCAGCCGCTTCTGCGCATCGATCGGCGGAAGCTTCATGACGAACGAATACCGCCCCGGCTCCGCCTGGATCAGCTGAGGCATCGTTTCCTTGTATTTGTTGCCGGAATCGTCCTCAATCCATACAGTATGCGCTTGTTCATAAGGATTATTGCCTTCAATATCATAGTAAAGCTTTGTTTCGTCCGCCGTGAACTCGATCCGGGAAGCCGTCAGCTTGCCGGCTTCTCCTTGGGATAACGTGATCGGCAGTTGCTGCTGATTCAGAGGCGCCGTGTGATACACCTGTTCATGCTCTCCTGCCTCGAATGGGTCAGAATACGGCCGAACGATCAAGTATTCCGGAATCCGCCCGATGGGTGCAAATTCGAGACGATGTTCAGTCAGGCGAAGCTTGTCGCCGCTGTTGCTTTGGCTGCTGCTGCTCGCGCCCGTAAACTGAAGGAACACCCCGCGATCGTCAAGCAGCTGGAACAGGTTTTGGTGGAACGGAATTTCCGCTATATCAGCAGGTTCGATCATATCCACTTCTACGGAGGTCGTCGCCGGTGAGAAGGTCACTTTTTTTGCTATTAACGTGGCATCCTCAGATTGTATCCTCGGCGCATCATTATCGCTAAAGGTGTGGACGAAGACACCGTCGGTCAGCTTCTTCACCGGGATCGCAAACGTCCAAGCTCCCTCTATTGTCTGGGGAATGCCATCGACCTTGCGCTCCCAGTCCTTCATCTTGCGGTATTCCAGTTTTAATGTAAACTGATCCGGCAGCAGCTCGGTCGGCTTATAATCAATTAGACCTGCGTACATGCCATCCTTGACCTTGTCGCCCCGCTCTCCCGAGCTGAAATTAATCGACTTACCGTCTGCATACATTTCAGGACGTTCTGGACGAATCTCGCCGTCCCCCTCGATTACGTATCCAACGGATAAACGGATGCCGTCATAGAGCACTTCCGTAATCGTCATGGCAATGCCTTGATCCTCTGCCGTTACGTTGCCACGGGAGGACAGACCGGCTTCCCCCGACTGACGAATTCCGTCGTCGCCTAGCATTTCGAACACGGAGCCAATCACAGGTAGGCTTCGAACCGCTCGAGCCATGTCGGGATTCACTAGACTCACCCCGATCAAGCCACCGAAGGCCACGCACGCAGCGATGGCTGTATAACCGATTTTACGCAATACCCGGCGCTCCGCGGGCAGGGCTGCAAGCGTTTCGTCCACGCGTGTCTTGACAAGCTGAGGCGTTTGCGCCCCCCCTTTTTTGAGGCGGCGGCCAAGTTCTTCATCGATCCATGAATCATTCATACATAACGCTCCTTTCATCCTCAACGCTCAAAAAACAAACCAACTTCTCCCGGGCGCGGTACAAACGCGATTTGACCGTTCCCTCCGGTATGTCCAGCATCAAGGCAATGTCCTTCAACGGCACATCCTCGATATAAAACAGTGTAACGATGACCCGCAGCTCCTCTTCCAAAGATCGGACGGCCTCCCACAGCTCCAAGTCCTGCTGCATTTCATTTTCGTACGACCGTTCCGCTAATTCCGCCATCGGAATTACTTGCTTGTTCATCTTCAGCATCCGTTGACAAACGTTGATTAGAATGCGAATAAGCCATGTTTTGAAATAATCGGGTTCCTTGATCGAACGTATCGCCTGAAACGCCTTCAGAATCGTTTCCTGAATCGCGTCGGCGCACTCCGTGTCGCTTTTCAGAAACGATTTGGCCACCCGGTACATTGAGGGCTCGGACGCTTTGATCAGACGCATGAACGCCTCGCGGTTTCCCTTTTGCGCTCGGATTACGTCATCCGAATGATTCACTATGTTCACCGCCTTCTTGTTATCTATATATTAGATCATGGGGTAAGCGGTTAGGTTCACGGGCGAGAAATTTTTTGTAGTCACGGATTTTTGAGGTCCCAATTGGGGGCTGACAGACAAAAGTATCTGCATGATGAAGCTTCTATGATTGAGGGAGCGTTAGCTCGCGGCGAGAAAAAGAAGGCTGTTCAGATAGCCCTAGAGCTTCTCAAGCTTGGAGTTGATCTATCTTATTATAGTCAAGCCTCCGGGCTGTCTGTAGCGGCAAGAATTTAAGGCCATCCGTGTCGGGATGGCCTTTCTTTGCACAGATATTAAACTAACTGTTCCCGTTCGTATTACCGATCAGCTGATTTACAGCGCTAAACAGAGCTTTTACAGATGAAGTCATAATATCAACATCAATACCGCAGCCCCAATATACGCTTCCGTCTGCAGCCGTGATCCCGATATAAGAGACCGCTTGGGATTTAGAGCCCGTTTCAAGCGCGTGCTCCTTATATACCAAATCGGTATAAGCAATCCCAAGATGGGTTTGCAGCGCATTGCTGATCGAATCGAGCCTTCCGTCTCCGGTACCTGTAATCTCCAGGACTTCATTACCTGTCCGAATCGTAACGATGGTTTGAAAATCATCTTCATCGTCCTTAAAGCGGTATTTGACAAACTCGACAGGCGATTTCAGATTCACATATTCCTTTATGAAAATGTCGTATATTTCATCCGGCATCAGTTCTTTTTGCTGATGATCGGATACGTTTTTAACACAGTATCCGAAGTGCTCGCGCATTTTCGGCGGGAGATCGAGCCCATACTTGAGCTGCAGCACGTAACCAATTCCGCCTTTGCCGGACTGGCTATTAATGCGAATAATATCCCCCTCGTATTGTCTGCCGATATCCTTCGGATCAATGGGCAGATAAGGGACCGACCAATGCGGAGTTTCCTTTTCCTCGCGCCACTTCATTCCTTTGGCAATCGCATCCTGATGCGAGCCGGAGAAAGCGGTGAATACAAGCTCGCCGCCGTAAGGGTGTCTTTCGCCCACTCTCATTTTGGTCAGCCGTTCATAAACGGAAATGATTGCCGGGATATTCTCAAAAGACAGCTTCGGGTCGACCCCGTGCGAGTACATGTTCAGGGCCAGGGTAACAATGTCGACGTTCCCCGTCCGTTCTCCGTTTCCGAACAACGTGCCCTCAACTCTCTGGGCTCCGGCCAGCATCCCCAGCTCGGCATCCGCTACACCCGTTCCTCTGTCATTATGCGGATGAACCGATAAAATAACATGTTCCCGGAAATTCAGGCGCTCGCTCATATATTCGATTTGGCTGGCGTAGACATGAGGCATTGACATGGACACCGTTGCAGGAAGGTTGATGATAACCTGGTTTTCCGCCGTCGGCTGCCATACATCGAGCACCCGGTTGCAAATGTCCAGCGCAAACTCAATCTCTGTACCTGTAAAGCTTTCCGGCGAGTACTGGAACTGAAAGTTCCCTTCCGTTTCCTCTGCGCACTCCTTCAACAACTTCGCGCCGCTCAAAGCGATGTCGATAATTTCTTCCTTCGATTTGCGGAATACCTGTTCCCGCTGGGCCACAGAAGTCGAGTTATACAAATGAACTACGGCTTTTTTCGCGCCTTTCAGCGATTCAAAAGTTTTGCGGATAATGTGCTCTCTCGATTGGGTGAGCACTTGGATCGTTACATCATCGGGGATCAAGTCACGTTCGATCAAGGTGCGCAAAAAGGCAAATTCCGTTTCCGACGCCGCGGGAAATCCGACTTCGATTTCCTTGAATCCGATCTCCACAAGCATTTGGAAGTATTCCAGCTTTTCCTCCAAATTCATTGGAACGATTAACGCCTGATTTCCGTCCCGAAGGTCGACGCTGCACCAAATCGGCGCCTCTGTGATATATTCCTTTCGCGTCCAATTCAAGCTTGTCTCCGGAGGCATAAAATATCCTCTGGTGTATTTTTTTACATTTTCCATGGATGCCCTTCCCTTCATTAATAATTCTATAAAACAAGAAGAAACGGCTGACGCCTCCTTTGCGCGAGGCAAGTTTCTTCCCTCAGAAATATAAGCTGTGTATAAGGCGAAACTTATACTTTCTTATATTTTGAGAAGAAACGGCTGAAGCCGTCCTTGATGCGAAGCAAGTTTCTTCCCCTGAAATTTTATAGAATTTATCGAGCAAAACTTATAAATTCTATAAAATCAAAAAAGCCCTTCATCTCCATAACAGAGACGAAAGACTTTGACATCTTACGCGGTACCACTCCGAATTCACGCCATAGACGGCATGCACTCTGCAGATATGGGTTTGTAAAAATAAACAACCCTCATACCCTCCTGATGATAACGGTCAGGCGCCGGCTCCACCTACTTGGCTTATTCAGCGAGCAACTCCAAGGTGAGTTCAGATTTCCTCACGGCTGTTTCACACCAACCAACAGCTCTCTGTTCGCTTAGAAAATCTTACTATTCCTTTTCAACGTATTGAAATATTAAGAAAAATCTTATACCACCTAAGCCATGGTGTCAAGTGTATTTCTGATAAGGTTCTCCGCGTTGTTTGAAACGGCAAGTTTTGCCGGCCCTGTTTGGGGGCATTTTGGCTAAACTATCGACCGGTCTCGGAACCGGAACGGGGTACGAAAGCGCTGCTAAAAATCAAAATCTCCACCGAGATTTTTGATCAAGCCGGCCTCATGGTCGACGCCAAGGCCCCGAACGTCGATTGACACGACGCCGGGGCCCTTTTATTTCCTCACGGCCAGGGCGAACCGGCCGGCGTGGCAAAGGCATCGAATACAGTCCAATCGATATGTGCATCAGGCTCGACGTACAGGTCCTCCTTCTTGCCCAATTGCGACGGCCCGATGGAGAGGCTGCCCAATCCCATCGGGTATGCCTTTTAATCAAGCTGGTACGAGCAGACTAAATCTTCTGATTTCCATTCGTATTGAAGCTTTAATTCGTTTCCGCTGCGGTCGGCAGCCATAATGAAAGGCTCCGCTTTGGGCTCGTGGAATATAACCCGAATATTGCCCCCTTCCTTCTCGTATTCTCCGTACCACGTTTTGGTAACGTTATCCATCGTTTCATGAACAGATAAAGGGTCCCTGTCGGAAGCAGGATTATCAAAAAATCTCAACTCGGAAAAGCAGCCTGGTGATTGATTACCCTCGGCAAGCTTCCAGTCCCCCTCCAGTTCCAGCACTACAGCCTCCGTTTTTTTTGCATTATTACATCCAACCAGCAGGAAAACCGCAAGGAAAACAGCGATCGTCTTTGCTATTTTATTTTTCATCAAATAACCCTCCATCCTTCACTGCATTTTAATCTCTTTGAACAAGAAGATACTACTAAGTATTACCGAGCATTACGAGCATTAGAACGGCCGTGAAAATCCGCCGCGGCACATACTGTTAGTTACTTAAGTTAAGTTTAACTTATAAAGGCTATAGGTGAAATAGTTGAATGAGACTAGTAAAATGTTCGTATACTTCATATAAACGCTATAAAGTTGAAAAAACCCGCCCGATATTATTTTCGGACGGGCTTGTGCTCTACTTTTAGGCAGTCGGTCCTGCCGTGGTGATCATCCACATTACGCCGTATCTGTCTTCGATGTGTCCATACAAGGCGCCCCAGAATGCCGGCTCCAGCGGGCTCTTCACTTTTCCTCCCTCAGCTAACTTTTCGAAGGCTGCTCGGGCTTCGGCTTCTGTTGCAAACTCAAGGCTCAGATGTATAGCGTTTCCTCGAATTATCGGCTCAAAAACGGAGTCTGACATTAAGAAATGAATTCCTCCAGCCACAAAACTCAAGTTAACAACTTTGTCCTTGAGTTCCTCCTTTGCTCCCGGAATCTGGCCGTGTGTCATTACGGAAAGGATCTCTCCACCGAGCGCATGCGTGTAAAACTCAGCTTGAGCTCTTGCGTCCTCCGACATCATATAAGTTGTATGTTTTGCCATCTTGCAACATCCTTCCATCGCTTGGTTTGGACTGATCAAATCCAGCCTTTATAAAGACAACGAAGGAGAACTGATAAAATCGACAGATTCCAAAAAAATATTTTTAGACATCAATTTTGTCGCGAAGATGATAAATCTGGCTATTTAATAGAATTCATTAGCTCGTCGTAAAAAGGACCATCCAGCCTTAAGTAGACGGTCCCTTCTCTAACCGTTAGCTTTTGCAGAGCCTCATTTCTTGCTCCAAGTATCCTTTAACGGGACGATTCGGTTAAAGACAAGCCGATCATGGGTACTATACTTTTTATCTACGCAAAAGTAGCCATGTCGGAAGAATTGGAATTTCTGTTCTGGAAGGGCATGTTTAACGGAAGGTTCCATTAAAGCGCCCTTTATGGAAACCAAGGAGTCAGGATTTATCTTATCTTTCCAATCCTCACTGTCCTCTTTCGGAATATCTTGATCAAGCAGCAGTTTCTCATACAGATTAACATCGACCTTAACAGCGTGGTCCGAAGATACCCAATGAATCGTCCCCTTCACCTTTCGCCCTGTAAACCCCGTGCCGCTCTTCGTCAGCGGGTCATATGTGCAGTGAAGTTCCGTAATTTCACCGGTTTCCGTGTCCTTGATCACTTCCTCGCACCTGATGAAATACGCCCCTTTCAGCCTCACCTCGCCATTCGGACTCAGCCTGTGAAAACCTTTGAGCGGATGCTCCATAAAATCATCACGTTCGATATAAATTGTTTTGGAAAATGGAACCTCTCTCTTCCCTAGCATCTCGTTTTCGCTGTTGTTTTCAATCGTTAACAGTTCCACGTCATCTTCAGGATAATTAGTAATGACGACTTTTAGAGGATGCAGTACTGTCATTACACTTACCGTTTTTTCTTTTAAATCCTGCCTGAGGCAATGATCTAAGAGCGAAATATCTAACGTGCTTTCCGTTCGAATGCTGCCAACTGTCTCAATGAAGCCGAGAATGCTTTCCGGCGTGAAGCCTCTTCTTCTAAGCCCATGGAGAGTCGGAAGCCTTGGGTCATCCCAACCGTCAACGTAACCGCCCTCTACCATCTGCCTTAAAAAGCGTTTGCTGGTTACAACGCCTGTTAAATTCAGCCGCCCAAACTCCCTTTGCCGCGGAGGCTCAGGAATACCAAGCTCTTTTAAGACCCATTCATATAAGGGGCGGTGGTCCTTAAATTCAATTGAGCATAAGGAATAGGTGACCCCTTCAATCGCATCTTGGATAGGATGGGCAAAATCGTACATCGGATAAATGCACCAGTCATTTCCTGTCCTGTAATGCTCAGCATAGATAATTCGATAAATAACAGGATCGCGCATATTTATATTGGGCGAAGCCATATCAATTTTGGCACGAACAACCTTAGAGGCAGCCGAGAAATCTCCATTTTTCATTTTCTCAAGAAGCATCAAATTTTCCTCGACCGAACGGTCTCTATAAGGGCTGTTTTTGCCTGGCTCCGTCAAAGTCCCTCGATACTCCGTCAATTCGTCCGGTGTTAAATCACAGACGTAGGCCTTCCCCTGCTTGATCAATTTAACTGCGGCGTCATAAATTTCGTCCGAGTAGTCCGAGCCATAGTAGATGTGATTGCCCGGATCGTATCCAAGCCACTTTATGTCCTCAATGATCGCATTAACGTACTCGATGTCCTCCTTAAGAGGATTCGTGTCATCAAAGCGTAAATGAAATGTCCCGTTAAATCTTCGAGCAACTGTATAGTTCGTGTGTATGGCGTAGGCGCTCCCGATATGAAGGTAGCCATTAGGCTCGGGCGGGAAGCGCGTGCACATTTTCCTGCCAAAAGGGTTCTGCTCAATTTCGCCTTTAATCAACTTGAAAATAAAATTTTCGGTTTGTAGGTCCTTCTCGTTAACCATGCCGACTCCTCCTAATGAAACTTGGATATGGGACAAACAAAAAAAATTTCACCTCCAAGACCTTATGTCTTGGGGACGAAATTTTCGTGGTGCCACCCCAGTTTCATTAATATGTCGCCATATTAACCTCTTCAAGTACGGCATTGCAAGCAATGCTTATACTCTAGCTCTATAACGGGAGCTCCCGTCACGTCATCCCCGCCTATGGTTCTGACATGCTGCTCCGAGGCTTGCTTCAGGGAAAAGCTCTTGACTCCTTTTCAGCTGCCGGAGTTCTCTGTGCAAGAACATATTCCTTTACTCTTCTCATCATCGCCTTTGATTATTGCCTTCATAATATCAAATCATTCCCTTTTTTGTAAACCAAGATTCATGAATTCCTCTAACTTACCGAATAATGCCGCGTCTTTCTCATTTGCGCATTATGATTTTGCTTTTCCTTTGATCACCGTCGCGCTCCCCCGTCGACCAGCAGATCGGTACCACTGATATAGGTTGCATCCGAACTGATCCGCTGTTGCTTGCCGAGCGGGATTTCGAGAAAATAACGATCAATAGCATCGTGAGCAAAGCAGGAATTGGACGTTCCACTTTTTATTTGCATTTTCAAGATAAATTCGACTTGTTAAACTACGTCTCCAACCTTATCGTAAGCGAGCTGCAAGCCTTGTACCAGCAGCCTGGGGCGAATCAATCAATCGAATTGTTCCGGGACCATTATTCGCATAATGAACCGCTGCCGAGCTGTATTACGATTGCCGAGCATTTCCTGAAATTCGCCGGCTTCTATCGTAATCGGCTGCAGAACAATCGATTCTATCAAGAGCTGGCGGAAGGGTTGAAGGTCCAGCTCATCGCTTTTTACAATGACGACTTTCTCGCATCCTTCGCGGCGTATGGAACGATCGATATTATGAATCAGTGGCTGGAGCAGCAGATGTCAATGCCTCTTCGCGAAATCACCTTGCGCCTGACCAACATCGGCCTGCACTCCCTGTTTGGGCTGGCTGCGCCGGATGAACGCCAGGCATTGCGCGTTGCCGCTCATGCATAGGCATGATACGAACTGCGCGATTATGGTTTCATGACGCTTCGCTTACATGCAGCCTTGGCTATTAATGCATCAGGCGCCCCGAATATTATCCGGAGCGCCTTTATTACAGCCATCTTCGTTTATCATCTTTAATTTCCCGGATCGTCTCTTTCACTATTTTGTCGGCTTTCTTATTCGGAGGCACCCGCTCACCCACTCTATATTTAGTGATATTGGGCTCCTTGTTGAGTAGCTTTTTGAACAGTTTCATATGAAAAAGCCCCCTATTATCTGGTTAAACCTATCTATTCCCAAATAGAAGGGGGCTTATACAAAGAAAGCCCGAGGGTTTCCCGCGGGCTTCCGTTAAATACTCCGTTTTGTTTTATTAAAGTTCGAGCTTTGAATTAAAGCATTCCGCACAATCTGCTCAGCTTTTTCATTTCGTGGGACACGGGTTCCAACCGGATACTTCGTAATGTTGGATGGTTTATCACTACGTTTGCCGCGGAAAAGTTCTTTCAGGCCGTTCATGATTCCGTGTCACCTCCTTCAAATGTAACGCTGATCTCTTCGTTCGTGTCTATTATACCATACTTGCTTCGTAATTTCATATGATAGTTTTGCAGTTTAATGGATGAAATGATGACCTGGGCGTATACTTCAAGCACTTTTGTAACGGCTTGTTTCTGTTCGTCTTCAAGACGGTAACCTTTCGCAAAGTGGAGAACAATCACGCCGACCGGAACATAAGAATCGATTCCAGATTCCCGAATTGGGAAACCCATGATGCCCTCATATGGCTGATCACTTTTCCGGTCGAACCCATATTCCCTTTCGGCTTCAGGTGTGTTCACATCCTGGATCCATACGACCTCGCCGTCTTGTGCGACTCTGCCGGCAAATTTTTCACCCAATCGAACCACTTTGTTCCTTCTCACACTGTTAGGGATATTATATTGCCCGATGATCCGAAGTTCATTATGCTTGTTAAGGAGCATAATGGACCCTTGTCGGATATAGGGCTGGATGTCTTTCATGGTGGTAACTTCGACTAAAATTCTGTCCATGATGACTTCGAATTGATGACGGTTGTTCATGGGATCGATAACAACATCAGTCAAATTTTCAATCACTCGTCGCATCGATTCGAAACTTTCGTTGGGAAACATGCTTAATTGGCGTAGCTGTTCCATCGCGTCCAGCAGTCGGTTAATGTGGCGATCTTTTTCACGGAGCTGTTCCTTTATGTATTCATCGGCTTGGTAACGAACGAATTGCTCTAAGTCGGCGCTATATTTTTGGGACAACTCAGCCGAGAAAAAGTTGTTCTTTAATACCCCTTTTGTATTCATGAACCAAATCGGAAAAACGGTTGGACTCACAATATTTCGAGTGGCTTTCTCCCATAAAATGATGATCAGAAACCAGCTACCAAAAATCAAGGCGATGATTTCAAAGTTATACGGAAACGAGAAATTCCATTTCGGCCAGAATTTTTGGATGACCTGTTCGATGAAAAAGATGAATAGGAGTACGGCGGCCGGTAAATTGAAAATCTGAAAGATTGCCAGAATAAAATTGGCTGCCCATTTTACCCAAAGCGATAAGTAACTTTCTTGGAGTCGATGCAGAAATGGAATATATCTCGAATCCCCAATCAAATCCTGCAATTCTTCTTCGTTATTTTGCATGGTGGTCAGCTATAAGCTGAATCCCTCCTATTAAAACCGATTTATCATTCTCCGTGATTTTACCCGGTGCTTAACGGAGCGGTCGAATCAAAACCCTAACGCCAATCCACGAATAAGTTGAACAGAATCACAAATTTTCAAGGATTAGAGACTACTACCCCTCTCCAGGACCTAACGACGTGACCTCCAATTTTTGGGATGCTCAGGCTGCCCAGGGTTCGGCTGATTTTTATCAAGAATCCAAATATTCCCTTTCTTTTTGGCCCGGCCCTCCTTCTGAAGCTTGAGCCTACATAAATCTTTCACATACGACGGTTTCAATCCCCATAGGTTCGCGGCTTCCTCCACGTCCATAATGTGATCCAAGGGATTGTAAGTATTATGTGGGATCGTAGTGTTGTTTTCCCAACAAGCGTTACTCATAAGCTCACCTTCACATTGGTTACTCGTTTTGATACGCGCTATCGCTTATGAAAATCTTATCATACGCGTGTTCGCTTGTCAAAGGAGCCTCCGTTTATAAGTTATATATTATAAATTCTGGCGTGTAATATAATCAACGCAAATAGAGGATATCCCCAGCGACTATCGAAGAAAGAAGCACCTGCTATTGGCGATTAATTCGCCGCGGCGCATAACAGCCACCTTTTTATACACGATCCAAGGGCTATTACCAAGCTTTCACGACATGCACAGAAGGCCACCGAAGCAATCGGCGGCCTGATACTCGGTGATTCAACTGTCGTAGTCCGTTAGTTCAATATGCTTAAATTGAAACCTCAAACTCTTTTACATAGACAGCATTGCCCGTAACTTCTATGCCACTCCCATTTGTTACGGTAACTTGCACGCTACCATTCCTTCCGATTTCCTGACCTTGTTCAATCAAAAGATGTAATAAAGAATCCGACTTTATATATCTTGAATAATAAGCTCCCATTACCCCAGAGGCAGTGCCAGTGACTGAGTCTTCAATTGTGCCAGAAAACGGTGATGAAAAATGGCGAGCGTGCATATGTGCATTGGAATCGTATGTTTCTAAACAAAAGGGATGAAGTGACGCTCTAGGCATTTCCTTCAAAATGTTCGGAAACAGCTTGTTGTCTGGTTTCATTCGTTTAAAAGCAGCAAGACTTTTTATTGGAATCAATAATGTCCAAGTGCCTGTGCTTCCATACAATGTTGGAAGTGCTGTCTCAATATCACCTTCTTCAATTCCCATCGAATGAGCCAGTTCTTGAAGAGAGCCTTTAAATTCCTGAAATTGGGGAGTTGCTTGCCTCATTGTTATGTAAAGTCCATCGTTTGAATTAAGACTGATCGGTAAATTCCCTGCTTTGGTTTCGATTGTGAAATCAATTTTGTCACCCAACAACCCTTTCGTTTTCAACGCATATATAGTTGCCATAGTTGCGTGACCACAAAGGTTTATTTCATGACCTGGAGTAAAATATCGTATTTTTAAATCTGCAATATCGGATTTAAGTGGGAAAGCCGTTTCGTTGAATCCTACTTTTTCTGCCACTTCTCGCATTTGCTCTTCAGTAAGATTTTGACCATCTAATACCACCCCTGCAGGATTTCCCATATTAGGAATATTACTAAATGCGTCGTAATGATAAACCTTTATTGTTCTCACAATCCCCACCTCCAACGTAATGCCTCTTATAATACCAATTCTGACTATTAAATAACGGGGAACCATCGAATTAACCTTTCCCTTCACTGGAAAGAGAAGGTCGCTTTGGTATTGCACATTGATTTAGATATTACAAAAACACAATTGGCTACGTTTTCAGGTGTTAAACGGAGATTTACAGAAAAGCAGTGGGGCTCTAATGTAATTATAGATGATTATGCACATCATCCATCTGAAATAAGGGCTACTCTTGAAGCTGTAAGAAGTAAATATCCTCAAAAGAAAGTCGTTGCGATATTTCAGCCCCATACATTTAGCCGCTTGGAAAAACTGATTGATGATTTTGCCCTTTCGTTAAAAACCGCCGATGATGTTTACCTTTGTCAAATATTCGGTTCAGCACGTGAAAGTAATGGAACTATTTCAATAGACGACCTAAGAACCCGAATTCCTAATGCTCGTCTTGTATCTGAGAACATTACATCCGACATGTCTCCTTATAATGATTCGGTTCTTGTGTTTATGGGGGCTGGAGACATACAAAAATACCAGGATGCTCTATTCCAAACATAACAAGTAAAATGGCACCCGGAAAGGTGCCGTTCTATGTTCTAATCAAAGTTTTTTGTATCACCTATTATATAATTACTGAAATGTTGTTCTCTTAGGAAGACCTTTCCTTGGAACTGGGCTACATCTCTAATCCTACCGCTTGCTGAATGAAGGGCTGCATCCACTTCCCTTAAACTTTCTTTGTACGTTCTTCAAGCAGTTTTATCTCTTCATTTGCATCTCTTACGACGTATTTCAAACTTATTGAATATTTCGATGAAATAGAGCCGTCATTCCGGTTGTGTGTGAGCCAGTGCTCCGGGAAAAATGAGCCACCTCTCCGGGGGAGGGAGCCACCCGTACAGCGGTAGCTCCCGAGCGTTTAATTGATA
>NZ_JBHTHC010000030.1:0-79699 GCF_042676285.1 Paenibacillus sp. GCM10027626 | reverse complement strand
CGGCATATCCATTGGCATACCTTTTCCTAAGGAATGGCTTCAGCCTCTGTTCTGCCGACTCCACCTGTTCTTCATACCTCATGGCCTGTCAGCGATGACGCACGCAGGAGTATTGGCGGGATGGTTTCGGGAAACATGGTTCCATCATTCCCATCCTCAGTTGCAAAGTTAAGATAACATAGATGTAATCTCCTGCTTTTCACGCTGTTATGCGCTTATAGCAGAACTTGTCGAACGATCTCCGTTAGCTTAACGACAAGTTTGGAGATATGTTCTCATGGGGTACGCCAATATAATCACAAATCAATATTTTATTACCATGCTTTTGCTGTTTTTCCGTGTTCAAATTTGTCTATAAGAAAAGTAAGTATTCTATCGGCTGCATACTCAGGTGTCTTTAACATTTTCTTATTTACAGTAGTTGTATGCATGTCAGTATCGACCATCCCAAGCCTAATAGCCATTATTTTAACATTGATTTTCTCAATCCCAATGCTTTTTGTGAATGTTTCTAAGCCAGCTTTTGATGTAGAATAACAACTTCCGCCTGATGACAAATTAAATGATGACCCAGATGAAACATTTAAGATTTTTTTCTCAACATTAAATTGCTCCGAGTATTTTATGAAGCAAGAAGTTAGGATCATCGGTGAAACCAAATTGATATTCATCATTTGAATTATTGAAGTTGGATCTGTTTCTTCTATAAGTTGATTAAAAACAATACCAGCATTATTGATAAGATATATTGATTCAACATTCGATGTATCAATCTTCTCGAAAACTTTTTTCACGAATTCATCAATTTCGTGTACGTTGTTTAAATCGAATTCGAAATAATCCATTTTATGCTTCTCGGAGTGAGCAAAAGCAACCAGTGAATCATTCTTTTTCCTTGAAACGCATAGTAGGTGGTGATTCTTAGATAAAAGTTTTCTACAAAGGGCTTCGCCTATACCACGTGATGCTCCCGTCAAAATAATGTACTTCACTTCCGATCCCCCAATCTTATACAGTCTTCAGAACTCTTAAAAATTTATTAAACTCATTGTTATTCCACACTAAATATTTTTTTCCTTCCTATCGCTATCCTGCCCGTAGTTTAATAAAGCGAGCAGGCTGCCGCAGGCGCCTGCTCGTACCTGATTAAACTATCGTTTCCCGTTGAACGAGGTCCCCACTGATCTGCTGGTTACACAAAAAGCGTGCACCTGCATGCAGGTCAGTAAGGGGTACCACTAACAAAATAACGTTCAATGAATAGTGTGATTTTTCTCCATTTTAGCTAAAATAGATCTAAATAATTGAAAACAAATTGTTTTCAAAATTAAGAGGTGACTTGGATTGCCAGAAGATGAAGTAAGAGTACTACAAGGTAATCAATCTAATAATTCAATCACGACTTCCAGCGGTTTTCAAATATATTTAAAACATTAGGACTGCCTTTTGACGGCATTCTAGTATCAGACCATCCTATTTATGAGGAATCATAGTGGGCTTCTTGCCCAACCGATGAAGCTATAACCACGCATGAATTATTAGTGACATCTTAGAAAATTTTGAAGATAAATTAATTGAAGTAATCGTGATTTGCAGAATAGGTAACGGAGCTTGGTATCAGGAAGGGGTTTCCCCTATGGCCAAACCTGTATACGATGAAATAATTTATATAATCTTGTTGGAGGATGATATGGGAATGGAGTACAGTGTATCCGGAAAAAGTGTGTTGGAGTTTTTTGGACTGACAGAGGCAAATATCAGTGAGCATCTTCTTTCAAGAGAAAGTATGCCCGAGCAGCTTTGGGCATTTTTATGTGTAGCCATGAACAATCCTTTATTAGAGACTGCAGACTTTTGGTCAAACGGCAAGTTTCTGTCTCTGTATAAAGATTATATTGAGCAGCGGATTGAAGATGAAAGTGATTATTGGGCAGAAGATCCAGACTCTTGCAAAGACGACACCTATTATCAGTTCTCTCTGCTCCCCAGAGAGCGCTGGCCAGAAAAGGTCAGTGAATTCCTTGTCATTGGCAGCGATTTTGGTGCCGCTATTGTCAGTTTTGGAATACGCCAGGAACAGTTACATGACAATAATCCGCCAGTTTTTATGAATCATGAGGCCAATGATATTACGGATTGGCGGTTGCAGTGGAATAGCGTTTCTGACTATCTGTTGGAGGTCGTCTACGATTGCCTTTGGGAAACATGTTATGATACTGCTCATCGTGTGCTGGAAAAGCAGGGTTGGACCTATAAAAAACTTACAAGTTCAACAGATATTCAAAGGTTGCTCGATGAAAATGGAATTGATTCTGCTACGCTACATAGAATTGGAACCTCGTATTTAGATGCTTCGGAGTCTCTGGCTTGTTGTTATGATAAGCAAAAACAAGTACTATATATGTTCAAATTCAAGGGGCAGTGTGTTGAAATCTGCGAAATCAAAAAAGCATCTACATAAACAGCTAATGAGCATATAACTGGTGTCGACATAGGAGAGCCGTCCCGACTGCCTAACTATGGCTGACTCTAGGCCTCTTTAACTGCTTTCGTCGGACTCTTGTTTGCAAGCCATCTCAATTGAATTATCGTATCCGTCCCTCAGTTGAATGAGTTCCGATTTTCCGCAGAAAATATCCCTTGTTCCGCACCAAACCTTTGGACTTTCCTTTCTAAAAGCACGAATCCGTTGTGTAGGAACGATTTAATGTATCATTAAACTTTGCTCGTGTATGCTCTTCAAGAATGATGCCACCCATTTTCATAGTAGCTTAATAAAAGAACAGACGCCGCGGCGCTTAACCGTCAACGTTCTTGCTTATTACGGTAACTACCGTGAAACGATCATAATATGCACAGAAGGCCGTCGAAGTAATCAACGGCCTTGTTGTCGGTGATTCAACTATCGTCTCCGTAAGCGTAATGGGCTAACGGGTGTTCTAACCTTAGTAGCCTTATTCTAAAAGGACAGGAATCATTAAGGAAACAAATATTGTTCCAACCAAGAATGAGATTAATAATATTTTCAACTCAAGTTTTTTTATAAATATTACACCCAAAATAGCTAAAATAGCGGGGATGCCCCATAAGAAATAAATCAAGTGCTTCATTCCAATGTTGAAGATAGCAAGTGCGGATAGTGAATTAATGTAAAGAATAGATCCAATTAATATCCAGAAAGAAGACAAGAATAAGAGCCCAACCATTATGTTAGAAAGAAATCTAACTTTGATCACGAAATCCCCCTCGCTTGATGATTACGTCTTGCTATTTATTATACCAATCCATTACTTGGAAGTTACGTCTACATAATTTAACTATCGTGTTCCGTTAGTTTAAATGTTACCCTTTCGTTCTAACCTTTGGCACAGTAATTCTTTATATCCGTTAAATTGTTGGCAGGCCCCTTTGGGCATGTTCGGTTTTGGGATTGTCAGATGGAGGACGTCCCATCTTTTTGGACGACATAGCTTCACCTCACTTTTTGTGGGTATAAGCCTTGCCGTTTTTTTCTTGGCAGGTTGAAGGGGTTACAACACGAGACTACTGTACGCTTTCGATACGTGTCGATCAGGCAACCTTGAGTAAGCTTGATGCATGTACCAAAAAGCTGAATACGACCCGTTCGGATGTTGTTCGCAGCGGGATTGAAAAGGTGCATGACGATCTCCAAAAATAACAAGGAAGCAAGAAGAAGCTGCAATCTGCGCTCTATATGCACATAGAGGAGGACTGCAGCTTCTTTATTCATACTTACTACTCGTGATCTTATGGAACTATGCCCGGATAAATAAGCTGAATTGCTGGCTGGTTTTGACCGGCTCCTGCGCCATCGTATAACCGTGCTTGACGACTTCCTCGGGTACGTTCCGAAAAGCGGACGGACAGTCTGAAATGACCTGAAGAATTTGCCCCTTTTTCATATCCCGCAAAGTTTCAAGTGTATAGATGACGGGATAAGGACAAGATTCGCCCAGAAGATCGAGTGTGAAATCAACGGTCATGGGTTGCTGCACCCCCTTTCTTAAAGCCTGAACCGAAACGGTAGTTCTTTTGCCAGTAAGCGGCGATAGCGAATCCGATTCCGAGTACGAGCAGGGTAACGAGCAATGCCGCTCCCGGCCCCATGGTGGTAATCAAATTAATAGGTGAGCCGCTCTTCACCAGAAGATTGTACACGCCTGCATGATCCCAAGCATAGGCCAGCAGGGTAGCTCCAATAATATTGCCGACAAACACAGGCAAAAAGACCACCTGTCCCTCCATCAGCCGGTACATCATGCCGGTTTCACAGCCGCCGGCCATGACGATTCCCAAGCCGAACAGCAATCCCCCGATAAAGGTGCTCGGTGCGGCTATTTTCGTAATCGGATCGAGACCGTATACCACAATAATGATAAGCGTGGCAATAGAACTGACCGCCATGCCGATGGCAATTGCTTTGGTCATCGTGGCCCGGCCGCTGATCCAAAGATCGCGAAAGGCGGAAGTAAAGCAAATTTGCCCTCGTTCTATTAATATACCGAATCCGGCCCCGAACAGGGCAGCTGTCCCCAGCATGGTCTGCCCGTCTGCGTACAGGTATACAATCAGGCCTGTATAGGCAAGCGCCAGAATGGCTCCTATGAGAGGCTGACGATTACCGGTTTGTTCAACGGGCTTTATGGTGCCGCCCTTTTTGAGAACAGGCTTCCCTTTCCACCATCTCGTATTGACCAGCTTGGCCCCCAGATAAGTACCCGCGGCAGTAGCAACAATGAAAATCCAGGAATGGAGCGAGAATTGAGGCACTCCAGTAAAAAAGGCAGCGAGATTACAGCCCAGAGCGAGACGAGCTCCAAAGCCAGCGATAATTCCTCCGACAAATCCCTGTATATACCGCCGCTTCTGTCTCGGTATGCGAATTTTGAAATTGCCACTGAGCAGAATTGTAATGAGAGCTCCGATAAACATGCCCCATACGATCCAGCCATCGGTCCTGGTCCAGGTTGTTCCGTTCATATGGATGAGGTTGAAATATTCCCAGTCCGACAGATCTACTCCGAAGGCAGCCAGAATATGACCACCCAGCCGGGTAAACTCGCCAGTAACTGCCCACACCGTATTCGTAATTCCAAAATAGACGGCGCTGAGAACACCAGCCAGGGCCATAACCAGATAGGGGCTCCAATAGTTTCGAAACCATGTTGAATATAACTTTTTCACGTGCTTAATAGCTCCTTATCCGATAGAGTGACTAAGACAGTTCTTTATCTTACTATACAATGAAAAGTATCACCTGCATATTGTACACTTTTGCGAGAATTCTGGGGAGTAGATAAAACAGTGAGTCGCTTCCCCCCAGAAATCGCTAAAGGAATGAACTTGGGATTATTAATCCATATGGAGGTATTTCAACTTATCCAGTTTGTATCCGTTCGTTCTCCTGCTGAAGGTGGTATGTATAGTCCAAAACCCAAAAGAAAAGATGCTGCATGGAGTTGAAAAAAGAATGAATAAGGATATTTTACTAGAACTATCTAAAACGCTGAGTACAGAATATGAAATAGGAATTTGGTCAGAGACAACGGATTTTTTTGAAAGGCAAGCTACTATTGCAGACTCTTCTATTAAATACAATGAAGGTCAGTATAACATTGTCGTTAAACTAAAAGAGTTTAATTTAACTGCGGCAAAAACTGTTTTTGCTTCCCTAGTAAGATTTATTGAATATAAATCGACATTCTATGTGAGGGAAGACAAAGAAGATTCATTTGAATACTACCTGCTTTCTGCAACCGATAGCAAAAAAGCTTTCTTATTTCATATTGTTTTTCAGTAAGTTCGAGACCTTGAGTGGATCCCTTCAAGGTCTTTTTCTTTGTACACCCCACCCAGTCCCGAATGAATTGGGTTGCAAAGTCCCGACGAGCTTATTTCGCAACAATAAAGAGACATAACAAAAAATCGAGCAATTGCTTGTGGCCGGCACTATCTCCGCGGCGGCCGATGCACAGTATTCCCACTGGCTGCTGGAGCTAACTGCGGAGGATTATCTTGTGCTGCTCAACATCGCCGATCGCGGGATGCCATCCGTCTTTGCCGCTGCCGAGGCGATCAAGCAGGAGATTGCAGAACATCATGCTGCCGTCATGCACGATCGGGATCGGCTCTTACTGCATGACGATCAAGGAGCTACCGCAAGCGTATGAGGAGGCGCTGCAGTATCGGGGGATGACGAACGGCGGCGAGGTGATCTATATTGAGGATGTCAGGCTGCGGCAGCAGTGTGCTCCCCTACCCGAAGGACAAGGAAAGGAAGCGACAATGCTAATCTGTTTTAAAAATGGCGACGAGCAGAAAGCGCTGGCGGTGTTCTCCGAGTGGGACAGCGAGATGAGAGCGAATGGGGGGCTGGTGTCGTCTCGTTTGCCCAGGTGCATCATGCTTACTTGCTGCTGCACGTAAGCATGATGGAGATGGTGCGGGAGTTGAATCTCGATATGGACGAGATGATGCCGGATGAGCGCCTGCTGGAGGCTTTTACGCCTCGCTGCAGCCGTGAGTGATGGGCATACGCAAGGATTGGCTCGACAATGTCGGCATCGACAAACTCCCAGAAACGCTGGACGAATATCATGAGGTGTTGAGGAGATTCACCTTCAACGATCCGGACCAAAACGGAAAAAATGATATGTATGGCGGCCATGGCATTCAGTTGTATTTGCGCGGCGCATTCGGCTTCGGATCAGGCACGGGCATCTATGCCGATGAGAGGGGAGGGCTGGGGATGTCATTTGGGACGATTATTTTCATGGCGTGCAGGATCCTTGCTTGAATGTGCTGCGGGACGGTACGGTTTTTGCCACCTATTTCACTTGGAAGGTGTATGAAAAAGGGGATGCGCCCGCTGCTTTGCGGCCAGGGACGTATCATCATATGATGGATAAGTGGATTGGCGTGATGGCAGGCACATATACGATCCGTTCATCCGATGGCGGGAAGACCTGGGACCACCCGGTCCGGGTGGAACTGGGCGATGTTGTTATCCGCGGCAATTGCGTGGAGATGGAGGATGGCTCGATTATCGCTCCATTGTATGGGCAGCATGATGGAAGCGGCGGAGCATCTGATGTCATCGTGGGACGTACGTCCGACCGTGGACAAAAATGGGAGAGGCTGGCGATCGTCAGCAGTGACGGCGGCCAATATCATTTTCATGAGCCAAATCTGTATCAAACCCCTTCAGGCAAGCTGATTTTATTTATCCGCAGCGTACGGAGGGAGGTCGATCCGGGCGAGCGCCATCTGGCCTCCCCGTTGTTCATTGCGGAATCGACCGATGGAGGCCGCACTTGGACAGAGCCGAAGATGTGGCCGATCTACTCGCCGAGCCCGTTTCATCTGCTGCGTCTGCAGGATGGCCGCATCGTGCTCAATTATGGCTATCGCCTTGTGCCATACGGTATTCGCGCGTTCGTGCTTGATCCGGAATGCTCGAATTTGGCGACAGTGGAGGAGACGGTGCTGCGCGACGATGGGCACGGCACTGATATTGGCTACACCAGCGCTGTGCAGCTTGCGGATGGACGGATTCTGATCGTCTATTACTACTATGATGGCGAGGAAGACTATAGCCGCTATATTGCGGGAACTTTGTGTCAGGCGGATTAGATGAAATGAAGAAGCACCGTTAGAAGGTCGAGCCTTCGGGCGGTGCTTCTTTGTTTATTTTCTGGAGCGGATCACCGTCCTTGCGATCGGTGCGGCAAGCGCCAGAAACGCGAGAATCAGAAAAGTAAGCGAGATCGGACGCGTAAAGAAAATATCGTAGCTCCCCTGGTTCATAATTAAAGCACGGCGGAATGCCGACTCGGCCATAGGACCGAGTATTAGGGCAAGCAGCACAGGGGACGCAGGAAAGCCGTATTTTTGCATTCCGTACCCAATACAGCCAGCTGCAAGCATAACGATAACGTCGAAGAAGCTGTTGTTGATCGCATACGAGCCGATGACACAAAGCACGAGTATGATGGGAATGAGTACAGCTTTGGGAATTTGCGCCACATAAGCGAAGAAACGCACGCTGGACAGCCCCAGAATAAGCAGGAGAAAATAACAAACGAACATCCCGGCAAACAGCGTGTAGACTAGTGGTCCGTTGTTTTGGAACAACAGCGGCCCAGGCTGCAAGCCTTGAATCATAAAGGCGCCCAGCATGACAGCGGTAATCGCATCGCCGGGGATGCCAAGCGTCAGCATCGGCACGAGTGCGCCGCCGGTAGAACCGTTGGCAGCAGATTCGCTGGCGGCAATTCCTTTGAGGCTCCCTTTGCCAAACTCCTCTTTATTTTTCGACCAGCGCTTCGCTTCATTATAGGAGACGAACGCAGCAATATCTCCGCCAGCACCTGGTACGATACCTAGAAACACGCCAATGAACGAAGAACGAATCCATGTTGGCAAGAAGCGGGCCAGCTCCTTGAATTTAGGGAATTGGCGTGTCTGTTTCACGGAGATCCGTTCGGATTTGACCCATTGTTCGATCAGGTGAAAGGCTTCCGATGCAGCAAATAGACCAATCATGACCGGGATTAGCGCAAAGCCGTTCAATAGTTCAACCTGGCCGAACGTAAAGCGCGGTGTACCGGCGACCGGATCCATGCCGATGCTAGCCACGAGCAGGCCGGCAACACCGGAGATGAGGCCTTTAATCATATTTTCGCCGCTAATGCTGGCTATGATCGTCAGTCCGAAGACAGCAAGCGCAAACGTTTCTGCGAGGCTGAACTTCAAGCCGATTTCTGCAAGCTGCGGCGCAAGCAGGACGAGTGCGACGATACTAAGCATGCCGCCAAAAAAGGAAGACATCGTCGCAATGCTGATTGCTTTGCTGCCAAGCCCTTTCTTCGTTAACTCATAGCCGTCCTGGGCAATTGCTGCAGCAGCAGGTGTTCCGGGTGTTTTTAACAATATCGCTGTAATGGAACCGCCGTATATGCCGCCGAAATATACGCCAAGCAGCAATAACAGTCCGATTGAAGGCGGCATGCCGAATGTAACAGGTAATAGCAGGGCGACACCCATCGTCGCGGTTAGCCCAGGCAGTGCTCCTACAATAATGCCGATAGCCACAGCTGCGATCATCGTAATGATGACATAGGGATCCAGCAGACTCTGGAAACCCTCGAGTAGTAAATGGAATGAGCTCATCCGAATCCCTCCTACCAGATCGCTTCAGGCAGCGGCACAGCCAGCAAGCGAACAAAGCCAAAATAAAGTACAATCGTAATGCCAATAGACACGGAAAGCAGTACAATCCAATTTTTCACTTGTAAAATACGCATTTGTACAAATAAATATAACATCGTGGCGATAATGAACCCGGTCAAGTAGTTGCTGAGTAGCGCGTAAGCGACTAATGCGCCAACGCTTTTTGCAAGCAGCCAATAGTTCGATCCCGCTATCTTTTCACCTGAATCTGCAGCCGGCGGCTTGCTATTGAACCATAGCAAAACAGCTAACAGGAGCAAGATAACACCTAGCGCCCGAGGGAAAAAAGCAGGCCCCATCTCATATTGCCCCGCTTGGTTGAAGGACTGGGAAACCGTCCAAACCATTACCGAAATCGCTGCCAATACAATAGCAATGACGCGATCTGCCCTTATTGCTCTCATAAGCGAGTCACCCCAATTGTGTGAAGACTTGGACCTTGATCTACTTCATATTTTTGATCATTTCGCCGAGAATCGTATAATCCTGCTCCAGAAATTCGCTGAATTGCGCGGAGTCCTTGAATAAAATGCGAAAGCCGTTTTGCTCCATGAAAGTTTTGAATTTCTCATCATTTACGGCTTTGCTGAATGCATCGGAAAGCGTTTTCACCACTTCGGCAGGTGTATCCTTCGGTACGCCTAAACCTCTCCACGGTCCAAACTCTCCAATATCCAGTCCAAGTTCCTTCATTGTGGGCACATCTGGCATAACGGCAGCACGTTCCTCCGCCATAACGCCTAATGTTTTTAATTTTCCTCCCTGTACTTGCGCAAGCACTTCACCAGTAGTAACGGTAATGACATCAATATGATTACCAAGCAGTGCATTAATCGTTGGAGCTGCACCTTCAAAAGGTACATGTGTCATGGAAATGCCGGCAGCTTCCTCGAACAGGGCGCCAGCATAATCCTTGCTCAATCCTGAGCCGGAGTTTCCGACCTTCAACTTGCCCGGATTTTCTTTTGCATATTTTATTATGTCGTTTAATGTATGAAAGGGTGAATCTGTTGGAACAGTAATCGTTGCCGGATCCATATTGATTAAGGCAATCGGTGTGAAATCTTTATAGCTGATTGGTGCAAGGCCTGCATGCGGCATAGTAGACAAAGCGAGTGTAATCATCGTCACAGTATAGCCGTCAGCCTTCGCATTGGCGCCTTCTGTCATGCCGACAGCACCGCCGCCGCCAGTTTTGTTCAGGATCGCCATCGGCTGTCCCAGATAGGATTCGGTAGCCGAGGCTAGCGCTCTTGCTACAGCATCAGTACCCCCGCCAGCTGAATAAGGAACGATCATCGACACAGACTTCTTCGGAAACTCATTTTTTTGGCCGCCTGATCCGGAATTGCTGCATGCCATTAGTGAGATGACCATTGCAAGCATGATAAATATTGTAGTTGTTTTCTTCATAGTTCCAATTCGCTCCATTCATCTAGTTATTTAATCGTATGGCCCCCGCCAATAAAAAAAGATGACAGATAGATATGTAAGCGCTTCACCTCCAATGATCAATTTAGAAATGGATCATCCCTCGCTGTTGCAAATAAGAATTCTTGATGCACACGCTTGCAAAAGGAGTTGGTAATTATCTGACCCAATTTCCTTTTTATTATAACAAATTTTTTCTCAATGTAAATAAATTTTCTAAATATGCAAAATATGCGATTTAACACGTGATTCAAGACAGGTAGAAGTGATGCTCATTATTACGGGAGTGTAGTTTCGTACCGGGTTTAAGTTTCTATGCTATACTTATTGCATAATCTGCATGCTAGAGTGGAGTGGTAAAATATGCAATTTGTGTTTGACCTTGATGGGACAATTTGCTTTAAGGGCAGGCCTATATCGGAAACGATATTGTGTGCGATTGAGCAAATTGAAGCTGAGCGGCATGAAGTGATATTTGCTTCGGCAAGACCGATTCGGGATATGCTGCCTGTGCTGCACGAACGGTTTCACCGGCATACATTAATTGGCGGCAATGGCGCTTTAGTATCACAGCAAGGGACGGTCACGTTCGCGGAGGCTTTTACGAAGGAGCAGGCTGCAGCGCTGCTGCAGTTAATTACTGAGCATGAAGCGACTTATTTGATTGATAGCGATTGGGATTATGCCTATACCGGGCCCGCGGATCATCCGATCTTGCGGCAAGTGGATACAGCGCGTTTGGCAAAGCAAGTGGATGTGGCGTCACTGTCCACCTACGTCAAAATGCTGCTGCTGACGGCAACTGACATGGAGCGCCTGTCTGAACGGCTATCCGCGCTTGATGTTATCGTTCATCGGCATCGCAATGAGAATGTGGTCGATATTAGCCCGGCGGGGATCCATAAATGGAATGCGCTCAAGCAGGTGGGCGTGGCAGAGCAAGCTTTTGTGGCATTCGGCAATGATGCCAACGATATTCCGATGTTTAGGACAGCCCGGCACGCGGTCATGATCGGCCATCATGACGAGTTGGCTCCCTATGCTGCCGAAGTGTTAGCGCTCGATGAACAGATAGAAGCAAAGGTGGCGGACAAGCTTATCGAGCTTGCGCGTCGATCTTGGCAATAAAGCGAGAAGCCGTTTCTCACGCAAGCTAAGTTGTTAGCTGCTGAGGACGGCTTCTTTTGCTTTCTACGCAGAAATGTTAAAATCTGTGCCTGACTTCCTTCCCCACAGCTAACTGGATTTTATGCAGGTAGAATACCCAGAACAGACGATTTTTGCAGTCTAACTGGAAATCATCCAGCTAGTTCGGGCCAAATCGAGTCTATCCATCTCTAACTCCCATTCTAGCTGTAGGTTTTCCATCTAGTCCGACTATCTAGGGAACAAAACAAAAAAAGAACTGTAGAAAATCCATTTAGTCGGCCAATATAAATAAATCCCCACCCAAACGGGGCTATTCTACAAGTTTCTTTAATCTTTAACAACCCATATTGTGGTAAATCAACTGGCCTGCATAACATACATCATTTTCGTACAATCCAGCCTTCAAGTCCGTCTTCAAGTCCCGCCTCCGTTCACCCCACCAGCCTCACCACCAGCCTCATCACCAGTTCCGCCTTCGGCCCCGGCAGCGAGGTAGCGATGGGCCACCTCTTTCAGCAGCCCGTCGTCTTTGCCATACAGTTCAAACCGCGTGACCGTATTGTTGTCCTCCTGATGGTAGATCATCAGATGCACCCAGCCTGATGCGGTTTGTTTCATTACCGCAAGGTCAGCGCCGAATTCCTCAACGAATGACCAATCGGCCGAGAAGGCGTGAGCGTACGTCGTTTTGTCCAGCCGCTGCAAGGCTTGCGTACTCATTTCATCTGTGTCCTGCAGGACGATCAACTGCTCCTGGGCGGCGTTTTCGAAAATTTCAATGTAAGACGGCGGCAGATCGGTTGTTACGCCACTGCCATCATCATTCCATCTTACATAACCGGTACTCGTTGTTTTCTTCCACTCACCCCATTGCTCGATCCGGCGCAGCGGATAGGCGGAAAGCTGTTTGACCTGCTCGGCGTCCACTTGTTTTAAATCATGCAAAATTCCTCTGACCATTTTCGACGGATCTTCCATTACAGCGCTGTTTCCGGGGTTATCGTCTTCAATGCTTGTGTTTGTAATGGTAAAATTTTGGTTGCCCCATATTTTGCCGTTTGTGTAGTAGGAATAGACCGCGGTCGGCAGAACGATAACCAATAGTAAGATCAGAGCTGCGTAAGCGGGACGTAACTGAAGCCTGCGCAAACGGGGCTCGCTGCTGCGTTTCTTGCCAAGCAAATGCTCTGCCGTAACTGAGGTATGACGATGCTCCACCGCTTTTTTCAATGTGGTGGCAATTTGTTCCTCCAGCTCATCTTTTTTATTCATAGACGTTGCTCCTCTCGTTCCTTTCATTCTGCTCCTCTATCATATAAAGGCGCAGCTTCGCAAGGGCGGCGTTAAGCCGGGACTTGCAGGTGCCTAACGGAATTTGCAGGGCGTAGGCCACCTCTTCCAAGCGCAAATCCTGATAATAATGCAAAATAATGACCTCCCGGCATTTTTGCGATAGCTGCTCTATGGCGTGCCATAGCTGAACTTCCCGTTCTGAAGTAAATTGCGTCGGCCTCTCTTGGGCATCGGGAAGCGTCTCCTGTTCCTGCTGTTTGAACAAACGCAGCCATCGCTGCTTGCGCTGCAGGTTGCGGGCGACATTGACGGTCAGTCTGTACAGCCAGGGGCGAAAAGGTTTACTTTGATCAAATAAATGGTATTTGCCGATGAGCCGTAAAAACACTTCTTGGGTAATATCGTCAGCGATTGTTTGCGACCGGCTTAATAGATACGCGGTGCGAAACACATATTCCCCATGCTCCGCAAACAGCTCGGCCAGTTGCTCCTTCGAAAGAGCATTAGTTGATTTGGTACTAATGCCGGATCACTCCTTTCTATATCAAATACACTGCGAGAGCGGGCTTTTGTTCGATTAATTTTTTGATTTCTTGAAAAATTGATCTGAAAATGAACCAATTCAGCAGTTGATGGCTTTATATACATAGTACGCGTCATTAAATGATCAAGGAGGAAACTAGATTAATGAAAAGATTAAAGTCAAATGGTGCCAAAGTAAAGCTTGCAGCGGGGCTGCTGGCGCTGACGACGCTACTTGCCGGATGCACCGGTGGAGGCGAGGCGGACCAGCAAGGGGACTTGTCCGGCAGCTTCGTTGAATGAATAAAAGAAAAAAAGCCTTCTTAAGCGGCCTTTTGGATTAGGCACAGGCTTAAGAAGGCTTTTTGCCGGCCAGATGGATGGACGGACTAGAGATCAGTAACGGATGTGCAGTTCCGGCGTCTCAAGCCGCTGTTTGCGGTACAAGGCCTCCATCGCCAGATTGATCAGGCCGCTGGACATCAGGATTCGTTCGGCCGGGAACGGCTCCCGCCCGGTCATAATAAATTGCTCGATCATCGCTGTAAGGCGGGCAAAATGCTTCCACGGACGGTCGGTATCCGTCTCGCTGACAGCAGCGGTAATCGTCCCGCCATCGCCCCGGAAGGCAAAGCCCCATTGATCGGCAATCGTATCCTGCTGCAGGACATAGCCGGTAAAGCCGTCGCAATATTCGACCTTGAATAATATTGGCGCTTCTGGCGACAGCCGGGGATGAGCAGCGCCTTGCCGCTCCGGGTAGCAGGACAATGCCCGCAGCATTAAATCCTCCGGCCATTCACGGGCGTCCATCGCCTCCCACACGTCATCGCCCTGTAAGACAGAGACGGCCTGGACACCGGTTTCGCCGCCGCGCCGCTGTTCGGCCATCGACTGCATCAGTTCAAGTCCGTGGTAACCGTAAGCTTCAATCGCGTTCGAGAAGCTGATGACAAGCAATTCGCCGGCTTCCTGCAGCAATGCCGGATCGAAGGAAGGAACCGGCGGGATATGCGGGATCGATGAGCCGCCCATAAAGGGAATGCCGCGGCTGCGGAGCTGCCGGAACATCCATAGGGAATCGTCAATGCAGTAGGAAAGATGTTTGTCAGAGAAAATAGGAACAGTTAAGGCGCATTGCTCCAGAGCGTCCAGCGTTTCGGTCAGCAGACGGCGGCGCGGATACATTTTCTGCCCCTTCTCATCGTCGGGATAATCGCCATGCTCGCCAATAATGACAACGCCGTCGAGTCCGCCCTGCTGATACGGAGTCACAATAGCTTCGGAAATGGTGGGATAAATCGGAATTTGGCAGCGTGCCGCCTCTGCGCGGCTCATATCGTTGTCCGGCACTTGATCGGTGTAGATGGCCGCAACTTCGACCTGCGGCATGTAATTAAAATCGCCAAGCAGCCGTCCTAAAATAACGTCTGCATGCGAATTGTAGCGATATTCGGTGATGATGGCGGCGACCCGCTTGGCATTCCCTTTCGGAATGGCGTTTTTTGTTTCCATTGTGAAGTGTACCCTCCTTTAGTGCAATATTCCGCCGGTAACCGGGTAGAGCGATCCGGTTACATAAGAGGCGGCGTCAGAGAGCAAAAAGGCAGCGACTTCATTGATTTCATTCGGTGCGCCGCTGCGGCCGAGCAGTGTAATTTCTTGCATGTTCTTCCTGTGGGATTCCGGCATGTTAGCGAGCCATTGCTCCGATTTGAAATCGCCCGGCACAACGGCGTTAACGCGGATATTCCGGGACGCGTATTCGTAGGCGGCGATCCGGGTAAGCTGTTCCAGCCCGGCTTTTCCGGCGCCGTATCCGGCATTATGCGGCCGCGGAATGGTGCCGAGCACAGAAGAGGTGCTGACGATTGAGCCGCCGCCATTTTCCCCCATTAGCGCCGCGGCATATTTGATGACCAAAAAGGCGCTCGTCAACGTTCCGCGCAGACATTCCTCCCAATTTTGTAACGATTGTGCGGCAATGGCTTCGGCATGATTCGTATATACATTGTGATAGACGCCATCCAGCCGCCCGAAATGCTGGCGAATGCAGCCGATAAGCTGCTGCACCGCTTGTTCATCACAGCAGTCCGCTTGTTGATACAATAAAGCATCTTCGCCAAACCGGCCCAGCAAATCATCGAAGCCGGCAACCGGCTTGAGGTCGCAAGCGGCAACTTTGGCGCCGCGCTGCAGAAATAAGGCGACGGCCCGGCTGCCGGCCGTACCTAAAGCTCCGGTAATCAAAATCACTTTATTGCTCAGCTGCAGCTCACCCATTAACAATCACCCCTGACTCTTGTATATCAGCCTTTCAGTGCACCGAGTGTGGCGCCTTCGGAAATTTGACGCTGGAACAGAATATAGATGAGAATCGTTGGCAGCATGGCGATCACAACACCGGCGAATAAGGTTACCCAATCGGCTTTATATTGCATAATCTGGTTGGCATTGTACATCGCTACTCCAATCGTATATTTAGACGATTCGCTCAAATAGATGAACGGTGCAAGGAAGGCATTATATAAGCCCAAAAACTTGAAGATGGCAACGGTCACAAGACCGGGTGTAGACAAAGGCAGAATGATTCTGGTGAAAACCTGGAACAGGGATGCGCCGTCGATGTAGGCGCCTTCCTCCATTTCTTTGGGCAGTGTCTGCATAAAGCCGCTCAGCAGCATGAGAAAAAACACGCTCTCCCCAAAGCTGTCCAAAATGATCAGGCCCGTCAGGCTGTTCGTCAGGCCGAGATCGCGCATTAATACATATTGCGGAACCAGGGCGTTGATCCCGGGAAGAAAGAGGGAAAGCATAATGGTGCCCCATATAAAGGTGCGGCCGCGGAATTTGATCCGTGTCAGCGTATATGCGCTCAAAGCGGTCAGAAAAGTTCCCAGCACAAGACTTGAGCCTACATAATAAAGCGTATTAAGCAAGGTGGAGCCGAGCTGATAAGACTTCCACGCATTTTTGTAGTTTTCGAACATCAATTTTTTGGGCAGCGCCCATACGTCTGCGAAAAATTCCTTATTCGTTTTTAGCGATTCCAGCAGTACCCACAAGATCGGCAGGACGACTGAAAGGGCGCACAGCAGCATCATCAATCGCCACATAAAATCGATCCATGTACGTTTTGTTTTACGCATCGTCAAGCCCTCCTTCCGGCAGAAGCGGTTAAAATTCAACTTGATCCCGCGAACTGAAGCGGTCGATCAGCAGCTTGGCAATGACAAGCAGGACGAACAGGAACATGCCGATTGCCGAGGCGTAGCCATAGTTGTGAGATTCCTTGCCAAAAGCCATGTTAAACATGTACAGGCCAATGACTTCTGTCGAGCCGGATGGCCCGCCGTTGGTCATAATGAGCATAATTTCGAACCCCTTGAACACGCCGAGAACGAGAAATAAAGTGCTGATCCGGACGATCGGGCTAATAAGCGGGAGCGTTATTTTGCGCAAGCGAGTCATATGCGATGCCCCATCTAATATGGCAGCCTCATATAAGGAAGGCGGAATGGATTTCATCGCATTCATGAAGATGACGACATAAAATCCGACGCCGGCCCAAATCATTGGAGGCAGCAGCGCCCAGATCGCGGTTGTTTTGGAACCGAGCCAATAAAATTCATTGTTATCGATACCGATAAGGTTGAGAAAGGCGTTTAACAGCCCATAGCTGCCATCGTAAATAAACGACCACATTAAAGCGACGACAATCACGGCCAATACATTCGGTAAAAAATAGATCACTTTATATAAAGGCGATTCCGGATAGCCCTTTACATTGATGAGATAGGCAAGCAGGATAGATGGGATAATCGTTAAAATCGGAACGGTGGCCATCAGGATCAAATTGTGCGACAGGGCTCTCCACACATAATGATCCTGAAACAGATAGATGTAGTTGTCGAGTCCAATAAATTTGGCTGCCGTAATGCCGTTCCACTGAAGAACGGAGTAATAGGCTGACATCAAATTCGGATAGAGCGTGAAAAGCAAATAGCCAACATAGCTCGGGCCTAGCGCCAGCACAATAAAAATAGCGGTTTGCACTTTCCGTTTGCTGAAGGCCGATGTTTTTGGCGTCGTCATAGGCGAGCCTCCTCCGCAATTGGTTTGAGAAACGAAGAGGACAGCGGAGCCGTTATTTGCCTGTTTACAAATAACGGCTCCCTAGCCCGTGAATACTTCCTACTTGCGCGACTCCAGCACTTTCTGCATCAGTTTGTCGGCTTCCGCCAGCACGGGAAGCGGGTCTTTTTTGCCGGCTGCGACATCGACGATCATTTCTTCAACCATTTTTGTAGCTTTGGCTGCATCCTGCTCCCCGAAGGAAACGTCGCGGGTACGGGTGGCAAATTGCCCGTTATTATTTTTCATATAGGCCAGCACGGCCTTCGGTGCATCCTGCAATTTATCCAGGTTGCTTTCGTCCTCCGCAAAATCTTTGCGGATCGGGGAGATGCCGCTTTGGCCGTTGACGGCTTGAATATCGTTCGTCATGAGGAACAAAACAAATTCCTTCGCCCACTTCTTCACAATGTCCGGCTTGTTTTTCCAGATCATTAGACTGCCGGCGCCGATGCCGTTCTCGACCCAGATGGGATCGCCTGCGGTATTGCTGAACGGAATCGTCATAAAGCCCCATTCAAAGCCATCGGGAATCGAATCCTTCATCTCATTTTCGACCCAATCTCCGGTGGAGGCTAGAGCGACCTTATGCTGAAGCAATTGCATTTGCGATTGTGTATGATTGAGCGCTGCTGCCCCTTCGACGAAGTAGCCTTTTTTGCCCATTTCGTACATGCGAGTCCAATATTCCTTCACTTCAGGAGTGGAGTACATATTGATGCCGGCACGATAATCCTTCAAGTAGGCTTCCAAATTTCCGGCTTTTTGCGCCAGCTCGAATTGCTTGATCCAGAAAGGATAATACAAATAGGTCGGGTAGATGCCGGGGAAGGTAATCGGCGCGACGCCGTCAGCCTTGATTTTGTCCATAAGCGCGTTGAACTCGTCGTACGTTTTGGGGTTCTGGTTCCAGCCCTTTTCCTCGAAAAACTTTTTGTCGAAAAAGAGTCCAAGCGCATAGGAGCCCATCGGAATTTGATAAAAATGGCCGTTTATTTTTTCGGCATACTCCATGGTGTTGTCGAGAACGACGTCCTTGAGCTTTTTGCCTGGCGCATCCGGCACTTCGCGTTCCCAAAGATCGTCCAGTTGTTCAAAAAGTCCGGCCTGCTGGGCGATAATGCCTTCTTCTTTATTAAAGGTCGGGGAAATAATATCAAACATGTCTTCGTCGTTTTTGGCAGCCATCTTTGTACTGATCACATCGCGGATAACAGGCGAGGAGGTAATGTCGAAGCTGACGTTAGGGTATTTTTCGGTAAATTTTTCGGTCGCATAGTCCATCCAGGCGCGTCCGTAGCCATTTTCCCAATAGCCCCATCGTATCGTCACTTGTTCTGTTTTGGACAGGCCGTTTTCCGGGTAGACTTCATCCTGGGCATTGCCTTTATTGGTGCCGGGATCAGCAGGCTTTGGCGTACTGCCGCCTTTGCCGCTTCCATTGCCGCCGCCGCTGCAGCCAGCGGCCAATACGATAATCAGGCTTATTGTGACAAGACCGGACAGCAGCTTTCTTAATGAATAAGTCATCAATAATCCCCTCCAAGTATCGATTTCTGACAATATCCAATATACGAATGAATGGAAAGTGATATAATGTATGCGCTTGCAGATCTGTTGGTGCCGTTTTATATAAGACTAGTCAATAATTATTTCTCATCCGTGAAAAATATTCCACGCTCGTGAAAAAAAAGGTATCGATCCGCAAGTGCGGTACGATACCTTTCGATCAGGAGGAACTGAGGGGAAGGGACAGCGGCTTATAGCTAAGCAGCCGGGCGCTTTCCTGAATACAGGCGATGGAATGCTGCCAGCTCTGTTCGGTTACGCGGAAATCGGGAATGGAGACGCTGATGGCTGCGATAATAACGCCCGATATGTTGTAAACCGGCGCTGAAATACAGCTGATGCCTTCGATTGATTCGCCGAAATTAAATGAAATGGCTTCGGAGCGAATGGTGCGCAGTTCGTCGAGGAGGCTGCTTACTGTAGTAATCGTTCTGTTAGTAAGCGCTTGCAAGTTGTCGTGAGGGTATAGTTTTCTAATGGCTGAATCGGATAGCCCGCTTAAAATAATTTTACCGGAGGCCGAAGCATACAAGGGCAGCGATTGCGTAAATTGGATAGAAAAGCGCCGCGGATCTGGAGGGTTTTTTTGCGCAATGTAGAGCAGCTGGTCTCCTGTGCGAATGCCGAGCATGACAGATTCATTCATTTCTGCGGCGGCATGCGAGCCAACCCGCTCGAATTCGCTGAGCAGCGTCGTGCTTTTGGTAAACATATTGCTAATCTCGAATATCTTATAGCCGAGCCGAAAATATTTGCCGGATTCATCCGTTTCAAGATAGCCGCGCGCAAGCATATTTTGCAGTAATAAATGTGTGCTGCTAGGAGGCATATCAAGAAGCTTGGCAATCTCCGTTAAATTATACTTCTCGTCCGTCGGAGAGAATAATTCCAAGATGTCCATTACCCGGTCTGCCGATTTAACCCGCGCATCTGGTTTTGACAAATGGCACAGCCTCCCTTTTCCATTTCTGAGTTCAGTTTACAATATGAGACAAAGCTGTGTCCATGACAAAAATAAAAACTAGGTATTGTCAATCATTTGAATTCATGCTAGAATGATCTCAGTCAAAAATGACCAAATGAACATTTTGGTCATAAAGTTTGAAGCGGGGTGGTCATATGGTGCTTGACCGTCGTGAACTGATTATTGAAGCCGCGGCAAAGTCTTTTGCCCTTTTCGGCTATAAAGCGACAACGATGGAGCAGGTTGCCAAAATCGCTAATGTAGGCAAAGGAACGATCTATACGTTTTTTGTTAACAAAGAAGATCTCTTTCAAGAGGTGCTGGATCGCTTGATCAAGGAGATGAGATTGGTAGCCGAGTCGGTCATTCAGCCTGAGCAGCAATTTTTTGATAATTTAAGCGATGTTCTTGAACGGCTGCTTGAGTTTCGCGAGGAGCATGCGCTGGCCAACAAGCTATCGCAGGAGGTGCGTGAAATTAGTACCCAGATGGCGCAGGAAGGGATGCAGCAAATCGAGAAGGCGATCATTCATTATATTCGCGAGCAAGTGGCTGCAGCGATTGCCAAGGGGGAGATTAAACCTTGTAATCCTGAAATGACGGCGGTAGTTATGCTGAAGCTGTTCGTGGCATTAACCGCAGACTGGAAGAAAATTCATGCTCCGCTTACAAAGCAGGAGGTAGCGGCCTGGTTTCGCTTTTATTTGCAAGGAGGCCTCGGACTCCAAGCAGCACCGGCATCGTAAGGATGTCATTTATTTTCAACAAAAATGACCAATTGAACAAAATGGTCATTAATACAATGGGAGATGTGTAACGAATGAAAAATGGGATGAATCAATTCGGCGGTGAGCTTTCCTCTATTGTGCGCAACCGCAAGGTGCTTATACCTGTCATTGCCGTATTAATGGTGCCCGTCTTGTATACAGCGATGTTTCTTGGAGCCTTCTGGGATCCGTATGACCGGCTTGAGTCATTGCCGGTAGCGGTCGTTAATGCAGATAAAGGGACCGAGTTTAACGGGAAGGAGCTGCATGTCGGTGAAGATTTTGTCGATAAGCTGAAGGAAAACCCGCAATTCTCCTGGGAGTTTGTCGCTATGGATGAAGCGGAAGCCGGGATGAAGGACAATAAATATTATATGACAATTGAAATTCCGGAAGATTTTTCGGAAAAAACGACGACATTGACTTCAGATCATCCGACGCCGGCCAAATTTAAGTTTTTGCCCAACGAAAGCTACAACTTTCTCGCCTCGCAAATTGGCAATACAGCGGTAGACAAGATGCTGGCCGCATTGAATAAGGAAATAACACAAGTTTATGCCAAAACGGTATTTGATCAAGTAGAAGTATTGGCTGACGGGCTTGGGCAAGCGAGCGAAGGCGCAGGACAGCTCGCGGACGGGACAGTGAAAGCCAAAGATGGCGTTGCTTTAATCGAGAAAAATTTGAGCAAGCTGGTGGACGGCTCCGTGTCCTTGCAGGATGGAGCGGCTAAGCTGGCAGATGGCGGCGCCAAGCTGGATCAAGGGATCACGAAGGTAAGTAGTGCGGCCGGCGATTTGTCGAGCGGCCTGGCTCAGTTGTATAATGCCCAGCAGCAGCTGTCCGGAGGCGTTACCGAGCTCGGAAGCGGCGCTGCATCGCTGAAAAGCGGGGCAGTCAAGTTAAGTGATGGATTGGACCAGCTGGCTGCAGGAGGCGGTTCGCTTGCAGGCGGCGCATCGGATGCGGCAAACGCATCGAAGCAGCTTGCGGCGGGACTCGGCAAGGCCGAGACAGGCGCTGCCAAGCTGGAAGAAAGCGGAGCGAAAATCGCGCAAGCCCTTGAAGCGATGGCGAAGCAAAATGAACAATTAGCCGCTGATCCCGGCTTTCAGCAATTGCTGGCCGGCAGCAAGCAATTGGCAGCCGGATTGTCAGAATCGGCTAAAGCGCAAAAGCAGCTAAGCCAGGGAGCAGAGCAACTGGAGCAAGGGGTAGGCCAGTTGTCGGCCGGTGCCGCGACATTAAATGCGAAGCTGCAGGAAGCTTCCACAGGCGGCAAGCAGCTTGCTGCCGGCGGTCAAAAGCTGGAGGAGGGCGCTAATAAGCTGACGGCAGGCATGAAGCAGTTTGGCAGCAAATTCGCTGAGGCCAAAGCCGGCAGTGCGCAGCTCGCAAGCGGCGCCAAGCAGTTGTCCGGCGGCGCGGCAGAGCTTCATCAAGGCTTAAACACGCTGAAAACGAATGTCGCTCCGTTCGTCGACGGTTCGAAGCAATTGAAGGATGGCGCAGGCCAGGTCAGCTCCGGTCTGAATAAACTGCAGGATGGATCACAGGAGCTGTCAAGCAAGCTGGGCGAGGCGGCTGGCAAAACCTCCGATCTGCATGTCTCCGATTCGATGTACGATATGTTCGCAGGCCCTGTAGAATCTGATGTAAACCCAGTCAATGAAGTGCCGAACTACGGCACCGGCTTTGCGCCATATTTCTTGTCGCTAGGTTTATATGTCGGCGCTTTGGTATTGACAATTGTCTATGCGGTAAGAGAGCCTGCCATCAAGCCGACAAGCGGATGGAACTGGTTCTGGAGCAAGGCGCTGACGATGATCATTGCAGGTACGATTCAAGCGCTGGTCGCCGATGCGGCGCTGATGTACATTCTTGATCTGCAGGTAAAAAGCGTACCGCTCTTCCTGATGTTCTCAATCTTTACTAGCATCACCTTTATGATGCTGATTCAATTCCTGGTGACAACATTGCAAAATCCGGGACGGTTTATCGCGATCGTAATTTTGATTTTCCAATTAACAAGCTCGGCCGGTACGTTCCCGCTGGAGCTCATTCCCGAATGGCTGCAAAAAGTAACGCCTTGGCTGCCGATGACCTACTCGGTTTCCGGATTCAAAGACGTAATTTCGAGCGGCGACTATACCGCAATGTGGCATAACGCCGGCATGCTCGGCATATTTACCGCTTTGTGCATGATCGTGACAATGATCTACTTTATCATGGTTCATCGCAAAACGTCTTCTGCTTCAACGCAATCGGCAGAAGCGGCTATATCTTAATATTTCTTATGCGGCAGGCGCCATATGGTGTCTGCCGCGTCCATTTCTACCGAAGCCTTCACATTCGCTAGCCTGTGCGAGCGACAGAGCTCGCTTCATAGCTCCAGCCCCTCTCGCGTTTCCGACCGGTACCGGCCGGGCGACACCCCCGCCGTTTTCTTGAACAGGTTCTGAAAGTACGTCTCGCTTCGGTACCCGACCTTCTCGGCGATTTCCGCCATCGGCAGGCGCGTCGTCGCCAGATAGTGCTTGGCCACTTCCATCCGGTATCGGATCAGATACTGGATAGGCGTCAATCCGGTCTCCGATTTGAACACGTGGATGAGGTGATAGGCGCTCGTATGCGTCAAGTTTGATAACGCGCTGAGGTCAATATCGGTATGATAATTCTCCTCCATGAAGCGCTTCGCGAGGTGCACAAATTCCCTTGCCGGCCGTTTGCGGACTTCGTCTTCCTTGTAGTGCAGGAAGCGCACCAGTCGGCCCAACAGAACGCCCAGCAGTTGGTTCGCAATCAAGGTGGATTCCGGCCATGTGCTCTGCTTTTCCGCAATTATTTCCCCCAATAGCTGTTTCACCGGCAAGAAATGCTCCTTAAGCTCGATCATGGCCTCCTGATTCACGCCGAGCAAATGGTCCTGGGGCAAACCTTTAAGCTGTAAACCTCTAAAGCTGACGTACAATGCGGAAAATCGGTCGCCGTTGGACCGTTCTTCATGCCAAATGCCACGATTGTAGCACATCATGCATCCGGCTTGGGCATGATATGATTTGCCGTCCACGCGGAAATCCCCTTCCCCTTCCACGATCAACAGAAGCTCCGAGCAATCCTCGTGATGATGCAACGGATATTCGAAGCGGTCTCCGGCCTTCAATCGGAAATCCGCCCCTGCTAGCATTTCCGGCATCCTCGAGATTTTCGAATCGTCCATGTCAAGCAGCACTCCCCAATTTTCAATAGCCAATATTCGCAACTATGCGCATTGAACTTTATTTTACTCTTGATGTAAAGTGGTAGCAACAGCGGATTTAGAAGCGCTTCCACAAATAATGAATAAGTATCCGCTTGGAGAGGAGCGATGGAGTGGCTTTGAGGTTCAAAAAAAGACGGCTGAGCGACGAGACGTTCGAGGCTTGTTCGGTATTCGACGTCAATGGGAACGGACTGCTCGATATTGTCAGCGGCGCCTATTGGTATGAGGGGCCTGATTTCACCACCCGGCACAAAATTTGTGACATCTCTTCGCATGCACATTATCGGGACGACTTCTCTGACTATCCGATGGATGTGGACGGTGACGGCCGGATGGACATCATTACCGGCTCCTGGTGGAGCGAAGCGCTGCGTTGGCGCAGAAATCCAGGGGACAGCGGCTCGGAATGGGAGACGCTCACGATCGAGCCGACCTCCAACATCGAGACGATCCGCTACCTCGACATTGACGGCTGCGGTGTGCCCGAGATTTTTCCCAATACGCCGGGGACGCCTCAAGCATTCTACAAATTGATCCTGGATGAGCAAGGACGGGGAACGGGACAATTCCGCAAAACGGTCATCGGAGAACAGCCTAGCGGTCACGGGCTGGGCTTCGCGGACATTACGGGCAACGGCAAGATGGACGTTGTGTTAAGCGATGGCTGGCTGGAACAGCCTGACGATCCGTTCCACGGTCCGTGGACGTTTCATCCGGAATTTTCACTCGGCTCCGCAAGCGTGCCGATCCTCGGACACGACGTGAACGGAGACGGATTGTGTGACCTTATCGTGGGTCAGGCCCACGATTACGGGCTGCATTGGTACGAACAGGTTCGGGGGGAAGGCGGTACCCGCAGCTGGATCCGCCACGAGATCGACATGTCGGCCTCGCAGTATCACGATCTTGCGCTGGTGGACCTTGATCTCGACGGCGAGCTCGAACTGGTGACAGGCAAGCGGTATCTCGCCCACGACAACGATCCCGGTTTCGACGATCCGCTCGGGCTGTATTATTTTAAGATCAAGAATGGCCGGTTCGAGAAGTACGTTATCGATTACGGACCGGCGGGCGAAGCTTCCGGAAACGGGATTTACATGTGGATTCAGGATGTGACCGGCAACGGTTACCCCGACATTGTCGCTCCGGGTACGGAAGGCTTGTATTTATTCGAAAATTTAGGACCTGGGGAGAGAGACGATGGGTAAAATCAAAATTGGATTTGTTGGCGTCGGCGGCATGGGCCAGATGGCTCATCTGTCCAACTACGCCGTGCTGCGAGAAGAGTGCGAGGTTGTCGCGCTGGCGGAAGTGCGCCCGAAGCTGGCGCAAACGGTGGCGAATCGTTACGGCGTTCCACAGGTTTTCGCAAACCATGAGGATCTGCTGAACGGCGCGCAGGTGGATGCAATCGTGGCCCCACAGCCCTACCGTGCACATTATGCCATCATTCCGGATATTTTGCGGGCCGGTATTCCGGTCTTCACCGAGAAGCCGCTGTCGCTGACCGTCGAGAAGGGAGAGCAACTCGTACGCCTGGCCGAAGAGCACCGGGTATTGCATATGGTCGGCTACCACAAGCGGTCAGACCCGGCGATGGAATACGCCCGGAAACGGATTGAAGAATGGAAAGCAAGCGGGGAATACGGCAAGCTGCAGTACATTCGGGTGACGATGCCTCCCGGGGATTGGATTGGCGGCGCCGATGCTCCGCTCCAATCGGACGATCCGTATCCGCATTCCTCCATGGAGTCGGGACCCGAGTATTTCTCGGAGGAGCAGACGCGCGAGCTGGATTCTTTCGTCAATTATTACATCCACCAAGTCAACGCTATCCGTTTTCTATTGCATGAGCCTTACCGAATAACTTTCGGTGACCGGTGCGGCGTTTTGCTGACTGGAGAGAGCGACAGCGGTGTCACCGTCGCCCTGGAAATGGCCCCTTACCAGACCACCATCGAGTGGCACGAGAGCCTGCTGGTTTGTTTCGAGAAAGGGTTCGTGCGTGTCGATCTTCCGCCTCCGCTCGCCCGCCAGCAGGCTGGAAAAGTGACAATCATGAAGGACAACGGGCGGGAGCCTTCTTCCTATGAGTATCCCATCATGCCGAACCGTTCGGCCATGCGTCAGCAGGCAATGAACTTCATCGCCGCTGTGCAGGGTATCCGTCCGGTACCATGCGAGTCCAAGGAAGCGCTAGAAGATTTGAAGATTGCTCGGGACTATATCCGCTTGATGCAGCAGTATAAGTAAACCGGGAGAGGAAGGGTTCGCACATGAGAAGAATCGCGATTATCGGAGCTGGCAGCATCGTGTTCTGTAAAACACTTATCCTCGACATCATGGCAACACCGGAACTAGAAGACACTGAATTCGTGCTGATGGCGCCTTCAACCAGCAAAACCTCTCAGGTCAAGGCGTTCGCCGACAAGGTCATCGAAAAGAACGGCTTGAAATCCAAGGTCACGGTAACGACAGACCGTCGGGAGGCGCTTGCCGGTGCCAGCTACGTCATTACGTCGTTCCAAGTCGGCGGCGTGTCCGCCTTCGAACTCGACTACAAGATTCCGCTGAAATACGGCGTCGATCAATGCATCGGGGACACACTCGGTCCGGGCGGCGTGTTCCGGGCGCTGCGCAGTATTCCGGTCATGCTGGACGTGGCCCGTGATATGGAAGAGCTGTGCCCAAAAGCGACGCTGCTCAACTATGTCAATCCGATGGCGATGATCTGCTGGGCGCTGGGCGAGACGAACATTCAGTATGTCGGCCTGTGCCACGGTGTGCAGACGACGCTGGACCTGATCTCGGGGTACGTCGACGTACCGAAACACGAAATCGACTACGTCACCGCCGGCATCAACCATATGGGCTGGTTTATCGAGCTGAGCCATCAGGGTCGTGACCTGTATCCGCTACTGCGCGAGAAATTCGAGCAGCCGGAGTTTTATGTCAACGAGAAGGTGCGCGGCGAGGTGTTCCGCCATTTCGGTTACTTCATGACCGAGTCCACGGGACATCTGTCCGAGTATGTCCCGTGGTTCCGCAAAAATCAAAAAGCGCTCGATCTCTACTGCGACGAGCCTTCCTTCGGCGGAGAATCAGGGGCGTATTATAACTGGTGCGCCTACGTAGCCGACAAGTATAAGGAGAAGGACATACTCGCGGACGAATCGTACGACCTTCCCCCGCGGAGCGTCGAATACTGCGCCTACATCATCGAAGCGCTGGAGACGGGTAAAACGTTCAAATTCAGCGGTAACTTGCGCAACGACGGTATGATCTCGAACCTGCCGCCAGAATGCTGTTCGGAAGGAGCGGTTTTCGCCGACCGCACCGGCATCCATCGGACGATCATCGGCGACATTCCGCCCCAATGCGCGGCGCTGAACATGACGAACATCAACGTGCAGCGTCTTACCGTTCTAGCCGCCAAATCCGGCGACCCAGAGACCGTCGTGCAGGCCATCGCACTGGACCCGCTGACATCCTCGGTGCTGACGCTGAAGAAAATCCGCGACATGGTCATAGAAATGCTGGACGCCCAGCGCCATTGGCTGCCGCAATTCGGCAACCGCCGCCCGCGTCCGACGCCGGACATCGTCATTCCGGCAAACGTGAAGCGAGCCGAAGTGCCGATCGACCCCGCCCTAGCCGTCTTCTCGCGCTTCGGGGAACTGGCGAAATAAAACAAATTGCCTCGCATCTCTGCGGGGCGATTTGTTTTGTTGATAATCCGAATGAAGATCTTTGCCAAGCAGAAGAAGTGGCACAGCTCCCCTATTTAGTTACCCCTGTATCCATAATTTTCACGCTAACATCGACTCGGATGTCAGCCTCAGCCAAAGTTTCGTCCCAGTGCTTCTGCACCTTTTTCCAATTCTGATAAGTGTAGGCGCGCGCGTAAAGCCCGAGTCCGAGCGGGTCGACCTTTGCCCTTTGCAATTTGCGGAACAATGCCCCGTATTGGGCGCTTAGCTCTCTGGCAATCTGCTTTTCCAACTGGCCGGTATCTCCCTTAGCAGCGGGAAAAAGCTGCTCCGTAAGGTGAATTTGCAATTTAAGGCGCATACGATATTGATACTTGCCGTTCAGCAAGGATACTTTCGTGCCAGAGGAAACGCTGGAAGCGGTAAAGCTGGTTTTATCGTGTTTATAAAAGCTGCGCGAGTTTTCGCGTTCCGGCAAAGCAAGTGTGAACGGAAATTCTCCGCTATGGTGGACCTTTAAGAGCGAAAGCAATTTATTTTCCATCGGATTGAGAGTGAGGGCGTAGGTGCCGTCTTTTTTTAGCAATGCTGTCCCGACGATAAATAGATCATCATCCTCTTTAGTCAATCTGGTAATACTTGGTGTTACTGCCCGATCTGTCATTGTCCGGTGTAAATCCCGCAGCGTGGTCTTGACTGTAATATTCCGTTTCACTGCCGTAGAAAGCAATTGACTCAAATAGGTTGGCAGGCGCGGCTTGTCCTTGGGCGCAAAGGTAATGATATCTTTCACCTTGCCGTCAATCATAATGACGCGGGGAAGGATCGTGTTTTTATTGTCCCGGTAGAAAGGGTCCAGAAACTCAAACCAGCCGGCATGCTGCAGCACCCGTTTGCTGATAAAAACCGCTTGCGCTTTGCCGCCCATTGTCATGGCGATTACACGACGGTCGAACTCTTCCCTCGATTGCCGCAAAGAAATCGATTTGATCTCTATTTGCTCTTCTTTGGTCTTGGCTTCGTTGCTGAAGACGGGGCTGGATGAGGAGAAAAGCAGCTGATTATTTTCATCCAGATCGATGCCGATCAGCAGCGGAAAAGTAACATCCTCTACACTGGTCTGGTCTTTGCAGCCAACGAGCAGAGAGAGACAGATGAACGCCGTCAGCAGAGCTCTTAGCATGCGAATCGTCAAGGGAGCACCTCCTTGCGGAAGCGGCGGTAAATGATCACATACAGCCACAGCAAGACTGGAAACAGATAGGCGATGCCGATGCTGAATTGTCCCAGCCAGGTTTGCCATATACTCGTTTCATCCCATGACGGCTTCAAGAAAGCTACAGCCAGCACGGAGATGACAAGGAGAACGATAGCATAGGGGCTATGGTCCTGTTTGCCCAGCATTTGGCTTGTGCTAAAGGCGGCGCAAAACAAATAGGGAGCCCAGGAGGTAGAAACGACCAGCAAATAAAAAGCAAGAAAAATAAGGTCGAACCGCTCCAAAAAGCGGAATTCGAACACTTTCAACAGGCTGAGCAGGGGCTGGTTGTAATGGGTAATTTCATCCGGGCTGAAAAAGACAAAACAAATAACAGTCACATAGATGTAGAGCATTGCTGTCAGCGAATTGGCGGCGATGACGCCTAGCGGAGCCCATTTTTTTTTGTTCAGGAAAGGATAGAGAAAAAATGTAATTTCAAACCCGACAAGCGAGTACGCTGTTTTATTGACGCTTTTCAGCACCGGCATTACCCCTTCTTTGAAAAAAGGCAGCAAATGCAGCCAATAGCTCTCCTTCAGTACAAGCAGGAAAATAAAAGGCATAGCGAATGTCAAGTAAAATACCAGCTCACTGTATCGGCCCAGCACCGTCCAGCCGCTTCGCACGACGAGCAGGGTAGATATGGCAAATAACGCCATAATAATATAATCGGAGGTCATCGGCAGAAACCAGGCTTTAATATAGAGAAGGGCTTTTACTTGAATAAACCAGCCATAATAAGCGAAATACAGGGTAATCGGGATCAGGAAGACAAGCGAAAATATTTTCCCGAACAACCGTCTGAGCAAATCATACAGGGTATCGTCAGGATAATGCTTGAAAATGCGGATGATGATCAGGCTGGCAGCAATATTGAGCGCCCAGCCGATCAAGAGCGACATCCATCCGTCTGTTCCGGCTATCTCTGCCAGTTCCCGCGGGAGTGACATAACGCCCATACCGACTTGAGCGCCATGAATAAGGAAGATGAACTGCATGATTGTAAGATTGTTCATCGCATATTTTTTCATGGAGCATCTCCTTTGCTGCGGCTGTTGCCTGCTCGTTTTGACTGGATTGGCCGCGCGCCCTTTGGTCGCTTGATCATCGTCCAGACCGGCAAACGAACGAAGGTGTCCTTCATATCCGGCCAACGAAACGGAGCAAGCGGGGTGCCGTATGGCGTACCGAGCGATTCAAGCCCAGCCAGATGGGAAAGCAACACCATAATGCCGACGATGATCCCGACAATACCGAACATAGAGGCGATGAACATCATCGGAAAACGGAGCAGGCGTATGGCCGTCCCCATGTCGTAGTTCGGAATAATGAAGGAAGCGATGGCGGTTGAAGCGACCACAATGACCATAATGTTGCTGACAATGCCGGCTTGTACAGCCGTCTGGCCGATAATGATGCCGCCGACAATGCCGACGGTCTGGCCTACAGGGGCCGGCAGGCGCACACCGGATTCTCGCATCATCTCAAGTGTAATCTCCATCATCAGCGCTTCGAGCAGCGGATGGAAGGGGACGCGGGTTCTGGATTCGGCAACTGAAAATAAGAGCTGGACCGGCAAAACCTCGTAATTAAATGAGATGAAGGCAATGTATAGCGCGGGCAGCAGCAAAGCGATAACAAAAGCGAGAAAACGCATTAGACGGATAAAAGAAGAGATGAGCCAGCGCGTGCTGTAGTCATCGATGTTTTGAAAAAAGGAAACAAAGGTAGTCGGTGCGATTAATACGTTAGGAGATTTGTCCAAAATGACGACAAATCGTCCTTGCAGCAATTGCGAGACGGCGGAGTCCGGACGTTCTGTCAAAATGAACTGCGGGAAAGGCGAGTAAGGGTTGTCCTCGATATATTCCACAAGCTCCCCTGTATTAAGGACCGCATCGACTGTAATGTTCTGCAGGCGATCCTCTAATTCTTGCAATACTTCCGGATGAGCTACGTCTTCCAAATACATAATCCATGCTTTGGAGCGGCCGCGGCGGCCGATTATCAGCTCTTTCGCTTTTAATTCCCGGCTGGGGACGTATCTGCGGATTAAGGCAATATTTTGCGTGCCGGTCTCGACAAAGCCTTGATGAGCTCCTTTGAGCGAAGTCTCAATTTGCGGATCTTCAATGGAGCGCTGCGGCCATCCCTTTGTATCCAGAATGATGGCTTTCTGCTGGCCATCGATAAAGAGCGCCGTGCTGCCATGCAAAATGCTTTCATCGATTTGCTCCCACGATGAAGTCGTAGTAAAGCTGCCGATATTGGGGAAAACGGGCAGCTTTGTTGCTTGCTGTGAATGATCCTGCTGCGTAAGCGTTTGGAGAATATCGCTGTTGATCGTCCTTTTATCGGTCAGACTGTCAAAGAAGACAATCGCTGCCGCTGTATCCGTACCGCCGATTGTCAATTGCCGGATGACAAGATCGGGTGTCAATGGAAAACGGGAGTGAACCATTTCCAAATTGGCGGCGAGATTAGGCTGGGTTTTCTCCTGCTGACGGGGGCGGTTAGAGCCGGAATTTCGCTTCGGTTTAAGCAATTTTAGCAGTAAGCCAAGCATAGATACCATCCTTCATGTTGAAATGAGCTAACGAATTGGATGCTGTTCTATATTGTGGCTGACGATTGAAAAATTATCCCTCTTTTGCCATGCTAAATGTCGAATGAGCTGGAGCTATGGGCAAAGGTATCCGGCCAAAATGATTAAACTCACTCTCGGCTTTCATCCGTATTTACAAATTTTATACTTGGAAATAACATTCGCATAATATTGCAGAATTATAGTATAATACGAGTGAAAGAGAGCAAAAGTGGACATCATATTGCAAAAATGTGCGCATTTGTGTTCATTTCACGAGAGGTTGGTACAATATGACTGATTTAGTTAGCAAAATCAAGCAATCGGCAAGAGCGCTAGGCGAAGATGCTTGCCGGCAAGTGGCGCTGGATATGATTTGTATTGATCCTGGCGCACTTGCGCAGGTCGCTCCTTATATAGCGGGCAAATCCTATCAGCGGGTTGCGCTTGCGGCAGATGAGGCGACCTATGCAGCAGCGGGCAAGGAACTGGAAGACATGCTGGCAGCAGCGGGGATTCATGTGCAAGTCACACTGATTAAACCGGACCTGCAAGGCGATGTAGTTGCGGACGAGCGCGCAGTCATTCAGCTTATACTGGCGATTCAGCAGCAGCAGGCGGAAGCAGTGCTCGCTGTAGGCGGCGGAACGATTCACGATATTGTCCGCTATGCGGCTTACACGACAGGACATCCTTTTATATCCGTCCCGACAGCGCCGTCGGTAGATGGCTTTAATTCCAAAGGCGCACCGCTAATCGTCCGCGGAGAAAAAATAACGATCCCGGCCATCGGACCGGACGCCATCTTTGCCGACCTGCATGTATTGGAGAAGGCCCCGGCCTCATTAATTGCCGCCGGGTTTGGCGATATGCTGGGCAAATACACATCGCTGTTTGATTGGAAGTTCGGAGCGATTATCGCCGGCGAGCCATACTTGCCGGTATCGGCAGAGCTTACTGCCGAAGCGCTCCAGCAATGTGTGGCGCAGGCCGATTTGATTGCAGCGGGCCGCGAGGAAGGAATACGGACGCTGATCACCGCACTTGTTCAATCGGGTCTTGCCATGCTGCTTTTCGGCAAATCGCATCCGGCATCGGGTTCCGAGCACCATTTGTCCCACTATTGGGAAATGGAGTATTTGCGCCTCGGCAAACGGCAGCTGCTGCATGGCGCCAAGGTAGGCGTCGCTTGTTTGCAAATCAGCAGGCTATACCACCAGCTCGCTGAACAAGGGATAGCGCTGGCGGCAGAGCATTGTACAGAACAGCAATTGCAGCAGGCCGAGCGGCTGACAAGCAATTGGACGGAAATTGCCAGCAGCATCAAGCAAATTCCGCAGGAGGAGACGCTGCGCGCCTTGCTGCAAAAAGTAGGGGCGCCGGTAACTACTGCCGAGCTTGGAATAGAAGGCGAGCTGCTGGCAAGAAGCTTGCGCGAAGCGCATCTGGTGCGGCCTGAGCGTTATACGCTGCTTCGTCTTAAGAACGAATGGGGTCAATAGACTTCTGCTGAATCGAATGGAGGAACTGCCGTGCTGCCAGTTGAACGAAAAATGAAAATTGTCGAGTATGTACGAAAACATAGAACAGCAACGATTGTTACATTAGCCCGGGAGTTTGGCGTGCATGAAGCGACGATTCGGCGGGATTTGATGGAGATTGAACAGGACGGCTTGCTTAAGCGGACGCATGGCGGCGTCATTGTCGAGCAGTGGACGCATGACGAACCATCGTTCAGCGAACGATCGACCCATAAGCTTGATCAGAAGGAGCGGATCGGCCGGCAAGCGGCAAGTCTTGTCGAGGACGGGGATCATATTATTATCGATTCAGGAACGACAACCGTGCATATTGCCAGAAATCTGGTTTATCGCTCCAACATTACAGTCGTCACAAATGATATCAATGTAGCGGCAGAGCTGCGTGATGCTGCCGGTGTAAAAGTAATATTGACTGGCGGCGAGCTGTATCCGTCAAGCTATATGCTCAATGGCATGTTTACGGATTATGTGCTGCAATCGCTCCATGCGTCAAAAGCATTTATCGGCACGCCGGCTCTGCATCCACAGCACGGACTTATGCATCCGGAGGCGGCGCTTGTGCCGGCCAAGCAGGGAATGATCCGGGCGGCAAGCGAAATTATTGTCGTCACCGACGACAGTAAAATCGGCAAGCTGTCGCTTCATACTGTAGCGCCTAATAGTGCGATTCATATGCTGATTACCGGAAAAGAAGCCTCCGAGGAAACATTGCAGCAGTTCCGGGAAAGCGGGATAACGGTGCATGCCGTCTAAACTGAATTTTTGGGCCGAATAGGACGAGGAGGGGTTTTCGTGGCGTCGATAGAATTGGTCCGCGTAACCAAGACGTTCGAAAAGAACGATGTCATCAAAGATTTGCATTTAACGATCGCGGATGGAAGCTTTACGGTCCTTGTTGGACCTTCGGGATGCGGCAAAACGACATTGCTGCGGATGATCGCCGGTATTGATCCTCAAACTGCAGGATCGGTGCTCATTGGCGGCAAAGATGTCACCAGCATTGCGCCCGGAAAACGCGGAGTGGCGATGGTATTCCAAAACTATGCCATCTATCCGACTATGAGCGTTAGAGAAAATATTGAGTTTGGCCTGAAAAACAATAAAGTAGACAAAGAAGAACGGAAGCGGCTGGTCGAGACGATCAGCGCTACCGTCGGCCTGGCAGATTACCTCGATCGCAAGCCGTCAACCTTGTCCGGCGGACAAAGGCAGCGCGTTGCGCTGGCCAGGGCGATGGTGAAGAAGCCGTCGGTCTTTCTGATGGATGAACCGCTGTCCAATCTGGATGCCAAGCTGCGGGCGCAAATGCGTCTGGAATTGATCGAGCTGCATAAGCAGCTTGGCACAACGTTCGTCTATGTAACCCACGATCAGGTGGAAGCGATGTCGATGGCGGACAATATCGTGCTGATGAACAAAGGGGTTATTCAGCAGGAAGCTCCGCCGGATGGAATGTACCATGATCCGAGCAATTTGTTTGCTGCGCAGTTTATTGGCGTTCCGCCTATGAATATCGGCGAGCTGAGCATGAATGGCGCGAAGTTCGGCTTCCGGCCGGAACGGGCGCAGGTGAGGCCGGCCGGGCAAGCTGGCGGAACGAACCCGGATCATTTTTCGATGACAGGTATGATCGTTACTAGAGAAATGCTCGGTTCGGAGACGCTGTATCAGGTTCGGAGAAGCGATGGAAACGCATACATGGTCAAATGTTTGGAAGATTTGTTCGCGGTTGATCAGGAAGTGCAGATCGATGTCGCGCCTGAGCACTTATTTTTCTTTGCAGAGGACGGCAGCCGCATTCGCCGGGATGATCGGTCCTATGCGGAATATATGAGGGCATTGAGAGGGATGCGCAATGGATAACCGGAGCAAATGGGCTGTTGTGCGGCCATATGTCATGATCGCGCCTGCGATGATCGGGATTTTTGCTTTCGTCGTTTATCCAATCATGTATCTAATCTATCTCAGCTTTTATAAATACAACTTGATGAACAAGGCAAAGAGCAAGTTTATCGGACTCGACAATTTCTCGCAAATTTTCACACGTCCTGATTTCTATAAGGCGCTATCGAATACGTTTATCTACACCGTTTGTGTTGTTGTGCTGACGATCGCCATATCGATGGTGATTGCGCTCTGGCTGAGTAAAAAGAGTAAAATCAATACGATTGTACAAGCGGGCATTTTTACACCTCATATCGTATCTGTCGTATCGATCTCGCTTGTGTGGCTATGGATGATGGAGCCGAATCTCGGATTTCTTAACTATGTGCTGAAAACGTTCGGTTTGCCGACCTCGCAATGGCTGCAAAGCTCCAAAACGGCGATGGCCTCAGTTATTATAGTGTCGGTGTGGCAAGGAATCGGCTATTATGTGCTCATCATTGTGGCCGCCTTACAAAGTATTCCGCCAAGTATTTACGAAGCAGCTGCACTGGATAATGCCAGCAAGTGGAGAGTATTTTACAAAATTACATTACCGATCATTTCGCCTCAGCTGTTCTTTATTCTTGTTATTATGACAATCGGATCATTCAAAGTTTTTGACACGGTGCAAGTGATGACCGGCGGGGGCCCGAATGGAGCCACTAATACGATTGTGTACTATATTTACGGCTTCCGTACAACAAATATTGGCTACTCGGCAGCTACTGGTGTTGTCCTATTGGCGGTGATCGGGCTGCTGACCTTCCTTTACTTCCGGCTGTTGTCGAAAAAAGTACATTATCAATGAGTAGGAGCTCGAGAAAGGAGAGCGTATACGTTGAAGACGATGGAATGGAAATATGTAAAAGGGACGGTCAGCCTGCTGCTGAAGGCTGTTGTTATGCTAATTTTTATTTTTCCGTTTTTATGGATGATTTCGACTTCACTCCAGACGTTCCGCGAGACGATGGCCTTTCCGCCAACATGGATTCCAGCTGTGCCGCAATGGAGCAATTTCATAACAGCACTGAATGCCGGGCCGTTTCTGCTGTATGCGCGCAACTCGGTGATTGTGACAGGATCGATTATCGTCATCCAATTGCTTGTCATGATTCCGGCTGCATACGCCTTTGCCAAATATAAATTTGCCGGTAAAAGTATACTGTTCGGACTTGTGCTGCTCGCGTTTATGATTCCGTCCCAGGTTACCTTTATTCCTGTATATATGATGATGGCGGACTGGGGCTTAATCAAGACATTGCTGCCGCAAATTTTGCCGTTCATGTCCAGTGCATTTGGTATCTTTTTGCTTCGACAATATTTTATGCAAATTACGAATGAGGTGGTGGAAGCGGCACGGCTCGATAACGCCAGTGAATTTAATATTATTTGGAATATTATGATTCCGATGGCCAAGCCTGCACTGGCGACAATCGCTTTGTTCAGTTTTGTCAGCCACTGGAATGATTACTTCTGGCCGTTAATTATGACCGATACGGCGTCGATCCGTCCATTGACGCTCGGTATTGCCAAGCTGCGCGAGACTGAAGGTATTAGCAACTGGCATATCATTATGGCCGGCAATGTCCTCCTGGTTGTTCCGATACTCGCTGTATATCTGTTCTGCTCCAAGCAAATTGTGAAGGCTTTCGTTTATTCCGGTATCAAATAACGGGATAGCTGCTGGCTGCTGGCAGAAGCATTCCCTTCAAAATAAAAAGCTGTACCATATTATGGGAGGTAAAGTGAGATGAACAGAACAAAAACATCCGTATTACTTACATTAACGATGGTGGTTGGAGTGCTTGCCGGTTGTTCCGGCGGGAATGGAGGGTCGAATGGCGGGGTGGTAAACAAAAGTACAAACACGGGTGTTAATACAGGTACAAATGCCGAGAAGTCTAGCGATACAACGCAAACAAATGACACAGCTGACAAAGTGACGGTTCAATTCTGGCATTCACTGGGTGGGAAGAATGGGGAGTATATCGATGGTTTGATCAAGCGCTTCAATGATTCGCATCCTGATATCGAGGTTGTCGGCACCTTCCAAGGCAATTATGACGAGACGGTAACGAAGCTGCAGCAAGCCGTTGCTTCCAATACTGCGCCGGATGTAACGATGCTGGAGCGTGCCTATGTCCAAATGTTTGCCGATTCGGAAGTGCTTGAGGATTTGACGCCGTTCCTAACCTCTTCGAGCATGAGCGCTGATGATTTTACTGCTGGTCTGATGGGACATTCCACATTCAATGACCAATTGGTATCTTTGCCGTTAAATCGTTCTACACCAATTTTGCATGTGAACAAGACATTGCTAGATGAGCAGGGACTGGCGGTGCCAACGACTTGGGAAGACATGAACAAAGTGGCGAATGCGATGGTGATCAAAGAAAATGGCGAATTCAAGCGTTACGGTCTGACGATGCCGTATGACACTTGGTATCCGATTGCGATGATTACGCAAGCTGGCGGCAAGTTCTTCAACGATGATGTCAAATCAGAAGGATTTGTCGATAACGGTGTTGGCGAGCATGTATTCAAGGAACTGAAGGAAATGCAAAATTCGGGCGCGCTCTACTATCCGCCAGCTCAGGATTCCGGCAACATTACGAACCAAATGTTCGTTGGCGGTAAAGTGGCAATGATGTACCAATCTACTGGCACAATCGGCAGTCTGACAGATACAGTCGATTTCGACTATGTTACAGCGTTTCTGCCGAAAGATAAAGTTCATGCTACACCTACTGGCGGCGCCAATGTGGCGATGATGGCCGGCTCGCAAAATAAAGATGCAGCATGGACATTCATTCATTGGATGGAAACTGATTCACAAGGCGCCCTGCAATTTATATTGCAATCCGGATATCTGCCATTTACGAAAAAAATGGTAGAGTCGGAAGAGATTAAAGCGCTTTGGGCAAAAGAGCCGAATCGCAAAGTTGCCTATGACCAGCTCGAATACGCGATCGATACCAATAAAGCGGTCGTTTGGCCTGAAGTGATGCATGAGTTTTTCTCGGCGATCGAAGCCATCATGTATGACAGTAAAGACATTCCGGCAACGCTCGCGACGTTCAAGAAGGAAGCGGACCGTATTTTGACTCAATAAAATGAACAAACACCGATCGATGTCGGGTCTTGGTGCAGGAGGAGATCATTATGACAATCGAAAGCTTGGAGCAAACCACGTCAATCGTCGTATCCGCCCATCGCGGGTACAAGTCGGACTATCCGGAAAATACGCTGCTCGCCTTTGCCGAAGCGCTGAAGCTGGGAGTTGAAATGCTTGAATTTGATCTGCATATGACCAAAGACGGGACGGTCGTCGTCATTCATGACAAAACTGTCGATCGCACGACCAATGGCACAGGCGCGGTGAGCGGCTTTACACTGGAGGAAATCAAGCGCCTGGATGCAGGCAGCTGGTTCGGCAAGCCATTCGCAGGCTTGCAAATTCCGACATTGGCCGAATTATGCGATTTACTGGCCGAGTATCCTGCCGTTCTGCTCAATGTTGAGGTGAAGAGCGGCCCGCGTGCAAAGGAAGTAGCAGATGCTGCGATTGCGATGCTAAGGCAGTATAATTGCTTGGAACGTTGTGTCTTTACTTGCTTCGATGCTGACATTATCGCCTATTTCAATGATAAGCATAGTGTAAAAACACAAGGCTTTCCGGGCGACGTAATGAGCAATTTCCAGGCTGGCGAACAAGGCACCTATTCTAAAATGTGGGCAATCGGGCTGGAAATGAGCCGGATGACGCCGCAAATAGTTAAGGAGTACCGCGCAATGGGGCTGCAGGTATGGTGCTACTGCCCGGATACTGTGCAGCAGGTTTATTATGCGCTCGGCTGCGGCTCGACTGTTATGACGTGCAACAACCCGCTGCCGGCCCTGAAACTCAGAGAGCTGTTGATTGTGTAAATATACAAAATTTCTTTGGCATCTTCATGTAAAACACTAAATGCAGCGCTTACAATCTGTGGTACGATCTCTACAGCACTCATTCCGCCACAGAAGGAGCAACGTTCATGCGAATTGGGATTCCAAAGGAAATCAAAAACAACGAAAATCGTGTTGCTATTACACCGGCAGGTGTAATGACGCTGCATAATGCCGGCCATCATGTCATGGTTGAAGCGGGAGCGGGCGGCGGCAGCGGGTTTAGCGATGAGGATTATAAACTGGCAGGCGCCGAGCTCATAGCAGAAGCATCTGAGGTATGGGGCAAGGCCGATATGATTATGAAGGTCAAAGAGCCGCTTGCCAGTGAGTATGGCTATTTCCGCCCGGGGCTCATCCTGTTCACTTATTTGCATTTGGCTGCTGAGCCGGCGCTTGCGGCAGCGCTCAAGGAAACAAAAGTAACCGCAATTGCTTATGAAACGATTGCGGTCAACCGCACATTGCCGCTGCTTACGCCGATGAGTGAAGTTGCTGGCCGCATGGCGATCCAGCTGGGCGCTCAGTTTTTGCAAAAGCCCAATGGCGGGCAAGGCATACTGCTTTCGGGCGTTCCGGGCGTTGACCGCGGCCGCGTCACCATTATCGGCGGCGGCGTCGTCGGGACGAATGCGGCGAAGATGGCGCTTGGCTTGGGCGCCGAGGTTACCATTATTGACTTGTCGGCGGATCGCCTTCGCCAACTGGACGACATTTTCGGCGCGCAAATTCAAACGTTAATTTCTAATCCCTACAATATAGGCAAAGCTGTAGCCGCAGCGGATTTGCTGGTTGGCGCCGTCCTTATTCCCGGCGCGAAGGCGCCGCGACTCGTTACGGAGGCGATGGTCAAAGCGATGCGCCCGGGCTCCGTTATCGTCGATGTCGCGATCGACCAGGGCGGTATTGTCGAGACGATCGACCGGGTGACGACTCATGACAATCCGGTATTCGAAAAGCATGGCGTGCTGCATTATTCGGTAGCCAATATGCCGGGCGCAGTGCCTCGCACTTCCACGATTGCGCTGACGAATGCAACGGTTCCGTATGCACTGCAAATCGCCAATCTTGGCGTCTCGGGAGCAATTGCCGCTAATCCTGCGCTGCGCAGCGGCGTCAATACTGCAGGCGGCCATATTACATGTCCGGCAGTAGCGGCTGCTTTCGGCGAGCCGTGTGCGGAAGTAGAGGAAATGGTCGTCAATTAAAAAAAAGATGGGGCAGAACGTTGCGTTCTGCCTCATCTTTTTTTAGTTGCGAAAGGGTGGGACCCGGCAACTGTGAGCCATGCGGACATACGATCCGTTACTGGCTCGAAAAACAACGATTCTGACGATTCTATATGAAAAATCATACAGAATTGGCCTTAGGGAAGGCGAAATCGATGAATCTGTATGAAAAATCATACAGAATTGATCATTTTGCGCTAATTCTGACGATTCTATATGAAAAATCATACAGAATTGACCTTAGAGCAGGCGAGATCAATGATTCTGTATGAAAAATCATATAGAATTGTGGGATTTTATAATGAACGAAACCGACATCCCTCTTTTGCATCACGTAGATTACTTTTGGCGAGAATGGTAGTAAGAAAAACCATCACCCAAAAAGCAGAGCTACAAACAAAAAAAAGGAGTCGGTTTACTATGAGTATGTCCACAAAATACATTGCTTATACGTGACCAAAGCAAAAATTGCAGTGGCTTTTGCAGAGGAAGGAAGTAACGGAACCACGATCCGCTCAGGCCCGCTTTGCCCACACTTACAGCTGTCCACAATTAATAGACTGCCTCCTCTGTTTCGTAGCGACCACTCGTCAGCGCTTTTATTCCCTGCAAGCTTCGTAGTATACTTAATCTGATAATGTTACAGTCTGCTTGCGGAGGAACGAAGGATGAGAGAAGCGGAAGCTGAGTTCAAGGGTGTCTATGATAATTTGGAGTCGCTTGCCGATACACTGAGTGAGACGCTGCAAGCGCAGCTGACGATCGAAGATAACCATCATAATGTTATCGCATACAGCTCTCATCCGTTTGAGAATGATCATGCCAGGTTGGCTACGATTGTAGGAAGGCGGGTGCCGGAGGCGGTTATCGCCGGGCTGCGCAAATGCGGAGTGATGCAGCAGCTCGAAGCCTCTTTGCAGGCGGTGAGAATTCCGGCAGTAGCGGAAGTGGGGCTGGGCCCGCGGCTTGCTGTTTGTGTGAGAAGACAGGAGGAAATTCTTGGATATATATGGGTCGTTGATAGAGGCAATCTGATTCCGGGCGAAGCGGAGCGAGCATTGGAAGGGGCTGCAGAAGCAGCCAAGCATTTTTTGCTTAAGCGGCGCAGCCGGCGTACGAAGCAGGAGCATTTACAAAATGAATTTTTATGGAAAATATTGACACATTCCTATGCGAGCTCGGAAGCTTTGATTATGCAGGATGCCGCTGAACTGGCGATTACACTGCCGCCATCCTACTGCATCGTTATTTTTGATTTCCAGCATGCTGTGACGGCAGAGCAGCTGGACCGCATTCGCAACGGGATAGCGGCGGCAGAAGCGCAGATGCAGCCTATTATGCTGACGGCTGACCATACCCAAGTGATTGGCGTATTTTCGGCGAAAATGATGCAAGCAGGCAAAGGGAAGATGGCGCAGATGACAGCTTTGCTTGCGGGCCGCTTGCAGGAGCAAGGCCGGCCTTCTGTGATGGCAGGGTGCAGCCGGGTAGAAGGATCCTATACGCGCGCCGCCCAAGCATATAGTGAAGTTAGCGAGCTGCTAACGGTCAAACGGCTGCTGCCCGTCCAGACAAGACAGATCTGGCACTATGAGGATCTGGGATTTCTGATGCACTTGCCGCTTATTATGGAGCAGAAAAGAAGAAAGGGACTGGCCAGCCCTCTGCTTGCGCAGCTGCGGGAGCATGACCGCGAGCATAAAAGCGATCTGATTAAAACGATCGCCGTCTATCTGTCCTGCGACTGCAATCCGAAGCAGACCGCTTCGCTGCTGCATGTTCATATTAATACGCTTCATTACCGTCTCAATCGGGTCGCAGAGCTGACCGGACATCATTTGCGGGAAACTGGCTATTTATTATCGCTTTATGTAGATTTGCTTACAGAAGAGACGGAATTAATGAAAGGAGTGCATCATGCGTTATGAAGATCAGACGTTTGCTGCCGGAGGAGCCGCTGCCGATGGGGTTGCTGCTGCTGGCCGATCCTTCTGAACGGCTTGTTAAGGAGTACACAGCGCGCGGCCTATGCTTTGTCGCCGAGCTGGAGCAGGGGCAAATTATCGGGGAGTATGTATTGGTCCCGACACGGCCGGATACGGCCGAGCTTGTTAATGTAGCGGTAGATGAGCACTACCATGGGCAAGGAATCGGGAAGCAATTGGTGCTGCATGCCGTGGCAACGGCAAAGGCGGAGGGTTATAAGACGATTGAGGTCGGAACAGGCAATTCAGGCGTTGTCCAGCTGGCCATGTATCAAAAATGCGGCTTCCGCATGACGGCGATTGATCGCGACTTTTTTATACGGCATTACGATGAGCCAATCTATGAGAACGGCATTCAGGTGACAGATATGGTCAGAATGTCGCAGGATTTATAGGAGTGCCGTACGAGGCGCTGTAGCAATTGCTGGCTGATTGGAAGAAAAAGATGGAGGCTGCACCACTATGAATATCGATGCTCACCAACATTATTGGCAGCCTGCGCGGGGGGATTACGGCTGGCTGCAGCCGGCATCGGGGTGTCTATACGCTGACTTCATGCCGGAACAATTAAAGCCGCTGCTGACCAGGCATCAATTTGATCGCTCGATTATTGTGCAGGCGGCGCCGACCGTTGCCGAGACGGAGTTTTTGCTGGCTATTGCCGCCAAGGAAGACACAGTTGCCGGAGTGGTGGGCTGGCTTGATTTGACTGCCCGCGATTTTATCGGACAATGGGAAAGGCTGCTGGAAAATCCGCGGTTTGTCGGCCTTCGGCCGATGATTCAGGATTTGCCGTCCGAATGGATCTTGCGGGAGCGTGTAGTCGAGCACCTCCGAATACTGGCCGATGCCGGGTTCCCTCTTGATCTGCAAGCCAATCCGCGGCATCTTCCGTACTTGCTCCGTTTATTTGAGCAGGTTCCTCACCTGCGGGCTGTAGTCGATCATCTAGCCAAGCCTAATATTGAGGATGGAGCGATGGAGCCGTGGGCGGCGCAAATGACGGCAATTGCCGCTTACCCGAACACGATGTGCAAGCTTTCCGGGATGGTGCCGGAGCGGCAGAACGCCAGTTGGTCGACGGCATCAATTGTGCCGTTTGCTGCACATGCTATCGCCATATTTGGCGCGGAGCGGGTAATGTTCGGCAGTGACTGGCCGGTATGCTTATTATCGGCTTCGTACGATCAGGTGGTGGAGCTGCATGAAGCTTGTCTGCCCGCTGCATGGGGCGAGGCGGAAAGAGCTAATGTGTGTGGCCGCAATGCGGCGCGCTTCTATCGTCTTGCAACCTAATAAACGAGAAGCCCGGAAGAGTCACTGATGCAACGACCAGTGCTGTCCCGGGCTTCTTTATCATTCGTCGGCAGCAACTGTACCGAAATTTTCACTCACTTTTTCAAAAAAGCTCGTTGGCTGCACACCGCAGAACTACCGGTACTATTACGCTTAACGATGTTTTTCCGCTGCCTACCGATAGCCGATAAAATTGCGAATCGCGCGAAAGAAGAGCAGCAGCATGAGAATAAACACGACCAATATTACCGGTATTAGCACGATTGAGGCACGTTTGGATGCCGAGTAGCGGTCGTATTGCGCCGCTGTCGGTCCCGCAAGCCAAAAGTTTTTGCTTGCGGCATTGAGGCTGGCGGCCGTCATGTCGGGCGCTAAATATTTTTTGATGACGCTGCGTATATCGGTCAGGTTCTCCATCGCCATGAGCGAGTAAGGATTGCCGGCCAGCCGAATCTTGTACCAAAACATATCCGGATTGATTTTGCTCCGCATAGGGTGTGTTACTAAAGTGATAGATGGCAGCCACTGCAGTGAATGCCGCAAGTTTTCGGCTTCGGCTTGATTCATTTGCCGGTTTACAAGGAGCTGGATCGGCGCCAGCTTGCCGAGGTCCATATGCCCTGCCAGCAGAATCATCCCTTCCCGGGAAGGAGAAGGCGAATTGGCCGAATAGGTTGATAAAGTATCGAAGGTATACTTCATCTGCAGGGTTACCCCGGCGCCGATGGCGAGGACCAGCATCATATTAATGAAAGCCGGCCACGTTTTCGTAAGCGGCAGGCGTTCGTCGTCAACAGAGCGTTCAATTGCCGGATGTTCAAAGCCAAGTACATTTTTCAATGCAGGCAGCAGCGCAGCGCTTGCCAAAGCAATAAGCAGCGCGGCCGCATGCGCCCAGGAATAGAATCGCTCGATCGGCCCGTACTGGGCGATAAGCAGCAAGAACGTTATTAAGGTAACGATCAATCCGAACGCAGCAAAGATAAAGGAGGATTGACGCACTATTTTACCGATGGCATGCAAAATAGTCCCTTGTTCCTTGCGGTGAATACGATAGGACGAAAAGATAAAGAATAGATGATCGATGACCGATACGGCCAGCACCATAAGCACGATTGCCGAAAAGCGTTCCTGATACGAGATCCAGCCGCGGGCAAACATTTCGGCAAGCAGCGGGGTTAAGGCCAAATAGGCAGCGACAATGGCCGTGATCGGAGCAGCCGCCCAGACCGGCGAACGATACACCAGCAATTGGATGATTACAATGAATGAAAAGACGGCCAGCAGCAATAACAGGTCGGGACTGGTACGCTCGCTTTCCTCAACAATAATCGGGGCAGGTCCGCTGATGCGGACAGATAGCTCTTCTTTATTATTTACGGAAACGTTTAAAGGGTTTTGAATGAATTGTTCCCCAATGACGGATGCAAGTTCGCGCAGTGAAATTTTTATGTCCGCAGGCAGTATGCCTTTCTTCAGGTAGAGCGGCTGAACGAAGATTCTTCCGTTAATGGATCCCCGCATGTCATCGTAGAGCCCGCCAACATGTTTCTGATTATAAATCGGCTTTTCATATAGTGTTTGAGACAGAAGGTCAATTTCGGCATAGTCCTTTTTCGTCAGACCGCTTTGGCGCTGCCAGACTAGTAAAACAGGGGGCTGTTCGTCGGTCGGATAATGTTTTTTGAGCAATTGCTCTGTTGTTCTTGAGGGCAAGCTGGCATTAAATTGACTTTGCATATTGTCGACCCGCGGGGCAAGCCACGGCATCGAAGTTTGCAGTAAAACGATAATGATCATCCATATGGTAATGACCGCCCAGCTGCCTTTGTTGCTGCTCACAGAACGGGCGAGTCTTTTGACTCCGTTTAAAAGCATTGCTGTACCTCTCCTGCTTATAGTAAATTAGTGAAAAAAGTTGCTCTGTTTTTCTTATCAGCTGTCTAGAGCAGTTTGAAGCGGACGATCTGATCGGACAAGCCTTCTTGTCGCAAGACTTCAAGCTGCTTCGCCCCGATCAAATCGAAATGCGGGAAGGCCGCGCGCCGATGTATATAGTCGGGATTCAGGCCGTGTTGCCTGCACCACGAGGCAAGCCGCTCCAGATTGCTGCAGCCCACCTTCGTCACTGTGCGCAGTCCGGGGAAACGCTCATCATCCCGCCAATAATGCGTCAAAAAAGCAATCTCTCCCCGTATAATAGCCGCTTTCCACTCATTCAATTCTTCCCGCGTAACGCCAAACGCCATACTGCCCGATTCCTGCCTTTCTGTTTCACATGAGCTATCTTCTATTCTAGCAGATTAATCTTCATTCGGCGCGGATCGTCCTGTATAATAATGGCGATAACCGAACGATTTTCTTAAGATCGTCTGCTATGCACAAGCAAGACAAGTAACAAATAATTATAATTGAAAAAGGCGGTTGACAATCTTTTGTCCGCCATGTTAAGTTACGAAAGTAATCCCATTAATTAGATGAAGAGGTGAACGACATGTTGCTAATAAATCCGCGTCAGATTGCAGTAAAGTTTAACCGCGCAATGCTTACAACTTCATACATGTCGTGGCCTATTTAATAACTGGGCGGATGCAGCAGCATCTTGTTCATTCCTTGTTGATGCAAAGTTTACAGTGCAGGCCGCGCTCTCGCGACGTGCGCTTTATCAGTATATGGCAGAAGCACACCGTACGTATATAGCGGTGTGCTTTTCATTTTATCATATAGATTATTTGGATGGAGAAAGGAGTACAGCCTGTATGCTGTCTGTGTTATTTAAGCTTGGCTGGTTTTTCAAGCTTGAGAAAAAGAGATATATTATGGCGATTTTGATTTTGACCTTCTGCGGCATACTGGAAGTATTTCCTCCGATGATGGTCGGCAGCACAATTGACTCGATTCAGCTGGGAAGCATTTCATGGAGCAGTGTGTCGCTGACCCTGATCCAGCTTATTGTGCTCACCATCGTCACCTATTTGTTGTCGTATATGTGGCAGTATAGGCTGTTTGGCGGAGCATTTGTGGTAGAGAAAATGATGCGCTCCAAAATGATGCGGCATTTTCTGAAAATGACGCCGTCCTTTTATGAGCGGAATCGTACCGGCGACCTGATGGCGCGGTCGACCAATGATTTGCAGGCGCTGTCGATGACTGCGGGCTTCGGCTTGCTCACCTTTGTCGACTCCACGCTGTGGATGGTGACTTTGCTTGTGACGATGATCGTATTTGTGTCGTGGAAGCTGACGCTGATTGCGATTTTGCCGCTGCCTTTCATGGCTGTGCTCGTCTCGATTTACGGCTCGCGGATTCATAAACGGTTTTCGGAGGCGCAGGATGCTTTCGGCGATATGAACGACGGGGTGCTGGAGACGATTTCCGGGACGCGGGTTACAAGAGCCTATGTGCAGGAACGGGCGTCGGAGAAGCGCTTTGCGGACGTTACACAGGATGTGCTTCGTAAAAATATCGCCGTTGTGCGCATCGATTCGTTATTTGAGCCGACAGTAAAAATATTTGTCGGAGCAAGCTATTTGATCGGTCTCGGCTATGGCGCCTATCTGGTCTACCATAATGAGCTGACGATCGGGGGGCTGGTCTCCTTTAATGTTTACCTCGGCATGCTCATATGGCCGATGTTTGCAATCGGCGAAATGATTAACATTATGCAGCGCGGCAACGCCTCGCTCGACCGGGTGAATGAGACGCTGGGCGTCAAGCCTGATGTGCCGGACCCGACAAATACGACGCCGGTGGGAGAAGCGGGCGCCATTGAGTTCAAAGATGTCAGCTTCCGTTATCCGTCCTCACAGGCCGATAATTTGCAGGGGATTTCATTTAAGCTGGAGCGCGGACAGACGCTGGGAATCGTCGGCCGCACAGGCAGCGGAAAGACAACGCTGGTGAAGCAGCTATTGCGCGAGTACCCGACAGGGGCAGGAGAAATCACGATTTCCGGGACAGAAATTGCGCAGATTGACATGGATCAGCTGAAATCTTGGTACGGTTATGTACCGCAGGAGCAATTTTTGTTTTCCCGTACGGTGAAAAACAATATTTTGTTCGGCCGCGAAGGGGCGGAGGATCAGCATTTGGAGCAGGCGATACACGCCTCGGCCTTTAAAAAAGATTTGGCCTTTCTGCCATCGGGTTTATCCACGCTGGTAGGCGAGAAGGGTGTCGCGCTTTCCGGCGGGCAAAAGCAGCGCGTTTCGATTGCCCGCGCACTAATTGCCGATCCGGAAATTTTGATGCTGGACGATGCGATGTCGGCGGTCGATGCGCGAACGGAAGCTGAGATTATTGCCAACATTCGCAGGGAGCGGGCAGGCAAAACAACGCTAATTACGACGCATCGCCTGTCGGCTGTGCAGCATGCGGATTGGATTTTGGTGCTTGATGAGGGCAAGATTGCCGAGCAGGGCACGCATGACATGCTGATGGAGCAGGGCGGCTGGTACAGTGAGCAATATATCCGTCAGCAGATTGAATCGGCGGATGAATAACAGATAAAAGGCGGTGAAGCTATTTTGGGCAAGGAACAGGATTTGGAGCTGATTAAGGAGCTGACCCAGCATGATCCGGAAGCGAATCGTCCGCCTGCGGATACGAAAAAGACGGTAAAGCGGCTCGTCCGTTATGCGATGAACGTGAAGGGCTGGCTAATTGTCGCTTTATTGATGTTAACTGTAGCGGTGGCAACCGATCTGGCGGGGCCGCTAGTGGCTAAACGGCTGATCGATGTGCATATTACCGGGATTGAGCAGCCGTGGTATGCGACAGCGGACAATAAAACGGACGATTATACGGTTGCTTACAAAGAGCAGCAGTACAAACGCGCCGATCATTTTGCCGAAGGAGAGGCGCGCGGCGCGGAGGTGCGGATTTTGCAGGCAGGCAAAGCCTACTATTTCATCCCGTCGACTATTGCCTTTGACGGCAGCCGGACAGCCGACAGCGATACGCATATTACAATTGCCCGCGGAGACAAGAGCGCCGGTTATGAGGCGCAAAAGCTGAGCAACGGTGAGCTGTATCAGTTTTTTCGACCGGAGCTGGGCGGTTTGATCCAGCTTTGCTGGTTTTATTTTGGCCTGCTGCTTGTGTCGGCATTGTTCTCATACGGCCAGCATTACTTTTTGCAGGCTTCGTCGAACCGCGTGATCCGCAATATGCGCAATGAAGTGTTTGGGCATATTAACAGGCTGCCGGTGCGATACTTCGATAATTTGCCGGCCGGCAAAGTGGTGTCGCGGATTACGAATGATACCGAATCGATTCGTGATCTGTATGTGACCGTACTGGCTAACTTTTTTACAGGCATTATTTATATGACCGGTATATTCGTAGCCTTATTTCTGCTTGATGTCAAGCTGGCGGCAATTTGCTTGTTCATCATTCCGGCATTGGTGCTCTGGATTGTGCTGTATGGCAAAATCGCCAAACGGTACAACCGGATTATCCGCTCTATGCTGAGTGAAATTAACGGGCGGATTAATGAAACGATTCAAGGGATGCCGATTATTCGCGCTTTCCGCAAAGAGAAAAAGATGGAGCGGGAGTTCGAAGCATTTAACGAGCAGCATTTTACGTATAAAAGCAAGCTGCTCAGCCTGAACGCGTGGACGGGACATAATCTTGTCAATGTAATCCGCAATACGGCTTATGTGGCGCTGATTTACTATTTCGGCGCAGGCGCGCTGGCGGGGCCGGAAGCGATCGTCTCTTTAGGGGTCCTCTATGCGTTCGTCGATTATTTGAACCGTCTGTTCCAGCCGATGGTGAACATCGTCAATCAATTGCCTAATCTGGAAACGGCGCTTGTATCAGCGGAGCGCGTGTTCGAGCTGCTGGACGAAGAGGGCGAGGATGTATCGGATGAGGTGATGGAGCGCTATAAAGGCGATGTCGTGTTTGACGATGTGTGGTTCGCATATAAAGATGATGAGTATGTGCTGAAGGGGATTTCCTTTGAGGCCAAGAAAGGGCAAACGGTCGCCCTAGTCGGCCATACTGGATCAGGCAAGAGCTCGATCATTAATTTGTTGTTCCGGTTTTATGATCCCAGCAGCGGCAAGGTGACAATCGACGGAGTTGACACCCGCACGATGCCGCGGCAGACGATGCGCAGACATATGGGCATTGTGCTGCAGGATCCGTTCCTGTTTACAGGAACGATCGCTTCGAACGTGTCGATGGATGACCCTTCGATTACGCGCGAACAGGTGCAGAAGGCGCTTAAGGATGTCGGGGCCGACCGGGTAATGAAAAATTTGCGAAAGGGCATCGACGAGCCGGTGATCGAAAAGGGCGGCACGCTGTCGGCGGGGCAGCGGCAGTTGATTTCCTTCGCGCGCGCACTCGCCTTCGATCCGGCGATTCTTATTCTGGATGAGGCGACATCGAATATCGATACGGAAACCGAGACGATTATTCAAGATGCGTTAGAGGTTGTGAAGCAGGGACGGACAACGTTTGTTATCGCGCACCGTCTGTCCACGATCAAAAACGCCGATCTCATCCTCGTGCTTGACCGCGGTCAGGTGGTGGAGCGCGGCGATCATGAGACATTGCTTGCTCAAGGCGGCAAGTATTATCAAATGTACCGCCTGCAGCAGGGCGAGAAAGCTGCCGCTGCCGCTTCAGCAGAGTCCGAGTCCGGCGATGTACAGCAACACTCAAGATCGGTGGACGGCGTGTTTTCAGTGTAAGCTAGTGACCGTTCAGCCGGCTGTTATGCAGCCGGTTGAGCGGAGTTGGCTGCTATGCGGCCCACTAGGAGCTCCAAGCGACTGGAGCGGCCCCCAAGCGAACCCAAGCAGGCTCAAGCGGACCGTGGCCGAAGAATGCAGGATCAAGTGGCAACCCAGTCACGATCAGACGGTCATCTGTCATAACATTGGATTGATAATGGAAATTCCCATGCGCCCTATATTCATATTAACTTGCTCTTATGTATGTCTAGTTGAGATTAAACCTATATGGGGTGTGGCTTTACTGTGAGGAGATCATCAATGAAACTTAACCATTTAAATTTATGTGTTTACGATCTGTCAGAGGCAGTTGTATTTTTTCAAAATCTTTTCGACTTTCAACTATTAGGTCAAAAAGGGGACTTCATAGCCGCTATGACCGACGGCCATGGGTTTAGCCTGGTCCTTAGCAAATTACGGTCTGACCAAGATGAAGTCACCACTTACCCTAAAGACTTCCATCTAGGGTTCTATGTCGAAACGATAACGGAGGTCGATCAGTTCCACGAGAAACTTGCGTCAGTCGGCATTGCATCGGAAGATGAACCTAGAATGATAGGAATTGGTTACACCCTGTATTTCAGGGCTCTGGGCGGAATTCTTTTTGAGGTAACCTGCCATACAATTAGTTTCGACGCGCTCGTTGACATTAATGATTATTTGAATTAATAAGGGTTATCGGGAACCCCGCCCCAACCGGGGCCCCTTCCCCGGTTGGGGCGACGCATTTCGCCGCCTATTCGATTACATCCTCTAATTTATCTAAACCAGTAACTGCAATTCAATCCAATTGCCCCGAAGCGTCCGAACAAACAAGCGGCCATTCATTAATTTTCCATTCCTGTACATAGTGAAATTTCCCCATGAATTATATTTTAGGTTTAGTTGCCGCCCCCGATAAGGGGGCGGTATTGCTACTCTATGGAATTTTCAAATGTAGCGCCTAAAATATAATCAGCCGCTTTCTGCGCTTGCGCCGCTGCCTGAATGATTAGCTTGTTGTCCTCTTTCAACTTCCTAAGCCAGCCCCCAATATAGGCGGCGCTGTTTTCTATCGTGCTGTTGTTGATTCCGGCCACTCAGCAGAGCATGGCCGCGCCAATCTCCGCAACAAGTTCCTCTTTGCTGTAAGACTCGTCACCAAATGCGGCAATTTCGGCAATTCCTGAACGATTCAAAAGGATGGTTTGGCATGAACTAAGCTCGATTCTACACGAGTTGTAGAAAAAAAGCCGCCAACAAACGGCGACTTTTGATACATACAGTTATTTAAAATATAGTATCCGGCACATAGTAAATTTTCTGTGTGTTCTTCTTGTTCTTGGGATCCGTCACAATTGTAAAATAGACTTTCCCGTTCTTGGTCTGAACTCCCTCGATTTCATGCTTTCCCACATTCGTAATTTTCACCAGGCTCTTGTACGCACCTGAGCTGGTCATCATGGCGATCTGAGGGGTTTGTCCTTCGGCACCCCCTGAAGTGTAAATTTTAGTGCTCCCTAGCATATCTGCACCCTGAAAAGATCCATTCGGTCTAATAATACGGCTGCCGGATTGTGTGAAGCTCGCTACGCTCGCTTTTACCGCGGCGGCACTGTCCATTCGAACCTGCTTTTTACTGTCCAAAAGCTTGTTCAAGGCCGCTGTGCTGTATATGGACCAGGTGACGGTCTTTTCGTTTGTCTGTACACGGAAAAACGTATATTTGCTGTTACCGCCGCCGTCAACCCTATAGGTGGTGCCTAATCTTTTGCCTGTCTTATTAGCGTAATTCATATAGGTGAACCGATCAAGCTTCGTATAATCGACTTTTGAGCCGGCTTTATATTGAAGTCTTGCCACCTGGAGCGACCAGTACTGGTCTGTTGAAGGATCTGCTTTAGAACTGAAGTAGAAATAATTTTTTCCTTTGTATGTGTACATATCAAGTGTTTGGCAATGGCCGGTATTGGTTACAGTCATTTGGTCTACGTACTTCGCGTCTTTCCCGTTTATGCGCAATCTGGAAAGATAGCATGTACCCTTAGACCGCTGTGTAACATAGATATACTTGTCTGCGATATATGCTTTTTGTACTGCACACATTGTGCTTGAGCCCTTTTAGGTTATATGCGAGCTTTGCCGATGCATTCACGGTTTTGCCAGGTGATGCTGCCGCCGCAGGCAGGACTGGCACGATGAATAAAAGAATGGCAAGAAATACAGATGTAAAAATCTTTAAGTTCCTTTCGTTAAGAGCTAAATGCTCCTGAAACATTATAATGCCTCCTTTGTGCAATGACGCATCAGGGTGATCTTTAATTCCACCTTGCTTAGTTAAACTATTAGACGTATGTACAGCCTATATCGTTGCGCTAATCTGCCCGTTAGCCCCCCATGCCGCGCTTCGCGGCACCACAGATGATGAAAATTTGGAGTCGACGTACCGATCGTCAACCTGTTCGAGGCCGAGGCTTGAAAACCTAGGCCTTACCGTTACAATATCCAACCCCACTGCTTCATAACATTTGATCCACCCGCATACAAAATGAAGGCGTAGCTTCAAAAAAAACAAGTTTGCTACGCTTAGTTTCGTATTGCCATTTTTGAGTGTCCAGCATTAATGATTTTCAGGGTAGCTTACGAGCTGCCGACATTTACAGTCTACATAGGCAAGGTTCGAATTACAAGTACCCATACAGGAATGTTACCAAGTTCTTGTCCTTATACGGCAATGTTATCAGGTTCTTGTCTGCACTTTGGACAAGAACTTGCTGTCATAAATGACAAGAGCTTTATACCATTTGCCATTTTATTCGAAAGGGAAGATTGAATACCTTACTGAAGAGACAGCAAAGTCTTTCAATGAGGGTCATCACCCTTGGTAAGTACACGGTAAAATATTAAGGATTTTACTTAAGAGGTTCTCTTAGTGTCAACAATCTTATTTCCCAAAGTTTGGAACTTTATTGCGCGACAACTCGTCAGAGAAATGAAAAAACGTTCTATCGAAAGAGTAGTTATGAAGAAAATCTCAGTTGTAACTGCAATTGTAAGTATTTTTTGTTGTGGGGGGATCAGTGTATGCATATACGGAAAATGCTTCTCACCCGAAGCCTCTTTATCGACAGATCATAAGCATGGAACAATATGAACGAATGATAGGCATTATTCAAGACGTTAATGCCGGAAAGCTCCCTGTATCGGCTCTTTAGGAAACTTTGCCGGCCAAGCCGAATGTAGTCTTGCCCAATTCAAGTTTTCCGTCGTAGGAACGTTAGATTTTATCAATCGACTACGTTCTATATTGTAGAGGCATTTCACCAGCAGCCCAGCACATATAATCAATTGTATAAAAATGGTGTATTACAAGGAACAAAGCAAAGTGACAATACTAGACCATTTGAAGCAAAGGCATTAATCACCAACTGTCATCATCCTTCATCTCAGAACTATGAATTGGTATGGGATATAAAAAAATAGAGCATTGAAGCACCAAATACGCCACAGGATGAACATTTATCTGAGATAGAAAAATGGTAAAGGAGAGAATTAAATGTTAAATAAAAAGATTTTACTGACAACAAGTGCAGCAATGTTGGCTAGTGTTGTAGTAGGGGCATCTGTCTGGGCGAGTATTGAAAAAAACGACTTTACCCCAACGGAATTAGTGAATGGCCACAAAGTGACTACCCATGTTAATAACCATGAATCTTTTCAGGAAAGAAACTCACCTGAACTTTATAAATCCATGATGGAAAAGTGGGAAAGAGCCAAAGAAATAGCAATTAACGATATAATGTCTAGAGATGCTGCTATTATGAAAGAAATATGGACGATTGTGCCAAGCACTGACATTGACTTGGAACTAACCAACCATCTTTCAAAAGAAGAGTCTAATTCATTTAAAGATGCATTGTTCAGCGATGAACGCAAAAACAACATCTCAGTTGGTGACTATATGCCGGCCGTACTTCTTAACGAGAAAAAAGATAGGGCAATTTTGACATGGTTGAAAGGAACTGGTGAAACAGTCGTAATTGATATTAAATCTAAGAAGGATGAGTCTGGAAACCGTATTTGGTATATTGATGGCAAAGCTAAAATTAAAAAGTAGTTCGCTATTTTCCCATAACTTCCTGACAGAGCTTTCGAACAAGCGAGCAAGTGTGCGAACAACGGCAAACGCCCCGGCTATTCCGGGGCGTTGTCGTTGTTGTCATATCGTTCCCGCAGCAGCCGCGCCATCTGGTCCAACTGCTGCATGGACGGCTTATCAGGGTGGCGGCCTTCGGCGCCGCCCCATTCTGTTAGCGTTGCAATTAGCGACTGCGTAAACGAACGCACGGTAATGCCGGCTTCGCCAAGCTCTCCCAGCGTTGCCATCACTTCCGGCTTGATCTCGGGAACACTGCTCAGCACTGTCTCGTCTGGCTCATGGCCTTCGGCAGCGCCGGTCGCAATACTGTACCAGTTGCGAATCAGTTCGGCGTTGCGCCTGACGTGTCCTCCTACATTGACAAAAGAATTCACGATGAACGCTTTCATTTGCCGCCGCTGCGAGATGCCGCATACTTTCCGCCCATTCACACTGACATCGTACTCTCCCGGACAATAGGAGCCGACGACCTCACCTTTATCTACTTTAATGCCCAGCTTGTCCAAGGTTTGAGTAATAAGCTCATACATCAGCTCAAATTCATGCTTAAAATCGAGCCGGCCTTCCGGATTGGGTGCAATTACTGAAAGATTGACGACGCCCGGATCGAGCGGCACCGCGGCTCCGCCGGAGTTGCGTACCCCGACTGCATAGCCTTGCAGGCGCATCCATTCCATGGCTCGCTCCGCATAGGGCAAGCGCCGGTCGCGCGGCCCGAGCACGATCGCCTTTTCATGCCGCCAAATATGGACAAAGGGTGCTGCCCCCTTGGCGACGCCGCTGCAAATCAGCTCATCATATGCGAACGGAAATAGAATGTCCCCTCTTAGTGTGCGTTCACTCGAATTCTGAATATAAAAAGGGGCGGGGATATACTTATTCATTGCTCATCTTCTCCCATTTCTTGCTTATTGGATTTTTCGTCATTAATCAACGACTTTCGTCTAACGTCCTCTTTATTCACGAACCAAAATTATTTTTCATTCTGAAGAATCTTTCTGTATTCAACACCGTGAATATGTATAAGTATTTTTCGCTTTTCTAATACTTCGAAAAAATTCAACATATCACCAAATGGATTTTCAAAATGTTGAATTAAGTGTTTAAAATTCTCAGTTGATTTCAAGAAGTCATAAAAAAAGTAGGGATCAACATTTCCAATATCGTCTGTATTCCCGAGGGAAACCTCCAATTTTTGTCCAGTATCTAAATTTTCAAACATGCAATGCTCTCCATGAACATCAAAGTGCCAATTACCGGTTAAATGTTCTTCATCGTTTAGTAATTCCGCATTTGAAATTAAGTAGTAACTTCCTTTTATTATCTCTGATTTTTCAGGCTGGTTCGTTTCCAATATTAATTTGTCAATGAGTTCTTGCGCAATTACTTTATAAGCGTCCATTGCTGCCAATAATTCATCTACCGTTTCTTTTGTTAGCGAGTTCATACATTACCGCCTTCTATGCTATTTTTCACTTTTCAAACTGGCGTAGTGGTTATCCGGCTTTCTCTGAGTATCATTTCACGAACATGCAATTGGGCAATTTCTGATAACGTCTTATTCACGAACTTCGAAAATAATTCCATACGTAGAGTATTCGCGAAATTATTGAGCTATCCTGCCCGTGAGCCAAGGCTGCCGATCGTTCCCGACAGCCTTGTGGTGTAGTCATTGTGCTATCGTGTCCTGTTAAGTAATGGGCTAAAGGGTGTTCTGACCTTAGTAGCCTTATTCTAGAAGTCTAGGAATGATTAAGGAAACAAATATTGTTCCAACCAAGAATGAGATTAATAATATTTTTAACTTAAGTTTTTTTATAAATATTACACCAAAAATAGCTAAGATAGCGGGGATGCCCCATAAGAAATAAATCAAGTGCTTCATTCCAATGTTGAAGATAGCAAGTGCTGATAGTGAATTAATGTAAAGAATAGTTCCAATTAATATCCAGAAAGAAGACAAGAATAAGAGCCCAACCATTATGTTAGAAAGAAATCTAACTTTGCTCACGAAATCCCCCTCGCTTGATGATTACGTCTTGCTATTTATTATACCAATCCATTACTTGGAAGTTACGTTATCCTGCCCGTTAGTGAAACAGACAAAAATACATTTGTTGAAACAGATGTCAAACCAGACGAGCTTTATAAGTATGTTATTGCTGCCTATGAGAGATAATTTAGTTGACATTGTTAGAATTTCCACAAAAGCAAAGTCTTCCTTGAATCATACATTGCTAAAAACAGATGATACCGAAAGCGCTCCTGATATGACATTTGAAAGCGTTGCTGGGGCAGATTTTGTTACTAAATTTGCCGGAAATTCCTGACGACGACAACCTTTACGAATTTATAGAGAAGGTACAAAAACCTTGCAAAATATTGATGTCACTTTTGACGAGCCGTCTTACAGCACATATAATCAAAGAACTGCCGTTGATTCCACCACCCTTGTAGACAAGAATGATAAACCAGTTTGGACTGGTCAAGCTAAATGCACACTCGAGAACAATGCTTTTAGACTGTACTTGATGTCACCGAATAGTTACGGAAAGGATAAGAAACAATTTGGGGCTGGAGGGGACTGTGGAATTCCATATCGTGATAATCTTTCTCCTGACATCACTTATTACTATGATGCTTGGATAGAAAGAGACGGAGATTGGAGAGTCAAAGGCTCTCATGATAAGGCACCTTCACACGAATTCTATATTTATGATCATGCCACAGGTAACTATAAGATGATTTTCCAACACTCTGCTGTGCGAAAAGCAAATGGTGATGTTGATTTCTTGTACTTACTTCCCATATATCCAAGTTGGTCATTTGATATAAGTGGTTAAAATTATACCTTCATAGTTCGTACATTCGACATAGTAAAAAAGGGGTATCCAAAGTCAACTGACTATGGCCCCCTTTTTTCAATTATCTTTTTAAAATGAGTAACCTTTTTAGGCAAGTATCAAAAAGCCACAAACCTAATGCTGCTGCAAAGACCGCGAATATAAAAACATTATATATAAGAGTTTCATCAGCGATAGCGAACAAATATACAACAATTCCTGCAAAAATGAGGTGCAATGTAAGTCCTGTAGTTAGATAAAAAACGGATTTTTGTATCTTATAAGTCACCAAATCGATAACAATTGAGGAAGGTACGCCAATAATCAAGGTAAATACGAAAGAATACATAAATATGGCAATAAAATTTGAGAACTCGGCATGATCGTAGCCAGTATAAGTTAGGAGTAATGAAATACACACTGAACATACTATACTGGCTAATATTTTCCTACCGACACCAATTACTGTAATCAATTTACGGCCTCCTTTCAAGAAATAAAAGACCTCATTTTTATTTGAGTATATCCCAAAGTTTCTGTCTATAGGAGAGCGAAAAGCAAATTTTCAACAAAGCCAAGCCTGCATTGAAGATGTTGAATATCACGTGGATCGTAAGCTGGACCGAACCCAAATCCTTCGCTTGGCTACCGGCTCTTACATTCAGGATAAACTCAATATCATCATCATGGGCAGGAAAGACTTATCTGGCCTGCGCCTTTGGCGTGGCAGCCTCCAAACATGCAATGCTCCCCATAAACATCAAAGTACCAATTACCGGTTAAATGTTCTTCATCGTACTGACTGCCAATTTGAATTTCCTTTATACTCCCTGCTTCTTCATGAACATCTGTTTTGATTCTCGCCGTATGCTCGTCAATACGTTGCTCAGAGAGCTGAATTATGAGAAGCTTCTTCCTAGCTCTGGCTGACCGTTGGGTCATGACTTGCTCGGAGAGGCGAAGTTCTCGGCATATTTCTTTGTACGATCTTTCTTCCAAGTAAAACATGATCAGTAGCGTTCGATGTTCCGGTTTTAGTTCTTGGATTGCGAGATGCAACATTTCGTTACGTAGCTTGTTTTCGACTTTATCAGCAACGGACATTTTGCTATCTAAAATATTAACGGTTTCAGTATCGATTTCCTGACGATTTTTTTATATTTTCTTAACCAATCCAGCGCCGTATTCCGCGCGATTTGTTTAACCCAGGATGATAGATTAGCGGCATGGGCGGTTTTTGGCCCCTGTGTTATCGCCTTTACAAATGATTCATGTATGATGTCTTCTGTAACTGCATGCTCCCGCGTAATAAAAAAATGTCCTTATACACATATTTGTGAAAAGATCGATAGATGTCCTCCTGAACTTCGGCATTCAGTTCACCTATGTATAAAATTTTGGATGCTTTGCGTCAGATTTTGTTAGTTCGTATCGTTTATAAAGGTAGACACCTAGAACGGAAATTGATGGCTAAATGTCAAAAAGAAGTAGCTCTCTTATTGTGAGGGCTGCTTCTTTTCGTTAATTAATTTTTTGAAGTTTTTCGTCAGATAGTGGAGCTAACATGTTGATAATAACAAGGGGATGAAAGCAAATGGATGTGCGAGAAAGGGCACGAATATTAAGGCAGTATGAAATATATTGTTTTCAGCTCTCTTTTTATCTTCTTCAAGATGAACAACTTTCCACAAGAGCGACGATGGCGGCTTTATTGGAATTGGCCTTCGATCCTCACTTTTTAAAAGGGAATCGTGAAATACAGAAGGAGGAAGCTAAACAAATTGTCATTCGTTCCTCATTGAGAGCCATGCAAGATGCGAATACGGAAGTTGTATCATAAAGAATAAACATTAAGGATCATTTTATTTTTGTTGATAAGGAGAACGTAAAGATTTTCAGTTCTGCCGCGTTATCGGAAGGGGGCGAAATTGCTTGTGAGGAAAAACGTTCAGTAGACCCAAGTAGAAGCTATAAATAAGAGTTTGTTACACTGGCACCAACAATGCAAAATCAGTAAAAAAGATGCAACAATATCCAGTGTTTTGCGTTTATATTTTTATGATTTAGAGATGAGGTGGTTACTTTGAGCAGATGGTCTGTATTAATTGCGGTGATTTTGGTTATGTCCGCTTGTAACAACAACCCCGCGGCCGTGAACGATGGCAAAACCCAAAGTGAATCAGAAGCTAATAAAACACCAAAAAATCAATCTACAAGCCCGCAGGAACCTGAAAAAATAAATAAAGCCAATAGTGAGAAGGGTACAGAGAATCTCTTTGATTTTAAAGAATACGACGGCACTAAAGAAATTACTCTTGAATGGGGAGGACAGCAATCGTCTGCTCAATTTATGAAAGCCCCCATACTGCCATTAGGCCTTTATATTCCCGATAAGATGGAAATCTATGAATTTGAAGACGGCAATAGATGGGGATATGACCAGGACAAGAACTCTATTTCTATACTGGAGTTTAGTGATACTTATCTTACAGACCTAAATATACAGAAAAAAGAACTGCAAAAGTTCAAAGAATATGTTGGGTCACACCAAGAAGGGGTACTCATTACGGATGCTTTTGTAGTTGAGAAGGAAAAACATCAGTATTACGTTGAACTTCGTTATTTTGAAGATGAGCAGGATCAAGCTTTACCCATGTTTTTAGAAGTTGTCAGGCATATCCGGCATGTTGCAGCCCAATAAATCAGCCCCGAAAGGGGCTGTTGCTGATTCCATCCGTGTTAAAGACAAAATGTTGTTATTCTTTCTAAGTGTTGGCTTGGACAAGACGCATTGCTTTTTCTTTCAAATCAGGCTTGAAAATGAGTTCTTTTTTTGTTTCACTTCCAGCGGCTTGCCCTGGCTGAATCACTAATTGATCATTTATAACTTTTAACTGTGTATTCGATGCATAATGAAATGAATCGGAAGCACATTCATCTGTTATAAACTTAAATGGAAATACATCATTATCTTTCGCTCCTATTAAATAAAAAGATACCCCATGGCAATCTGTATATTGAGGGGCAATTACCACAGCCTGAAATTCTTTAAAATCAAGTGTAGGCAAAGTAATCTGTGTGTTATCTGGTCTAATAAATGTATCAATTTTTGGGAGCTTAATAACTGATTCATTATCATCCTTATCTTTGAACATAACCTCGTAATCTGATTTGAATAAATAGTCTTCCGCTTTTCCCAAACAACTCGGAGCCTCTAACTTTTCTATTGTTTCATTAGTTTTTGGTATTACCAAAATTTCTCCAGAATTAATAGTTCCAATAGCTCTTATCTCCATTTGTGATGACGAGGAAGAAGAAGATTCTTCAGGCACAGATAATGGTGAATTTGAAGATGGGTTAGACTTTGAACCACATCCGGTTAGGGCAATAACGAATACTAAAAGCAAAATGCTTACTAGACGGGGCATGAAATTGTATTCACTCCTATTTGTAAATTAATATTACCTAGTTCACGGCATTCTCCTTCTTTTTTGTATTAATTGCTAGACGCAGGTTAAAGTCTGAAGGTTGCTTTAATTTTAGAATCCTTATTTGGTAAAAGGCTATTTGTTTTGGAGCAGCCGCAATCCGGTTCAACGAGGGGCAGTCCGCTCAATGGATCGACTTGAGAGAGAAGCATAAAGCTTTCGCAATTCCTGTAGCTGTATGGAAAGCTCCAGGCAAAATTTAAAGAAAATTTCCCGATCTTCTTCCGAAATATCGTCACATAAGCAGTTGGCGTAGTCGACGACTGCGCCATACGCTGCTTGAATGCTTTTCAATAGCTTTTCTCAACAAATATTGGACATCAGAAGTTCCTCCTTCATTGGAATTTAATTGGCAACTTATTGAATCGCCGACACGTCTAAACGTATATAATGAAACGAAATGGAGTGCAGGCAAATAATGAGAGTCCGAACAATATTATCAGGAGTTGCAATAGCTATTGCCTTAATCGGCTGTTCAACCAAATCGGCCCCTTTAGATGCAGAGCAGCCTCGTGCTTCCCCTGTAAATCAAAGCTCGAACACGGATAAAACGAACCTACTGTCAGCCACTTCGACGCCAGGCGAAGAAAACGAAACCGGTAGGCCAAAACCGGTTCAGCAGGAAGAAAAGAAGGTGCTTACGGAACCGATCACGCTGTTTGAAGTGGATGCCAGGGAGTTTTTGAAAAAGACAAGCGAGATTCCAAGTTATTTCAAAGGCCAAATTTCCTATGTGACACAAGCCCAAATAAAGAACTTTAATGAAGGTTATAATGTAGAACTAGCAAGTCCTCTTGAGCGTACGATTAAGGGGATTTCCAACCTGATTCCCTATGATTATTTGCCGGACCCGACCATCGATGAACAGTTTGCCAACGCACAAGGGGGGACCCATCCTGATAAAATAATTACTATAACAACAACAAACGGTATTGTATTTACAAAGAATCCTTATAACAAAGAAACAGAAACGACTAGTGTTGACGTGCAAGTACCCAAATGGGGAATGTACTCCGTAACTTGGAGAACAGGTCAAGGGTCGGGCTTCGAGATTATCCAAAAAATCACGTTTCAACCTCACGCTCAGCAGGAAATGAAAGGAAGTATTACAATCCTGGATCTGGATGATAGCTGGTTCGAAAAAAAGACTAGTCAAATTCCTAGTTATGGTCAAGGCAGTTTTACATATTATGAGCAAGCCTCAGTCGATAGTCACAATCAAGGCCATAGCGTTCCCTGGAGTGACCCACTTGTTCAAGGCATGATGAGAATAGCCAATCTGATTCCTTTCGATTACCTTCAAGATGAAGCGATTACTCAGCAGCTTTCGGATCGAAAAGACGTTATTATGTCATCCAACGGCATTCTATTCACTCCAAAATACAAAAAGTTTCCAGGAACGACCGGCTGTGGTAGAAGTAAAAGTGCCCAAACTCGGTACCTATACGGTCACCCTCAATAGCGGTATAGATTCGGGTATTGCACTTATTCAAAAAATCGAGTTTGACGCCGAATAAGAAAAGTTTAGCTGCACCCGGTTAGGTACAGCTATTTGATTGATTACGTGAAACGCCAAGCAGAGGTAATATCTCCACTACCGCCAAGAGAAGACATCATGGCAGAGCTTATATCGATGATAGCATCTTTGATTTTAAATTTGTCTAACCCTTGTTGATGATGACGGCAAAACCGTTTCGATGAATGTCGGAGTATGGGGACTAAATGAGATTAAAACTGTTTAATATGTATATATGAAAAGGGGAGGGAATCATGAGTAGAAGTAACGTTCGTAAATTATAATTATTCTTTGTGTCACTCTTGGTTTCATGGTACTGACTGCATGTACTGCCGAAAGAGCTCCGTCTTCCGAAACAGCGCAGTTAAACTCTAACGAAGTAAAAGAAGAAACACCAGGCCATGAACAAACCCAATTCACTACAACGATCTATTCATTGGATTTAATCAACTTTAAAGGTGCGAAAATAAATGAGTTACCATTTTATTCGAACGGAGAGATCAAACATCTTACTGAAGATACAGTAAAGTCTTTCAGCGAGGGTCATCACCCTTGGTTGAGACATGTAGAAACCTTTATTGCATCTCAGGTAACAAATCTTGTTCCTGATGACTACAAAAAGGGTGGTGGGATTAAGAGTGAATTTATTAAAATCAAGAACCTTTCCGATGATGCCGCAATAGCTACAATTACTCTAGGAAGTAGTTTCTTTTACGAAATAACCATAGAGGCATCAGAAAACACAGGTAATCTTTTCTTTATAACAAATATTGTTCTACATTCGACCATCGATAAAAAATAAAAAACGAGGAGGGTGTCCTCCTCGTTTAGAGCGGGGGATCTCCTCCTCAATCTATGCCCAGCGCCATAAAGCACCATAGATAGAGCGGTTGTTTGCAGGCCCTGAAACACCAGGTCATCCATGATCTTTGTACTCAAGTCAATAAAGGCACCATTTACAGTTAGATTGCATGTATTTCCGCACAGCGTGGAACGAGCTTTTTTGTCGTTTGTTTCTGCCCGAGGAATAGTTCCAGTATTCCAATAAGGATCTAGTGGACAAGTACCACAAGGCACCGATGGGCCAACATCTTTAGCCGCGGCCGTAACAGACTTTTATTGTCAGGATTTATAACAATAACATTATCGTTACAATGCAGTTCTTGAGGAAGGGCAACATATCGGGTAGGCAATGTCCCCGAGCATGAAACATCAGTATCATTAAATTCCGATGCCTTGCCTTGGAACCATACGCCTACTACTCTAACACCGATCTTTTTCCGAAATATCGTCACATAAGCAGTTGGCGTAGGCGACGACTCTCCATGGGTTGCTTGAATGCTTTTCAATAACTTTTCTCGACAAAATTTCGACATTAGAATTTCCTCCTTCATTTGGAATTATATTGGCAACTTATTGATTCGTTGACCCGTCTAAACGTATATAATGAGACGAAATGGAGTGTAGGCAACTAATGAAAGCACGAACAATATTATCAGGAGTTGCAATAGCTGTTGCTTTAACCGGCTGTTCAACACAATCGGCCCCTTTAGATACGAAACAACCTAATGTCTCCCCTGTAAATAAAAGCTTGAACACAGATAAAACGAACCTACTGTCAGCGACTCCGGTGCCGGGTGAAGAGAACGGGACTGGGACAACGAACCCAGTTCCGCAGGAAGAAAAGAAGATGCTTATGGAGCCGATCACGCTGTATGAAGTGGATACCAAGGAGTTTGAGAAAAAAACGAGTAAGATTACGAGCTATAACAAAGGGGAAATTACGTATCTGGCCGATGCTGATGTTAAAAGTTTTAACAAAGGGCATAACGTTACATTGGGCGATCCACTATTCCGTACTATCATGCAAATTCCCAACTTGATCCCCTATGAATATTTACCGGATTCCACAATTGACGAACAATTGGGCAAGGTGCAGGGAGGCTCTACCAATTCAACCTTTACCTTAACGACTAAAGCCGATGTTACCTTTACAAAACAGCCTTATGACAAGAAGACAGGGGCGACTGTAGTTGAAGTAAAAGTACCAAAATGGGGCGACTATCATGTAACTTTGAGAAGTGGTCAGGATTCGAAAATCCAGATCATTCAAAAAATCATTTTTACAAAGGCCGCTGATTTCGATGCTGCAAATAAAGGTCAACTACTCCTTTACAAGCTTGCCAAAGATAAGCTTGCCAAAAAAATTACTGAAGTCCCCTATTATTCTGGGGGGAAAATGAGTCGCATGTCTATGGGAGCAATAAAAAGTAATCGAGAAGGACATTCCGTCTGGATGAATAACGGCGAACTAACGGCTTCTTATATGACTGGCAACTTGATTGCTAATGAAGTTCCAGCGGAAACCATTCAATATAAAACATTGAGCGCTAAAGATGATCCAGTCACCAAATGCTTAATTATTGTCCCAGACTGGGGCACATATGATGTGACTGTCGTTGAAAAAGAGGGTATCCACTTTGTTAGTGAAATAAACTTTAAATTAGAATAGGGAAGAAGGGCGAAGGAATGATGAAGATCAAACCTATCGTGTACGTTGGGATAGCGCTTTCCGTTATAGCAATATCACTGAACCCGACCTAGCGACTAAGAAAGAGATCGCCGATTCTATCGATCCTGTTACCGGAAGGCCTAAGAAAGAGTTTTTCCCAGAGGCTATCAGTCTTAATAAGAATGATGTTATTATAGATAACTCATTTTTTGCGGACTTTCTACCTTCCTAGGGGAGTTAATCGTATTCGTGTCCTTCAAGGAATTGGTGCTGCCATGTTACAGGCGATAGCGGTATCTCTGCTGCCCAAGACGCGAAAATTGCCGGAAAGCGGAATTTGTTGGCGCGCCTCTTGTCTGCAGGAAAAAACCGGGAAAATATTCCCTTCAAATGCAACTTTTTCTGACAAATTGCGTCTAATTAATCGTCTGTATGGAACGGCTTGTTCAGGCCTTCTTGGAGGCGAAAAAATTTCCGAGGTGAAAGATGAAGAAGTTTGTAACCGCTGTAATGCTGTTGTCGTTGCTATGTTCTTTAATTATCGGTACCGGCAGTGGATCCGCGGCGGCCGCGCTAACTGTTCCTAAGCTGTATTTGAACGGCGAGCGGCTGCAAACACCGGTTGATCCGCGATTTGTGGGTCAGTACACATTTGTCCCGGTGCGGATCGTATCTGAGAGTCTCGGATTTAATGTCGAGTGGGCCGGAAAAAACGTCAATATCAGCAATGGGAGTAACAAGATTGTATTGACGCTGAGCAGCAAGACTGCTGTCGTTAATGATCGGGAAGTAACACTCGACGCACCTCCATTTGCGGACAAAAATACTACGCTTGTACCGCTGCGCTTTGTAAGCCAGCAGTTGGGACTGAGCGTGTATTGGGAGAAGGAAACGCAATCCGTCCATATGTCTCAGCAGGAGCCGCCTAAAAGTCCGGAAGAGGGATCAGATTCGACCGGCAGCGGCGAGACTGGGCAGAATCCAGGTGATGCTGGCGCTCTTGGAACGTTGAATTCCATTAATTTCGATGGCACCAGCGGTGTGGATCTGTGGTACAGTGGCGAAATTAGCAAAATCGAAACAGAAGTATTACATAATACGGAACGTTTCGTCATTGATTTGCGTAATACTGTTATGGACGGTATCCTGGCAGCGAATTTGGAGAACGGACAGTCATCCATTGCGACTGATACCCATCCTTCCTTTACAGGTATCCGGTACTCCAATTTCAAGGACAAGCCGACTACGGTACGCATAGTGCTGGATTTTACAGTCGAAACGCCAGTCAATGTCGTACAGGAGAATGGACATATCCGACTGGATATTCTCGAACCGGGATCTGTAGTTGTACCGCCGCCTGTAACTGCTCCTGGAAAGGACAAGCCTTCCACTGGCAAATTCAAGGTTGTGATTGATGCGGGGCACGGTGGCAAAGCACCAGGGGCTTCGGCAATTAATGGAAAAAAGGAAAAGGAGTTCACCCTGGCGCTTGTACTGAAGATTAAAGCGCTGCTGGACAAAGAGCCGCAAATTCAACCTTATTTGACGCGCGAGGATGATACTTCTGTGGAGTTGATGGACCGGGCGAAATTTGCCAACGATTTGGGTGCGGACATTTTTGTTTCCATTCATGGCAACAGCGCTACGCCGTCGGCTTCAGGTACAGAAACGTGGTACACAAGAGACAACAGCAAGGCGCTGGCTGAAGTGCTGCAAAAGCATCTTATCAAAGCGACAGGGCTCAAGGACCGCAAGGTGAAAACAGCGGGCCTTGTGGTAACGAAGTATACGACGATGCCTGCCGTGCTGCTTGAAGTAGGCTTCCTGAGCAACAAAACTGATGTGGAAATCATGTTCAGCGAAGAGAAGCAAAATGAAATCGCGCGCGAAATAGTAGCCGGAATCAAGGAATATTTGAAGGTGAGCTAGGAGGGCTTCGATGAAAAGACATGTCACCTCAACTACGTTGTTCGCACTTATTATGATGTTGGTGATGCTGACTGGGGCATGCGGTCAGAAGGAACTCGTTCAGCCGGATACAGTGACTGGCTCGGGCGGTCAGGTAGAAGATGGAGCTGAAGGAACGCCGGACAATACGGCTGGCGAAGAACAGCCTGATTCGGATGCGAATTCTGGCAATGCTGAGCAGCAGCCTGAGGGGAATACGAATTCCGGCGTAACCAGACAACCTGAGGCGCAGCCAGATGCCGGGGCTGCCCAGCAAGAGAAGCGGCAAATCAAAGTGTATGTCACCGATGATGAGCTGATTGATCTGATTGAGCAGGATGCCGAAATTTCCTTCGACAGCGAAGAGACGAAGCTTAAAGCCGCTTTTGCAGCTTTGGCGCAAAGCAAGGAAGAAGGCAAGATGTCGCTTTGGAATAAGATTGAACTGCTAGACGCCAAGTTTGACAACGGTGCAGCAGAATTAAATATCCATATGCCGGATGAGGCAAGGCTGGGCTCTTCGGGCGAGGTGCTCGCAGTGGATGCGATCCAAAAAACAATGTTCCAATTCGTAGAGGTAACCTCTCTGAATATTTTGGTCGATGGCGAAGCTGTCGAAAGTTTGATGGGACATGTTGAGCTGGGGCATCCGTTTAAGAAACAATGAGGGGTCCCACCAACATTTTGACGAAAATATACGCTAAGCCTTCGGATGTGACCAGCTTAGCGTCTTTTCTTACACTAAGCCCAATAGTCAGGAGGCCTATAAGTCTCTTAGCCGTCGTTTGCGTTTACGATTCACCGCAAAGCCCTGATCCAGAATGAAGCGAGTCGATGAACGATGGTAGTTCTTCCATATACTTTTGCAATTAAAACTGTCACTGATGTAGGGAATCCATATGTCAATTATATTACGCAGTCATTTCAACGGATATTGAAAAAACAAAACCAGAAATCATTAATGCTCCATTAAACTCCACGCAATACACCGGTATCAATGGAGGTTTTTTTGATGGTAACTACACATGTCCTCCAACAACCCTAAAAGCAATATCTTACTGGAAAGGTGAGACTAATTCCTACATCTACAATGAAACGGCACAGTCGGTCATTTTAAAAGAGGCAAAGGTTTATGGTGGAAGGAAGCAAGTATGGAAACGACTATGCTAGTCGTCGTGTGAGAAAGAAGTCCCGAAATGAAAAAAAGCTAAAAACCTAAAATGCACCGCGCGCTGGGGGCTACGCGGGGTGCAGAAAGTAGCAATATACCGTTACGCGTCCATTCCTTATTTCATTTGTGCCTGTTTGAAGTAAATAAAATTTTTATCCTCATCTGAAATAATAGATCGACACTCACGATAGAAAGCCATTTTTGTACTTGGAGAACTCCAAACTCAACAATCCCACAGGCCGCGCTTTACCGGTATACTCCTCTGTTGATGCAACTAATCATTTCCCTTTTGCATTGAGCTGTCTCTAATATGTCTTTATGCTTTGTTTTATGACAAAATACGACTTTCAAAATTCATACAAAAATACTATGGTTTTACATAACTGATTACAATAGAATTGATGGTAGGGTTATCCCGATTAGTAAATTACATTTAATAAGTGGGTTAAGAGGGGGGGTAAGGTCGTATGAAAAGCACGATCCGAGCTGCTTTTTTCAAGATAAGTCAGCATACCCTTGCTGCCTGCAATATTTGGTATCTTTACTCATATAAAATTCCGTTTTCAAGTTTGCGATTTTTGTGGTAAACCTCGCCTTAATGGGCTCATCTCTTATGGGTGATGTGTTCTCGTCAAACACTATTCTACCGAAGGGCAGGACACTTTTTTATATTTTTATGAGATGTTACTATTCGAAAGTCAGGTTCAAAGAAATCTTGCAGGGTAAACAGGGCCTCACATCAAATATACTTATTGAGGCTTATTTTTAATATTATGTATTTACAAATTATAGGTTTATATGTTATATTAAGTGTGTAATCTTATTCCACTAAATAAGATATATAGTAAATAGAAAGGAGGAGAACTCTGGGTTTTTAAGTTTTAACAAATTATGGTGAAAAGGAGATCGAACGATGAAAAAAATTGTAGCAGTTTCTTTGATAGCAGCAACTATGGTAATTCCTGCAACAGGTGCATTTGCATCTGATAGTACTGATCCAATCAATCTTAATACGCAAATTACACAGGATTCTCGCATTACTTCGGAAGCTGGAGGTATTTCCATTTTGAGTACTACGTGGAAAATCAATGCGGCTTGTAATATGAGAGCAACTCCATCACCCACCGGAACGTATATTGGATCTCTTTACCCCGGAGACTTGGTGAACGGCAATGAGACATCCGTTGTTAATGGGGTAACTTGGGTCAAAGTTTATAGCGAAAAATTTCAAAAAGAGGGTTGGATTCAAAGTACTTACCTGACTGAGTATGGTTTTCTCTGATCTGACCTGATCTAGATTGCTTCGCACTGTTACTTATATAAACGATTTCATTTGCTACTGGCGAAGAACACAAAGAGCTTTTAGAGGGGCCAATTGATAAAATGCAAAGAGACCCCTGCAATTGTCCTTTTAAGAAAAAGATCTTGAACACCGGACATTTTCAGTAGAATAACGGGACGCCATGATGAGCGTACATCTATAAAAAATCCTTGCCCACCCTTAGGGTGACAAGGATTTTTTTGTGCTTATTATTCATCCTTATTGATTGTTACGAGAAATTGGATGCTCCAATTCAGAGTGACCCATGAAACATTCTAAGGTTTTTCCATCAATAAGAAGTTCTAAGTTATTTATCTCCACAAATTGAAACATTGTCTCTTTTAATGCATCCAAGGCTAACAGTTCAGCGCCAGACCCAAATCTTGCCTCATCAGGAATACGAACATCTATTGCTAACACTCCTTCATTGAATTTCATAGAGTTTAACTCGATTTTGTTCCATAAGGATACAAGATCAGAATGACTATTACTTTGCAAAGCTTTAAACCTGAATTTCGAAAGTAACGCTTCATAAAAATATAAAAAAGTGTCCTACTCTTTGGTAGAATAGTGTTTGACGAGAACACATCACCCAAAAGAGAGGAGCACCTTTAAGGTGAAGTTTACCACAAAAATCGCAAACTTGAAAACGGAATTTTCTGTGAGAAATACTACAAATATTGCAGGCATCAAGGTTATGCTGGCTTATCTTGAAAAAATCGGCTTGGACCGTGCATTTCATACCCTTGGGTTTTCAAAAGCTACTAACGCCCTCTTCCCGACTTATCGCATTCTTCTGTATTTCATTGTCGGATGGATGCTCGGCTGCGAGCGTCTCTTCCACTTTAAACAGTTGCAAGATGATGCCTTAATTCGCCGCTTTCTGGGAGGTCGTTGCCCTCATCATAGTTTACTGTATAAGGAATTGGCGCGACTGGGACAGTCGGGTTCTGCTTTTAATTCCCCATTGAAGAAGCTCAATATCGACATCATTGCGCCTGCATTGCCGGCATCCTCCATTCTCGATTTTGACTCGACCGTGGAGACGCTTTACGGGAACCAACAAGGCGCTGCCATTGATGTCAACAGTCATAAGCGGGGACGCAAAAGCTATCACCCTCTTCTCGTTTATGAAGGACAATCACGGCTGCTCATCAATGCAGAGCTTCGACCCGGCAATACAAGCAGAATGTTCTCCCCTTTGCAGAAGAAACGCTGGATTTGCTGTCTTCCCATAAGGTTCGCTATGCCCGTTTCGACAAGGGCTTTGGCGGGGAAGACTTTTATCACTTCTGGGAATCCGGTCAGATCGGTTATGTTGGGAAACTAAAGTGGACCAGCCGTCTTGAGCAACAAGTAAAAGCCTGCGAACATTGGACGCGCTTTGTCGATGAAGAGTGGATTATTGAAGGTCTAGTCCTGTGTTACAAAGCCACAACATGGAAGAAGACTCGTCGTGTTGCCATCATTCGCAAGATGCAGCGCTATGACGATGACCAACTTCAACTCGAGTTGGATTTGCTTTGGCAATATGAAGCGATGGTTACGAATGAAGCATGGGAAGCCATCGACATTTGGCGGTTTTACAACCAGCGCTGCTGTATGGAGAACTATATCAAGGAAGCCAAAACGGGTTTTTCAATCCACCGGATTCCAACACATCAATTCGCTGCAAACGAAATTGACCTGCTGCTGAAGCTGCTGGCCTACAATTTGTTTGAACGATTCAAGATGAACTGCTGCGAGCCGGTGCACCGTTCGTTTACGATTCAGCGCTTTCGACGAGAGTTCTTTTTTTGCGCAGGCGTGTTGGTTCGACATGGCCGCCAGTACACGTTAAAAATGGCGCAATCGTTTACGAATCGGTATAACTGGCAGCGGATCGAGCGAAAAACGATATTACACGAATGAATCAAGTAATCCCAAAATAATACTTGGAAATAACGGAGCCCCTTTGAGTGGGGAGGGGGAAGCTGTATGCAAAAAAGCGGCAATATTCAGAAAAAATCAAATTGGATGACATATTTGGATGAAGTTTCCTGATTCACAATCCGCTGACTACTATAATTATGGGCTTTCGAAATTCAGGTTAAAAGGTTAATCAACTTCTCTCTAGCGCTTCCGACTTCTTTTACACTCTGACGCTTTGCAATCCCTCCACCCCCACCAACTCGCACTCTCTCAATCAAATTAGAAAAATTTTCATTATATCGCAACTATTAGCTCTGGAAAGGCGTATATTGTATAGGGTACCTAAAATTGCCCAAATACCAAAGGAGGAGATGTGAGGTGAAAAAAAATGTTATCAGAGGAGTTAACCTAGGATTAGCTTTAGTATTCTGTTTAACAATTGTTTACACCATGAACTCTTCATCGAATGCAAAAGCATATGTAAATCAATCATCTAAGGTTGAAGGGGAAGCTCCTAGTTATTCTGTCAATAAGAATGGCCAAACATATGGGCATGGTCCATATCCAGCTGGAGAGGCACAAGAACCAGACTTAATTAGAGCACAAGGAGAGAATGGGGTAGTAGGATATATCAAATCTTCTGATATATCATCATCTTATTCATCGCCGGAAGAAGCAATTGCCCATCAAAAGGAAGTTGAATCAGTCGGTTATCAATCTATTCCGCTTTATGAGTCAGATGGTACAACTATAATTGGAGAATTTAAACTGTATAATTCAAACATTGATTAATTTTAAGAAACTTGCCAACTTTTTTTAAGGGAGGAAAAACAATTGAAAAAGAAGACGTTAAGTGTCTTAGTAGTCTATATTTTAGCAACCGTATTGATTACATCAACAGTATTTGCAAATACCCAGTCCGACCCTTATAAGACTTCACACATATATGATGGATATTCATATGAGTTTATATCACAAGTAAGGGTAGGATGGGCTGGTACATCGAAGGCCACAGTAGAAGCTACTGCCCGTGTAAGTTGTCAGGAAGGGAATACTAAAGTAGGTTACATGGGTGGCCAAGCTCGTCTTTTTAATGAATCCGGAAATCTTGCGGCTGCCAGTACTTTTGAATATAATACATCAGCTGTTGCTACTTTTTTTGTGAATTCTCCTACAATAAAGACTGCAGGCAAGTACTATTCTCAAAGTAAAGGTCGGTTTTATAATGGAGATGGCTATACAGAATTTACCGGATATAAATCCCCGATTCAGCAATTTGACGTTCCTACGTTGACAAGCACAATTAATAAATCTGTAGATATAACTGCCGATATTACTCCCATAATGCTTCTTTCGGAATATGGTGTAAACGACAATGGGGAAACTTACGGTTCTGCGTTGTCCGAATATTCCATAGGAGTTGAACCAGACTTGGTTTCTGCAATCGGTACTAATGGAGTTGAAGGCTACGTTAGAGCTACTGATCTGGCCCCTAATGTTTTATCACCAGATGAGGTGATAGAGTATATGAATGAGAAAGGTAATTCTCAGACAATTCCGCTGTATGCTGATAACGGAACAACCGTACTAGGTGAATTTGTGCTGGAAAGTCACTACACAGTTATGCTTGATGCAGAATAGCAAAGTATACTGTTTCGTAAGCATCAACAAAAAGTCCCCACCTTGTGCATGAGATGGGGACTTTTTGACGCTTACATCTTAAATACCACCCAAAAATTTGTGTGCCGCGCTATAGCGCCGATCAAGTTTCTCAGATGCTAAAAAAATTGAATTTCAAATTCATTAAAAACCCGCTCTATTCATTTATTTTCAATCACAACAATTTGGTATAACTTACTAGAAACCTAGGCTGGTCTGGGAAAAAAGAGGAATGGTTTTACATATGTTTAACACGTTCTATAACATGTTGTTTTGCGGATTGTTAAACATGCGTTATACATTGAAATTACTAGCTTTTTAACCATCATTAACTTTTCAGTATTGTCAGAAGAAAATAAAGTTCTAGACTAAAATAAAGTGTTAGACTTGGCAAATAAAGTTGTAGACTGAGAAAATAAAGTAATTGACCGACGATGCTTCATTAAGCTAAAGGGCAGGATAGTTTTAACGCTTCGCGAATAACTCCAAGTATGGAATTAATTGCGAAGTTCGCAAATTAATCGTTTGGTGAAATTACTGTGAATATTTTAAGGAGAGTCAAATGAAGAAAAGAAAAATTCTATTTATAATTCTATTAATCTACGGTTTAATTTATTTTATTTCAGATTACAATAGGTCATTTAAATCTATTAATGATGTACTCTATAACGAAGAAGGTTCCTCAAATTTCATGCAGATAAATCAAATTATTGGAGGGAGTGAATATGGAAGAAAAGCCTTTTATTTTTTCTTGAATAAAGAAAACCAAATAGTTGGAGTAAGATTAGATAAGGGTATTTTCGGATGGAAATTTGATGGATCTTCCACGGGGACTGGTTTAGAAATTGATATAGAACAGAAATTATCAATGGCGAGTACTGGTGCATCGAATGACTCAAATAAATTCTATTTTGGTCTTACCTCCTTTGATAATCTTGAAAAGATTATTATAAATGATATTCACCAAGCGACATTGATAAACTTGAAAGATAGTTTAACGGATGTTAAGGACGTTCCTAACACATATTTATGGTATGGATATTTTAAAGAGGAATCATCTGATTACGTAGTAGAAGTCTTTGACAAACAGAATAATTTAATCTATCGGGACACGATAGCTCAAGAATAAACAACAGGCTGCCGCAGCGGCCTGTTACGCTAACGGGAGTTTACAGGAACGGCATGGTAAAATAAGGTTAGTAGTTATTTACAATTCAAGAGGTGATTGTATGGCAGTTGTTCGATTGGCCACGCTTGAGGATGTAATGCAACTTGCTCGAATGCGTTGGGACTTCTCAGAAGAGGAAAATACAAATAAAAAAGTTACATTTGAGGAATTTAAGCAGGTTTGTTGTGTCCATACATCTTGATTGCCCGAAGGCTCATTATGTTGCCGCGTGGAAATCCCGTCACATCCATATGTGGTTTTCATCGCAAACGCTATGAGTTGAGCTCCGCACTGTGTTACAACGTATAGGCAATATTGTACGTGTTTGCCGACAGAGCCGGAACCTTACACAAGAGCAGTTAGCTGAATTGGTTGGTACTAGTTACACTTATCTCGGATCCCTGGAACGCGGTGAGCGGAACGTTACAATCCGGACATTGGAGCGAATCTCAAAAGCATGTAATGTAGATCTTTTTACGATGTTTAAAATGGAACAAGAAGACGAGACATTACTTGCCATTAATGCCCTACTACTTCAGCGTGACGACTTTGATCGAAAGCGCTCCCTTGAAGTTCTAGAGGCTGCTCTGCAAATCCGATCCTAAGACTTTACTTTAACATTTGGGTTGGTTACTTCATCCAAACATTTATGACATATTAAACGATCACGGATAATCGTAATTTGATCAGGTGAAAAACAGAAAATGCACTCCATGGCGCGATACTTTCGCAGTAAAAGACGGCCATTTCTTTCATCATCAAAAAATTCGAGCGAATCTCCAATTTGGATGCCTTGAGTACGCCGAAGCTCAACCGGCAATACGATACGCCCCAGTTCATCCAATAGTCTCACCATACCTCGACTATTCATAAAACCCCTCCTTTTACACATTGTACCATATCAGGTAATAACAAAAAATCTTGTTAGCCGCTGTAATGCTACTTATAGATGAAGATGATTCCAGGACCGCAATCGTTGGTAATGGAATCATTTGTATTCTGAGTGTATCTTTTTCTTCATTAGAGACTATTCATCTAATAAGGTCCATGGTATAATGTACGTATAGCCCTTAACTGTGGTGGTTTTGGGGAGATGAACTGTGCGATAAGGGCAGTTTATTTTTTTTAAAAAATGAACACTGCTACTGAGCGGCCCAATACGCCTGAAAATTCCTTCGAAGATTCCCTTAAACAAGGATGTTCATTCGTCTAGGGAAGTTGATCCAGGCATCCTGACAAGCAGCCGCGGAGGTACGCCGATCACAGCGGCCACCTTCACAGGAACACTGCAGCTCACAATCCTGATTGTTCTTCTGCCCTGATTTTTCCATTTATAACGGCCCGCCCTAAGTGTACAATAGAAAACGACCATACTCTCGATAACGGCCTGTCCTTGTAGGCATTTACCCGCAAGCTTTATATTTATTTAAATAAAGAACGACCCTTAAGTCCTGGCGGACAATGGTCGTTCTTTATTTTTCTGTTTTCGAGCTTAACATATTGTTCTTCCAGGTTGTCTTGGCTGTTGGCAGCCACGCTACCCATACTATCAGCCTTAATCCCGATCTTGTTGATCTGGTGTGCAGTGATTGTCCATAGTTGTATACTGAGAAAATAAAGTGTTAGCTGTCAACACTTCATTTACCGGGCTGGTAGCGGCTGTAGTCCCAATATGTGTTAAGATAAGGGCAGTAGGATAAAACTACTAAAGTAAGTATTTAAGTAGACCATGAATTTGCAACTGTAAAGGAGCCTGCCAGATGAATAATAAAATCGGTAGAAACGATCTCTGCCCTTGCAAGTCCGGAAAGAAGTATAAGAAATGCCATGGAAATATTCAGGATCAGCCTGTTTTAGATCCAAAAATACCCCTAGAGTCAGCAATGAAAAAGAGAATAAATGAATCACGAATAAAGCATTGTATCCACCCTAATAAATCGGAATGTTCAGTTAATATAATCAGGGCGCATTCTATCCAAAATAATAGAATTTTAACCCGTATTGGCGAAAAAGGTGAAGTATACATGGTGAAAGCTTCCCCAACGAAAATAAGGATGAAGTACAATTTCAAACGTGTCGGACGATCAGTTGCAACAACGTTTACCGGCTTTTGTGGTAAACACGACACTAATTTGTTCTTGCCAGTCGAGGTTACAGACTACAGCGGAACGGATCAACAGAAATTCATGTTTGCATATCGGGCATTCTCATTTGAATATCACAAAAAACTAGAGGCTCATAATGCTCATAAGAAACTCGGTGATACCAAACCAAGCTTGATGAAGAGCGATCAGTACTTAGACTTGGCAGAAGGATACGATCTCGGGATAAACGATTCTTTACGGCATAAAGGAATCCTGGATGATGCACTCCTTAATAGCAAATACGACATCATAGAAACCGTAGAAATATCATTTGATGGACATGCAACTATCGCAGTATGCTCCGGTTTCTATCTAGAATACGATATTAAAGGAAATCAATTGAATCGTTTAGATGACCCAAAAACAATAATGAAGATCCTTTTGTTAAACATATTCCCTCAAGATGATAAAATGCATGTTTTGTTCAGTTGGCTTAAAGAAGATGATGCAATGTATCAAGGGTTCAAAGATCAGCTGCTTTCTCTTTCAAAAAATGAACAATTACAGATGCTCAACAATATGATACCTGCATATTCGGAGAACACAGTCTACAATCCAACTTTTATAGATGCTTGGAGTGAGAAAGAAAAGAAGCAATATTTGTGGAGGTTTGAAGGAACAGCAATGGAGGTTCTTTCCGATACATATATAAAATCATCCTTACTAAATAAGACTGACTATAACCTTTTTCAGGGGATACAAACTTAAACCACAGCGGCAAACGAGGGTAGAAACTTGCCTATGATGGTCTTGAAATTGAGTTGTTTTCACCAAAAGATAATAGCAAAACATTCTGGATAATGACCATGAGTGTTTCTAAAAAAGGATATATAACTACTAAAGGGATTGAAATTGGTGATTCTGTTCAAAAGTTGAAAGAGGCTTATCCAGATATCCGAATGAATAGTGGAGATTCCAACGATGGTGAATATGAAAAAAGCAAAGAGGATCAGTACGACTATATGCGCTTTGAAGTAAAAGAAGGTTTGGTTACAAAAATAAAAATATTTAATTTAATTCCTTAATTGAAAAAAGAAAATTTTAAGAAACGCACCTCCTTACTGAGGATTGGCTTATATTTTTGCTAAACCTGAATTTCGAAAGTAACGCTTCATAAAAATATAAAAAAGTGTCCTACTCTTTGGAAGAATAGTGGTTACAGAGAAGATATCACCCAAAAGAGAGGATCACCTTTAAGGTGAAGTTAATATTACTAGTTCACGATTCCGACATATCTTTGGCATTCCCCTTTTTTTTGCATTAATTGTAGACGCAGGTTAAAATCTGAAGGTTGCTTTAATTTTAGAATTCTTCTGATGAAGACGAAAAAATACCCGAATATTCGGACACTTCATGATTTAATTGATGATCTTTTCTCAGGCATTAAAGTGATACGACACCCATTTAGCAAGATCATAAACATTATACGTTACTGTATTTCCATCTGGAGCGACCCTATCAATAGAACCTGCGATAAAATTGAGACCCGCGGCGCCTGGAGTACGAGCAGGATAATGCCAATTCTGCAATCTTGCATTTGTAAACATCATTTGAAGGAGTTTTTTGTAGATGATCGAACAGGCATATTATAGCATTGAGGGTTCAATGATCCGGCCAAGACCAAACGAGGAAGAAATCATGAGCTAATTTCGAGCGGTTTCGGGACGCGATAAAGTCGAGTTTGGCAATTTTGCATTCTCATTAGATGGGGTGAACTGCAAAAGTCATGTCATATATAACAATTGTGGTAGAATTTTTTTCGGGTAGTAGGTTGGGCTAAATGAGATTAAAACTGTTTAATATGTATATGAAAAGGGGAGAGAATCATGAGTAGAAGTAACGTTCGTAAATTACTAATTATTCTTTGTGTCACTCTTGGTTTCATGGTACTGACTGCATGTACTGCCGAAAGAGCTCCGTCTTCCGAAACAGTGCAGTTAAACTCTAACGAAGTAAAAGAAGTAAAAGAAGTAACACCAGGCCATGCACAAACCCAATTCACTACGACGATCTATTCATTGGATTTGAGCAGCTATGCGGGCAAAAATATTAATGAGATCCCATATTATTCGGCTGGTAAGATCGAATACCTTAGTGACAAAACAGTAGAGTCTTTCAATGAGGGTCATCACCCTTGGCTTGCACATGCAGAATCCTTCATTAGCTCTAAGGCACTCAATCTTGTTCCCGATGAATGCAAAGAGCAGCAAGGTGGAATTAAGAGCGAGTTTATTAAAATCAAGGAACTTTCCGATGGGTTTGCAATGGCTATAATTACGATAAGGAAAAATTTCTTTTACGAAATAACCTTGGAGTCATCAGAGGAGACAGGAGGTCTTTTCTTTATCACAAAAATTGTTCTACATATGACCATCGACAAAGAGTAAAAAAACGAGGAGGTGTCCTCCTCGTTTTAAGGTCAGGTCTCCTCCTCAAATTTATGCCCAGCGCCATAAAGCACATAGATTGAGCGGTCGTTTTCAGGCCCCTGAAACACCAAGGTCATCCATGATTTTTGTACTCAAGTCAATAATGGCACCATTTACAGTTTGATTGCATGTATTTCCGCACAGCGTGGAACGAGCTTTTTTGTCGTTTGTTTTGCTCAAGGAATAGTTCCAGTATTCCAATAAGGATCTGCTGGACAGGTTCGATGCTGCAATAAAGGTCAACTACTCCTTTACAAGCTTGCCAAAGATAAGCTTGCCAAAAAAATTACTGAAGTCCCCTATTACTCTGGGGGGAAAATGAGTCGCATGTCTATGGAAGAAATAAAAAGTAATCGAGAAGGACATTCCGTCTGGATGAATAGCGGCGAACTAACGGCTTCTTATAAGACTGGTAACTTGATCCCTAATGAAGTTCCAGCGGAAAGCATTCAATATAAAACATTGAGCGCTAAAGATGATCCAGTCACTAAATGCTTAATTCTTGTCCCAGACTAAGGCATATATGATGTGACTGTCGTTGAAAAAGAGGGTATCCACTTTGTTAGTGAATCAAAATGAGAGCGTCGATTAATTTCAAATGTTAAGGCTCCCCGTATCTGTTTTGAAGATTTCTTGAAATTTCAGGAAGATTTCCATCTAAACGTGGCCTTCGAGTAGACTCGAACTATACATTTCACATCGTCCTTCAGCCTTTTTCAGGCTACCGGGCTGACGAATCGGCCTTTATGCGCATGCGGAAGCGCCCCTCTGTCTTCGGCTTTTTTGCCGGACAAAGGGGTCCTTGTAAGAGTAACCTAGTTTTTTCACGATCAATTTGATGTTGACCGCCATCCCCTTGATTTTGGCGAAGACCCGAACCTTG
>NZ_JBHTHC010000029.1:0-87334 GCF_042676285.1 Paenibacillus sp. GCM10027626 | reverse complement strand
TCAGATCATGTTAATATGATTATACCACGAAAACGAGAGGATTGGTGAGGAAATGAAAGAAAACCCTTCATTTCATGGAGAAAATGAAGGGATCCGAATCATGAGATTCATCGCACAGGGCAAGTTGGGGAGAATTAATCGACGCTCTCCCATGGGTCATTAGTCCGCCAACTTCGGTGACTAGGCCTTTTATGGATACAAATAATGGTGTCCAGCTAGGGTCGGTAAAGGAGGTGACCAATATATCTCCATCTTCTAGATCAGCATCTTCCATGTTTAAGATAACACGAGCTCTTCCCTCTATAACTCCGGAAGAAACAGGTAGTCCTACAATCGCTTCGGCTGGAAGATTTTCTCGTTTGTACTCGCCTGCAATGATTTCACCATCAGACGTAATAACACGTGGCGGAGTCAGTTTTTCATATAATTTGTACTCGTCTTTTCGTTTGCTGATGATCTGGTAATCCAGTTTATTTGTGCGTACGGCTTCGTGAAGCTCTTCAAAAGTGAGGTAATAAATATCCTCTTTCTCATGAATAACGTTGGCTTGTACGAGTTGCTCGGCTTCTTGCAGCAAAGCCAGTCTATAAAAGAAGTAGCGATTAATATAGCCGTATTTGGGATATTCGCGATAACCGATGAAATTCCGGACTAGGTCGATCATTCGTTTTGTCTCTGTGGCTTTTTGTTCACCATCCGGTAATAGCTTCAATCGTTCCAATAACTCTTGTTCTTTTTCCAAAGCCTCCTGTCGACCTTGCTCAAATTTCCGTTTGCTTTCATTAGGCTCAAGATTTTTGATGTTACCCAGAATTATTGGGACCAATTTAATTGGTTTTTCGCTCCAACGCGTTCTGGTTATATCAATCTCTCCGGCACATCGCATTCCGTATTTGTCGAGAAAAGCCTGGATCGCGGCTTGGGTTTCCTGTCCACCATCAAACGCAACCAGTTCATCCAAAAAGTTATCCTCTTTTACATACTGTAAATAATCAATTACTTGCGGATACGGACGAATCACATCTGCGACATCCAATAGCGCCAGCCCCATTTCCGAAGTAATATTGTTGGGCACAGATTGGGAAATCGTGTCTGCTGCATTTTTTTCACCCAACCACTCCATCATTTTTTCATTGATCCATGATGAAGCATTCATCGCGGCCATAAACACAGCCGAGCTCTGTGGGTCGAATAAGATCTTCTTTAATTGCTGGATATCTTCCAGGATAAAATCAAACAAATCCGCTCCCGATTTCGTTCGGATGTTATGTTTTAGCTCTTCTATCGATGCTTGACTACGATTAATCAATTCAGAAACGATTGTCGGGTCATTTTCGATTTGTGGTTGTAAACCTGCAGACGGCCTGCCTTTACTGCTATTACTGGAGCCTAGTTCTTTATTATCATTTGGCAGCGATTTTATAAAATCTCGTTCTATTATAGTCATAAATGCGTCTTTTATGAGCGGATCGGATTGCCCCAGAGTATTTAAAAAAGTTTCTCTACTGACAGGTGAAGCCAGCATACGTGTAACATCAACAAACAACCTTCCACCAGCTTTACGCATGGGTGCGGGAGTGATCAACAGGTAAAAAGACAATCCCAATGGTTTTATCGGGTCAGTCATCATTTGTTGATGGCCGACAGATACGTAAACGTGATTTTCTTCATCATTCGCTTCAGGGATGGGGTATAAAGTAGTGATTGGACGACTCTGGACAATATAAAATGTATCATCAACTAAACACCATTCGATGTCCTGGGGGGAACGGAAATGAGCTTCGATCTGTCTTCCGATGCGTGCTAGTTGTAAAATCTGTTGATCAGTAAGTGTTTGTGTCTTTTGCTGATCCGGATCGATCTGCCAGGTCTCTGTTCCGCCTTCTTCTCGTCCATAGATAGCCAATTTTTTGGCTGCTATCCTTTTATCGACGATTTGCTCTTCCTGTACTTTATAACAATCGGCAGATACCAAGCCGGAGACCAATGCTTCACCAAGTCCAAAACTGGCATCGATGGTTAGCACCTTTCGGTTAAAAGTAATCGGATCAGCGGTAAATAAAATCCCTGAAGCCTGCGGGAAGACCATCCTCTGAACGATAACGGACAAATAAACCTGACTGTGGTCGAAGCCATTTTGCATACGGTAGATTACCGCGCGATCCGCAAATAGAGAAGCCCAACATTTGCTGATATGCTGCAAGATCGCTTCTTTGCCGATGATATTTAAATAGGTGTCTTGTTGACCAGCAAAAGAGGCATGTGGCAAATCTTCAGCAGTCGCACTGGAACGCACTGCATAAGCATGTTCATCGCCAAACCGGGAGAGATAGTGAGCAACGGCTTCCACAACATCAGCGGGAATTTCTGCTTCCATAATGATTTGTCGAATCTTCCTGCTGATTTCACCAATTTGATCTCGATCTCCTACTTTTAGCATGGTTAGTTGATCCAACAAAGCTTGAAAAGTTTCGTTTTGTTCGATGGCTTTTTGATATCCTACTGTTGTAATACAAAATCCTTCCGGTACTTGTATGCCTTCAATTTTTGATAATTCCCCTAAATTCAACCCTTTTCCGCCAACGAGTAAAAGCTGCGTTTTTTCCATTTCCCGAAAACTGAGAACCAAAGAACTCATTCTGCATCTCTCCTATCCATTAAAATGAGAAAAAACATTTGACAAGAGTTTACCGGCATGGTACAATTAAAGTGTAGATTGAAACTATTGTGTCCATTGAACTCGGAAAAGTTGCAATCTGATTATATCATCGCGTCTGTTTATATGCAATATTAAAGAACCTGATCAAGCTACCCAGGTTCTTTTTTTGATTTCTCGCTATCATTAGTCACATCAAAAACCATGTTTCGAGCCGAACTCCTCCGGACGGTATACATGGAAAAACGAAGTCATTCCTTCCCGCCTTCATCTTCACAAAAAAAAGTGGACATTTCCGTTCCCTAAAACGGATGTCCACATATGATGACTATGCGCTCTGGCTTGGTTTTTTGCGTATGCTCGTTAGCTCAAAAGCCTCTTTAGGAATCCCCAGTTCTAGGGCCTTCTTCTTCTTAATCACCATGGCCTGCTGTAAGCTGGTTGCTTGAAATTCAATTATTGTGCCAGATGGATCCTCGAATGCATAGTAGCTCTTTTTATTCGACATTAACAAAGCGCCCCTCCATCTTATTCTCGAATGATTTTGCACGTATGTTCTTGTTCGCAGTTAACCTAAAATCATTATGTCCTCGTATCCTGTTTATAAACACAAATTGGGAATTATTGAATGGGATAGCTAGCTCACATGACTGCGCCCTTCCCCGTGTACAACCTACATGTAAAATAAACTTGACAAATGATCTAGTTTTAATTACATTATGTATAGTTTAGTTTACATTTGTGAATGATACTTAAATTAGGAGGTCAATATGTCCTATCAAGAAAAAAAAGTTTTTGTTTCCATCATCAGCAGTATACTCATCTTCACCCTCTACACTTTATACGCGATAAACAATGCCAAGGAAGGCAGCATCACTTCAGCCAGCGACTTCAGTTTTTGGGGTTCCTTCATTCTGGTGCTGCTCCCGGTGTCGATTGTAGCGAAGATTATCATTCATATCGTGTTTGTCATCTTCAATAAAATCGCCACGAACGAAGATGAGCCTTCTTTTGAAGATGAGTTGGATAAAATCATCGAGTTGAAGGCAGACCGGATTTCGCTGTATGTGTTTTTCTTCGGGTTTATATTATCCATGGTTCCGCTCGTTACGGATGTTCCAACTTACTTAACGTTTCTTGTGTTGATCCTCTTCGGTTTTTTATCCGATCTCCTGGGACGTATCGCTCAATTATACTTTTATAGAAAAGGAGTTTAACATGGGAAAGGATGCGATCAGCAATCATATACGGAATCTTCGCTTTCATCATAACGAGATGACCCAGCAGCAATTAGCAGATAAGGCTGGGGTCACCAGACAAACAATTGTTGCTATCGAGAAGGGGAATTATTCACCTTCCTTGGAGTTGGCTTTTCGCATCGCGCGTGTTTTCGGAAAGTCCATCGAAGAGGTCTTTCAATATGAGGATAAGCCATAAAACGTGTCCCGCAAACACCCGTAAGGGACAGGTAACTAAGGAGGCTCATGATGTTGAGGAAGAGTATAAATTCAGGCAGAAGGTCTGCAGTAATTACCGGGGTGTTACTATTAGCCGGGTTGGTTACAGGCCTATTTAGTGTTGTTCCTGTTATAGATGGAGCAGACTACCTTGTCAAGGCTTCGACAAATGAAAATCAGGTACTAATAGGAGCATTTTTCCAGTTGTTAATGGTTGTTGCCTATGTTGGTATTCCTATTTGCTTGTATCCGATATTAAGTAAGCATAATAAAGGTTTAGCTCTTGGATCTGTTGCTTTCGGCATCATTGCCGGTGTGTTCATTATTATGGGTGTAATCATTCTTCTGTTGCTATTGACATTAAGCCACGAATTCGCAAAAGTTGGAACTCTGAATGGTTCGTATGTTCAGACCCTGGGCGGATTGTTAAGGGAAGGACGTGATTTGGTGAACCATGTAGCTACGACACTGGCATTTGTTTTGGCTATGTTCTTGTTTAACAGCATATTTTACCAAACAAAAATCGTTCCACGTTGGTTGTCCGTTTTGGGTCTTGTTGGGTCTGCATTGTCCATATTGGCAAGCTTATTATTTATGATTCGCTTCATCGGTCTGGATGCAACCTACATGATGTTGAACATTCCAATAGCCTTACAACAATTGATTTTGGCTATATGGCTAATCATTAAAGGATTCAACCGGGAGGAACAGGATTCAGTATTCCATTAGGATGAATGCTCTAGAAAAGATGGTGTAACGGAAATGAATAAATCAGAACGGTTTTGGGACAAAACCGCAAGTCAATATGATCAAATCGAGATGAAGGATGAACAGACTTACCTCCAAATCATACAACGAACGAAAACGTATCTCAAAATAAGCAACGTGGTGTTGGATTACGGCTGTGGAACTGGATTAATATCTAATGAAATTGCCGAAGATTTGAAAGAAATTCATGCGATTGATATATCTTCTAATATGATCGCAATTGCCGAAAAAAAGGCAAAAGAGCGAAACATCGCAAATATAAACTATGCACATGTGACCATTTTTGATGAAAGGTATAAGAAAGGATCATTTGATATCATCTTGGCCTTTCATGTTCTGCATTTATTGGAAGATGAACAGATCGTTCTACAAAGAATGAATGAACTGTTGAAACCGGGAGGATTATTAATCTCTGCAACACCATGCGTGGGAGAAAAGATATTTCTAAGAAACTTGTTATACTTTACAGGCAGAGTTGGTTTAATGCCGAATATAAGATTATTTAAAATACGCAATTTAGCCGATACCATTGAGAAAGGGAATTTTTCAATTGTCGAAACGGATTGCTTGAAGAAAAGTTCTCAAGAATATTTCATTGTTGCTAGGAAGTTCTGATAAAGGAGCCTTTGCAGTCGTTTCACCAAATATTTCGCCGTTACTTATGGTTTGGTTCAGCTTAACGGGGCAAAGGCGAAAAATGCCAAAGGAGCTGATTGCGTCAGCTCCTTCGAAATTTTTTGGCTATTCTCCTGAATTTGTGCGCCGCGGGAGCAGCGTGGAGACAGTCCAATGCGACATTCATGCCGGGCATACATTGAGCGGGTAGTTGGCCATTACTGGCACAAGCCATAACATTTTCTCCCATGCATATTCATATTCAATCTGGTAGTCAATCATCATTACAGAACAATCATCCAATCACCAAGCTCTATCAACACATAAGCTATAAGGGACAAAAAAAACGTGGGAGGTGAATGTTCGGTAGGTGGATTTGTTGGTGATTCTTTCTCGTAGTTGTAGCTTCTTCCCTCGCGAAGAGAGGTTAATCTTAAGCAAAGGAAGTGATTATCAGTGAAGACAAGAAAAAAAGTGAACGTCAGTGCTCCTTCATTTCCTGGTAGAGAACCTTCGGGTGCTCTTGGACAGCCAGTTCAATCCCAATCTCAATCTGCTCCCTCATCTCTGTTTTCAGTTTTCGGCGGATTCGATGGAATTATGTCCATGATCGGAAAAATACAAAAAATGTTTGGAATTTATCGGCAATTGCGCCCAGCATTCAATATGCTTAGCTCTTTCATGGGTCCCAAAGCAACTATAAGTAACACAACTACAAAAAAAAAGAATAAAAAACGCAACTTAACAGAGAAAAGAAAATCCATAGCTAAAAATCGATGAAAGGCTTTCTAGAAAAAATATGACGATCGCCCCCTATTGGTTTTAACAAACATTTTCCCGTTAACGCAATGATCTAACTTTTATATATGATACGGTTCAGCCTATCGGGTCTTAAGCGAAATACCTCTAGTCTCAATTTCTACACCAATTACTGTTACATCCGCAACCGAGCAATAATGGATTCGCGATCAGAACATAAAATCTCCTTTCTTGGCGAATTTCCCGCCGCCGCTCTGCTGAAGTTTGCGCTTTGCCATGTTCGAGGATGAGCTTGCAATGGCATCTCGCCATTTCTAATAGGGGCCCAGCCAGCAAAACGCGAAAAACGTACGCTAAGGGGTGTAGCCAGGAAAATGCGGATTTAAAACGTAAAGTACAATGTGAAAAGCCCAAACTTCTCAGTATTATTAATAAGAAATTGGGCTTTTTCATTACTCCAGTAATGCGTCCTTTTCTGAAACAAATTGTTTTCACTGTTTATTCTTAAACAAGAAATTTGCAACTGTATAGCAGATTTGATTTAATAATTATTAAAACTTACGTGCTATTTGAAGAATTGCTTTTTATGATTTTTGACGTAATTGATGATAATCGCAAAGTATACAATAGCTACGACATTTACTATAACTTCCAAGTATGCTGGAAGGTTATACCATGGTAAAATGAAAAGCCAAACAACTACCAAAATTGCAGTAATTACGTATAAAAATTTAAATTTATCAGTCATTTCATTTTTTCTCCTTTAACTTTATATCATTAGATATATTAATCCGAAAACTAATCCCTATAAGCAAAACCTAATATTCCAATCTTCATAATGGTCTATCGGTTACATTCACCGGATGAAGTCGGGAGTAAAAAGAACGTCCGATGAAAAGTCCCCCAATGACAAAAATGATAGATACCAAGATCCCAATCCCATCATTAGCTATATACGAAGGAATCACTATATTCATTGCAACTTTCAGAGCAACAAACACGATGAGTGTTCCAACTATCCAGAATTTCATTTTGCCCTCTCCCATTTTATCCCTTTTATGAAGAAGTATTGCCCGCCCTTGAATCAACCCGGCTATGAAACCCAACACAATTATTGACAGTAGCAAAATCCACTCTTTCGTTCCAATATCATTTATCGTAAGCGCCCACGCGACTCCGACAACCAGCAGCATCGCTCCGATAAGAAATATTCTGTCTAAACCTTTCATGGCTATGCAACTCCTTTGCGAAATTTTTAAAAAAGTACATCTCCCACCGACCAAACGGCAGCGTTCTTTCTATAATTCATTAGAGAGGTTATTAATAAATCTTTTTCAACAGCTCAACCACTTCGTCCAAGGTGAGGCCAAAGGATTTGTAGTAGGAAGTGTCTCTTTCCATTTGCTTCAAGATCATTTCATTGCGTATCTGCAGCATCTCCTCGAATGAAAATTCGGCAACAAAGCATCCTTTGCCGGTGAAGGTGTTGATCAGACCGCATCGTTCGAGTTCTTCCCAAGCTTTCTTGACGGTGATCACACTCACGCGAAGCTCCTGAGCTGCTTGTCGAATGGGCGGTAAAACATAACCGCTTGGAAGCTCGCCTTTCAAAATCTGGGCGCTGATTTGTTCAAAAAGCTGCTGATAGATCGGTTTTTCCGATGTGTTCGAGATCGATACGTTCATAGTGGTTCCACTTTAAGGAATCGTTTCTCCGCAATCCGGTAAGCAATCAGGGTGAATGCCGCAAAGATTACGATTCCAGCGGCCAGGATAGATGCGTGAAAGCCGATATGGTCGGCGACGGTAACATTGAATATGTCGAACATGGACGGAATCTGTATTCCCAGCCATTGTACAATTCCGGCAAAAAGCATAGCGGCTATTATTGCTGAGGCTAGCGCCCCGCCATATTTGTATGCCGTCTTGTAGTACATAGGAATAAAGACGATGTTGAAGATTGCCAGCATGACCATACTGAGTCCCCAGAAACCCATGGTCGGGGCAAAGAATAGGTAGGTTATGTTTAGATTTGAGTAGACGAGATCATGGATCAAACCGAAGATCATGGCGGCCCCGACGTGCAATATCTCCAGAATGACGATAACGGATACCCTTGCTTTCACCATGTCCTTCTTGGTTACGGGCATCATCGTAGTAAACATCAAGTCGTTATGCGTTTTATAGTTGCCAAACATGTTCGGGACCGTGATCCAGCAAAAATACAGAAGGACGATAAAATAGATCCAACTGGGAATGAGCATTAACAATCCCATCAAAAAAGGTAAGACGAACATGATCGGCTGAATGCCTAATTTCAAATCCTTAATCACCAAGTTATACATACGCAGGCTCCCTCTTCGCGAAATAGATCATGATTTCCTCGAGACTCGGCGTGGTTGCTTTGATGCCGGAAGAGGGATCGAAGTCTGTAGAGTGGATGAGTCCCGTAAAACCAAACGAATTGACTTTGTAGGAAATCATTCGTTCTTTCACCCGGCTCAGCTCACTTTCATCACCATTCAGCAACCGATAGGACTCCTTAAACTCTTCTTTCTCAGCGCTGTTAACGATTTTCCCGTCCGCGATAAAAGTGATAAAATCCGCGCACTTCTCCAAGTCGGAGGTAATATGGGTCGAGAAAAGAATGCTGATCTTGCCGCCTGCGACAAGTTCTTGGAATAGATCCAGCAGATCGTCCCTGGCCACCGGATCGAGCCCGCTTGTCGGCTCGTCGAGGATGAGCAGCTTTGCGCCATGGGATAAGGCAAGAGCCAGACTGTACTTGACTTTCATCCCCGTTGACAATTCGGCGACTTTTTTATTCTCATCCAATTTGAATCGTCTTAGATAGCCGGAGTAGGCTGCTTCATCCCAATTCTTATAGAACCTCTTAATCACATCGGTCAACATTTTGATCTTGCTTCGCGTATAGAAATCGATTCCGCCAAATGCGCATCCGATCTCCTGTTTTAATTCGATTTCATGTTCAGCCATGTTCTTGCCAAAAATATGAACCTCGCCGCCATCGGTATGAACCATATTCATGATCGATTTGATGGTGGTGGTTTTCCCCGCGCCGTTGGCGCCGATAAAGCCCATAATATAACCCTGTTCCAGCTGAAACGATACATCCCTTAACTGAAAATCGGGATACATCTTATTTAGGTTTCGAATGTCTAAGGCTAGCATGCCATGCCTCCTCAATTATTTTGTGCATGTCGTGTATGCACAATATAACACGAGAAGATTTTGTAAGTCAATTATCAAATAAAAAGCTCACGCTTATTGGGCATGAGCACATTTTCAGCTATCCAAGTTCTACAGATTTAGCATTGCTGCGTCAACCTTCAGTTCAATCCTCTGCTTTACCACTATTTGTGATACGGTTCTCCGCGTTATCTCTAATGGCAAGTTTTAAAGGCCATCCTTTGTTGTTCAATCATTATCTAAGGAATTCGACCTGCGCTGCAGTTGAAACAATAAAGCCCGCGTTCCTGTTGAACGCGGACTTTTTACTAGAAAATTGTCTTATTGTTGCGTTTTGAACATCTTAGTAATGGATTCTTACTTTAATATTGTTGATATCAACTGCTCGTTTTTCACTTCTAAAATATACTCCTTATACACATAATTTCTACCACCATTTTTTTCATACCAATTACTTATACGTTTAAGGTGCTCACTGTCACTCCTGACATTCGCTTCTATTTCTTCGTACTTCTCAAAACTATCATATTCCCAAATAGCGAAAATCTCTGTGGTAGAATTATTCTTAGGTGTCATCCACCTTCCTACCAATCGAGCTCCATGCTTAGTTTGATTTGGTAAATTAGTTTCGTTAAAATGTGCGTTTAAAATATCTACAAATTCATTTTTTACGATGTAGAACTTCCTTCTATAGAACAAAGTCGTCACACCCATTCAATTTATTATAAAATAGATAATCTGATTTGTTCAGTCACTTACCCTCTACCCGAGCCAATATCACCTTAACGCCTAGCGCTTGAATCCGTTCAATCACTTCTGGATCAGCATCCTCATCTGTAATCAACAGATCTAATTCTTCGATCCGTCCAGCCTTCGCAAATCCTTCGTTACCAAGGGTATGATGTGTCGCGATCCCAATTCGGCGGCGTGATGCAGCAGATACTGCCCGTCCGAACGCCCCTACTTCAGGCGTGGCCACAAAAATCCCTTCCTCTGAGATACCGCCCACCGTGACGAAGCTGATATCAAATTTAAACTGGCGGATAAATTCGTTCGCAAGTACGTCGGTAATATTCCCTGATGGCTTTACCCGACCACCAATCAGGTAGGTTTCAATCCACTGACGTTCCTTTAAAACATCGGCTACTCGCATGCTGTTTGTAACGATTGTAAGCGGCATTTGATCGGGCAGATGCTTCAATAATACATAGGACAATGAACCGCTACCAATAAATACAGTAATTCAATTATATTCCGTTTTGCTCTTTTTTTCCAGTTATTTTAAGTAGAAACTTCATTTATGTTCACTTTCATGCTACCCCCAGGTGTCAAGTTAAAAAAGCCAAAGACGGAATTTAACAGTCTTTGGCTTTAAACGGTACCCATTCTGTTTAGTTGAAATCATTAAATTCTTAAACTTCTCGAATTCGCTTTTCAACCAGTACTGGTTTTGATATGCAATAGTCAGAACGGGCATCAAGACGCCCATACCGATGATGATACATTCATGGTTTGCTTCGCACGGGAGAGATGAACCAATATACGAACCCGACAAAGATTCCTCCGCCGATAATATTCCCGAGCGTGACAGGTATCATGTTGCTAAACCAGCCGGCCAGCGTAATCGATTCTGGATGCTGCGGGAGCATATAGGCGAGACTGAGCAGTGTCATGTTCGCAACGCTGTGCTCAAAGCCGCTGGCGATGAATGCATACAGGCACCACCAAATAAGCACGAGCTTCGCGATGTCTTCTTTCGCCCTTCCGGCCATCCATAGAGCCAGGCAAACGAGCCAGTTGCACAAAATACCGCGGAAAAACAATTCTCCAAAAGACAACTCCATTTTTTTGGCCGCAGCGGCGAAGAGCAAATGCTCCTCCCCCGCTCCTGTGAAAAGCCCCGAGCCAACGATAAGCAAACAGAGCAATAAAGCGCCGGCCAAGTTTCCAATAAATACAATACTCCAGTTTTTCAGTGTATCGCTCACAGTCGTTTTGCGGGCCAGCGTGCTCACCGTAAAAAACATATTATTGCCGGTAAACAGCTCTGAGCCTGCGAAGACGACGAGCGTCAGTGCCAGGCCGAAGGACATCCCCATGACCATAGTCTTGAACGCGGAATTCGCAGCCGCAAGCGGCGCCCCTACGGAGTAAATCAGGATGATGCCAAACCCTACGAAGGCCCCGGCCAGCATAGCCGACACCACATAGCGAGCAACATTCTTGTTCATTTTATCTTTCTTTTTAACGGCTGTTTCTATGATCGCTTCTACACTTGGCGTAAACATATGGTGATCCTCCCCCGTAATTTCTTAGATGCTGGATCGATTGAACGAACGATTCAAATTTAGGCCGGATGGGCGGCTGGCGCAGCGACGTAAACCTGATCTCCCTCTACCTTTACCGGGAACGAACGAACCTGCCCCTGATCAGGCAGTTGAACGAGCCCTGTCCTCAGATCGATTTTCCAATCATGAAGCGGCTCGAACAGGAAGCGTCCCGATACCATCCCCTCTGCGAGCGGCCCGCCCTTAGGATGCGGACTGCGATTTTCCAGTGCGTAAACCTCTCCTGATGAAGTTCGAAAAACGGCGATTTCCCACCCGTTCCAGTTCACTGTGCGACCGATCTGCGGCAGGAACTGCTCAAGCGCTCCTATCAGACAAAATCCTTCCAACTCCTTCATACATCCGTACCCCTTTCCTATTCACATATAGAAATGCAGTTCATTTACCTGGCCGCTGGCTCATGGCTTTGGAACAACGCCGTACAGGTATCCGTGTCGCTTAACATTTTTTTCCACGGATCTTCAACTTGCTTCAAAGCAAACTCGATCCGCTCCACCAACGCTCTGCGGTTTTCCAAATCTTCAACAACTGCTTTGCGAATCGCATCCAGCCCCATGCGCTCTACCCAGTCCGATGTCCGTTCCAGATAGATTCCCGTCTCTCTGTAGTATTGGATGATCGCCGAGCAAAGCTCGATTAGCTCCTGATCCGTCTTCACCTTACACAGCAGATCAGCCAGGCGCGCCTTAATACCGCCGTTGCCTCCGATGAACAACTCCCAGCCTCCGTCATTGCCGACGATGCCAATATCTTTGGTGCACGCTTCTGCGCAGTTTCGCGGGCAGCCGTTGACGGCGAATTTGAATTTAGCCGGCAAATCCAGACGTTCAAACTTGCGTTCGAGCAAGGCCCCCATGCTCATTGAATCCTGGGTGCCAAAGCGGCAAAAAGTCGATCCGACGCAGGTTTTGACAGTCCGGAGCGATTTGGCGTAAGCATAGCCGGATGGCATGTCCAGCTCTTCCCATACTTTGGGAACATCCTCTTTCCTCACGCCCATGAGTCCGATCCGCTGCCCTCCCGTCACTTTGACACATTTCACATCGTATTTCATCGAAATGTCTGCGAGCTTCTTCAAATCTTCCGGGGTTGTGACGCCGCCATACATCCTTGGAACGACGGTATAGGTTCCGTCCTTCTGAATATTAGCGCTCAATCGCTCATTGACGAAACGCGATTCTTTCTCATCTTCGTAGGTGTCCGGATAAATCATGGTCAAATAGTAGTTCAGCGCGGGGCGGCACTTGGAGCAGCCTTCAGACTGGCTCCAGTCCAGTACGTTCATGACTTCTCTGGTCGAGGTCAGCCCTTTGCTCTTGATCTCTGCGACAATCTCGTCGCGGCTGTACGTTGTGCAGGCGCAGATGCCCTGTTTGTTGGAAGTCTTGAAGCCATCGCCAAGGACGTATTGCAGGATTTGCTCGACAATGGGCTTACAACCGCCGCAGGAACGCGTTGCACCCGTGCAGGCTTTGATTTCCTCCACCGTCGTTATTCCTTTATCGGCAATTGCATCCATGATAGCTTTTTTGGTCACTCCATTACAGCCGCACATGATTTCATCGTCAGCCATGGCTTCCACCGAAGCTTGTTTTGCGGCTCCGCCGCCACAGCAGCCGCTCCCCATCAAAGAGTTGTATATTTCGTCGGTCATCACCGTTTTGTCCTTAATGAGCTTTTGCAGACGGGCGGAATCCGCAATGTCTCCGAAAAGTACCGCACCTGTAATCACATTATGTTTTAGCAATATTTTTTTGTAGGTTTGCTTCCATTCATCCTTGTGCGCAATGACGACATGCTCCGGCCCTTCGATAAATTCGCCTGTCGAAAAAACGTCGACGCCCGATATTTTCAGCTTCGTCGATACGACGGAGCCTTCATAAGGAGCCGTTTCTATACCGCACAAGTGCTTTGCAAGCACCATCCCCTGCTCAAAAAGCGGAGCAACCAGACCGTAGCAGACGCCGCGGTGTTCATTGCATTCTCCTACCGAATAAACGCCAGGCATTGAAGTTTGCATGTAGTCGTTCACAATGATTCCGCGATTCGTTATGATCCTGCTAGCTTGGGCCACGGCCACATTCGGCTTGATGCCTACGGCCATGACGACGAACTCGGCTTCCAGCACAGTACCGTCCGAGAACCGAAGACCTTCGACGCGTTCGTCTCCGAGCAGTTCTACCGTTTGGACCCCCATTGCAAACTGAATGCCCTGACGCTCCAGCTCGGCCTTCAGCATCAATGCGGCCTGATGATCAAGCTGTCGCTCCATCAAATCTTCCATCAGATGGACAACCGTTACATTCATGCCGAGATGAACCAGACCTTTGGCGGCTTCCAACCCCAGCAGCCCGCCGCCGATAACGGCTGCTTTCTTGTAAGTCTTGGCCGCCTCCACCATTTGCCGGCAGTCGGAAATATCCCTAAAGCCAACAACGCCTTGTTTATCGCTGCCGGGTATTGGCAGCATAAATGGTTTAGACCCTGTTGCTATAATGACTTTATCGTAATGGACGCGTATTCCGCTTTCCGTCACCACTTGTTGGCTTGCTTCGTCGATATGAGATACCGTCGTCGCGGTATGAAGCGTTATGCCGTTCTCTTTGTACCAGTCCCACCCATTCAATACAATATCGTCGATTGTTTTGCTTTCATCCAAGACGTAAGAGAGCATAATGCGATTATAGTTGGGATACGGCTCACTGCCGAATACGGTAATATCAAACCGTGACGTCAATTTCAATATTTGTTCCACCGTACTGATTCCGGCCATTCCATTGCCAATAATGACAAGCTTTTCTTTACTAAGGGTCATAGCAGGAGCCTCCTCGAAAGTCTCTGATTTGCTGGACTATAGGGAAAGTATAGAGGCATATGGTCAAAATTATAGTGACAAAGCTCACAACCAGATAATTTTTTTCGTCATGTTCCGCCGAAACGCCATAAAGCTCGCTATGTTCATAATTGTGACGGCTTTAGGAACAAAAAAAAGAAGCCTTACTATGAGTGGAAATTCTACGCAATGGTAGAAGCTCATAAAGGGGGTTCTACATCTTGTTCAAATGCTAGTTGGGATTTCGGTACATGTCTTAGCCATGAAACTTTACCGGGATTGCGTATACCGGCTGGAACGCGTCGTCAGCATAGCCGGCGACTCTTTTCGGTAATCGGACTCTTCAGTTTCATTCCGATGTGAGAAGCGCCGTTTGGCTCCTACGATCCAGCGAGAACCAGGCAGATGCGACAGCGTGTAGCTTATTCCAAGAGAAGCCAGGACCGTCAGGGTAAAAGTGAGAAGTGTAAAGGAAACATGACTCCCCCCCAGCTCCATCGGACGGGTAAACCGAGCGATGACATAAATGATCAGCGCATGCACGAGATAACCGCCGAACGAATACCGCCCCATCCAGGAAAGCAGCCGCAGAAAAGCCCGGCTACGGCCCTGCATCATGATGAGCAGTCCATACAGCAGCACCATTTGCGCCACAATGATCACAAAGGTCGAGGGCTTGAGGTACGTCGAAATGTTCAAGTTTACGACCTCCCCCGATCCCCGCAAAACATCCAAACCGAGCCGGATGTACATCCCTATAAATACAAGGCCTGTCCAGGGCAGCAGCCGCGTACACCACGTGCGCCATTTCTGGATGGATGAGGCGCATACCGCACCGATCACAAAGTAGAAGGCATACATCAGAAACCAGTAGCTGCGGTACTCGATCAGGCTGGACCATGGCTCTCCGAGCATTCCTGGCCAGGATCCCATCCGGTAATAGGAGAGATACAGCAAAACCGCATATAACACAAGGGAGCCTGCAATGATTGCAATCACACGCCGTGTTCGTTTGGGTTCATCCCAAGGCTCGAACCTTCTGCGAACCGCCCGGTACGCCCATGCAAACAGCGGAAACAGCAGATAGAATTGTAAAATCATGATGATAAACCACAGCTGATAACCGGTTTGTGGAACGAAAATCTCCTTGAGCAGCGTGCCCCATTCTTGTCCCCCCTTTTGCCAAAAGGAAGGCGTAAACACACGGACATACAGCCAATAAATAAGCGTCCAGCACAAAAAAGGGACGTACACATCCCCGAATCTTTTTTGGATAAATTGCAAGTAATTGAATTTTTCACCATAGTTGTAGAACAGCAGGACGGCTGACAAAAAGACAAATGTCGGGGTTCCAAAACGGGTCAAATGATAAATCATCGTCAGCATAACGGAGTCGGCCTGCTCAATATCAGGCCTGTAAATGTAATCAGCGAGGGAGTGCTGCATTACGATCGCGAGAAATGCGAGTCCTCTCAACTGCGTCCACTCTTCGATTCGTGGTTTGCCCATGATCAAAGTCCTCCTTCTTCATTCTCCCGGAAAGTATACCTTTTGAATCTTAAATGAACCTTAAAGAAAAAAATAACTAGCGTCTAAAAACGACAAAAAGCCCCACATAATGGGGCGCACGACGGATGATTGTTTTTTTCTCATTATCCATGTTTTACTTGCGAAACGCGACAAAAAGACCGACTTCCTTTGTTATGCAAACCGCACCTTCATCCAGTATCTTTGCATTCAGCATAGATTCCAACTTGGTTACTCGGCTGTCAGTCAAATTTTCTCGTCCCCCAGGCGTTGTTCGTATGTAAGCAATGAGTGGTTTAGAATCCGTTACTTGCAGAGCATCCTCATATCGTTTTATACGAATATTCATGAAACCTGCAGCTTCGAGTTGATCCGCTCCATTTTCTAACCCGAATTCGCAGGCGAAGTCCTGACGCCCCAAATCATAATGCGGGTTTAATTCGCTTAAGAATCCTTTTATTTCTTTCATATGGTTTGTGCCCATCGTAGATGCGAACAACATGCCTCCAGGTTTAAGAACACGTCGTATTTCTTTTAAAGATTGGTGACGCTCACTCACATGGTACAACATATGATTGGCGAAAACGGCATCAAAACTTGCGTCCGGAAAAGGGATCGAACGCGCGTCGGCAGGCGTGAATCGAAATCGGGAAAGTGGCACGGTATTTGCAAGGCGATCCGTGGCATCACTTAGCATTCCTTCAGACAAGTCGGTCAGCGTTACGTCCCAATCTTCCGGGATTCGATCGGCATTTCTCTGCCACAAAGCCCCGTCTCCGCAGCCCAATTCAAGAATTCTGCCCTGTTTTAATATAAGTAATTGATCGAAGAGCCAATGATGCCATTTGTAACGGTTAACACTAAATTCGTCATGCAAACTTATCCTCGTCTGCAAGTTAAAGGCACTTTCGTATTCCTGATTCACGACGCGGATAACGGAAGCGAACAGCTCCCATGCCGGATTGCTTTCATTACTAACTGTTGTTATCCCCGCTTCCTCTTCGTCTCCAATATCCAAACTTTCCAACAATGAAAGTGTCTCCTTCAATGTTTTTTGTACGAGTCGAAGATGCTCCATTTTCTGCCCGATAATCGTACTCTGCACTCTCAAGGATTCCTTGAGATCTTCCTCGTGCCCATCACGGTGAATCATTCCTCTTATCTCGTCGATGGTGAGGCCGATATATTTCAGCGTCAAGATTCTTTGAAGTCGAGCAAAATCTTGCTTGGTGTAGTAACGATGCCCGGAACCCGTTCTGTGGCTTGGTTGTAAGAGTTCTATCTTATCATAATATTGAATGGTCCGTTTGGTGACGCCTGCCTTTTCCGCAAACTGGCCAGCAGTCATCCACTCCCCATTTCGTGTCTGCATGATATAAACTCCCTTCTTCTATGGCCGCTTTTATAATAGTCTAGCATATAAGATGCACTTACTTAGCATTGAATTCTTTAGGAAGGTCGGGAACAAAACCAAAATAGTAAGCAATAATTTGAACGATGCGTTTCGAAGCCTGCCCATCTCCAAAGGGATTGTCAGCATGTGACATGGCCTTATAATAATTCGGATCAGTGAGAAGTTTAGTAGTTATAGTATGAATCATCTCTTCATCCGTTCCGGATAAGCAGACTGCATTAGCTGTAATAGCTTCTGGTCTTTCTGTTGTTTCTCTCATTAGCACAAGTGGTTTTTTAAATACCGGAGCTTCTTCCTGGAGACCTCCTGAATCGCTTAGTATAAGAAATGAACGAGCCATTAAATTGATCATGTCAGGGTATTCAATTGGATCTATCAAATGTATCCTATCATGCCCGGTTAGTATTTTATTTGCTATTTCACGAACAACCGGGCTTAAGTGCACGGGATAAATAATAGATATATCTGGATTTTCTTCCACAACACGCCGTATTGCATTAAACATACCAACCATTGGAGATCCATAATTCTCTTTTCGATGAGCGGTTACTGTAATGATTCTACCCTTATGTTCTATAAGACGATTTATGGTATCGTCTTTAAAATTATAGTTAGATTTCTTTGTTAATATTGCTGCATCAACAGCGGTTTGTCCAGTAACATAAATATTAGTTTCATTATAACCTTCCCTAATTAAGTTTTCTTTACTAATAGATGTGGGAGCAAACAAAAAATCTGAAACCACATCTACGATTTTCCTATTAATCTCTTCTGGCCAAGGTGAGTATTTGTTCTGTGAACGTAGTCCGGCTTCAATATGACCAATAGGAATTTTATGAAAAAATGCTGTCATTCCTCCACTCACCGCTGTTTGGGTGTCTCCATGAACCAAGATTAAATCTGGACGTTCTTCAGAAATGATTTTATCTAACCCCGTAATTGCTGCAGAAGTCAGATAAGCAAGCGTTTGATTTTCTTTCATGAGGGTTAAGTCGACATCGGGTTGTATATTAAAATTAGACAGCGCTTGTTGGAGCTGCTCCTTATGTTGCCCCGTTACAATCACTTTCGTTTCAAACCAATCAGGATATTTTTTCAACTCCTGAACCACAGGGCATATTTTTGTTGCTTCCGGGCGAGTACCGAAAATCAACATTATTTTTTTGCGATCTGTTTTCATAATAAAACCTCCATTTAAATTCAAACAGCATTCTGTTGCGGTAAGGTAAGAATAAAGGATAACGTTACGTCACATGCAAGAGGAAAAAAAGCTGCATAATCAAAGAAATGAGTAGACCCAGAAAAGTGAAGGTTGTCAAAATGAAGGGCGTTTTGGAGAAAAATACACATTAGTTTTACGAATATCTAGTAAATCAAACAATTTTCTGAGATAATATGGAAGGAAGAAAGAGGGGAACAAGAACGCTATTACATCATCTAAATCGGGAAAAGGGAGGAAAGTCTGGTGAAAAAATTATTGATTTTAACTGTGGTATCTGCATTGATGTTAACAATGGGGACCATTTCGGCTGCCGCGGCAGCTGCAGGAGCGCACATTTTTGTGGATGGAGTGCCGATCAAGGCTAAATCAGTGAATAAGAATGGAGTATCGTTTGTTCCTTTTCGGGAGTTGTTTGAAAGGCTTGGCATGGGCATAGGATTCGATTCGCGACTGAAGCAAGTGACTGGCACTAAGAAGGATTTGAAGCTTACGTTCACGCTTGGCAGTAAAACGGCATACGTCAATGGAACGAAGAAAGCTTTGCAGGCGGCACCGTTCTCTCAAAACGGAACCACCTACATACCTGTGCGGATCGTCGGGGAATCGACGGGTAATACCGTCTACTGGTCGCCAAAGGCGAATCTGATTCAAATTAACAGCCCGTCATTTAAAGGGGCAAGATACACCGTTGATGGTATCCCTGTGGTGATTAATAAAGATGGATCCATCCTAATGGGTCCCGATGCGGCGAAAGTAACTCATGTAGAAAATGAACTGGCAGAAAGGGAATCCATTGACAATTACCTGTCCAGTTCCCAAGTCGTTCGTGAAATTGGTGTGCCGCCAACAGAGGCGCAGTCCAAGGAGCCCGGATATAAAGGCTACCCGGATTATTTTGATCTTAACTATACTAAGGAAGGAAAGACTAAAGGTGACTTGCCTCCGTTGATGAGTAAAGGCTGGATTTCTTTAGCTATGCTTTCTGAGATCGAAAATATTAACCGACTTAGTACTGACAATCCAAATATCATTACTTTAGGGAGAGCGATTCCTGGGGCGTTCGGTCTTTTCAAATACGATATCGTTTTGACAGAAGAATACAAAAAAGCGACTAAAGGCGACTTTGTACTAAGCAAAATTCGGGTTAAGAAATACAAGGGTACAATGTACTTGAATATCGAAGATTTGAAGAAAGCCGAGGTTATTTACACAGAGCCAGAGAATCCGCAAGTGGAGCCAGAATTGGACGACGATTTTGAACCTTGGGTATAGAACTTAGCTTAATCCGCGTAAATCGCGGATTTTTTTGTCAAACTTTTAAACCGCTGCCGTCCCTTATGATACGGTTCAGCTTAACGGGTATATCGGTGAAAAATCCGCCGCGGCGCATAATTGCCATCTTTTATATCCGATCCAAGAGCTATGACCAAGTCTTCATAACAGGCGCAGAAGGCCGTCGAAGTACTCGGCGGCCTTGTTGTCGATGATTCAATACCTTAATCTACGTATAGTCCATTTAAGAATGTGTTGAAATCCGGAGCTAATTCAATAATCTGTTCAGATTCCACATCGACGTAAATAACAGGAGGCTCTTCTTTTGTATTTCTGTAATCAAATGCAACCCACGAATGTCCATCTCCGGAGAATAACACAATGTGTTCAGGCAATTCCCATTCTTCTATTAAATAATTGCTTTGCAAAATACCCTCTTCTTCACCTATGCCCATAATATGGTCAACACTAATATGGTCTTCAGCCCAAGAGGTTGGAACAGTAGAAGGAAATGAGTCATAGATAATGTATCCGCCATTCTGTTCTTTCAGTAGATTGATATAAGATTCAGGCAACTTTACCTTAAGTTCTTCTTCTGCTTTTTCTACTGCTCTATCTGTTAAGGGTTTTAACTTAAAATATTCACTGTCTTTTCGCCATATATTTTTCATCACTGAATGGCTCCCTTAGAAATGTAATAAAAAATCTTATTAATAATCAAATTCCACTCCGTATTTATCGAAGATGGCCTTGTATTTATTTTCGAATATGGTCCATCGATTTTCTGTTCCGTGCTTTCCCTGCAAAGCCTTCAAATAATTTTTAGCCGCTGCTACATCATTGGATTGTAATAGCAAATGAAAGCTCTCTTCGCCCAGATGTAAAAATGGACCTGAAGTGTAATAATCAACAATGGATCTGGCGCTGGTCATAGTATCATAGAAATGAATAACCTCTTCTAATCCACTTAGCAGCGTTTTTCTTAAATCATCCATATTCGTATCAGGAGTGATTGAAAATCGATCTGGAACGGACTGGGCAATTTCCCCAATTCTCGCTCTGAAGTGACACTCATATTCTTGGGGTGCTGTCAGAATCTCTCTCGATTGTATCTGTGCCAACTCCGCTGCATAAATACCGCAATTCACATAAAACATTACATTGTCCGCTGAATTGCCAGAGGATTTTTGAAAATTGAACATGTAGAAGAGGCTTTCTGTTTTCTTACTAAAATTCAAACTCTTCTTTGCGAAGCCATGCTTGGAAAGGAACGGCTTTACGTCCTGCTTTATCATATCGTTAAAGAGCTGCTGCAACATGATCCCTCCTGGAAGATTGCTATCCATACTAGCACGCATTCCTTATGAAAATATGTTTTGTCCATATTATATAACATTTATCCGGTAGCTTCACTATAATCATCCATATGTAAAGGATAAATTATTCTTTGTCAAAGTAATCATCTGGCAAATTTAATTCATTCAAAAAACCTATAAACTTTTCTCTGAAATTATTATTGTTTTTATATTCCGGCCATGCAGCCTTATAATAAGGCAAAAGCTTCTCATGGGGGATAATGCCCCAATATAAAATAGAGTTTTTCGCAACCTCTTTGTCGCCACCCATTAACATCTGTTCAATGATCTCCCAACTTGCCGCTTTGTCATTGCAGCTGCGTGTGGCATAGATGGCGGCAGTTTACATATTCGAGCGGTGTTGCGACACCTGTCATCTCATTTATCTAAAGATGGGTAAGAATATTAACGAGCTTACCGAATGGATCTTTTACAAAAAAGCGCCGAACCCCCCACGGCTCCTCAACTGGTCCATACTCAATTGGAATCTCTGCTTGTTTTATGCGAGTTAGTGCATTGTCAAGATCATCAACCTCGATTGACAAGTCAGGCACTGGTGTCCCTGAACCGCCCTCTGAAAGAAAGCTAATTTGAGTGTCCATTTTCTCATGCGAACCGTAAGTTGTAATAAATCCCATATCCATCAGTTGATCAAGTCCGAGCACTTCCCCGTAAAAGTACTTTGCTTTAGAAATGTCCTGAGTCTCAACATTGGCAATAATTCGTTTGACCTTCATTGCTACATCCTCCTAAATTTTTGATATATAATTTTTATTATATAAACTGGCCCTTTAATGGAACAAGGAATGACTATTTTTCCCCTTCCGACAGCTTTCTATATAACGCATTAGATTCTCTAAGACCACTTAAACTTTTAGCGTTGTTAAAAATGGGGGAATCGTCTTGGAAATGGGCCGGGGGGACCATAATCTCCGTATTTACCGACTGTTTTTTGCTACCCATCAGCTTAACAAGGCGGCTCTGATGTGGACACATCAGGGCTTTTTGTGCAAGGAGACATGATTTTATGACGCTAACACTCGAAGAATTAGTTGCCCGAACGACCAAACCCTTGATTGCGGACATTAGCCTCCAAGTGCTTCAGCAGTTATATGAGCAGCACCTTCTCCCTTATACGTTTACATATGAACTGGAGAATCATGAACCTGTTAAGCTGCACTTTGAAAAGGACAACTTCACGTTATCCTCCTAGGGAACTGAGCCGGAAACGAGAGGATGAGCAATACGAAAGGAATGAATGCGAAAATACCCGCGAAGTTGGCATGCGTCCCCCATTGCTTCGAATCTACGAACAAAGCGTAACCAGCTAAGAACACTTGAAATCCGATCCCGAGTGTGAATATCCAGTTCAGCAAACGAAAGCTGAATCTCGTATATAACAGCTCTCGATCAGGATGTGATGCTTGTGTCTGTCCTTTGTTCCATACGTCTAATCCCCCGCATTCGAAGACGAAATAATCTGAATAAAATAAGGATAGGGCTCGAGCTGAAACCTCTCATTTCGAGCACCTACAACCGTCATATGAATGGGATGGATTTCCGGAGGTCTTCGGGTCGGGTACCAACCGATCTCAATATCTCCCAGGATGAACATACCCTGATCATCACCTAACATTTGAAACGAGCTTCTATCTCCAACATAGGGTTTAACGTCAATCCGTGATCCTAATTCTTGAATGGCTTCGGGCACACTATTACGCAGTGGAAAACCGATCTCGCTAATATTTATTATCGATGAAATATGAAACGGTTCTGTTGTGGAATTTTTCATGGAATGTCTCGCGATAAGTTCCACCAGATTTCCCGAAGGATCCTCGAAATAGATCGCATGCGCATTCGTCCCCTTGAAGAAAGCGATGTCTTCGCTAGCATAAATACCCAGAAACTCCATAGGCGCAGCATCCAGCAGCGGGCAGCCCTGTCGAAGAAGCCATTCCTTAGCGTCAACAATCTGGTTCTCGGGAATGTTCAAGGCGAAATGATAATGGGGGCGAACGTCCCCGTCATCGCGAACAAAAGATAGAGAGGTTTCCCCCGCACGAACCGTGAACGAATTCTTGGTTTGAAATTCTACCAAGAAGCCAAGCCTATTTGCGTAAAACTCCTTCATTTCCGCCAACATGCGGGTTCTGAGCAACAACTCGACGATTCTCATCCTCTACACCTTCCTATTCATGAAATGGTCTATGACAACGTGGGATTGACATGTTTGAGTTTATCCGGGTTCGCGACGACATAGATCGATTGTATGCGATCACTTCTGAATTCGAACGAGTACACGTAGGCAACACGGTTATCTACCGTTAATACAAATCCTGTTCTTCCATTCACATCGGTAATTGAATAGGAGAATCGGCTATCGGGCTGTTTGAACCAGTCCGTCCACTCTCTGTAAAACCGAATCACATTCACGATCCCCATTACCGGGTATTGTACAGCTTGGGCCTTGCCCCCTCCATCTGTATAATGGACAACGTCTGTGGTTAACAGCTTCATTAAGCTTTCCATATCACCCTCTAGCAGTGAGTGAAGAAATAACTGCACCTGAGAGTCTGGGACGGATTTCGTGGAATGTTTTGGTGATTTATGATGAATGCTCTTTTTCGCCCGATGGAAGATTTGCCGACAGTTGAAGGTGCTCTTCCCGATGATTTCTCCAATCTCGTCGTATGGGTATTGAAAAATTTCTTTCAGAAGAAACACCGCTCTCTCGACCGCACTCAATTGTTGCAATAGCAATAGATAAGCCGTTGAAATCGTTTCTTTCCGTTGATAGATCTCGGAAGGATTCAGGTTGAAATTCTCCGCCTGCACTAAGGGATCAGGCAACCAAGTCCCTACATATACCTCCCGCTGTTTGGCGGAGGATTGCAGCAGATTCAAACAACGATTCGTGACGATTTTGCACAGATAAGCTCTTTCGTTGCGAACATTCGTTTCTGGGGGCAGTTGATCGAAAGTTAAAAATGCTTCTTGTACGATATCTTCGGCATCCATTACGCTTCCAAGCATTCTATAGGAAAGTGAAAACAATAAAGGCCTGTAGGTTTGATACATTTTTTCCGTGTCCCTAAGAGGTCCCTTCTATACCCACATTGGTTCGCGGGAGAGGATATGGCATGCAGCTCGCTTGGCGCTCGCTGCCGCTCCATCTACTAAATATTCGCCATGCGATGCCCAATCTCCGGCTACGTATAAGCCCCTAATTTCCGGAACGGCAGGTCCCGGGTTTTCCGTCCGTTTCATATGCATGAAATCGTGAACGACCGTCATTTTGGGGAGATATTGCTCGGTAACCACTTGCCGCCGCCAGTTCGGTTGAACGAGGTCCATCGCTCGCTCCAATTGTTTACGATCTTCCTGCGCATCGCTACTTAGTCCTTGAAATTTAATCATCTGGAACAACTGTATATCGCCATCATCACTTAATTCCAATCCTTTGACCCGTGAAGCGTTAACCATAAGAATCGGTTGATCAACCGTAAACAAATTGATATTTGGGATTTGGGAGGTTTCGTAATCCGATATCCAGACATGCGGCTGTAATCGGAATCGCTTGTTGTTCCCAGACCTTGAGCGAAGTATGTTCAGCTTGTGGGATCAATTTTTTGGCAATTTTCAGCGAAGTCGTCAAAATTACATGCGATGTATCGACCGTTTCTCCATCCGCACATTGAACATGTTGCACTTGTCCATTACGGTGTTCAACGGATCTTACCTTTTTAAGGGGCAACAAGGTTACACCTAAACGGAGCGCTTCCTCGCATAAATGATCAACTAGAGAGCCCCATCCTTTTTTCACATAATACACGCCTTTAATCGAACGTTGCATTTGTTTGAAGAGAGGACCGGCTACTTGCAAATCAGGGGCTTGCACATACGTTCCCCCCCGAGCGAGGACGTATAACAGATTGCGGATCATAGGGCTTTCCACATTTTCCTCCATCCAAGAACGTAAACTCATATAGGGAATCGAAGCCGTGTCTAATTTGAGGATTTTCATGAGGATGGCTCCAAACTTGACTTTGTCCGAGAGTGATAACAAGGGGGACTTTAATAATGAGCCGATGCCTGCGGGAAAGGGGTACACCTTCTCTTTCCATATTCCATACGGAGTGAACTCATCAACTTTCTTGAAAAGATCCGACATGAGCTTAAGCTCTTGGAAAATAGCATAGGCTTCGCCAAAATATAAAGCATGCGAGCCTAAATTAAACCGCACCCCCTCCTTCTTGTTGGTGATCGCTCTTCCGCCCATTTGCCCCTGACTCTCCAGAACTGCGACACTTTTGCCCTCTTTCGCTAGATAAAGTGCAGCCACCAAACCAGCGATTCCTCCGCCAACAATCACCACATCATACTTCGCTGTCATCTGAAACACCTCTTTCCTGTCTTTATATTCAAGACAATTAAGCGATTTATAATGTGACAGGATGGGGAGCAAGCTAATGATTATTTTTCGCTTCACTTGTGGTAAGGTTCCCCGTACCACTCTAACGGCGAAATTTTAGGGCGCACTAGTGGACTTACCGTATTTTCCAGCCTTTCTATCATCTCCTTGGAATCGCTTAAGATAGATTAATGTTCCCGTACAAGGAGCGCGTGGCGGATAGCCTATACGGTGTTGCAAAAAAAGCTGCAAGAATAGAAACCGGAATTACACTCAAAGCAGCAACAACTGGCGTTACAGGCATCATAAGCATCACATAGACCAGCCAACATAACGGCACGTACAGCAGCAATATTCCCATGCCAAGCACAGCCGATGCGATCATTCGGCCAATCGGATACCGATCCAAGATGGCGACAATCAGCATTCCAAGTGTCGATAACGTGAATAAATAACTGATCTCATAGAAAAGGAACGTGGTTCCAATTATGAGCAGCACTTGAAGCGGCAACAAACCGGCAACCGCCTCGGCAAGCGTTTGTTTTCTCATCCGGAAGGTCCATAATGCGAGAACTCCAAATCCATGGGCTACGGCTATGGAAAGAAAAACCCTGTCATTGTTCGTTGAGTCGCTCAAATGCATCATTTGAGTGAATAACGAGACGACGCCCCAGCTCAGTAAGCTCACCGCGGCCATCGTACCAAGCAGCCATCCCGTGCCGCTGACGATTTGGCGAAGATGAATTCTGCCAAGCCGAATCTGAAACATCAGCCAGCCTAATGAAGCCAACACAACAAATACTGACAGGAAATAGGCCATAATGTCGCTCATTACAACCAGATAGCCGGGCAGTAATGTAAAAAAAACACTATCCCGGTTTGAACCGCTGTCCTGAAATTGCATTTGCCCGGCATAGTCGGACATTTCCATGGCGATTTGCATAAAGTTATACGCGGTGCCGCGGTCCAAATTTTCAAAGTTGTCCGAAGACCGGTGATAATGCTCTACGCCCTCCGCCACTGCAAAATTAAGCCCTGGATATCCCGCATCCAAAAAAGAGGTCAAATCCGTGCCGTTCGGCATTTTGCGGTAAAGCCCGGTTAAGAACGAATAAGACACAGGGCGTGAGCTTGCGGATTGAAAATGCCGTACCAGATCATAGTTCGGAGTAGACGTTTCAAACATAAGCAGTCCGCCGCGATTCCCGCGTGCATCGAAGTTAATGACAAGATCGATCTTGCTTTGAAATTCCGGATGCGCCTTTATAAAAGCCTTCGCGCCCAGCGCAGATTCCTCTTCTCCATCCGTAAACAAAATATAAAGGTCATTGCGCAGCTCGGGATTTTTTGCTTGAACGCGCAATGCTTCCAGCAACGCGCATACGGAAACCATATCGTCAGCCGCGCCGGGAGCGTTTTTATCGCTGTCGTAGTGGGCCAGCATCAACATGCCGCGATCCGTATTGGGGGCATCCAGCTTCACCCATCCATTGTTTAACACGAATCCGTTTGATTTAGGGTCCGTTACGAAGTCTCTTCTTTCGCCTGCCTGATCACCTGAAAGTTGGATATTCTGGACTTTTTCTTTCGGTGGACTTTTCTGGTCACGATTCTCGGCCTCAATGTCCGCGGCAGTGTATACTTCGCGTTCGACAGCTGCTTCCAAGCCCATTCCGCGGATTTGCTCCAATAAATAAGACCGCACCTCATCAAGCTCCTTGGAACCGACCGGGTGCGGCGCGACGGTCATTGCCTTCAGATTGGCAAGCATTTGTTGATACGCCGGATAATCGGGATGGGATTCAGAGGGCGGCGATGGCGGCCGCATTTGTTGAAAACCGGTCCAAATCCCAGTCGTAATTACGATCATCATAAGCAAAACCGATATTTTTTTTGTCATCTTTGTTCCTTAACCCTCCTGCGAAATGAATGATGCTCTCACTATAAATAAAGGGAGGTTAAATGAAGGTTAAGAAAGCGACCCGCCGAGAAAATCAGCAGACCGCGTGCTTGACCTTCATGAATTTCGGTCCATTTTCTTTCAGGGGGGCCATCAAATTGACCCTTCGGTAATTCAAGGTCGTTTGCGTTCATGATCATAAAGGCAATTCTGTCCTTTAGTCATCCATGCAGCGCACGCGCTGCACCACAGATGATGAAAATGGGTGCAATGCGTCAATACTGCTACTACGGCTGGGAGAGGAAGGGCGATCAACTATGGTGCCTATGAGCCCATCCTTTAATCTGACTCCAACAACCACGGTGCATCACAGATTGTCGCTCCCTTTTGGGAAGCACTCATGGGAGATTAATCCTACTGACCGAATTCACCGGAGCTAAGTATACGACCCAAAATTTCTTATCTCTACTTATCAAGATTGCCGTGTAGGGCTCGCCGACGGTCATGCAGCACCAGCAAGATGATCATCCCCATCATGATGCCCAGGACGATGCCAGCCTCCGTAGTCAGCACCCGTGTCAGCGGGTATTCCGGGTTGGGCTGCGCATCGGGGCGAATCGCTGTCAAGAGGTTGTAGGTGTTGTGGGAGAAAAGCATTCCCGATGATATCCATGCTGCCGCCATAGGGGGGAGAAACCTCCGCGACCCACGCCGGATGGTCAGCACCAGCAGGCCCCATGCCCCCGCCAAGGCCCATACGCCGGTACTCAACGATAGCAGGTACCACCACACATCGCGGTTATCCAATTCGGCCGAGTCGATACCAAGTGTACCGCCCGCTGCCCAGAACACCTTGATGATGCCGAGTAGAATGCAGCCGGCCGCGACGAGCCTGGCCAAGGTTATCTGCAGTTGACGGGTGTGTCCCGGTAGCTCCCCACAGTCGATCGGACCGCCCAACGCCTCCGGCCACCGTGCCTTGGCGTAGCCCGCTAAGGCGAGCGGCAAGCAGATGCCGACTCCGACCAGTGAAACTATGACAAATAGCTGCTCGTAGGCCCAGAAGTCGGCGGCACCTGCCTCCTTGTCCCGGGTCAAGGCTGCGGGACCGAGCACCGGTGCCAGCAACAACGTGGGAACGAGCAGACCGGTGCCCACCCATACGGGCAAGGCAACTAACCACGCAGGCAGCCGCTCACCCCACGGCCTGCAGAACGCCATCGCCAGTAAGATGCCGATCGCGGCAATAACCATGGTTGTCGCGTTGATCGCGCGCCAACTGTCGTTGCCCATTTGATCGGTAGGAATGAATAGACCGAAAGTCCAAGCGATTTTGATCAGCAGATATGGCGTCACCGCTATGGCGGCGCCATAACCGCAGGTTCTACGCATCTTCATCCATCGTGAGCTCGGCCGCTCGGTTGGTGTTCGGTTATCTTTACTTCTTTCCAATAGTTGAAATTGGCTTAATCTCGGCATTCACATTCCTCATTTCCTCAGAGTAAATACGTCGGCCCTTTCTCATACCCTTCCTAAATAAAATCACCTCAAATCCCACTTTACTTGTTAAATGGGAAATTGAGGTGACCGGAAGTTTAAATTTCGTTTAAATTCTGGCTTAAATAATGGATTATCCCATTGGGAGAGCTGGATATCTCCCAATTGATGTCCATTTCTTTCGTCATGAAGGAGACAATTGACAGACCAATACCGGCCCCTTTCACTTCTGTGTCGTGCTTTATCCCTTCTCCTTTATCTTCAATGAGCAGGCGCATTATGCCATTCCGTTCAACGAAACCAATCCCTATGTATTGACCGGATTTGGCATACCTGATCACGTTTTGCACCAGGTTATCCAGAATGCATCGCAACCATAATGGATCGACATTCCAATTTAACGCTTGATCCGGCAAATCTATATCCACTCGAAATCCTTCTTTTTCTAAGACAGGATACCATTCAACAGCGGCATGGTGTAATTCCTCTATAACATCGATAATTTCCCGTTTTATTGGGTGTTTTCCCGCTGAAAGCAATGTATAGGTAAGCAGGTTTTCAAGTAATTTTCCAACATCATTGAGTTTGTTGATAATGATTTGCATTGACTTTGTTGCTCTGGGTGATGATGGATTACTCTGAACAGTGTAGGCATGCTGTTGAATGACGGTCAATGGTGTGCGTAGATCGTGAGATATGTTGGCGATCCATTGTTTTCGAAGATTCTCTTCCTCCTTCTCCCGCGCTCTACTGCTTTTCAATTGGGTCACCATCCGGTTAAAGGATTTTTCCAACTGTCCAATCTCATCGCTGTTATTGACTGAGACCTCATCCAGAATCCCGTTATTTCCGGTATCTGACATTGCAGTTTGAAGTTTTACAAGCCTTTTGCGAATGCTTAAGAAGAACAATAAGGATACCGTCACGATCGAAACACCTGCGACAGAAATAATGAGGATTAAAAAGAGATCCCCATTTACCGGCTTAATTGCGAGCGTCGTAGTGGATTTTGGGATATGAAATACCATAAATCCTTGTTTCCCGTCTGTACCCATCACAGCTGTCACAGTGAATAGGTCTTGTTCCTTATTCCTATCAAGATAGTTGATGAGGTTAGAGGGTGTCCACTGATCGGGAATTTCTGTGATACGCTTATAGATCGCATGGGTTTTCCCCGCTTTGTCGACCCAAAACAGCTTGGATTTCGGATAATGTTCTTGTATCTTACCCAGCTTTTCATTGATTGTATGCTGATCAGCTTCATTTAGTTGTTCAGCTGTATGTTCCCACATTTTTTCTATTTCCAGTGGCTCATATATCGCATTTTGTTTAAGCAAAATACCAGGCAAATAGTAGAGAGCCGGCAAAATAGGCCACATGAGTATAGATGCGAGGATCAGTATCAGATATTTGGAGAGGAGCGATCTTCGAATATTCATAATTTCAACCTATAGCCGATGCCGCGAATCGTCTCGATTATCTGCGGATGACTGGGATCAAGCTCTATTTTTTCACGCAAATGACGGATATGCACCATAAGGGTTCGATCCCCTTTGATATAGGGTTCTTCCCACACTGCTTCATATATTTGCCTTTGTGTCAAAATCTGATTGGGGTGATCGAGAAGATACATAAAGATATGAAACTGTTTACCGGTCAGGACAATCTCCGTATTCGTTTCTGTATTCAAAATGCGGTTGGCTTTTCGATCAATATTCAAATGTCCCAACTGCATAAGATCGGTAGAGACAACGCCTGAGCGCCGGAGCAGAATTTGAATCCGCGCTTCTAGTTCGTCGGGATGATACGGCTTTGTCATATAGTCATCCGCAAAAGAAAGTCCCTGTAGTTTATCCTCAATGGAGGTTCTGGCTGTCAGCATCATGATTGGTTTTTCGGGGTACTTTTGTTTAAGACGCTGTCCGATGGTATACCCATCTAACCCAGGCAGCATGATGTCTAAAATGACGATATCGGCTTGCACCATATGCTCCATTGCATTTTGTCCGGAATTCAACCATATGACTTCATAACCCCGTTCGGTTAAAAAATCACTGACCCATGATCCAATTTCTTGATCATCTTCAATATGTAAAATCGTTGAGTTCATCTCAGAAGTCCCCTCCTTATAAAGGTGAGTACATTTTACACTAAAATAAGAGTTACTCCAAGAGAGCATCGACAATGAGCATCTAAAAAGGATCCCGCACACAATATATGTGGCTCAGGATCTTGTGTTTAAAATTTTTGATAGCAGGAAGTGGAGACCAGTAGCAGTCGGAAAAGGTAAAACCTAGCAGGATTGATCCCGAAGCTCATTTTTCAGGTTTTTTCGGATGCAAACTCGGATATCTCTACATTCGAGTAAAAGGCATGATTCTGCTATGGTAATACGGGAATCGGCTAATTTCTAAGTAATTTCTATGGATACAAACCTGCCGCCCAAGTAGATGCCGGAACATCAACAACGGTATATCCATCGACCTTGCTATTCTCCGATTTGTAACACCCGATAAGATAAGGGAAAGTGGTATTGCTTGTGAATTTGTAGGAATCGTATGCAAAAACTGCTCCAAGCTCCTTGCTGAAATTGCCTTCGCGCCACCAATCTCCAATTACCGACTGGCGTAATTTGTCAACTCGCCATTCTTGCATATGTTTTGCCAAACCTCCGGGATCGATACTCCTTGTTGGTTCGCAATATTGTCGATATTGTATATATCCTCTAATCCAAAAAACTTGAAAAGCATCCCGTTTCTCAATTCGATAATTCATCCCGACAACTCCTTTTAATATAATTTGAAAGGAGATGCGAGAGCAGCATCCAGGCACCATGTGTAAGAATGATACTGTCGTCACCTGCTCTGTGAGTTGCCATAAGGAGCTCAAGCCAGTCGGCACTTATATCCCTCACCCAATCAAATGTGAAAATTTGCCCACGCCCTAGCCTGGTCTGATGTTCAAAGAGTTTTGCCTGAAGCGCCCGATCATTCAAAGTATCTATTTCGAAGTATACAATTGACGCTGTTGAAGGAACTCCCCAGTGGCGGTAGTTGGCACCATATTCACCAATAAACTGATCGGCTACTTCAGTGAACTGTGCCCTAGAATAAACCTGGATGCCCAATGAATTGAGTTGATCTAGAAGATCATTGTCACCATCAATATAGAATGGTTCTAGTTTTGGAAAAAACGTGTTAATCCACAAGTTCATTTGTTCTGATAATTTTGCAACCACAAGCCTCGAACATGACCACTACTCCTTTACGCGTGTATCGGTATTGATTATATTCGAGCTTTTGTTATATTAACCTGCCAGTTAGCGGAACAAGGCTGGCGTTCGATCGCCGCGGCAGCCCCCAATAGTCTTATTTAGCTCTCGTTTTCCGTTTAGTTTAGGATCTATATTTTTACGGTTGCCAAACCTCCCACAAATTACCGTCAGGATCAGAGAAAGTTATGTTTGGACCACATGTTTGCCGCTGCCCTATATTATTCACCCCGTTTTCTTTGAAACGTTCGAGGAGCTCTTGGATACGTGGAGTAACGAAACACACCACTGCATGGGGTTTTCCGTTGTCCTCTGACCATGAAAAGCGTATTCGACCGCCTTCTTCGTCCGATTTGTGAAGGAATAGGGTTGGTACATTTTGATCGGGAAAATCCAAGAATGCACCAGTCATATCAGGTTCCGTCTTATCGCCAGTGAATTTGCATCCTAAATTTGTTTCATACCACTCAATGGCCTTATAGATATCACTTACTGGTACTTAAATATTACATATACGAATGATGTCTTCCAACTTCTCATTTGCTTGCACCTCTTCATTAATTTGCATTTTCTTATTTCTCCATTCGTTAAAAAAAGACGACCGTCCGTCATTTTTTCGCTGGAGGCTGTCCGTCGCCTTTTGGTTGCTGTTGTCGCCGGAGCTTGACCAGCTGCTCGTACCGCTCGCGGATCTTGGGTATTGCCTCCTCGCGTAACTTTTCAAGCTTCTCAGCTGACAGACGATCGAGTTCCTCTTTCTGCTCTGGGTTGACCTTGTATACTTTCGTCGTTATGATCTCGCCTGTTTTATATACCGTTTTGTTTTTTTCCAGAGCCTGCTTCTCCTTTTCCAAGTTTTCCCCACCTCCCTTGTTTTGGTGGAATGCCTAGCGTATATTTTCGTTAAAATGTTGGCGGGACCCCGAATACAACTTTAGTTTAACGAACGATGGTAAATTTAAACAATTCCGCCCGTTTAGCTTAACGAAGCACCGGCAGTCTAACACTATATTTTCTCAGTCTACAACTTAATTTTGTTTGGACACCGAACGCGCTACGCCGGCGCGGGGCCGCCCTGTCCAGCCGCGGCGTGAGCAACCCGGAGCGGGGCGCTCACGGGCCGATCGGCTACGCCGGCACTCGCCGCCCCGTGCATCCGACTGCGGCGAGAGCTACCCGAAGCGGGAGTGCTGCAGGAGCTGGCAGCGGTAAGCCGGCGCTCGCCGCCCCGTCCGTCCGGCTGCGCCGGGAGTAACCCGAAACGTCGCTGCAGGAGCTGGCAGCGGTAAGCCGGTGCTCGCCGCCTCGTCTGTCCAGCCGCGGCGGGTCAAGAAGATAGTCTCTTCCCACGTCAACAGAGGTTTTGCAGATTAGCTGTTCGATCATTTTGTCTTTGCTCCGCAACACTTTTTAAAAAATCAATGGTTGGCTGCGAGATTTTTTTAAACTTGAACATTCCTTCAAGCGCTTTTGATTTGATTTCTTCGTTTGGGGCGTTTTGATAAACCTGTATCAACGCATTCTATTCGCCCGGCATTCTGCTGCCAAACCACGCGATATCATAATCCAGAATAATTTCGTCCAGCCAGCGCTCATACCAGTCCAGAAAGTTGTCTTCATAGACAAAGAAAAAGGGATGATCGGGATAAAAATCTGAAGTGTACACGATTTTCCCCCTATGTTTACCTTCAAGTACGAGATACATATCGTATTCGCAGCCTTGTGTGCCAATGCACAGCATGCCGCCCATCACCCTATTACGAGCTGCGTCGTATTTCAGGTCGGAGATGTCCTCGTCACTGATCAGGGGCTCGGTAAGTTGGTTCCATTCCTCTTTTGTCATTCTGGGGTGCAGAACGCATTTTGTAGCGAGTGCATTTTTATCAGTATAGGAAGTTGCCTTTTTAAGCGAATAAATCCCGTAATACGGCCCGGCGCCTCCATTACCGACTTTCGTTAAAAACTGCGTATAAGGCTCCGGGAGCGTGACCTGATTCTTTGTTTGCCATTCCGTAAGCTCTTTTGCTGTAAGCTTATCATCAACTCTGTATTTGTGTGAGGATGCTCCAAACACCAAAAAAGCCGTATCTTTGCGCATGGCCTTCTCGAGTTTGTTTTTTATTTGCTCAAGTTGCGTTTCTTTCTTCCAAAACAACATAAATCCCCCCTGTTGATTATAGCCGGGCTTCCTTCGTTTGCTTATCAAGCAATTTTAGCAGATGCGGAAATCGGTATTCTCCATACATACTCTGTATGTACTCGGCAGCGACTGTTAGCTCCATGCCCACAGAGGTTATATACAAAGGCTTGGAGCTGTTGCCTCGGTAAATCTTTTTGACAAAGGCTTCGTTGTCGTGAAAGGCAGTTTTTGCAACACCGATCACTGGAATTTTCCCTGAAAAATTTGTGTACACATAATGTCCGAGCCCGGGTTTTTTCTCATTGTTTAAGTACACATAGCCATCCACAACTATAGTATGTATTTGTTTTATATCCGTAAGTTTCAACAGTTCCTGTATGCAAGGGAGCTCTCGTTTATAGAAAAAACCCGCTTCGTATTCGTGAGGGTTTTCCGTATAAGATGTGATGACTTCGAGTGGTTTAGAATCTTCCCAACATTGAAAAATAACCCCCACTGATTTCGCTTTAAATTCCTCATAATACACATCGACAGCGATGATCATAGACAGCGATTCCTTCCTTTATTTAATTTCTATTCTCTTCTTGATAAATATTGATACACTTCATCTTTTGACAAATCCCATTCATATTTATCTTCAGGAATATTAGCGAGTTGGGTTTCTAGCAAAGGATGTTCGATTTGAAAAGCTATTAATCCTTGATCTTGTCTTATTTTTTCGATGAGCCGAACATCATAAGGTATATAATTCATGGATAGGATTTCAGAAAATTTATTTTTCAGATCCAACGAACTATAAATATGAAAATCGCAAATTTCAAAAAGCAAATTTCCCAACAGTTTTTCATCTGTGGTATACCAATTGTCAAGAAGTTTCTTATACACATTTTGCTCCGGTAATATTGCATACAGTTCCTGATTTATTTTTTCAGTATGGTATAAATCATATAAAAGTGCCATAAACAAATGATGAGTTTCTTTTTGAGCGTATTTATCTTTATCGCTTTCAAATAAAAATTGAAAATATTCTCTGGAAAGTTTCGCCAAATCAGTCATTTCCCATATTACCGATAAGCCTATCATACACCCTATCGTTCTAGGAGTAACTTCTTTATAATCAAAAAGTTTCTGTAGAATATGTTCTTCCCACAAAAGAAACCGAGTGATATATTTCCATCCTTCTTTTTCATTATTTAAAATTAGATGTTTAGGATATTCTCCGGCATGTACACCTATTCCAAGAGTTAGATTTCTAGCAATAGTATCTTTGCAACCGTCTTTAATATCATTTTGTATACTTTCTTTTATTAGATCGTACCATTCACTAATATTATCTTCACTAATCGTTTCTTTTTTTATTTTATTAATCTCTTTCTTGAATTCGCTGATTAATTTTTTATGTTCCATATTTTCCACTCCATCATCTCGGCCCACCTTATTGGCCTTCAGTTTTTTGTTGCAATCCTTTCTATCTTCTTTTTAAACTGTTCGGTGTATTGGCGCCATTCTGCCTGGTGTTTGTCATTGTCGTACAATTGCTGCGCGCAAGCATACGTAGCGGCTGAAAAATGCCAGCCCCATACATTTTCCATATATGCCACACCGCCTTCGAGGGCTTTAAACAGCACGGTGTCTTTTTCTACACCAGCCTTGCGGCAGTATTTGTCCAGCCATAAGCCCTTGCTCGTTTGAACGTAAACGACCAGCAGTTGTTCGGTAAGATATTGTTCAGGAACATCTTCCATAGATCCCGGATTGTAACGGATTATCTCTTCTACCAGGGCTTCATTCAACAGATGGGAAGGGATAAACCTAATGTATGTAACATAACGCGCCGCTAAATAACAAAGCTCTGAAGTAATAAATGACTCAGGAATATACTGGATATTAACCCCCGTATTTCTTCCTTTTGTCTCCGTATTCGGCATTACAGCCTTTGCACATAATTCGGCGGTGATAAACTGATGCGGAAAATAATTAAAGGTTATTGCTCCGTATAAATCAAATGCTTTCAGAAAAAGTTCGTTTGTTTTAAACGCTTCGGGAAGGCGCTCCATGTTCTGCCAACTCTTACGGATTTTTTCGAACCAGTACTCTTCGTTTTTTTCTTGTTGCGGAGAAGTTTTTAATACAAATTCCCCTGCTGCCAGGTCAAAAATTAGATGCTCAAAATTATGAACAGGGTTATCCAACAAATCTGTTAGTTGGGGTGGGCAAAGCCAGTCAATTTCAGACTGACAGTCACCCGTTTTGTCGTTGTAATAAAACAAGGATGCTTCATGGTTATTTGCATAAGTATAATGGTCGAAAATGATAAACACGGGCGCCTTTACAGTGCCGTTGCAGCGAAGCGTACCGTGATTGTAATGACACAATACCGCTTCCTTTGCTGTAATATCGCCATTAACGAATACAAGAGAGCCGCCTTCCAAAAAACTTTGGCAATGAACTGTGCCGCCCACATACAGGCACGGACCATAATCGCCCTCCTCATTAATGATGCTGCCTTGCACGCTAAGGCTGCCAGTAACCAACATACCTTCTATAAAGCCAGCATTGGCGGCAGGAGGATTTCGCATAAATTGCTGCAACATGTCCGTATCCAAATGTAGATGACTCTCAATATAAGCATCTCCTTCACATACCAGAAAGAGCGCATCATCATTATATTCACAATACCCTTCACTGAAATCAAAAAATGGGGTGAGAGCTGCTATAACACTACATTCTGCAAGTGTAAGAAGTTTGAATGGCTTGTTTGGTAAATTCATTATTGTCTCCTTCGTAGTAGGGTTCGAAACGGTTGCCATGCAGGTTCTGAAGTCTGCTTATGGAAATCAGTAAATCTCTCTTTATTGTAAATGGAATTCGAAATGATTGATATAATAATCTGAGCCTTATTGACTCGAATTCTATCATTCTTATACAATGGACGTGTCAAATTAATGGAAGAGATGACCAACTTGGGACGGATGCCGTACAGTGGTCGGGAGGAGTGTGACATGACAGTACAACCAGGTGATATATACTGCTTTTGGGATGAGCAGCTGGGCGCATATGGCGCCTGCCAAATTACGCATATGGCGCAAGCAGACAAAGCGAATCGGCCTGACAGCTACGCCGCACTGACACTGCATTGGACTGGAAGCGAGCTTCCTGCCATCGAAGATCTGCAGCAAGTCAAGCCGCTTGTGGTCAACTTCTATTATTGGCGAGACCATTTTGACCATACGATAAGCGAGGGGCCGATCCCTTCCGATTATACCTATATCAGTAATCTCCCCGTCCTTGTAGAGGACGAATCGCGAACCTATGGCGGGTGGTCCCGCGGATATCGCTTGTACCGGCAGCTGCAATGGGAGAGCATCTCCACACATAGGCGGGAACCGTTCAAAATGGCCAGCGGTGCGGACATAAGCGAGCTAGTGGAAGTAGGAGGCGTTATGCTTCCTTGGAACACCCGATCGCTCTCTCTTGATCAGGTCCCGGATATTAACGATTACACCGGATTGGACCGCCTGTCATGTCTGAGCACGTTAACGACTCCAGCTTGGAATGAAGCGCTGGAGTCCTATCTTACATCGCATCCTTTTATTAACAAGCTGGAATTGGCGCTGGAAACCGCGGTGGAACAGATCGATTTGCAGCATTCGCCCATCACGGAACTGACCATCAACGTGCAAAACGTCCGCAAGCTGCTATTGCCGGATGGGATGGACCAGCTGACGCTGAGCGGAAGCTTGCAGCACAAAGTACACTTCCAGCACGGTCAGGAAGGATGCGGCATCACGCTGCGGCTGAATGGCGGCACGGTGCCATCATACGGGCTGTTGCAAGGGATTCCGCATCTGGAAGAACTGGAGCTCTTCTCTGTCGCAGAGATCGATTTGGGATGTTTGATCAATCACTTCCCTTCGCTGCACAGTTTGCGTCTGTGGGGCAAGCCGGGCTGTGTCCATGGAATGGACCAGCTTTCCAGACTGACACATCTGCGGATGTTTACAACGATGGATATGTTCGGGTTTACAGGCGAGCAGTTTCCACAACCCGCGCAGCTGCCTGAACTGCAAACATTATGGATGACCAGCCTGCCAGAGGATGCTGCGAAGGCGGTCAAGCAAGCTTATAAGCAAGCAGCCAAGCAAGGGCTCGATCTGTCCATTCGCCAGCCGCGCAAACCGGAATGGCTCGCAGACAATCTGGACAACCCGTTTCGGTCATGGGACGGCCGGGAAGGCATTACAGCAGCACAAGCGAAAAAGGCTGCTGCACTGTACAAGCAAATACGCGGACAGCTTCGGGAGCTTTCGGCTCAGGCAAAAGCGGGGGAGTTCACCGCCGAAAGCGCGCAGCAGCATTTGGAACAAATGCTCACAACGTATATCGAAGGCTTTAACAAGCTGGACAAGCGCAAAGTTTTTATTTACACAGAAGAACGCGAAGAGATTTTCGAAGCAATTTCACCGCTCGTTTCCTCCCTTGTGCAGGAATGGAAAGAGGAGCGGATTGAGATTAATGAACATGCGCTCTGGGAGCTGACCGACCAGTTGAGGGATTTTTGACAAACTCCGGTTAAGCAAGGCTACACAGCAAATATAAAAGACGACCCTCATCCCATATTGGGAGAAGGTCGTCTTTTCGTTCGTAAAATCAGTAGTGCAAATGAACTCCATTCATTCGCTACAGCCCTATGATGCTTTACTTCAAATATCTTCCCGTGATTGACTGCGCCGCATGGATGATCTGCGAAGGTGTCCCTTCAAATACCACCTGGCCGCCCTTACTTCCCCCGTCCGGCCCCATATCGATAATCCAATCCGCTTGGCTGATCACCTCAAGGTTATGCTCAATGACGATTACCGTATTGCCGGCATCCACAAGGCGGTTCATAATCTCCAGCAAGTGGCCGATATCTGACATATGAAGTCCGGTCGTTGGCTCATCCATCACGTAGATGCTGCCGTTCTTGTGCAGCTCGCTTGCCAGCTTGATGCGCTGGCATTCCCCGCCCGAGAGCGTGCTGAGCGGCTGGCCGAGTGTAATATAGTTCAGCCCTACATCACTCATCGCCTGAAGCTTGCGCACAACTTCTTTCAGCTGGAAAAACTCCAACGACTGCTCGACCGTCATCTCCAGCACTTCTGCTATGGACTTGCCGTTCAGTTTGTACGCAAGCACCTCTTCCTTGAAACGTCTGCCGCCGCATACTTCGCATGGCAGCTTTACACTTTCGAGGAATGCAAGATCGGTATATACAACGCCCAGCCCTTGGCAGTTCTCGCAAGCCCCCTTGGAGTTAAAGCTGAACAAGCCCTGGTTCACCTTGTTCGCGGAAGCAAACGCCTTGCGCACATCATCCATAATGCCTGTGTAGGTCGCGGGATTCGAGCGGGTTGATACCCCTACTGCCGATTGATCGATGACGATCGCATCCGGTTGCTGGCTGAGGAATACTTCGTTAATGAGCGTACTCTTGCCCGAGCCGGCGACACCGGTAACGACCGTCAGCACGCCGGTTGGAATATCTACACTTACGTTTTGCAGGTTGTGCAGTGTGGCATCCTTGATCGACAGCTTGCCAGTCGGCTGCCTGCAATCGTTCTTCAGTTGAAGCGGCCGCTTCATATGGTTACCTGTCAATGTATCTGCCTCAAGCAGGCCTTGATAGCTGCCTTCATACACGATCGTACCGCCGCGGCTTCCCGCGTAAGGCCCGACGTCGATGATATGATCCGCCACCTTGATCACATCGGGATCATGCTCAACGACAATTACGGTATTGCCCTTGTCGCGCAGCTTCTCGAGCAATTCATTTAACCGGTGAACATCACGGGGGTGCAGACCAACGCTGGGCTCATCGAAGATGTAAGTGACATCCACCAGACTGCCGCTCAGGTGCTTCACCATCTTGACGCGTTGCGACTCGCCGCCGGACAATGTATCTGTCTCCCGGTCCAGCGTCAAGTAGTCAAGTCCGATATCCACCAGATGCTGCAGCCGCTCCGTCAGCGATTTGACCATCGGCGCAGCTGCGGGATCGTCAATCTCCCGAATGATGCGAATAAGCTGGCCAACCTCAATGGAGGACATCTCCGCAATGTTGAGTCCATTGATCCTGCAGTTGAGCGCGGCCTGACTGAGTCTCGCGCCGCGGCAGCTGGAGCAGGGACCCTCGGAAATGTAAGGCGCGACAGCTTTTTGCGTACGCTCGGACTTCGTCTTCACATCCTGCTTGATGTATTTGTTGGTGAACTTTTCGATAGCGCCTTCCACTGTAATGTTCGTTGCCTTGCCGGCGAAATCCATTTTCACTTTTCTTGCCTTTCCATACAACAGCTGCTCCAAATCCTCATCCGAATATTCGCTTAGCTTCTTATCCGGATCAAAGGGTCCTGACTGCACGATCATGTTCCAATCCCATCCATTCACCGAATAGTCCGGCAGCATAATTGCCCCTTCATTCAATGACTTTGACATGTCTACCGCCTTGCTCATGTCAACACCTAATTTGCGGCCAATCCCGTTACATTCGGGACACATGCCCTGCGGATCGTTAAACGAGAACATGTGCCCTTCTCCAACATAGGGCTGGCCCGCTCGGGAGAAGAGAAGACGTAGAATGGGAGAGATATCGGTAATCGTGCCCATCGTAGAATGGGAACCGCCGCCCAGCCGCTTCTGATCGACAATAACAGCCATGCTCAGGTTCTCGATGGCATCTGCATCGGGCTGCGGATAGCGCGGCAGGAAATTACGCACAAACATGCTGAAATTCTCATTCAGCAAACGTGTGGATTCGGCGGCAATCGTATCGAAGACGATCGATGACTTGCCGGATCCGGATACCCCGGTGAAAATCGTGATCTTCCGCTTGGGAATGCGCAGGGATACGTTCTTTAGATTGTTCTCCCTCGCGGCCGAGATTACGATATATTCCTGATACGCTTCATTCATTAGCAACATCCTTCCGCTCTTGTTTATTTCTGCTTGCTTTCACATTGTACCATTCCTCATGCATAAAGTCCGAACTTTGAGCCTTCTTTGCGTTCGTTTGCAGCGGTATCTAAAAGCTTTCATTAATACTCCCAGATCTGACCTTGCTTTCTCTTAATTCGCATAAAATCACATTATCCCTCATAGGAAAATCTAATGTGACCCACCCATGCATCGCATCAATGTCTCGTTTTAAGACAATTTCTTTTTGATTTATATCTCCTTTTAAGACAGCATCAACTGATATTGTCATGACAGCAACCATTTGATTAATGAGTCGTCTATAGAGTAAGGGGTGATTTTCTTGCGAAAGATTCTTGTGATTATTACATTCGGTATCATTTTGTCAGGATGTCAAAGCAAAACAAGCTCGGATTTTGAGAGTACTCCGCCAGTAGTCATTGATACGGCTATCGTTCAATTAACAGATACTGTGGGCTATCCGGATAAGATAAAGGTTTCTGCCAAGCTCCCTCGGGAACAAGCATTATCTGCCGCTAACGATTACCATCCTATATCAGGAAAATGGTTTGGAGGGGAGAACGAATTCAACCTCATCACTTCCTACACTTCTGATGAAACGAGGGCAGGTAATGAGGTAGGAGCGGCTTTAGGTCAGGTTCCAGAAGGGCGGTCGGTGCGTTTTCAAATTACAAGTAGGGATATAGACGGAAAAAGACTTCAACTGATTACAGAGTATGTTGCTGATATCAAAAATACGGTTGATGGACGTCTTGATTTTTCTTACAAAATCCCGGAACAGCCGAACACAAACTACCTCCTCAGCATAGAAATTGTCTCTCCAAAGGGTGTTATAGAGGACACACTGATAACTCCCATTTTTGTACCACCGAATGAACTCAACGCTCGTCTTACCGTAAAACAACCAACAAAAAATACAGAGAGGACAGAACTATCAATATATAACGCCGGACCAACTGATTTGAATCTAGGTTATGGATACAGCATCTATCGAAAAGAGTCTGCCGGATGGAAAATGACACCTAATGAACTTGCAGTACCTGCTATTGCGATACATGTAAAACCTGGTGAATCATTCAAGGAACAAGTTCTATTCCCCCAGAATCTTCAACCAGGACAATATCGTCTCGTGAAGAACATCGAAGGAAACAACACCGATTTAACTGTCAATTTGGCTGCAGATATCAATGTATACTGAAATAAGAAATGAGTTGCACTAAATTCTTATTTTGGATAGAAATGGGGATGGATCCATAAGGCATAAGAAGGTATGTGTCACACATACTATATACGATAATTTTTTGCACTCTACTTGAATTGAAAACGGGCCAGCTGTAGCTATGCAACTGACCCGCTTTATTTCGTTATCGTTCCCCGACAACTCAGCAATACATTTACGTAGTCGTACGAATCATTGCAAATTGATAACCGCCGCTCGGCCACTCCTATGAACCTATAAGGAGGCGTTGCCTAACGTTCGGGCCGCCTACCACCGTGACGTCTTTTTCTCCAGCGGCTTGTTTGGCTTGCTGAATAGCAGCTTCGATAGTATCTACGAACGTAATGCTTAAACTGCCATTTTCTTTTGGTTCTCTCATTTGAACCACCCCTTACGCCATAACAATAATAGCATTCCAGAGCCAACTGTAAACATAATCCCCAATACTCCGAAATACCCCCATCGCCAAGTAAGTTCGGGCATAAACTCGAAATTCATCCCATAGATGCTCGCAATGAAGGTTAACGGTATAAAAACCGAAGTCATAACTGTTAAGGTTTTCATGATGGTATTCATTCTGTTTGAATTTATTGACATGTAACTGTCACGCATATCTGCTGTCATTTCACGATTAGATTCAATCATTTCGGAAAGTTTCATCAAATGATCGTGAATATCAGTAAAGTAAGCTAATTGATTTTTTACTCCATCGATTTTTTCCGAATTGATTACTCGATAAAGAAGATCTCTCATTGGCAAAACCGTTTTTCTGATTTTATGCAGATTCGAACGAATATCGAATACTTGATCCATTAACTCTGGAATGCTTTCGTTCTTGACATTGTCTTCGATTTTGTTTAATTGATCCTCAATTTGATACAAACTAGGAAAATAATTATCCACTAATTTATCCATGATTAAATATGCTACGAAGACATGTCCTTTCTCAGATGCATTTTTTTGTTCAATAATACGGTGCCAAGCTTCATCAATTTCTATGGACTTATTAAAATGGAAAGAAACAATGAAATTTTCACCTAAAAAAATGTCTACTTCTTCGGCATCTAAAGTTTTCTGATTTGTGGCGTGTACAACAAAAAAGTGGACTTCATCGTAGTGGTCTAACTTTGGGCGTTGCAGCAAGTGTAAACAGTCTTCAATTGCCAGAGGATGAAAGTGAAAATGTGTTTCCAATAACTTTAATTCCTCTTCTGTTGGTGAATTAAAATCAACCCAAAACCATTTGATATTTGATTCATCAAGCTCCGGTATATTAGTACATTGAATCACTTTCAAGTCACTAGTTACAGCCATTGTTCGAATCAAAGCTACCTCACCCTCCCTATGCAGAAAAATCCAATCGACATTATCATACAGCATTTTCGTTTGATTATGCGTGCATCATGCGGTTTAAGTAGGCCCATGATCTACATGCCGAGTGTCATCTCGTAATATCAACGTTTAAAAGGAAAAAGCAGCTGCCGGTGAAGGAGCCGCTGATAACCCTGATATCTCTTTACACTAATATCTCCGAGTTTTATTCGAGGATCGTGGCGCTGATCTTTATCATTATTCTTGGAGCAACGGTTTATGTTGTCATTCGATCATTGATGATATTAAAAGAACGTTTTGTGAAGGGCAAGCCCCTTGCTTTCCTTAGATTGGCACCGCCAGCTTGCCCATGACTGTCGGACGCCCGGCACCGGTCGCAGCCGGCACGTTGTTGCTGCAGCCATGCAGGAAGCTGTGTCCCAACAGTGCGAAGATGACCGCTTCCTTGGCATCGTCGGCGAGACAAAGCGCGCCGGCGGTCAGCAGCCGCTGCTCCGGCAGCAGCGAGCCGATCATCCCCACCAGCGTGCGATTATGAGCTCCGCCTCCGCTGATGATGATTTCGTCGACGCGACAGCGCGGCAAGACGTGCCGCACCGCGGCATCGGCGATGGAGCGTGCCGTCAGCGCCGTCGCTGTAGCGATGGTATCGGCAGCGGAAAGCCCCCGCTCCTCCGCTCGGCGAATGAACGCGGCCGTGTAGGCCGAGCCGAACAACTCGCGGCCGGTCGACTTCGGCGGCACCATGCCGAAATACGGATGGGCCATTAACTCCGCAACAATACCCTCGTCCGGGGTCCCCTGCGCGGCCCAAGCTCCGCCTTCGTCATAGCTCATCCGCCCGCCGGTCAGCGTCAGCACAGTCTGATCGATGATCATGTTGCCCGGACCGGTGTCGAACGCGAACACCTCCTCCGGCGTCGCACCCGGCGGCAAAACCGTGCAGTTGCCGATGCCGCCGATGTTTTGCAGCAGGCGCCCCTTGACCGGATCGCCGAACAGGATCAGATCTCCGTATGGGACGAGCGGTGCGCCCTGGCCGCCGACCGCCATGTCGGCGGGCCGGAAATCCCCGACGGCCAGCCACCCGGTCCGCTTGGCGATGATAGACAAGTCCCCGATCTGCAGCGTAGACCGAGCCAAATACGGATCGTCCTTCGCTTCCTCCGGCATATGCCAGATCGTCTGTCCGTGCGAACTGACGAAATCGACCTCTTCCGGCTTCAATCCCGCCTCGCGCACCGCTTCCAGCGCCGCATCCGCGAACAGTTCGCCCATGTACGCGTTCATGCCGCATATCCGCATCGTATCAGACGTCTCTGGCGCGCACAACTCCTTCAACCGGGAGCGCAGCTGATCGTCGTAGGGCCGCGTAAAATAATACAGCAGCCGCACCTTCGAGCCAAGCCCGGTCCCTTCGATGCGCACGACCGCCGCGTCAACGCCGTCCAGTGACGTTCCCGACATTAGGCCCACCCCGATCGCGTGCGGCTTCTCGTTTGTCCATCGGATCATCTTCATCCTCCATGCCCAGCCTCGCAGCGACGGCTGCGGCAATCTCCGCCAGCGCCTCCCCGCTGCGCTTCGCGATGGCGAGGGCGACCGTAGCCCACCACATATTTCTTCATTCGATCACTCCGCTTCCGCCCGGCTTTCCGCCTTAATTGTACAGATGGAACGCCCGCTTTCGTTCGGCGAAAGCGGCGCTCTCCGCTTCGAATCGCGCCAGCAGCGCCGGCACGTCGACTTGCTCGCCGCGGAATGCACGCTCACCGCAGAGCAGGTCGATGAACGGCCGCCCGTTCTCGCGCACCGGCGGCAAAAACGCAAATTCCGGAAACAGCTTGCGCGCAGCGAACAGCAGCTCGACGCCCAGCTCGACGGGGCGCAGCGTCCGCTCGTCCAGCACATGCGCATAGACCCCGCCGCACAACTCGCCCTCGTGCTTGGAGAAGGTCGGCTTGAAGTAGACCGAACGGAAATGAACGCCCGGCAACCGCTTCCCGTTCATCTCGGCCGCCAGCCGCTCCCCATCGACGAACGGCGCGCCGACGATCTCGAACGGCGCTGTCGTGCCCCGGCCTTCCGACAGATTCGTCCCTTCGAACAGGCAGGTGCCGGGATAGAGCAGCGCCGTATGGAAGCGCGGAATCCCCATCGAAGGCGGGATCCACGCACGCCCCGTATCTGCGAATGTCATACTGCGGGACCAGCCTTCGCAGCGGACGACGTGAAGGTCCGCCTTCCAGCCGCACTCCTCGTTCGCCATGACCGCTACCTCGCCCGCAGTCAGCCCGTAGCGGACGGCCAGCGGATAGTTGCCGACGAACGACTCGAATCCCGCCTTCAGCACGTTGCCTTCCACGCGGACGCCGTCCAGCGGATTGATCCGGTCCAGCACGACGAACGGCTTGCCGGCCTTAGCGCAATCCTCCAGTGCATAGAGCATCGTATAAATGAACGTATAATAGCGCGCACCCACATCCTGGATATCGTAGACGATCAGATCGACAGCGTCCAGCATTTCTGCCGTCAAGCGCTTGGAGTCCCGGCGGTACAGGCTGTAGACCGGAACGCCCGTCAGCGGATCGGTATACGTATCCACCAGCGCGCCGGCCGCCTGATCGCCCCGAACCCCATGCTCGGGCGAGAACAGCGCCGCAAGGCCAAACCGCTCGTGCAAAATGTCGATCGTCGTGCGAAAATCCGCGGCCAGCCCCGTCGGCGAAGTAATAAGCCCGATCCGCTTGCCTTGAAGCAGATGGGCCCAGCGCCCGATATTGTCGATTCCATTCCGTAATATCGTCATGCCGCATTGCCTCCTGTTCGGTTCGTCTTCTTGTTGTCTTCTATCTCCTATCGCTCGATTAAAGCTCGCTTTGCCGCAGACGCATCGTTTCCGCCGGAATCATGAACGTCTCAGCGTATTGCTTGCGCGCCTCAAGGCCGCGCACACGCGCCAGCGACTTGTAGTAGTCCATGTAGTTAAACGACTTGCTGCCTGTGACGAACCAGTGCGTGGACAGCGCTTTAATCCACAGGTCGAACGCTTCCTGATCGAAGTCGACGTAGACATAAGGCACATAATCGACCGCATCCTCCCAGTTTTCGCCGTAATAGAGCTTGGCGGCGAAATGCGGCGAATGCTCGCGCTCCATCGCCCGCAGTCCCGCGAAGAAGCGTGCGTCGTTGACGATCCGATGCGTCGTGGCATGATCCTTATGCATGCTGTTGCGGTGATGCGTAATGATGACGTTCGGCTTCACCTCGCGAATAACGTCGCATACGCGAAGGCGGATGTCCTGATCGTCGGGCACTTCGCCGTCCGGAATGTCGAAGACGCGCGCCTCGCCGCCCAGCATGTTCGCGAAGGTATGGGCTTCGCGAATTTTTTGCTCCTTGTATTCGTTGACGTCCTGTCCTTCAGGCACACCGCGCTCCCCGGCGGTCAGCGCCAGCGTCGCGATTTTGTCCCCTTTCAGGTAGTGGCTTGCCAGCACGCCCCCGGCAACCAGCTCCACGTCGCCGACATGAGCTCCGATGCCCAGTATTGTAATCGGTTGTCGTTCACTCATTTCAAGAAAGCTCCCTTCTCATGATCGCGAATGTCTTCACCGTCCGGAATCCGGCTTTTTCGTAGATGCGAATAGCAGGATTGGCGCTGCCCGTATACAACGACATATATTCGGTCCCGATCGACTGAAACGCTTCGCACAAGCGGAAGAACAGGCTGGACCCCAAGCCGTGCCCCTCATGCTCCGGATGCACTCCGATGCCGGCGAAATAGCCCCTGCCGTTCGCCTGCCGCACGACCGGTCCCGCGAAGCCGACCGCCTCGCCGCCCTTGGCTGCGATCACGACCAGCATGCCCTCCTCGAAGCTGCGGCCGATCTCCCGTTGCCACAGCGGATTGCCGAGCGCCTCCAGCATCTCCCTGACTCCGCGATGCTTCTTCTTGTTCAGCAGCTCGACACTGTAGCCCAACTCGGCCGCCTTCCGTTCCTTCGCCAGGATCGAGTCCGGCACATCGAAAGCCCCGAGCCGCAAATACATCGCGCACTGCGTCGCCCGCTCCGCATAGCCGCGGTCCAGCAAAAACCGGTGAAGCCGGCTTCCCGTCGGCACGCCGGGCGCATTGTTGTGCTCATGGCGGTCCGTATCCGGAATGTACCAGGGCAGCTGCATCGGATTGAAGAATAGCATCTCGGCCTGCTTTTTGCCCTTCTCGGCAAAACGCCGCTCAAGCGCGTCCAACAGGGCGCCTATCCGTTCTTCCGGCGCGCCGCCTTGCTCCGTTATGATGCAAGTGATATAGCCGGCGACGTCGCCCAAGGGCAATTCGTCCGCAGTCACGCCGCAGGCGAAGCCCGTCACCACCCCGTCGTCCAACCATACGAACGCGCAGCCGGGATCAAAATGCGAATTGCCGGTTATAATGCTTCGAAACGACGCTTCCGTCATTTCCTTGTAGCCGTCCTTGACTGCTTCCCGGTTCCAAAGCGCGATTGTTTCGTCTACATATCGTTCGTTCCACGCGACAAGCACGAACGAAACCTCCTTTCTTCTTCCCCGCTCGGGGAGATGCCGTCATCCCGTCGGATCAGCCTTTGACCGCGCCGACCGTGACGCCTTCCAGGAAGTAGCGCTGCAGGCTGAAGAACAGCACGAACATCGGCAGCGCGGAGATGGTGGCGCCCGCCATCATCGGCGCGAAGTACGTCGTGTTGGCGAAACGGAAGTTTTTCAGGCCAACCTGAATCGTTTGCATATCCATCGTATTTGTCGCGAGGAACGGCCAGAAGAAAGTGTTCCACGTCTCCATGAACGTCAGGATCGCCATGACAGCCATAACCGTCTTCGACAGCGGCATGATAATTCTGATCAGGATATGAAGCTGGCTCGCACCTTCCACTTTGGCGCTTTCCAGAATCTCCTTCGGGATCGAACCCATAAACTGCTTCGCGAGAAAAATATTATAAACGGTTACAAGCGTCGGCATGATGAGCGCGCCGTACGTATTTTGAATCTCGAAAATATTGACGATCAAAATGTACAGCGGCACCTGTGTGACCTGGTACGGAATCATCATCGCGGCGAGCAGCACGGCAAACAGCACGTTGCGCCCCCGAAAATCGATCTTGGCGAACGCATAGCCCGCCATCGTCGCGAAAACGACGTTCGAGACCATGACCACGGTCGCGACGACGAGCGAGTTGAGCAGCCAGCGGTACGAGTATTCGTTGAAGGCGAAGAAAAACTTGTAGGATTCCAGCGAAAATTTGCCCGGCCAGATGGAATAGCTGATTGCGCCCGCCTCGACTGGATCGCCGAACGACGACATGATCATAAAATAGATCGGAAATAAGGTCGCCAGCGCAAACAGCAGAAGGAGGACCATGATGACGGTATTTCGCATATATCTGGCTGTGCGGTTCCCCAGGTGATTGTTGAACAGTACCACGTCCTATCCCTCCTCCTTCTTCTTAATATTCCACGTCTTTGCCCAGGAATTTGAACTGGATAAATGCGACGATGCCGATGATCAGGGCAAGGACGAGCGATTGCGCCGCCGCTTTGCCGAATTCGAAATACTTGAACGCCGTATCGAAAATGAGCAGGCCAACCATCGTCGTCGAGTGGTCCGGACCTCCGCTGGTCATCAGATACGCGTTCTGAAAGACCTGGAAAGAGCCGATGACGCCGGTGACCAGCAAGAATAATGTCGTGGGCTTCAAACTCGGAATGACAATATGCCACATTTTTTGCCAGAAGGTCGCGCCATCGATTTCAGCGGCCTCGTAATAGCTATCGTCGATGCCGAGAAGGGCCGCGACGTAGATAATGATGCTGGTGCCATGGCTCGACAGCCAGGACATCAGCACGAGCGAGAACATGGAGGTTGCGGTGGAACCGAGCCAGTTCTGATTGTCGATGCCTACCAGGCCGATGAGCTGATTAAGGATGCCGCCCGGCATCGGATCGTAGATCCACAGCCATACGACCGACATGGCAACGCCGGAAGCGACGGCGGGCAGATAGTAGATAGCCTTGAACGTCGTTTGCAGCCATTTTCGCAGCGGCATGATCATGATCGCCACCGCGAATGATAGAATAAGCGCGACTGGCACGGTCAGCACGGTATAGACGACCGTATTGCCGATCGCCTTCCAGAAGAGACCGCTGCCAAAGATTCCCGCGTAATTGTCGATTCCAATGAAGGAGGAGCCTAATGGCCGATACTCCTGAAAGCTGATAATGAAGGCGCTGATGACGGGATACGCTGTGAACAGGGCATAGCCGATGAGCGCGACGGCGATGAACACGTACGCCCAAGCGTTGTCTCCTTTATTTAAGCGTTTCTTGATGTTCGATGCTCGAGCCATAAACAGGACTCCTTTCCGCTGCCGCTTCACAAAACTTAGATCGGATAGCCCGCCCCGATCAAGGGGCGGCTATCCAGGCGCTGCCTTATTCTTGTACGACCCCGTCGGCGCCGAATGCGTCGATGGCCGCTTTTTTCACTGCCTCATACATGTCTTCGGGCTTGATTTCGCCGGCAAGAAGAGCCTGCAGTTTCGGAATGACTACTTCGTTCTCAATCTTGATCGCCTTGGCACCGAGCTCGACCGGGATGTCCGGCCGTGCCGGCGCGGCGTGCTCTAGCATTTTTTCCACGGCGGCGATGTTGTCCGGGTTGCGGTTCGATTCCATGCCTTCGGCCGCTTTGCGCGCGCTCTCCGTGATATGCGCCGCGAACAGGTCGTTGTTCGTCGTCGCCGCAACTTGACCGCTTGCCAGGAAGTAAGCCGCTTTTACGATGTTCGCCTTATGCTCGTCGCTCGGATCTTTCTTGCCGCGGAAGGCGACATAGCCGTCGACGACCGCATGGGATACCGGCTCTTGGCCAGCGAAGGAAGGCACCGGCAGAGCGATGTATTCGACTTTGATGCTGTCCTTGACGGCGCTTCCGTCGTTGGCGTCAAGTTTGGCATTATTCATGTTGGCCAAATTTTCAAATACCGCCAAGCCTTTGCCCGTAATCATCGTCTGGCCGGTCAGGAACATGTTCCAGCGCTTGCCCGCATCGACGGAGCTGAGCTCTTTCGGCATCGAGCCATCGTCGATCATTTGGCGGATCGCTTTCAGCACTTCCAGGTAGTTCTTGTTGGTGTATGCGTATTTCAGATCTTTCGTGAACGGAGATGGCATGCCGGCGTTTTTCGCCAGGATGCTAAGGTAGTCCTTGGACGCTACGCCAGCCGTCGCAAAGACGAAGCCATAGCGGGAAGTCGCGCCGTTCTTCTGCACGACGCCCTTCTTGATCGCCTCACGGAACTCTTCGTACGTCCAGCCCTCTTGCTGTACCTTCTTCCAGTTGATACCCGCTTCTTCAAGGAACTCCTTGTTGCCGCCGATGGAGTGAACCTCCATGTACGCCGGCAGGCCGTACAAGCCATCGCCGTTTTTCATGTATTCCAGAGGAGCCGGATAATAGTCTTTCACCATCTCCGGCGTAACCAGATCTTTAATGTCGAGCAGCATGCCCATTTGCGCGTATTTCGATATGCCGTCGGAGCCGATGAAGGCCAGATCGGGAGGGCTGCCCGCGTTCACTTGCGTATCCAGCTTCTGCGTCATGTCCTCCCAGCTGGCCGGCTCGATTTTCAGCGTCAGGTTCGGATAGAGTTTGTTGAAATCCTGTTCCATCTGTTTGAAGTTTTCCTGATATTTCGGCGATACTGGCGGAAGCAGCGCGGTAATCGTGTCCTTCGCATCGGAAGGCGCATCCGTTCCCGGCTTGTTCGTCGAACCCGGGTCCGTATTTTTGTTGTTCCCCGAACTGCATGCGGATAATGCGCCTACGGAAAGCATAAGGGCCAATACGGTTGCGGCAAATCTTTTTTTCCCTTTCATTTCAAGATCCTCCCTTTTCGTTATTTAAAACTTGATCTTGCTCTATACCCACATCCGGCCAGAAGCGTCATTATATCGCTTTGGAGCAGACGCGTATAGCTTTTTTAAGATTGCCGCCGCATTTGGCGAGAACACGCCTCGCGTCTTCGGCGTCCATCCCCGACTTTATCATCATGATCGCAAGCTTGCAGTCCATAGAGGCGAGCTTCAGCGCGGCTTCGGCCGCCGGATGGTCGACCCCGGCCGCCATCTCGATCATGCGCACGGAGCGGTCGTACAGCTTCTTGTTGCTGGCCTTCATGTCGACCATCAAGTTATTGAACGTTTTGCCGAGCTTCACCATCGTACCAGTCGTCAGCATGTTCAGCACCAATTTCTGGGCGGTTCCCGCCTTCAGCCGCGTCGACCCTACGATCACCTCGGGTCCGACGACCGGTGCGATCGTGATGCCGCTCACTTCCTCTAGTTTCGTCGCCTTATTGTTCACGACGGCGATGGTCACGGCCCCCAGCTCGGCAGCCCGGCGAACGGCCTCGATCACGAAGGCGGCGCTGCCGCTGGCCGAAATGCCGATAACGGCGTCCCGGTCGGTCACGCCAATCCGGTCGACCAAGGCGCGGCCTTCATCCCCGTCATCTTCGCAGCCTTCTGCCGCAAGGCGAAGTGCGATGTCCCCGCCGGCGATATGTCCTTGGATCATCTCCGGGTCGGTACCGAACGTCGGCGGACATTCCGACGCATCAAGGACGCCGAGTCTGCCGGATGTACCGGCCCCGATGTAGAACATCTTGCCGCCGCCGGACAACGTCTTATGAAGCGCTTTCACGGCCGTCGAGATGTGGGGCAGCTCCGCGGCTACCGCTGCGGGCACTTTGGCGTCTTCCTGATTGATTAACTGAAGCATGCGCTCCGTATCCAACTCGTCGATCATCTGCGATTCGGGATTAATCCCCTCCGTCGTCAAACCTGCAAAATAGTCATTCATAAAGATTCCCCTTACGTAATCATGGTCGGGTTCGCCAAGCCCGCCAGCTTTCGTTGTTGCTGTTTAAACTTGACCCTATATTACATTTTTTATTTCATGGTCGTCAATAGATTTTGAAATTAATTTTTATATTGAAATATATAACCGCAATTATATGCCAACATTTGCGTTTCTCTCCCGCTTTCTGTCGAAGCCCGTCGACGCTCGCGTCCCCTCAGCATTTATCGAGTGAAACTTATAAATGCGATAAAATAAAAAAAGCCCCGCACCCTCCGATAAACGGGGGATCGGGGCCGCAAGACGGCTTATCTTCGGCGTTTTTTCGAAATGATGCTGCGGCTGCGGTTCAAATACTTCTTCACCTGCTGGTAATCCGCGCTCGCGACGCCCGCAAACAGCATGTCAATGATCGTCAGCATAGCGATGCGGGAGCCCATCGCCCCACTCCGGATGGAAATTTCCGGCGTCGAAATACTAAGGAGCGTGTCCGCTTTCTCCGACAGCTCGCTCTTGCTGTATTTGGTAATGGCCACGATATGGGCTCCGTTCTTCTTCGCAATGTCGAGAGCATCCAATATTTCGATCGTATCTCCCGAGTTAGAAATAAAAATCGCCACATCTTCCTTGGAAAGCAAGGACGCCCCGGTCAACTGGCTGTGACCGTCGACGAAGGCGTGGCACATTTTGTTGATGCGGGTAAACTTCTGCTCCGCATCCTGCGCGACCAGACCCGATGCCCCGATGCCGAAAAAGACGATGCGCTTGCTGGTCTGCAGCGCCTCGATGGCGCGGGCCACCGCTTGGCGGTCGATAACGCTGAGCGTATCTTCGATGGAACGAATGTTGTTGCGCCCGATATTCGCGATGATCGTGACGAGGTTGTCGCCCGGCTGAATGTCGGTATACTGTTCGGCGGAGTCCTCGTCCATGGAGCCCAGCGAGGTGGAGATGCTAACGATAAAGCTCCTGTATCCGCTGTAGCCCATCGTCTTGCAGAAACGCAGCACCGAGGCGTCACTGGTCCGGCTCGCCTGGGCGAGGCTCTTGATGGACAAATGCGGGATCTCGTCCTTATTCTCCAAAATATACTCCGCCACCATTCGCTCCACAGGCGTCAGGCTGTCCTTGCATTCTCTGATTTTGATCAATATGTTGTCGGTTATCGCCATGGCCAATCCCTGCCCTTATTATATGTAATTTGATACTATACGCTATCAACATAAATTACAAGTGTACGCTTCGGAAAATAAGCGCCATGGCTTGCGGCCGCCCTTCCAAGGGCGGTCATGCTGTTTGCAAAAACGACCGTTCCCCCTGAAGGGAGACGGTCGTTTCACGATAGTTATCATTGATAATTCAAATAGTCAGCTAGGATGGATTCCGGTACCATAAGATTTCCCTTTTGGATAACAGCTTTCGCATTCATCCTTACAGATTCGCCATTGAACAAGGCAATGTCCGAATTCACATGGAACAAGATCATGTTGCTACCTACAATGGCTACATATTGATCTTGTTTAGGACTGGAAATGATAGATCCTTTCAACTTTCCTATTGCATCCTTCAGGGATACAAGTTTCGTCGAATCATTCGTCTTCGCTGTGCTTCCGGAAGCATTTGCTCTCTCTTTGTTGCCGTTCAATCCAAGCACTGTCACCATGTTGCGGAAAATTTGCGTATTGTCCAAGTAACCCGTAAACAATTCGGATCCTGGACCCATCGTATTTACCGGTACGTCATCAAAGGTGTGTACTTCTACGCCTTCATCATGGGGGATATTGCCATTAAAATGAATACCGTTCGGATCCTTGTCAGGATTTGCGATATACCAAGTTTTGTCCTTTACGTTAGGATCCTGAATCGTAGGGCTGATTGGTTTCGGATTGGTCAAAAAATCATCATTATAATCCGGGTGGTTGCCCCAACCGACCGCAAGCTTCCAGTCCGCATCCGGGTTATCCGGGAAGCCGTCCCCGTTCGAATCTGCATAGGTAGGGAATTTCGAATCTTCATAGGTTCCAACAAGTTCTCTCAACTGTTCCCCGGTCTTACCAGCAGCTTCTTTCGTATTGTAAGAACCGTTCAATGTCATCGAATGACCATGATCAGCAGTGACGATAACCAAAGTGTCTTTATGCTGTTTCGCGTATTGTTTTGCCAGCCCGACTGTTTTGTCGAATTCAATCGTATCCCAGATCAGTCGTTCAAAGTCCATCGGATGTGCCATTTTATCGATGGACGCACCCTCGATCATTAAAAAGAACCCGTTTTTGTTGTTGTCAAGTGCGTCAATCGCTTTGGCCGACATCTCCATCAAAGTAGGTTGATCGTTATCCTTGCCGACGATATCTGGATTGTTCGGCTGCGTATATTCCCGATCGAAATATACATTCATATTTCCTTTTTTGAAAAGGCCTAGGATTTTGCCGGAATCTTTTAACTGGTTTAATTCGGTTGCATTTGTAACGTATGAATACCCCTCGGATTTGAAAACGTCAATCATATTTTTATTGTCTTTGCGCTTGCCGTCCTGGCTTTCAGGCAAGAACCATTCCAAGCCGCCGCCCATAATGACATCCGGGCGTGAGTTGATTTCATTGTACATATTTACGATCGCTTCGGAAGTACTGCGCTTTCGGGTATGCGTCGCCATCGCAGCCGGAGTCGCGTCCGTTACATCCGCTGTCGTTACAACGCCTGTTGCCATGCCTTTGGTACGTTTGACCAGCTCGATAATATTTTCTACTCTCGGGTCATCAAGCGGATCAGGCGTATTGTCTGGATAGACCCCTTCCGCGTTAACTGCCGTTTTGTGACCGGTCGCATATGCGGAAGCCGAATTTGCGGAGTCCGTTACGATGGAATCCATGCCGGAGGTCGTAACCATCCCCATATGATCCATTTGCTCCATTTCAAGCCAGCCTTTAAATTTGCCTTCCTCTATCCCTTTAGAGACAACCCGTGCAGCGGTCCGAATATTGGCGCTCATGCCGTCACCGATTATCAAAATGACATTTTTTGCTTTCTTGCCGTTTCCGTATGCTTCATAAATTTGGTAATTGACGGATTTAGAAAGGGGCTTGCCTCCAATTTTTACGACAGCACTGACAGTTACGTTTCCAGCTTTGGGAAAGCTTACGCCGCGGATTGTAAATTCGGCGCTGTCTGCATTGGAGTTGGTACGATCTGCGTTCTTTCCGAAATATTGTTCAGCATCTTTCCCGTTGATGGTTACTTGAATATCCTGGGGCTTAATGGCAGCATGGTTAAGCTCTACTCGCAAATCAAACTTCTGCCCCGCAAGAATTGTAGCACGATCAATGGGTAATATTGTAAATGAAGCTTCTGTCTTCTGATTGACTGGCACGGCCTCAGTAAATGCGGCCATCGAGAAAGACTGGGTGAATACGATACTCACTCCGAACAGTGCCGCTGCCAGCTTAATCGGAAATTTCTTGCTCATTCCATAAAAACCTCCTCTTTCTTCTTTTTGACAACATCTATCCTATTAATTAAGCATTAAATCTGTTATTGATTTTTGTAATCGCATTGTAAAAAAACGCACTCCATCCTATTTAGATAGAGCGCGTTCTCTTTATTTTCCCATAAACGTATTCAATTGCCGCTGAATATCCTCGATAAGCTTATCCTGTCCGGCCGCCTTCTTCTTATCGAGCATCGTCTGGTAGCTGCTCTCCACATCGCCTTTTACAAATCCCAGCCGCAGCGGCAACTCGTATTGGTTCTCTACATCTTTAAGCGCGGCCTGTTCAGACTTGGTCTTTTCCAGATCCGGAGCAAAGTTATTAAGCTTCGTGTTGATCGCACGCTCACGGTAGGAACTCAATACTTCATCATAATTGCTAAGCCCATCGCTTGGGGACAGATAAAATTTTTCGTTGCGCCATCCCCACGGACATGCGGCATCGGGCGGGAAGCCTTGACTGGCTGGCAGCAGAGCGAGTTTGCCGTCTGCGCTTGCATCCCAGTGCTTTCCTTTAATACCGAAGGTTGTTGTCTGGTTGTACCATTCATCGTTACGGAGCAGGTCCAGCAGCATAAGCGCCCGTTCCGGATTTTTGGACTTGGCGTTGATCGCCATCGCATTGGCCATGAAGGAATTGGCAACGACCTTCTTTGTCGTATTAGCCGGGTAAAACCGCACATCCCATTCCGGATGATTCGCTTTAACGGTCTGGTAAGTCGCATTCGCTTCCAGCAGGTTAGTCAGGAAAGCCGCACTTTTGCCGCTAAGGAACGAATCCTTGGAAGTGACTTTATTGACAAGCGCGTTTTTTGAAATGTACCCTTTCTTGTTCCAGTCGGCCATTTTCTTATAAAGCTCAATCGCTTCCTGATCGGGATTGGCAATGTCATTGATGATCGTATTGGCGGCATTGTTCAAGTCTACTCTTAGCCCGAGATTGCCCGGCTGATACTGCTCTCTTAATTCCTCTAATTGCGTTTTGGCAATGATCCAGTTGTCATAATTTGTGCCTTCCCATGGAACAAGACCTTGCTCGTTCCTTGCCACTGCATCAAGATACTTTTCAAAATCGTCTATCGAGTCAATCGAGGGGATCCCATATTTGTCCATCAGGTCGCCCCGGACGACATAGCCGTTAATCGTAATTTCATGATAGTTCATAGGAAGCGCGTACTGCTTGCCTTCAACCTTGCCGGCCTCAAGCACTTCCGGCGATGTTTCGGAATTTGTTTTGGGCGCATATTTCTGCATCATCTCTGGTGTAATTTCGTAGAATGCGCCTTTGCGCGCATTGTCAGCGAATTGTGCCCAAGTCGCCGTTATGATCAGATCAAAATCATCCCCTGTCGAAAACAGCAGCTGGTATTTCTGAAACCAGTCTGCCCAGGACAGAAACTGCACCTCCACAACAGCATTGATGTCCTTTTTCAGCCTGTTGTTCAATTCATCATAGACTTCCTCGGCATCCGGGGCGCCATCGCCAATCAGTACCATTTTCAGCTTCACTTCTTCAGAAGTATCAGCGGCGCCGCCTTCCTCCCCGGATGCTCGGGGCGAAATCGGCGCTCCATCGGTATTGGACGGCTGCCGCTCAGAGCCCTTGCCGCCGCCATTATTGCCGCTATTGCCGCTGCATGCGCCAAGTATCGCAACAAGCAGGGACAACACCAGGACAAACGGGATTTTTTTCACATCCATCAACCTCCCCATGATCTGCAAAACAAACATTCAGCGGTTCCTATCCTTTAACAGCCCCCAGCGTCACCCCGCTAACGACATAACGCTGCACGAACGGATAGACGAACATAATAGGAGTTATCACCAGAACCGTCATTGATAGCTTAACCGTCTCCTTCGGCAGCTCGGTCATTGGAATGCCTGTCTGTCCCGCCAAATTGTTAAGCGCTTCCGCTTTGTTGACCAGGTTATAGAGGAAGAGCTGCAGCGGTACTAGACTATCCTTGTTAATGAACAACATGGCGCTAAACCAGTCATTCCAATAGCTTAAAGCGATAAAGAGCGAAATCGTCGCCAGTCCGGGCTTGGCGATCGGTAATACAAGCTTCAGAAAAATCGTAAACTCGCCGGCGCCGTCTATCTTGCCCGATTCGACAATCGCATCCGGAATGGAACGAAAGAAGCTTTTCATAATTAAAATATAAAAGACATTGAACAGCAGCGGGATAATTAAAGCCAAAAAGTTGTTCCTCATATGAAAGTAGTTGACCATCATAATGTACCAAGGAACGAGTCCGCCAGTAAATACAGATGTTAAATAAATGTAAAACGAAATGACGTTACGGTATTTAAAATCTTTTCGCTGGATGACGTAAGCGGTCATGGCGGTCAAAAACACGCCGCAGACTACTCCAATCATAGTCAATGCAACCGATACGGCCATCGAGCGAATAATCGCCTCCGGCGCTTCAAACATCATTTTGTAGCCCGCAACGGATAGATTTCTCGGAATCAATTCATAGCCATGCCGGATTACATCCTCCTCACTTGAAAAGGAACCGGCAAAAATAAGCCATAACGGGAACAAGCAGATTAAAGAAAGGCAACCGAGATATAAATAGCCGAATAGATGGAAGAGGGTCCTATCTTTGGAACGATGCCGCATTTCGTCCCTCCTTTTCAGAACAGTGAGTAATCAGGTTGAATCTTCTTGACAATGAAATTGCTGACCATAATGATGGCAAAGCAAAGCAGCGACTGGTACATGCCCGCAGCGGCCGACATGCCGATATCCTGGGAATGGATCAGAGAGCGGAACACATAGGTGTCGATAACATCCGTCGCATCAAACAGCAAGCCATTGTTGCCAATAATCTGATAGAACAGGTCGAAATTACCGCGAAAAATGTTGCCGATCGAGAGCAGAAGCAAAATCATCACCGTAGGAAGCAGAAGCGGCAAAGTGATTGCCCGAATCCGCTGAAAAATGCCCGCCCCGTCTATTTCCGCCGCCTCAAACAGGCTTTTGTCAATTCCGACAATTACAGCGAGATAGATTAAGGAATTATAGCCGATATATTTCCAGTTGTTGAAAAATACCAGCACGTAGGCCCAGTAGCTCTGATTGCCGTAGAAATCGACCGGCTCGGCTCCGAAATATTTCAAAATGCCATTTATAGACCCGAAATCATAATTGAACAGATTATAAACAAACGATCCGACGACGACCCAGGAAAGAAAAAACGGGAAAAGCAACGTCGTCTGCATAAACTTTTTCACGTACCGTCCGGCAATTTCTGCGACTACAATGGCAACGAGTATTTGTAAAATTAATCCGCTTATAATAAAGATGACATTGTAGAGGACGGTATTGGAAGTAACCAGCCAGGCTTTGCCCGATTTGAAAAAGAACTCGAAGTTTTTCAACCCCGCCCAGGGACTGCCGAAGATCCCCGAGTCGAAGCGGTAGCTTTTAAAGGCGAGCACCATCCCCGCCAACGGCAAATAGGCAAATAAAAAATAATATATGATGGCCGGCAATACCATTAGAAAGAGTGCTTTATTTTTCTTCCATTCCTTGAATAGCGGGTTTTTGCTGCGCATGTTTCACCTCCCCCCGATACAGCCAAACCTGTTCCTGCTGTCTGTCTAGTTCCCATTATAGAGCGTTTACAAAGGTTGAAAAGGGTGGTAAATTATGAATCGGGCGGTAAATTGTATAGACTTTGCAGCTCGCAAAAGAAAGCGATTGCAATGAGTGCAGACCATAAGCTATGATGGGGAAACAAGGGGGGGGGGATAACATGTATAAACTGATGATTGTAGACGATGAAAGCAGAACCCGGCAGACGCTGTTCCGTTATGTGCCATGGACAGAAATAGGGATAGCGGATGTAGAGCAAGCCGAGGATGGACGACATGCATTACAGCTGTCCGAAATTTTCGCGCCGGACATCGTATTGACTGACGTTCGTATGCCCCGCATGAACGGCATCGAGCTTGCCAGGGAACTGCGCACGCGTCTTCCCCGCTGCAAAGTTATCTTTTTAAGCGCCTACTCTGATGTGGACTATTTAAAAAATGCGATTAAATTGCAAGCATTTGATTATATCGAAAAACCGCTGGATCTGGATGAGGTGGGACGCATCGTCCAATCTGCCGTTTCTGTTTGCGATGCCGATCAGCAGCAATGGGACAGGGAGCGAAGGCTGCAAGGCCAGGAGCTGATGCTCATAAAACAACAGCTGGCCCTTTCTTTATGCGGGAACGGCGTGAAGCCGATTGCCGGTCAAAAGTCCGAACTGAACCACCCGGATATTCATTTTCCACTCAGCGGCACGTTTGTTTCACTTGTCTTTCAGGGCCGGACTGCCGGATCCGCCAGCGGAAATGCCGCCTACCAGCCGATCCCGGAGCTGATGCTGCTGGAGCGTCTGTTGTCCGATATCGGAGTATGCTGTCTAACGGCTCCTTTAAAACATGAGGGCTGGGTCTTACAAGCTGCAATGCCCTCGCCGTCCACCCTTCCTCTCCTTAGGAAAGCTGTCTGGGACTACATTGAAATGTGCCGGAGCAAACAAACGGACATGTTTGCAGCTGTCGGCGGCGCCGTCGACGCCTTGACCTCTCTTCCTGACTCCTACAATCAGGCACATGCTTTAGCCAAACGTTTATTTTATGTAGGATATTCGCAAGTTCTCGTCTTGGACTGCGATTTTCCGCTCGTTTATTCATTCGATCCGCTGCTCGCGGAAAAATGGCTTCGTTATCTTTGCAACCATCAGCCTGAAGAAGCGGAGAGATTGATCCGGCAATTCACGCAGCAATTGCGGTGTCATCCGGACACACCGGCAGAGCAGGTCAAGCATGTCTTTTATACCCTGTTTCATCAGCTCTGTCAATGGATTCAGAAGTATGCGGGCCTCTCCGTACGCGACCATTCGGATCGTCTGCCTTTGCCTGACGCCAGCGCATTTGACACTTTGTCCACGCTCGACGAGTATGAAGAGCTGCTGCTGCAAGAATTGCAGTCGGCTTCGGTTGGAGAGCGGGGCAGAACCGGCAGCATCGTCTCCCGGATGATCCATATTATCAGGGAGCAGGCAGGCAACCAGAATCTCACTATTAATGCAATCGCCGGGCAATTGTTTCTTACTCCCTCTTATATTTGCCTGCTATTTAAAAATGAGACTGGCATGACAGTCAATCAGTATTTAACGTCTGTTCGCATGGAAATGGCCAAAAATCTGATCGCCAAGTATAAGATTCATGAAGTTGCCACACAGGTCGGCTATACGGACACGAAGTATTTCACCAAAATCTTTAAAAAAGAAGTCGGTTGGACACCTTCCGAATATAAGGAGCGTCTCCGCCTATGATGCGCCTGTTTGACTTGCTCAAGCTGCATCAAAAATGGCTGCTGGCCATTTTCACGCTGATCGTCGTCCCCCTCGTTGTTTACACTTATCTTTCTTACACCAAAATAGCGGAAATGGCCAAAAACCAAACCATTCAGCTGGCAGAGCAATCGACGCAAAACACCGCTTCGGAGATCGGATATTTGACGTCAAGCTCAATTAACGTTCTGGACATCCTCAGTCTGGACCGTAATATGAACGAGATGCTGTCCAGAGACCCGGCTGAGCATGCGATTCCATTGCAGCTGCGCGATTATGCCAATATCGTCAATTTCGCCGAAACACTCCAGCGCAACAAAGACTTTTATCGTGTCCGAATTTACGTCAATGATGATTTTGTCTATGCCAATGACCATGTTAATCTGTTCGGTCTGTCACAAGCATCGCAGGAGCAATGGGGAACGGATTTGTTGCATTCCGGGCAAACGGTCTACTGGTTCATTCCGGAGACAGACGATTCGTCGGCTGATGCCCCGCCCCTCATTTCTGTAGCCCGGCGGATGCTGAATCTGAACAACTTCACTCAAACGACCGGCATGGCCAGGATCGACCTTTTGCAATCGACCCTTGCAGACAAACTAACCCGAACGAAAATTACGGATTCGAGTCTAGTTTACTTGCAAAACGGAAACGGACAAATCATAGCCCGTTCGGATCCCGAACTTGGAACCGGCGGGATACCGGATGAAGCAGAATGGAGACAGCTTCCGGACCATAAATGGAGCACCTTGCAGATTGGCAACGATTCCGTCATGATGTCGCATCGGCCGATAGCGGGCAGTGACTGGAACCTGGTATTCGTCGTTCCCGTCCATGAAGTGCTTGCCGGCGTTACGGCGCTTCGCAACCAATTGCTTCTCATCCTCCTGATCATTGTACTGATCGCCTATGTACTGGCGTATTTGGCATCCAAAACCGGCACCAAAAAAATCAAGCACCTGATCAAACGGATGAAACGGGTGCAATCCGGCGATTTGAACGTCATCATAACCCGTTATGGGAAAGATGAGCTCGGCGAAGTCGCAGAAAATTTTAATTATATGATCGTAAAGCTGACAAGCCTTATGAACGAACACGTACAGTTGGGGATTGCGCTGCGAAGCGCTGATCTGCGCACACTTCAGGCACAAATCAATCCCCATTTTTTATACAATTCACTTGATCTGATCAACTGTACAGCCATCGAACATAAAGTTCCCGATATTATGATTATGGTAAAAGCGCTCACCAAATACTATAAGCTGGGATTGAGCAAAGGGATGAACATCATTTCGCTGGCGTCCGAACTGGAGCATGTAAAAGCGTACGTGCAAATCATGAACATGCGTTATCCCGATGCGATTAAACTGGATATTGGAATTGATTCCGCCTTGCTGTCCTGCCGTATCCCCAAAATTACACTGCAGCCGCTGGTGGAGAATTCCATCCTGCACGGAATTCTAGAAAAAGAAGAGAAACGTGGCAAGATTCGAATTACTGGCAGACACGAATATACAGCCATTTATTTGATCATAGAAGACGATGGAGTCGGAATGGACTCCGAGCGCCTCAGCAACCTTCTCGCCAGCGAACGTCAAAACCGCCAGCCTCCCTCCGGGGATGACGCGAATGGGAATGAAAGTGAGAGCGAAAACGGAAACGGCATCGGTATCCGAAACACCCATGACCGGTTGCGACTTGCCTATGGAGACGGCTATGGGTTAAACGTGAAAAGCACCCCGGGGAAAGGCACAAGCGTAGAAGTTCGTATTCCCTTTGATTTACAAAGTGAATAAAGCAGGCTGTCCGGAATAGAACGGACAGCCTGCTTTATTCAAGAAGTAATTGACTCAATCTGGTATAAAGACAATATCTCTCATATAATTTGCGTCATAAGGAGCTTGGGTCGTTGGCTGTTGTCCCAGCGTCGTTCCATACACGCCCGCATGAGCTTGCCAGGACAAATGACTGCCATTGCTCCCTCCAGAAGACATGCTGTTCGTTTTCATCGCATAATACCGGCCGGTATCACTCCCAGTCGAGATGGACAAGGTATACGCGCTGCCGGCAGCAATGTTAAGATCGGCAATATCGAACGTCTGCCAGCCAATCGTACTGGAGAAATTAAGCGTATAAGGCCCGCCAATCCGTGTTCCGTCAGAGTTTTTCCAAATGGTTGCCGTATGCGCTCCCGCTTCGCTGGCAGAGGCAATATATGCTTTCAAATGTGTAATTTTACCGCTTACGGATGAGCTGAAGACGATGCCCAGCTCTTTGTCCGCCCAGTCCCCTTGAGCCTGCGGCGCACTGAGTGAAGCAAACATCGACTCTGCAGTGCCAGGCTGCGGTGTAACAGGCGTCAGCTTCACAACCGGCTGCAGCCGCAGCTGATCTCCGGTCAGATTGTTATTTTTGTTGGCGATAAAGACAATACTGTCTCCGGCGTTTACCGTTTGCTGCAAGTTCAATTGGGTTGGTGTCATACTGTTTATAACCGTCGGTCCCCAAATGACCGTGTTGTTTTTCTTGACGGTTACGACGACTCCATCGCCATCTGTGCCAAACTCCTTGCGCATCGATCCGCCGATCTGAATGCTCCCTGCAGCAGGAGCAACCCATTTTAGCACCGCGTCATGGGAAGGTCCTAAGTCGATACGCCCGCCGTTGCCGCCGAATTCGCCAAATACGGATATTCCCTGATCCGAGAACCGGAATAATTTACTGTTGGCACTGTCCCAGCTCATATTGGTATACGTGCTGCCGTCCGTATATTGCGTGTACCAGTTGTGATTTCCTTGTGCCGAGCTGGCGCTCGCTGCGTAGTAATCGCTTATCATAACAGAGGCTGGAGCTGGAATCTGACTCGGCGGAGCGCCGGTATAAAGGAAGATATCCCCGTCGTTATCATTAACTTGAAAAACGGTCCCGCTGGCTCCGGTCGATACCCGTTTGCGCTGCTCGCTGAATGTGATCGTCCGGGTGCCGTTACCCTTCTGGTTATAGATGACGGTGCCATTGTCAAATTCACGCTGAAACAATTCATTGTCTGCCCGCTGATAACCGGCAGCCCGCGGTTTTCCTAGGTTCGCATTCCAGAAATCATACCAGTTGTGCATATGGTCGGGATTTACGTTTTCATTATGGTCGGCAAATAGGACATAGCCGTTGCCATGCGTCAAGCTCAAGGTCGTCGCGGCCCTCATTTTGTACAGATCATCGCGGGTATTGTCGTACCACAGCTCCAATGCATTGATCTTCGGGGATCTTACCTTTTCCTCTGCCCATTTTAGCGTATCCGCAACCAGCTGCATATGCTCTGACGTGCTGCTCTGCCAGACCTCCATATACAACCCATTAATGTAAGGTGCCATATTGGGCCTTTTCAACTGATTGGAATTGACCAACAGAAGCTTGTCGCCAATCTTCCCGCGGATGCGGGCAATCAGATCAACACGGTTCGGGTCCGCATCGGCATCGCCAAATTCGTCAATGGCCATACAATCGATCATGATCCCGTCTACAAGTCCCGTATCGACAGCGGCCTTCGCCTGATTGGCTACTTGTTCCCGAAACGCCTCATTATTCCAGTCCATATAGTAGATCGTCAATCCTTCTCCCTGCCACGCCGCTATCTTCGAGCCGTCGGACCCTCTTTTCCACCAGGCGTGATCAGCAGGCAGATAAGTATCCCATGCGGCCCAGTAACGGATTTCCGTTAAAATAACCAAATTCGGGTTTTGGGCATGCAGAGCCTGTACTTTAGCTGTTGCAGCGCTAATGCTTGCCTGTGTAAAAGCCGTTCCGAGACCGTCATTGTCCCAATTCGTAGGGGAGCCGTCATCCCATTGCAGGCCCAGCCCTTGTGTAGATGTGAAGTACAAATCATGCATAGCTGTGTCATGAATTTCGTTGCCTGTTACACCTGGGCCAAACTCCACTTTATTCCAAGCTTGAAAGATGGACGGAAAATCCCGATCGGCAATTTTCTGTGCTGTCGTTTTCCCGTGCTCAGCCCGGACACTGGAAATGCCCGTCAATCCCCATAATAATCCAATCGCGAGCGCAATGATTGCAAGTTTGTTGACACGACGACTTGATGTCATTGTCATGCTTTCACCTCATTTCACAGAGTAAAGAAACCATAACTGCTTCCATCTCATACCCGCTCTTGCCATCCATAAGTAACCACCACAACTCCCCGTCTGCCGCCCCCCTCCCGCACAACAAATACAAATCCTGTACGATTGAAACCGTCTTCGTTGCAGCTTCTATTATACGCAACCTGCTTAAAAGAAACAGGGTGACAAAATATCAATAAGGTAGAGTATCTTCTATGAAGTCGGAAACGCAGGATTGAGGCTGAAGTTTTGTCAGAACCAAAAACTTCACGACGACTTAAAACGCCACAGGGCTCTTCTTGGTCTTTGTGAGGATGTGACCCAGAGTAACAAAAATTGTCCCGGCTTTCCTAAACATTAAGGAGCCGGGACATTAGAATAATACCAACTATAATTATACGCTAAAGGAGGCTATCGATTTTCGGTGGACAACGATTGTTTGCGAAAAGCGGACAACTGTGAGCCATGCGGACACAGGATCCGTTATTTTTACGAAACCCGGCTCATTCGGGGGTTCGCGGACATACGGATCCGTTATTTGCCGATTTTACTGGGGTTTTGCGGCGATTTGAGGGTAATAACGGATCTACGGTCCGCAAGCGAGCCGGTTTTGCTGTTTTGTTCACAGATAACGGATCCACGGTCCGCTCAGGTCCGCTTCGCCCCCTTTAAAGATTCCATTGTTGTAGTCTCCACACGTTAGCTAAAATGTAAATCCATACCGTACTGTCTCAGTTTTAACTTTCTTGCTACAGCTTGAGAGGCAAGATTATTCCATGCTGTGCTATATAAAGCAATCCGCCCTTGATTTTGTATCTCGGCAGCCCAGGCTGTCGATACCTCCATACCGTAGGCTCTGCCGCGGAAATCCCGAGCGGTGTGCAAACTCGCTTCAGCAGCAATAGATGAGGTCCTAGCACTGCAGCACAAGGACACAGCAACTTGATTTTGAACAACTGCGAAAACAGGTTGCCCATGGGCAACATCATCGAAAAAATCAGAAAAATACTTTCTTAAAAGTTCTATATTCATATTCGTAATTCTTATCGCTTGTGTAGAACGACCTCTCATGTCAGGGAATACATATGCTGGTCCTAAGTAAACATGATCAAGTGGTCTGGCCCTACTTAAAACTCGTATAAATGCTGCCATATTCACTCTATTTGGAGCATCCAACCACGGCGCTTCTTCGATAAACTGTTCCAACTCATTTATAACGCCTTCATCAAGTGTTTCATGGTACCTTACAACATTACCCTGCTTGGTGATACCAAGGAAAAATCGAGGTGCGCTTTTCGTACTAGGTTCGTTTATAGCGGTCATGCGACCAACCTCATTGTGCTTAAATAGGACGTTTACTTGAGCTTCCATAAGTTCATGGTCAGACTGTAGAAATGGATTATTCAACTGAGTACCCCTTTTTGAGGGGAAAAACGCTGGTTTGTGGGCTAGTAGGCGCTATCCCCTGCGAAAAGTTTTGCCCAAATTAGTGTGTTCTTCATCAGACCACCTCCATTGAAATGTATTCCCTGTACCTATGAAAATCTTCTCGCAAAAAATATACAGGGAATTTCCTCAACAGTATAAATCTGATAATTCTATCTGTCAACTGAAGCCCTTTACCTTCAGACAAGGCTTCGGCTCTAACCTTGTTTTTTCCTATGGTTTCTATTATTATACATAAAAAACGGAGAGAAGAAGATTCTAATTTTTACGAAAACGAAAGGAGCTATACATCCATGAAAAAAGTTCTATTACTTCTTGCAAATGGCTTTGAAGCGGTCGAGGCAAGCGTATTTACAGATGTCATTGGATGGAATTTGTTATCGGGAGACGGTTCGACTAAGCTGGTAACTGTTGGAACCAGAGAGAAATTAAAATGTACGTTTAATTTCACAGTTATTCCCGAAATGACATTAGATGAGGTTGATGTAGATGAATTTGATGCATTGGCAATTCCCGGAGGATTTGAAGAAGCCGGTTTTTATCAGGATGCTTATAGTGAGGAATTCCTTAATATTATTAGGGAATTTGATCAAGCGAAAAAAATTATCGCCTCGATCTGTGTTGCATCCCTTCCAGTTGCGAAAAGTGGAGTGCTTGATGCTAGAAAGGCAACCTCATACAATTTGAAAAATGGAATAAGACAAAAGGAATTGGCGACGTATGGTGTTCATGTCGTTAACAAAAATTACCACCGTTAGGTTCTTGATAGCCTTTAATTGTTGGGGTCGAATTAGTATTCTCCCAGGGGTCAACATTAATATAGTCAACGTATGAAAAAGAAAAGGAGTAATATCTAACATTCCCCTTTGCTTGAATATTTCCACCTGGATCAATGTGTGGACGAGTAAAGTAATTTTTGTAAAATTCCGCAGATTTAATGGCTGAACTGCTTGCTCTTTCTTGCTGATTATCCTCGAGATCCTGTCCAACGATGACTTTCCACTGTCCATTTAAATTTAATACGGGTATCTCCATTTGTGTTTCTTTCAAGGATTCGGTCTCAGCAAGTACAGTTGCTTTGTAAAGATCCTTTTCAACCTTCTCAAGAGCGATCGTTTCAAATTTAAAAACTTTGTCATTAAGCTTCGTCAAGCTTCTTTTGAATTGTTCTTGATTCGGCCAGCTAAGGTCAAATGAGAGCTGAACCATGCTATCCACATCATATTTCTTTGCTGCATCCTCGTACTTCATGAGTACAGAACGTACCGACTGTTCCTCAGTTTCTCCTGCATTTGCTGTCAATGAGCTACCAATAGTGAGCATGCATAATGCTAAAACGAGGACACCTACAAACTTTCTTTTCAAATTCAACAAAATTCCTCCTTTTCGATTTAATTGTTACAGTGTACCATATAATCAAAAAAAATACAATCGGCGATCCGAACCGTACAGCATATCAAGCTGCGCCATCGACTGCACAATGGAGAGGATATGCACATTTCGGCTTCTCAGCGTCGCCAGCGCGTCCGTAAGGGCTGGGATTTCCCCAAGCCGCGGGGGCAACCATCCGGAAGCACGAGGACAGCTGGAGAAGCCTTTTCCGGCCGTTTGGTGAGGTGCCGAATCATCTGATTCAATATGACTGCCCAAAGTTCTTTGTATTGCGTCAGAAGATGCTCAGCGATTCTCAAATAGACCGTAGCACCTTGTTCCAGTGTAGCCGGCGTAAAATCGCTTCGACTTGTTGCCTTTGCTATGCCTTCGTCCGATGCCAACGTCAACAGCTTAGAACGCAGCTCTGACATTACCCCGCCAAGCGTCTTTTCCGGTATTCCTTCCCCGATACTAGAAAGCAGCCTCGTTCCCTTGATGGTGCTTTGCTGCAGCTCGCCAATCAACTGCTCCGGAGCCGTCATGCAAACCCGTTCTGCGTTGTCAGAGAATCAGCAGTTGCACCATTAGCTTAGCTGGTGTAGAGTGGTATACTTTACCGTCTGTTCCGACAATGCCCACATGTCCCACAAAACCCGTACTCCAGCCTTTCGAACTGTATAGTACATCACCAGCCTGGACTTTGACGGTTGTCCCTGGATACTACGTATCAGCAGCGAAAGAATTTACTGGAACCAGTAATGTGATTGCAGCAAGCAGCATAGATAGAGTCAAACAAATTCGTTTAAGCAAGAAGAATCCTCCTCCTCAACAGAAGCTTTGTTTGTTTTTGATCTAGCTTTATGACAGGCGACAGAGAACAGTTAAAATATAGCTGAAATCCTTACTACTAACAAATGCTGAGCAGCATTTCCTCTACAGTATACACTATCTATAGTTTCCAAAAATATGCATCAAGAGAATCAAAAATAGTGAATATTGTAAGAGATTGATGTCGAATTATGGGGGAAGCAATAAGGTCAAGGTTTAATATGCAAAAATATAGCGAAGTGACTTCAACTTCTAATTTAAGAGCATCTAATTTCTAAGTCGATTTACCCCTTTCTCTTAGATAAAAACTTCAATGACACAGACATTTTTTTATTTCCCAGCCCAGCAAATCAATCCAATGATTACCTAATGCTATTTGCCCTCAATTGCATCACAATAGAATAAGGAGTGATGAAGTATGTTATTTAAACCGATCCAGCCGATGCTTCTTAGCAGCCATAAGAATGTGCTTTTAGATCTTGAGGATCCATCCAAATTGTATGAGGTAAAGTATGATGGTTGGAGAATTTTTTTGCATAAAGAGGATGATCGAATCGAAGTCTTTAGTCGTGGAGGGATGAACCTTACTCGAGCATTTCCAGAGTTTCAAATGCTAGCTTCTCATATTCAGGCCAGAACAGCAATACTAGATGGTGAAGGAATTTGTCTTGATGTATCAGGTGAGAAAAGACCATCCTCACATGATAGAAGACAATAAAGACGATACTTTTGTGACATTACAGCAAAAGACAGCTGAGTGTGATCCTTATCGCTTACTTATTTAAGTATTAACTGGGCCTAAGAATAAAACAGCGGCGGACTAGGACTTGAAAAATAAAGCCTTAGACTACCGCTGTTTTTATTTTGCTGTCGTACCCTTAAGTTGAAGCATTCTATCCGTTCGTTCTCTTCCCGGTTGCGCGGCAGTTATCGTTCACACCTGTTTATGTGTTACTGTCTCCGGAGCTTTGGCTTTTAGAAATGAATGAAAATACGAAGCAAGCGCCCTTGAAATGTGTCAATGGGATTATTTGATCCGCGCCGCCCCTGTTTCGAACATAAACCGTGTTATCACTTCATCCCTATATCATGAATTATGGAACAATTTCAAAAACGGTACCTTGGTTAATATCAGTCACTTTCATAGAACCATAAACCCCTAGATATAGTCTGGTTTGATCCAGATTCGTTCCCAAACTAACATAATATGCTGATTGAGATCCAAAATTATAATCGGTTTCAATAACACTAAAATCATTTAGTTTACAATCTGTTCTTACCCTGGTATAAGCTAACACCCCTCTAACCGGAGTCTGAGATTCTGTATTCCGGGCAAGATCGGTAAACACAACGCTTCCCGTTAAATCGGGGATTCCATTCCCCATATAAGGCTGAACTCCGGTAAGTGCAGTTGCTCCAAACTTATCGGGTCGGGGATCTTTATGAAAATAACTAATTAAAGGCGGAAGACGCCTCACTGAAGTTTTTATTGCTTCATTGTAATAAGCATTTGTTTTCTCATCCAAAGTCGGATTTGCAGAGCAGCCCCTTATAATCGAAGTAGGAAAAGCGCCTTCCCACCCTCGCCAGCCAAGGTTAATAAATCCTTCTTGCTCAGGTTCAGAATTCATTATAAAAGCTTGATTAAGGTGAGTAACCGGTATTGGTTTATAATGAACGAATGAAAAAATCGACTCTACCAAATCTTGTCCCACATTTCCTACATATTTGATAAACTGATTATTAAACCTTTGAAATGAAATGCCTGGTATATTGCGAACCCCTTTGGCAATGACCGTAAGCGATTCCTGAATAGGTGCGGGAAGTTCATTAAAACGTGTGACTACGGGTGGATTATAGTTAAATGTATTCTTAACAACATCAATTTCAATTATTTTACCAGCGATCTCCATATCATCCTGGCTTAAGTTAAATGGATCATAGCCTGATCCGCCATCTCCGGTTGTTAAAACAAGTTTTCCTGTTTCAGGTGAAAAGTTTAAGCTATTGACACCATTATGATTTAAAAATGGTCTTCTTAAGTTAAGTAATGTCCGTCTTTTTTGCGGCCCGCCATTCGATTGTAAAATCCATTCTTCAACTGTATCAATATGATCATAGTGAGTTTCTCTATTCATCCACCTTAGGTTTAAGGTTTTGGGATCACACGGGTTAGGCTTAAAAGATTCAAAAGCACCTGAAAGAGCACCTGGACCTTGCGTTCCAGCTACTGAATAATGAAGATAAAACAGACCGTTATAATAAAATTCGGGATGAAAAGCTAGCCCTATCAATCCCCGTTCATCATATCCTCCGCTAGAAACACCTAATTTTAAGATTTGCGGGCGAATATCTAAAAAAGTCCTTATAACTCCGTTTCCTATGTAAAAGATCTCTCCTACCTGGGTTGCAATAAATAATCTTTCAATTGAGTCACCCGGAAGTATAGTTGTTTTCAAAACAGTGGGCATATTTAACTTACTTACAATGGGCCGTAAGCTAACCTTAACTTTTTTCAACTAACTACACTCCTTCTTATTGTTTTCTTTCATAAGAATATGATTAGAACGGTTCTATTAGTACCAAATTCATGTTGCTCAATGAAGAGACAAAAACGTCTCCTCCGCCGGGCCGGGCATGGAGATTCAAACCATGCACTGTACCGCACAAAGGAGACGCTGTTTGTACCTATGTATACACAGATACGCAATCTCTTCCTGCTGCCTACAAATGATCATAGGCCTGTTCAAAATGATAAATGGAGAATAGGGCTGCACCTCTGCACAAATTGCTTCTTTCCTCTTCAAACAATATTGAAGCTGCCCCGAGTGTCGAAGATAGAGCATTGCTTGCAATAGTTTGCTCACAGCTGCTGATAAATTGACTGAAACGGTTATACGAACTGTCGATTACTATATATTCCGGATTAATAAGATGAATAACCTGGACAAGCGCTTTTCCCAAATACTCTCCAGCTTGCTTCATTATGTGTTGAACGGCTTCATTCTCAAATTGTTCTTTTGAGAACAGCAAGGTTTCACTTCTAGAAACAATCGGCTCATTCAATTTAAGCATCTGTTCTTTCATAGTCCGATGCTTAACCAGCATTTCCAAGCAGCCATGTTGGCCGCAACGGCATTGCTCCTTCGACGGATCAATCGACAAGTGCCCAATCTCTCCTGCAGTCCAGCTCGCTCCGTGAACAAGTTGTCCTTTGAACGTATAGGCTCCGCCGACACCGTTGCCGATCCGGACATAGAAAACGCCTTGGCCGCCTATAAGCTTATTCCGGTTCATCACGTCAAGCGCTCCCATATTTACGCTGTTCTGCACATGAATAGGCACAGAAAATCGCGCCAACTGCTTAAAGGAAACGTCCTTCCACTGCATCGAAATAGAGGTAAGCACCTTCAAATTATTAGTATCAATAATCCCCGGCACTGCTATGCCGATTCCGATTATTTTAGCGTATTTGGCAAGCAGCCTTTCGATGATCTCATCCACTTGATTGACAACTTCCGCGGCTGGTAGATTTTCGGTTACAACATGATGAGATTCAAGCACATCGCCGTAATAATTAATGATCTGGTATTGGATTTCATATTGGTTAATCGTAAAGCCGATTGCGCGGTAGCCTTCAGGATGAAATGCGATTCTTATACGGGGTCTGCCTTTTTGATCAGGCTCATTCACCCCTTGCTCCATAATAATCTGCTCTTTAATCAGATCATCCACAATTAAAGATACTGTGTTCTTGCTTACATTCATTAATTTGACCAGCTCTTGCCGCGATGTTTCTCTTAATTGCCGAATATTAGATAAGAGCGCCCGCTTATTGCGTTCCCTTAATACTGCAGTTCCTTTAACCATTATCCTTAATACTCCTGTCTATTAAGTTTCATCTCCCTTCAGTATACTCTCCATACTGTGTCTCCGGCCAATAATCTTAACGTCAACAGAAAATTACGGATAATATGGAACGGGTCCTTTACCGGCAGAGCTACTACCTTGGACAACGGGTCGCCTTGCCTATTGCGGATTTGTGTCCATTCCATGCCGCTTGCAGCGGGAAAAACGGAGAAGACATACTCGTGCAGAGTATTGTACCAGCCTGCAAAGGTCTCCTTCCGCTCACCCTCTTCCAGCGTGAACATCAGTGTTGTGTACAACGCTTCGGAATGAGGCCACCATAGCTTCGTATCCCAAGTGTCCTGTATTAATTGCTCAAGCGGCGTTCCGATTAAAGTGCCGGAAGGCTTTCCTCCTTCACAGTCAACAAAGCGGAGCAGACCGCCGTATTCCTTATCCCAGCCCTGTTCCAGAGCAGCCATTGCTAACTGTTCCAGGACAGAACTATACTTTTTCGCTTCCACAGGCTCAAAATGATGAAGGGAATCCTTCAAGAACCAAATGCATTCAAGCGTATGGCCAGGATTGACATGGCGCGCAATTAAAGCAGACTGTAGTTTTTCATCCGCCGGCAGCATTTCAACAATTCTTTCTCCTTGAGCATGCTCAAGCACAATCTTCGTGAAATATTGCTTAATATTCTTCGTTAACCGCTCTGCCTCCGTATTGCCGAAGAGCTTGGAGGCTTGATACAGTTCTTCGGCAACATTAATCAATATCATCGGAATAGAGTGTGATTCGAAACCCTCCGGTATCGGATAAGGATCGGATTTGAAATCCCACTTCTCTATTCTTTCTGCAACAAGCTGATATACAGCAAGCGCTTCATCGAAAGCCTCCCAGGAATTGTTATATTCGGCGTATGCATTCATTCCAAGAATGTAGAAGCAATCTGCGAATATACTCACATCCAGCTCCTCTTCAATTTTTGCGCCGTTCCTCTCAACCGCATTCACGATATGTCCGTTGTCCATCTTTGCATGCGAACGTAACAACTGATACGTTTTTTCCAGACCTTCACGCCATTTCTCGCCTGTCTGAAGACCATATCGGTCTGCTGTCTGCAATAAACGCGCAGCCATCCATAAAAAGCGGCCTTGAGACCATATATATTTACGGGTACTGACAACTTCATCCTGTGTATTGCTAATACAGGAAAAAACGCCGCCATACTCCATGTCTATTTTATCTTCCCAATAGGGGATAAAATGTTCATTCAACTCCTGTCTGTAAAAAGAAACGAGTTGATCCTTATTCATCCTTCCACTTCCTTACTTTGCTTCTTTTGCAGAAACTGCTTGGATAAGCGTTTCTACTTCTTGAGGAACAGGCTTGCTGCGGTTAATAAGTCCCATGCCGATAAACACAATGCCGGATACTAGAACAGGCGCTCCGATAGACAGAGACAACGGCAAAGTAATCACGTACTTCGTTAATACAAACACCAGCAAACCTGCCAAAATGGACGAAATCGCTGCTTTCGAATCCGAATTTTTAAATTGCGGGAACAAGCCCAGCAGCATAGGAATCGAGATCGGCCCGATCAAAGCGCCGAACCATGAAATAATTAGACCAAGCACGCCGCCAAATTGCTCAGATTGAATACCGATTATGAGTGTAATGAATGTAAATGTGAAAGTAGTAATACGTGCAATTTTCAAAGATTGCTTCTGTGTAATGTCTTTGTATTTCTTGCTCATAACCGGCAATATATCACGTGTAATAACAGCAGAAATTGTATTCGCATCAGATGAAGTCATGGACATCGTTGCAGCGAACAATCCTGCAAGTACAAGACCGATCAGTCCTTTTGGCAAAAGCTCCTGTGCCAGCATGCCGTAAGATTGAGACGGATCTTCAAGGCCAGGCAAAATTAGCGGCGCCGCCCACATAGGGAAGAATAAGAACAACGGCCAAATAAGATAGAGGACACCGGACAGCACACCGCTCTTCTTCGCTTCTTTACCATCGGGCGCGGATATGTATCGTGTAGCCAGATTCCATGTGCCGCCATTATAGCTTAGGAATACAACGAAGAAGTAGAAGATGACATACGTTAGCGTGTATGGCTCTCTGAACCATTGGGCGTTCTCCGCAGGAAGTTTATCCCAAATGCCGAGCAAGGAGCTTGGCCCGCCCATCAAATCCATCACAACAAAGAACATGACCAAACCGGCAATAATTTGTACAATGAACTGCACAAAATCTGTCCAAACATCAGCCCAAAGGCCGCCTACTGTAATATAAATCAATGACACAATACCTGAAGCCAAAATACCGTAAATAATTGGAATACCTGTGAATACATTTAACAGAATCCCGATGGCAGCCCATTTGGCCCCAACGTCAAACAGCTTCAGGAGCACACCGCACCATGCCATGAGTTGCTGTGTCGGCACATTGTAGCGCGTAGACAAATACTCAGTCGGAGACTCAATATTGTAATTCAGACGGAGTCTTGCCCAACGGGGCGCCATAATATAAGCTCCGAGAATAACTGCTGCAGTAATGGTTAACGCCCACCACACATAAATACTGAATCCATGCGTATACGCAAGTGCTGCATATCCTACAAATACTGCGCCGCTGTAACCGGATACGTGGTGAGAAATACCTGACAGCCACCAAGGAAGCTTCCCTCCTGCTACGAAAAAGTCAGAGGACCCCCCAACTTTTTTATACGACCAGAGGCCAATTACAACCATGATTACAAAAAACAAAATTACGGATAACCAATCTAAAGCAGCCATCAATTCACTCTCCTTTCATTTAGTCATAGTCTATGACTAAAATAAAAGTAACATATCAATTTTTAATTGTAAAGGCTTACAAATAAATAAGTTCCATCGAAACAAGAAATATACTCCATAATACTGCCGTTAACCTGGAAAAGGCAGCCTGATCGTTCTGGCTGCCCTTGTAGATTTCGTACTTAAACCAAGCTCCCCAATTTTTTTGAATAAATAGTAAATGGTATCCTCTTCATCAGTGAATAACAGTTGGGTTACTGCCTCGGTTTCGCCCAAATAAGATGGACCATGTTCAGCCAGTAGCTTTCCACCTTATCGACTTTGATACCTGACTCTCGGATTAGGCCTAAAATGTTCCTTGTATGGTGACATCCATACATACGATATAGAAGCGGATTAAGTGATTTTTGGACAACCGATACCGCAAGATTAGAGCTGATCCCGTGCTCCATAAGTAGGATTTGCCCGCCCGGTCTACACCACCGATTGATTTTATCCAAAACCATTAACGGATTATCATAACTGCAAAATGATAACGTAGAAACAATAGTATCGAACGATTGATTGGAAAAGTTCATTTCTTCAATATCAGAACAAATAAAATCACTCTCAATACGATGGTTTTTTGCCGCTCGTTTTGCTTTCTCAATCATCGCCTCACTAAAGTCAGTTGCGGTAACCTTTACTTCGGAAGGATAAAACGGGAAATTTGCACCTGCCCCTACTGCAAGCTCAAGCACCTCGCCTTTCGCAAAACTTAAAAGATGCTGACGCCAACGTTTTTGCATTGGGCCTTCCCTTTTTTTCTCATATTGGGTTGCTTGCTTATCAAAAATACGTCTTAATTTCTGTTTCTCCACCTATCCCCCCACCTTATCATTAGTAGATATCAAAGCATTCCTTCTTTATCAATTATAACTCAACTTTCTCAAAACGAAAAAAGACAGGTATTCCCCTTGATGTAACCAGGTAAATCTAGTAGTAATCAAATGCATTATCCAATATGAAGCGGAAGAATAATACCTCCGAGAATCCCCGCCAAAACCATGAGAAGGATCGGGTTCATCTTCCATTTTCTCAAAACAAATATTGAGCCTGCAAATACAGTTACGGCAAACCAATCCACATTTTCAGCAACGTTTATTGTAGCAGACCCAAGAAGCGTCAATAGCAATATCGTTGCAGCAGCGGAAATGATAAGCCCCAGCGAAGCCGACTTCAAGCCATTCAAAGCTTCTGTCACATAGACCGATTGTTGATATGACGAATGATGGAATAACACCGGCAATACAACTGATTACAGCTCCCGTCATCCCCGCTGCACGAAGCCCTGCGAGAGTCGACAAGTTGATTGCAATCGCTCCCGGTGCAGACTGTGCGATTGCAGCCATATTGGTGAGTTCATCTTCGCCGAATAGTTTTTTTCTTGATACAAAATACTTCCGAATCATCGGAACAACAACATATCCGCCGCCAAATGTAAATGTGCTGATAAACAGATTTACGCCTAGAATCCAGATGTATAATTTTATTCTTTGGCTTGACATCTGATCGCCTCCTTGTCACCCTATCCATTATGGGGTTTGTTGAGCAATCAGTAAAATGATATTATTTTGTAATAATGATTAATTTTATTCATACCAGAAAGAAGGAAACCATCTATATGATGACGCTTCGGCATTTTGAAATATTGAGGGCAGTAGCAGAAACGGGGAATTTTACAAGGGCTGCAGAGAAGTTATATATTACGCAATCGGCAGTTTCCCATGCAATACGAGAACTGGAAGAAAAGGCAGGAACGGCATTATTTGACCGGCTATCGAAAAGCGTACAGCTTACAAAAAGCGGACGGCTATTGCTGGAGGAAATTTTGCCGATTCTATCTTCGTGCGAGGCTTTGGATGGACATATCAACTGCTTGGAAAAACGAGCCCCCCTGCACATTGTTTCCAGTATTACAATTGCAACATTCTGGTTGCCGAAAATATTGCAATCCTTTCATAAAGATTGGCCTGATATACCGATCAATGTCGACGTGGTCAGCGCGGCCAAAGCCATTGAAATATTGCGGAACGGCAAAGCCGACATCGCTTTGATTGAAGGTGCGGCTTTCCCAGGGCCTTTTATATGTACTCCTTTTGCTTCCTATCCGTTATATATTGTATGCGCTCCTGAATACCCCATTTATCAGAGGGAATTGTCTCTACAAGAGTTTTGCTCTGAAAAACTGTTGCTTCGAGAAAAGGGCAGTGCGATCCGCGATACGTTAGACAGCGTTCTCTATTTGTCCGGATATACCGCGCAACCTGCATGGACAAGCGTAAACTCCCTGGCACTGATAGAAGCTGCCAAGGCCGGATTCGGCATCACGATTTTGCCGGATGTTCTTGTAAATGAGCCGCTATCGCAGGGGAAATTGATTTCGCTTTCCGTCAAAGCTCTCTTGCTGAAAAATGATTTGATTGCCGTGCGCCATCGAGATAAATATCTGACAGCTCCGTTGAAAACCCTTCTTATGCTCATAGAAAAATACAGCGGATAGCTGTTTAACCTACTGTAGAGATCCAGAACCGATTTTACGATATTGTCCCGGGGACAAACCGGTAGCCTTCTTGAACAGACGTGTAAAATGATGCACGGAGCTGAAGCCGGTTTCCTCGGCGATCTCCTGTACTGATAATATTGAGGTTTTCAGTAAGATTATCGCTTTGCGGACACGTTCCTTCCTAATGTAATCAGAAAGGGAAACTCCTGTTTCGCTAGCAAACAATCGACTCAAATGGCGTTCCGAAATATGCAAATAGTTGGCCAATTCCTTGGAGTAGATAGGAACGGACAAATTATCCCGAATATACAGCTTGGCTTGGTGCAGCAATAAAGACGTTACTTCCACAGGAGTTGCGGTTTGTTTTGTATTTTCGCAAAAATAGGAAGCTGCGAATTGCTGCAAAATGGATACCAGAAGCCCGAAGGATAGCGCCGGAAAAAGCTCTTCCGGCATAAAGGTTTGCGAAACTGCCGGGGAACCAAGCAAGGACCATAATTTACCTGCTGGTACATTTCTGGCGTCCTCAATATAAAAATGCTCACACTTGGTCAAGTGTTCGTTCAGTTGTTCTAGATGTCCGGAGGTTTTGAAATGCTCCAGTTCAAAAGCGACATATACCAGACTAATTCCGACCTCATTTTGACCATTAATTTTATGCCAAATGCCCGGACGTGATAAAAACATGGACCCTTCACTTAGTGAATAGGATATGCCGTTATCGACGTAGGTTCCTGAGCCCCCGGTGACATAACAGGCTTCATAGAAAGAATGTTTGTGAAGAGGATGGTCAAAATGTAAAACGCTCCCCCAGTAATGAATATGAAACGAAAGAGCGCTCCCAGACGATTTTAGAGAGTATGAATTGAGATACGCTACACTCTCCGCAAAAAACTCTTGTCCAAACATGTTGCTGACCACTTTTCTTGTACTTCTAATCATTATAGAAAAGAAATTAGGAGATGAAAAGTATGAACTTAACGGTATCGTTGAATGAGCAATATGAGAGAGATGGTTATGTCAAGCTGCCGAAAGTATTGGACGATAATTTGGTCAAGGAAGCCAAAGAGCATTTGGATTGGTTGATGAGAAAACATCCGGAGCTTCGTCCCGAACAACTTCATACGGGTTTGGTGAAAAACGATCCGTTCTGGTTGCGTTTGGTTAGCGATGACCGATTGCTTGATATTGCCGAACAGTTTATTGGACCAGATATTGCATTATTTGCTTCTCATTATATTTGTAAGCCGCCTTTTGAAGGGAAGCCTGTACTTTGGCATCAGGACGGAGCATTTTGGCCGCTTGAACCGATGAAAGTGGTTACGCTTTGGCTAGCCGTGGACGATTCGACAACCGAGAACGGATGCTTGCGCGTCATACCCGGCACTCACAAAATGGATTTGCAGGGAATGAACAAACGGGACGACATCGCCAATGTGTTGGAATACGAAGTGGATCCGGCTTATGTGGATGAATCGAAAGCAGTAGATGTAGTGCTTCAAGCCGGCGGTGTATCGATTCACCACCCGAACATCATTCACGGCTCTAAGGCCAACTATTCTCCTAACCGCCGATGCGGGCTCACGATTCGATACATTCCTACTACCACGAAAATTAAATCGGACGAAGCTTGGGATAGCACTTTCCTTTTGAGGGGGAAAGAGGTTCCCGGAATTAATGAATATATGCTTAGACCACAATATTCCGCGAGGGAACACATGTATTTTCAAGGATGCGAGAATTGGAGATAATCTGAAATGATAGCTTTGGCCGGTGCGATTCCGGCCTTTTTCATCTTGTTCACGATGGTGTCGCCATGGTTTTTCCATGCTTTTCCCCAAATTGCTTCATTAAAAAAATCGTTCATGATCGGATCGTGCCTGAGATTGTTCAAATCGATCGATGCCGACGTCGCGTTTGAATCAGACATGTTCATCCGTTCCCCTCCAAGCCTCCACATTCAGTTCATTGTTCATGGCCGCGGCGGCCAATGCGCCCATCGAGGCGGCAGCAATGGCCTGATGCATTCGCGATGCCGCATCCCCGGCGCTATAGACGCCCGGAACGTTCGTTTTCCAGAAGTCGTCAATGACAACCATTCCCGCTTCCGTAATGTGGCATCCGATTTCTCGCGGCAAGTCCGACCCTGGAACCAGATCCGGTTTAAAAGAGATCCCTATACATGGAATTGTCGTCCCGTCTTCGAGAACAACTTGACGCACGATCCCGTCGTTCGAGTCAATGTACCGGATCGGCGAATCGAATATCGGTACTTGATGCTGCTGGAGTTCCTCGCGCTGAGCATCCGTCAGCTCGTCAGGTCCGTTCGTGCAGATGGTAAACCGATTCGTCCAACCGGATATTAATGGAGCGAAGTGCATGAGCTCAGCTCCCTTGTTAATGACGACAAGCGGTTGCAGAACTCAGAGGAATTTAAGTGAAAATGGAAGGGAGCAAGCCAGGGAAATCGGAGATATTTTCAGAAAAAAAATGATCCCCATTCAATATCCAGTTATGTCCAGCCCCTATTGTCGAGCGAGGGAAACAGCCGACATCATATTTGGCAAACAAAGCGTTGTTGTAGTTCCAGTCTTAGCTTCAATAGAGAAATTAAAAGTAAAAAATTATCCAACCGAAAAAAAACAACAGATCTTGTCGGATCTATCTAATATTTTTGAGACTCCTCCTGCTAATGGTACAAATACGGTCATTGTCGCTCATACTTTCCCCCCAAATATAGCCCTTGGCGATATCCCAAACCTGGGAACCGTCATCATTAAACCGAAAGGAAGCGGGCGCGGATATGAAATTGTAGGTAGAATTAGCTTTGAAGAGTTTATCAAATCGGTGAATAAAGCGGCCTCCCACAGTGGATCTACACGATTGCCATACAGCGCCGAAATGAGCTCCTAAGCAGTTCGATCAGTAACAAGGAGCAGTTCATTTCAAGCTGCTCCTCCACCGCTTACTGTTCAAATCCGATACCCTAACGATTTCGCTAGTTTTGCCAATCCCCCTAAAAATACCTTTTGTATAAATTTTGGGGGTCCTACTATGTAGCCGTCAATACATTCCCAAGCAACACCTAGCCACAACAAATTTCGTGGAACTCCCTTTGCCGACATTTTCCCCTCACACTCCAGTTTATGAATGAGAGCAAACATTTTCCAATGATGCCCAGGTGGACGAATCTCATGGGTCACCACCGTATGCTGCACGCTGATATTCCAAAATTGATGCACTTGATTTGGGTAGATAGTGATTTCTTCCCCCGGCTCAAGAATGATTTCCTTTTTGTCTATAAGGAAGCGCATCCGTCCTTCTTTCAATGAAAATGATTCCGTCAACTCCGGGTGCCAGTGCGGCCCATTAAGGGCCCCTGGACGCGTTATTTGATGTTCAAGGATTAGAAAATCCCCCTTCTCATCCATTCCGCGTTTTACAAAAATAACGGTTCGTCCGTCAGAATGAACGAGCTTTTTTCCTATGTTGATTTCATTTTCATCTCTTTGAGGTTTTGTTTTTCTCAATGTATTCACCTCATTCCTGATTCTCGCTTCGTTCGGCGAGCCAAAAATGGATAAGAACCTCGTACCAATGTAAGAGCTCCCCAAAACAAGGCGAGGGCCAGAACGGGATGAAGCGCCCCTGCAATGCCATGCGCCGTATAATATTGAATATTGAATAGGACAAATAAACCAAGGCTCCCCCAGGTCATCTTCCGGGAAAGCTTCCCAATGATGCCGAGGATCAATAAGATAATCGAAATATATTCAAACATATGAACAAATGTCCTATGCCATTGCCAAGCCTCCGAATACTCGAACATTGCCAATCCGGCTAGAAATACTTGTATGACGATACAAATCATTAACACCCACGAGAGAATGTAATACGCCAACCTGCAATTTTTCACCCGAGAAGTCTCCGTTTTACTAACTTCAACTGTCATATTTCAGCCTCCTTGATGATCTTGATGATCGCACTCGATTAAAATCCGGATTAATTCCTCATCCTTAAGACATCTCATTATTGTTTACCTAGGAAACAATAATATCATAACTTTTTTTGTTTCCTGCGTCAACAAAAAAAACTGAATGGCTGCGCTACTATTCAAACAAAAAAAACGCCAAGCCCTATGAGATTCGGCTTAGCGTATTTTTTCGTTAAAACGTTGGCAGTACCCAGGTATGAAGCCTATTAAGCAGGCTGAATCTGGTTTTTTAAATATTGGCTCCACTTCTCATGCAGCTCTGCTTCCGAGCAGTGGAACACCCCTTGGAAATCGGCTGGATTGCGAATGATCTGATTTAATCGGTCCAGGCCATATTTCGAGATAATGAACTCGACCATTTTATAAGAGAACTGGAACCCCTTCATCGTCTCGAAATCCCATGAATCATTGTTGAACTCCTGCAGCAAAGGAATGCTGTCCTGCAGTACCAAATCCCGGATGGAGTCCTCAATATAGCTTGGTGTCATGAAGCCAGCCTCATATCCGCCGATTCCTTGACGAATCCATTTCGGCGCTGCAGGATTAATCTCATGAACGAGCCACATCGCAAACAGATGCACCGTCGATCTCAAAATAGATCGATACGTGTGCTCCGGCCCAGGGTCCAGCGGGGAAACAATCTTCAAAGTGCTGCCGCTATATGTGCCCATGAACCAGTTTGGCGCATCCTCTTCTCCTACCGCCCGGTGGAAGGTCGGCAGATCTGGATAAATCTCCAAAATTATTTTTTTATCCGGTGTATGCTTATACTTGGCGAGCAGCTGATCGACACTGCCCTTTAGCTCGTTAAACAAGTCCTCATGCACCTGATTTCGGCTGTTCCCACCTGCCCCCTTCTTGCTTTCACCCGACTCATCTTTGCTTATAATTGAAATCATATTTTGAATTGTCATAACGGTGATCTCACCCCATTCTTTTAACTCATTCCTCAATTTCTCCAAGGTTCGGTACAATCTGTTTTTTACAGCACTTTGCCGCATTTCCGTAATCTCGGCGATTTCCAGCAACGTACAATCCATAAAGAAGCGCAAAAAAATAATTTGCTGATCGAGCGGACTCAACTTTTTTAAGGCGGAGCTGATATCGAACCGAATTTCTACGTGCTTCGTAAAGTCAAGGGAAATCAGACGGGATTCGAAATCCGTAAGATTAGAGGACGTTCTGATTCTTCTTGACAGCGAACGATATTCATTTTTCAGCGTGTTCTGCGCAATTTTGTAAAGCCATGTAAACACACTGGATTCCTGCTTGAAAGCATGGATGCTGCGCAGCGCCTTCATAAAGACTTGCTGTGTTAAATCTTCCGCGGCGGTTAAGTCAACTTTGAACGAAAAGTATTTATAAATACGGTCATAGTATTGTCGGAAAATCGCTTCAAACGTATCTTCCTTCCCCTGCTTCTCCGGATAAGCAGAGGCCTTGCTGTCCTGAGCTCCTGACATGTTGAACCTCCTCTTGACCTTACAATCCATTAGACACCGCAGGCGAAGAAAAAGCCACATCGAAATGGGGGAATTAAATATTAAACTGCAGATTCATTCTGGATATCTTTGCTCCATAATTCTTGGAAATACCCGCTGTTTCTAATTAAATACTCGAAGTTGCCTTCATCGACAATTTCCCCGTCCCTTACAAGTAATATCTGATCTACATCTTTGATAAAATGAAGCCTATGTGCGATGATTATTAATGTTTTGTCACTAAACATCTGTAAAATACCTTCCATAATGTTCTTCTCTGTAATGTTGTCCAGTGCCGAGATCGGTTCGTCGAGTATAACAATATTCCTTTTCTGCGCTATTATTCTGCCGAATGCTAGCCGCTGCCTCTCACCACCCGATAATTTCATTCCTCTTTCGCCAACCATCGTATCCAGTTGAATAGGAAAACTGAGCACTTTTTCCTTCAAATGAACTTTTTCCAATATGTCGTAAACTCGTTTGTCTGACATTTGATGATCAAAGACAATGTTTCCTCGAATTGTTGTATCAAAAATCGGCGCTTCTTGAGATATATACGATACATGATCGTATAAACTATTTAACTTGAGCTCATCAATGTCGATTCCATCAAACAGAATATCTCCAGACTTCTTCTTCAAAAGCCCGAGCATTAATTTAATAATCGTCGACTTTCCGCTACCGCTTAGTCCGACTATTGCAACCGAGCTCCCTTGCTTGATGGAAAATGAAACATTCCTCAATACACTTGAACTACCGTAATCAAAAGTAACCTCTTTAAATTCGATATTTCCCTCTAAAGCCGTCACTTCTCTTCCTGTTTCCAGGTTCACATCCTCAGGTGCGTTCAAAAATGCTTCAAACCGGATATAAGTTACTCGATTGAGCTTATAATCCACATAAAGAACATTAAATATTGCAATAGGCGTGTAGACCTGATCAATAAACATGATCAATGCGATCGTGACTCCAATTGAGGATTCGCCGGATAAAATATTTTTGACCCCGTAAATCAAAACGGCAACTTTAATCGTATTGACTAACAGTGCGAATATGGCGAAAAATGATTCATGAATCATTTTAATTTGCGTACTCTTCTTGACGATAACACCTGCCGTATTGTGCAATCGTTCAATTTCTTTCTCATATCTCTTGTTTAGTCTAAATACAACTAACTCCATAAACCCGCGGATTGAGTATTTAGACATTTTTTCCTGACTTTCAAGTAAAGATGATTTGATTCGGTACAACATGCGGAGCAGTAAATTAGTGAGACAAAAGATGACGACATAGCCAGCGGCAATGATTATCATGATGTTCATATTATAAAGCCCTATAAAGATTAAGCTGAAAATGATGGCAGGTAACAATTCATGAAGGATTCTCAGGTAGAATGAGTGTATGATGTTCATTCCCGCTGAAGCGCCATTCTCAATGACTTTTATCATTTCTCCTGTACCTATGTTTTGATAAGCAGAATAATCTATCTTGGACACTTTGGAAAGTGCCATGATTTTTAACCTTTCTAATACACTAACGGATAAATAGGTTTGGGGGTATTCGATGAGATAATTGAGTATTGCCGCCCCAGCTAACAGAGCGCCATATAAAAAGATATGTGATAAGACGTCGTTGAAATCATCGGCTACAACTACTTTGTCTAACAATTCCTGAAATATCTTTATGCCAAAAGTGTTAAAAAATTGAACCAGAACGCCCATAAGTACATATAGCAATATGGTCCACTTGAAAAACACAATGCATTTTTTTAACATGTGATCTTGCCTCCAAAGAGATGATAGAAAAAGCCAAGGGTCACGTCAGTGATTCCTGAATAGGAAGAATCAATGAAAAATTCATTAATCCCCTATCCAAGCTCTGTGTCCCTTGGCTCTAATATAAGAGTAATGCCAATCGAGACCGTTCCAAGTTATAGTTTTCGTTGATCAAAAAGGGCAGAGAACCCCCTTGATAGCTGGCACGCGTTTTTTTCCAGCCCGAAAACTAAATACTTCGAACGATACGGATTGTCATCCTTTTCACCTCATGTTGGAAGATATCTTTATTATAATTCTGATCTAAGTGATACTCAAGTAGTCAGCGAATAATAGCTTATCATAGATGAGCTTCTCACTGACATAATGTTGTCATTGATGGTCGTTTATAATAGTAATTAAGACAACTAATAATGATCTTAGGAGGAAATTGAGTATGAACACAAAACAAACATTTCGAGGATTTGCAACCATCAGTTACTGGGCGGATGATGTGGAGGCGGCAAAGACGTGGTACTCGGAGCTGCTGGGCATTGCACCTTACTTCGAACGTTCAGGACCAGATGGTCAACTAGCCTATGCCGAGTTTCGTCTTGGAGACTTCCAACACGAACTGGGTCTAATCGATGGCCGTTTCGCTCCTGCACGTGCAGCTGCTGGCCCCGGTGGTGCCATTATGTACTGGCATGTTGATGATATAGAGGGCACACTTAACAATTTGAAGGCCATGGGAGCGGAAGAGTACGAGCCGCTCATCCACCGCGGAGATTCAGGATTTATCACAGCTTCCGTCATCGACCCATTTGGTAATGTGCTGGGTATTATGTACAATCCCCACTTTTTGAAAATACATGGGTTGCCCAACATCCTAAAAAGAGAGCATGATTAGAAAGAAAAAAGGGCGGCCCTTTCAAGCCGACCGGATGGTTGGTCCAACAAGCATTTCCATCACGTTTATACCATCCAAAGGTAAAGGTCGCCCTACCAAAACTATTATTGGACTATCTGGAGAGAGCGTCGATTAATTTCAAATGTTAAGGCTCCCCGTATCTGTTTTGAAGATTTCTTGAAATTTCAGGAAGATTTCCATCTAAACGTGGCGTTCGAGTAGACTCGAACGATACATTTCACATCGTCCTTCAGCCTTCTTCAGGCTACCGGGCTGACGAATCGGCCTTTATGCGCATGGGGAA
>NZ_JBHTHC010000028.1:0-96290 GCF_042676285.1 Paenibacillus sp. GCM10027626 | reverse complement strand
CGTTAGCCGAGCTAAACGTGGAAAAGGTGAATCCCTATAAAACCTCTCAGGAATGCAGTCAGTGCGGAATCATTTGGAAAAACCACCGCAGGAAAGATCAATTCCAATGCTCTTGCGGCTATCACGATAACGCGGACGTCAATGCCGCCTTCGTCATATCCCGCAGACCATCACTTGTCATATAAGACAAAACGACGGCGTAAAAAGCCGTTGTGCAGGGCTAGATACCTTGCATAAGGCACCTGACTGTGCTGAATACTTAACCGAGAAGTTCTATCCGTCACACCAAAGACGTTCAACATGGACGGAACTGAACCCCGGAGTTTGCTCGGATACAGATATGAGAGTACTCATCTTCTCTGTGATCATGGAACAAAATCCTAAGGTAATGGTAACTGAACCTGCTTCACGCTAATGAGGCGAATAAGGGGAATCCCCCGCCTCTAAGCAAAGTGTAGGCGGGGGAGGATGTCAATGGAGTATCATCTGAAAAGCTGTGTTATCGAGCGGATCCAGGAAGGGGACTCCGAAGTGTTAACAGAGCTTATGGTCACCATGAACAAGTTAATCAAGTAAGTTGGGGCAGCGTTCGCTGCTTTTTCTTCGAATCAAAATATAGGTAGAGGGGGTACGGTAATAAAATGTTTGACTTTATATAGGGTGGAGGGGTATACTAATTCACGAGGTGGTGGAAATGAATACGACAGAATCGATGGCATCATTTCCTGAAAATCAAGAATCAAGTTACATGACGCCGAAGGGCCGGCTCTCCATCCAGATAAGATTGAACCGAATTGAAGGGCAGGTTCGCGGGGTACAGAGGCAAGTGGAGCGAGATGAATATTGTGATAAAATCTTAAACCAGCTTGAGGCTGTCCATTCTGCATTAAATGCAGTTGGGGTTGTGCTCATGTCGCATCACCTGAAAGCATATGCGGCAAGCACCAGCCTAAAGGATAGCGATACGATCGCGGATGAAATGCTGCGAACATTAACCATTTTAGTGAAGCAAAATCATTCAACGATAAGGGAGTGAAACATTGTGGAAGCTACAGCCGCTCAGACAAAGCAATCAACGTTGCAAATCACAGGCATGACTTGTGCCGCTTGCGCAAACCGCATTGAGAAGGGCCTTAATAAAATGGAAGGGGTCTCCTCCGCCAACGTCAACTTTGCCTTAGAAAAAGCAAACGTTACTTACGATCCGGCAAAGGTGGATCGAAAAAATCTGGAAGAAACCATTAAAAAGCTTGGATACGGTACGGTTACGGAAGTTGCGCAATTTAATCTCGAAGGCATGACATGCGCTGCATGTGCCAACAAAATTGAAAAGGGACTCAGCAAGATGCCGGGCGTGACAAGCGCCACTGTAAACTTCGCGATGGAAACGGCTCGCGTCGAGTATTCATCGGGCGAAGTTTCGGTCGAGGATATGCAGAGCAAGGTCAAAAAGCTTGGATATAAAGCCACGATCAAGCAGGAAAATCAAAACTCAGGCGATCATCGCCTGAATGAAATTCGGCAGCAGAAGCGGAAGTTGTTAATTTCGGCGATTCTCTCCTTCCCGCTGCTATGGACGATGGTCGCTCACTTTTCGTTTACTTCGTGGATTTACATGCCGGATTTTCTGATGAACCCGTGGTTCCAGCTTATTTTGGCCACTCCGGTGCAATTTTATATCGGCAAACAGTTTTATGTTGGCGCGTATAAGGCGCTGCGCAATCGCAGTGCGAACATGGACGTACTGGTTTCGCTTGGCACTTCGGCTGCTTATTTCTACAGCCTGTACTTGACGATCGATTGGTACATGGCAGGTGGCAACGGCGGGCATCACCACGGACCGTCCTTGTACTACGAGACAAGCGCGATTCTGATTACGCTCGTCATTATGGGGAAACTGTTCGAAGCAAACGCGAAGGGCCGGACCTCCGAAGCGATTAAATCGTTAATGGGGCTGCAAGCGAAAACGGCTTTGGTCATTCGCGATGGCCAAGAGCTGATGATTCCGGTTGATGAAGTGATCGCAGGGGATGTCGTTCTTGTTCGTCCGGGTGATAAAGTACCGGTGGATGGAGAAGTGCTTGAGGGCGTGTCGTCGGTAGATGAATCGATGCTTACGGGCGAAAGTCTCCCGGTGGAGAAGAGAGCTGGCGACGCGGTTATCGGAGCCACGATCAACAAAAACGGCATGCTTCGGATTAAAGCAACGAAAGTCGGCAAAGAAACGGCGCTTGCGCAAATAATCAAGGTCGTGGAAGAAGCGCAAGGCTCCAAAGCGCCGATTCAGCGGGTAGCGGATGTCATCTCAGGCATATTTGTTCCGATTGTCGTGGGTATAGCAGTTGTGGCTTTCCTGGTGTGGTATTTCTTCGTCACCCCCGGCGATTTTGCAGGCGCTTTGGAAAAAGCAATTGCGATTCTCGTCATTGCCTGCCCATGTGCGCTTGGATTGGCCACCCCGACGTCGATCATGGCGGGATCGGGACGCGCGGCGGAACTCGGTATTTTGTTCAAGGGGGGAGAGCATCTGGAGCAGACGCACAAGATCGATGCGATCATTCTCGACAAAACCGGCACGGTAACGAAAGGCAAGCCGGAATTGACAGATGTTTTAGCCGAAGGTAACGAGGCGGAATTCCTCAGACTGGTCGGCGCGGCGGAGAAAAATTCGGAACATCCGCTGGCGGAAGCGATTGTGGAAGGCATCCGGGCCAAGAATGTTGAGCTTCCTGGAACAGAATCGTTCGAAGCGATTCCGGGATTCGGCATCAAGGCTGTCGTAGAAGGCCGTGAGCTGCTTGTGGGTACACGCCGGTTGATGGAAAAGTATGAAGTCAATGCGAAGGCGGCGTACGAACCGATGTCCCGTTTGGAGGAGGCGGGCAAGACTGCGATGCTGGTTGCAATTGATAACCGATACGCAGGCATGGTTGCGGTGGCGGATACGATTAAGGAAACGTCGAAGGCAGCCGTAAGCCGTCTGAAAGAGATGGGCATTCAAGTCATCATGATCACAGGCGACAATGAACGGACGGCGAAGGCGATCGCGGCCCAAGTCGGTATCGACCATGTACGTGCTGAAGTGCTGCCTGAAGGCAAAGCGGAAGAAGTGAAAAAACTGCAGGCGAAAGGCAAAAAAGTGGCGATGGTCGGAGACGGCATCAACGATGCGCCAGCCCTTGCGACGGCCGACATTGGCATGGCGATCGGCACAGGGACAGACGTGGCGATGGAAGCGGCGGATGTCACCTTGATGCGCGGAGACTTGTCGAGCATTCCTGATGCGATCTATATGAGTCGTAAAACGATGACTAATATTAAGCAAAACCTGTTTTGGGCGCTTGGTTATAACACGTTAGGCATCCCGATTGCTGCGATCGGCTTGCTGGCGCCGTGGGTTGCCGGTGCAGCGATGGCACTGAGTTCGGTTTCCGTTGTCCTCAACGCACTTCGGTTGCAACGGGTGAAAGTAAGACACTAACAAAGGATTATGAGAAGGAGAGAAAGTTTATATGAAGAGAAAACTGGTGCTGCTTTTAACAGGTGTGTTGGCCTTCAGTGTATTGTCTGCCTGCGGAGCCGCTAAAGAAGATGCAAATTCAGGCCATGAAGAGCATGGCAGCCATAGCCATAATGCTAGCGAACAACCAGCAGGCAGCTTTAAAGCTTCATTTGCATTTGCATCCGGAGCAGCAAAGGCAAACGAAAATTCGCAGCTCAACATTGAGATCACAGACGCCAAGGGCAATTTGGTCAAAGATTTTGAATTAAGTCATGAAAAATTGCTGCATCTTATCGGAGTTAGTAAAGATCTCTCTTACTTTACCCATATTCATCCTCAAATTGACGGGAACGGAAAGTTTACGATCGAGACCTCGTTTCCAAGTGGGGGAGAATACAAACTCTTTGCCGATTTTGTTCCGAAGGGCGGATCGAGCACCACACTTAGCGAGTGGGTGAAGGTGGAAGGAACAGAAAAAGCGCAGGAGGCCGTCAAAGCTGACACGAAGCTTGTGAAGGTTGTCGATGGCAAAGAGGTCGAGCTTACGTTAAGCAGCACGAAGGCGCAAGACGAAGTCACGCTTACGTTTAATATTGCAGATGCTCAAACGAAGGAAGGGATCAGCAACCTGGAGCAATATTTGGGCGCTGTTGGTCACGTCGTTGTTTTATCGGATGACGCAGAGAAATACCTCCATGTCCATCCGATGGACGAAAAGGCGACCGGACCGAAGGCTGAGTTTATGACTTCCTTCCCGAAAAGCGGTACGTATAAAATCTGGGGACAATTTCAACATCAAGGAAAAGTGTTCACCATACCTTTCGTAGTCGATATTAAGTGATTCGTTAAGTTTGAACAGAGGGGTGGATAATAGTGGGTGAAAAAGTAAAAATCGCTATAAGTCCAGCGATACAACTTGGCGGCAGCTTATTCACGCCAAACCAACTTGTCCAAATCGGCACGATCATAGGCACAGATGCGAAAGTGGAAATGACCACCTTCAAACAGCTCTATGCAGAAGTGCCGATCGAACGACGGGAAGCCATCAAGGAAGAACTTGAGCGTAACGGTCTTGAAGTGAATCCTGCCGGGTTTGTAACCAAGAGTTTAATCGCCTGCAATTTCTGTAAAGGTGCCGAAGAAGCGGGGCTTGAAACGGCCAAAGCCTTGAATCAAGCAATAGCTGGCATTGAAACCCCTGCACCGCTTAAGATCGGCTATGCCGGATGCGCGTTAGGTACCAGTGAACCGCTCATTAAGGATATCAGCGTGATCAAAATGCGTGATAAGTTTAATATTTATGTTGGCGGCGAATCGAAGGGGCTTAAAACCTCCTTCGCCAAGCTGCTTCGCGAGGGAGTCACGGAAGAACAACTCATTCCCGCCATTACGGCCATCATTGATTATTATAAGGAACATGCCAAAGGCAAAGAAAAGTTCAACAAATTTGTCAATCGGATTTCGCTTGAGCAGTTGCAAGAAATCGCAGGATAAAGGAAGCCATTGAAAGGAGGTGAAAACCAATGAAAGAAGCAACCGTCCAAGTACAGGGCATGACTTGCCGTTCTTGTGTTCCGAAAATTGAAGGTGCGATCAGCGCAATCGGCGCTGAAGGTCGGGTTAACTTTGAGCAGGGCACGGTAGATGTACGGTTTGACGAAGAAAAAGTTCAAATTTCCAAGATTCAGGAAGCCATTCAGAAAAAAGGATATAACGCCGTTCTGGTGTAATATATTGTTATTACCATTTCATAAGCTTTGTGGAAAATCTAACTGAAATTATCGCTTTAAAGAGAAAACCCGGTCGAGCTTCGGCCGGGTTTGTTAAATCATACTGGAGAAAAACGCGAAGGAGCGTATAAGATGGCTCAATATACATGCGTGGACAAGGACACTTGCATTGCATGCGGAGCATGTGGAGCGGCGGCACCCGATATTTTCGACTACGACGATGAAGGCTTGGCCCACGTCATATTCAACGGAGACGACAATCGCGGGATCTCGGCGATCGACGAAAGTTTGTGGGATGATTTGCAAGATGCGCTAGACGGCTGCCCCACCGATTCGATCAAGATTTCTGATCAGCCATTTTCCTAAATGAAGAAAGAATTGCTTCGGGGGGTACTAAAGAATGTACGACAAAATCATCACGAATTCGGACGTAGCCATTATTGGAGGCGGTCCTGCCGGCATGTTCGCGGCCTTCTACGGCGGTATGAGACAGATGTCGGTTACGCTAATAGAAAGTATGCCGCAGCTCGGCGGCCAACTCGCCGCTTTGTATCCGGAGAAGAATATCTACGACGTAGCCGGCTTCCCTAAAGTGAAAGCCCAGGAGCTTGTCGATCATTTAAAGAAGCAGATGGAGTTGTTCCGAACTGACGTCAGACTCGAGGAAAAGGTGCTGGCTGTGCGCAAGCTCGGTGAACGGTCGTTTGAAATCGTCACGGATCGCGCTATTCACCAAGCAAAAGCCATCATCATCATCACTGCTGGTGTCGGTGCCTTCGAGCCGCGCAGGTTGGAACTGCCGGAAGCGACGCGTTTCGAGAATTCGAATCTTCATTACTTCGTCAGCGATCTGGAACGATTCCGCGGCAAAAAAGTGCTCATTAGCGGTGGTGGTGATTCCGCATTGGATTGGTCGCTGATGCTCAAGCCGATCGCGGAGCGGGTGACGCTCGTTCATCGCCGTGATAAATTCCGGGCTCATGAGCATAGCGTCGAGTTGCTTACGCAGTCCAAAGTCAATGTCGTCGTGCCGGCCGAGATTACGGCGCTTCACGGAGAGGAAAGCATCGAGCAGGTTGTACTGACCGACGTGAAGACCCAAACAAAGATGCTGGTCGATGTTGACGAAGTTATCATCAATTTCGGTTTCGTTAGTTCACTGGGACCGATCCGAGAGTGGGGACTTGTCGTCGAGCGCGGTTCGCTCGTTGTTGATACGAAGATGGAGGCGAACATTCCCGGCATCTTCGCGGCCGGAGATATCTCGACTTATCCAGGCAAGCTGAAGCTGATTGCCGTTGGCTTCGGAGAAGCGCCGACTGCCATTAACAATGCCAAAGTTTACATCGATCCGGAAGCCAAACTTTCACCCGGGCATAGCAGCAATATGAAAATATAAGCAGAAAGGGCATCTTGCCTTCGAATAGGCCGGTTCGAATCCGGCTCCGAAGGGAGGGTGTCCTCTTTTTTTGTGATGGATCATCCGAAAAATGTATGGGATAGGGATGGGATTGGCACGATTTTGGGAGATGAGGTAAATAAAGATGTTGACTATTTATAGGGTAGTGGGGTATACTAATAAACAAGAGTACGTGTACCTCACGCAGGAAATGCTACGAACATTAACCATTTTAGTGAAGCGAAGGGATGAGGAAAAATGAAAAACATCACACTGCAAGTTGAAGGCATGAGTTGCCAGCACTGTGTCAATTCTATTGAGGGTGCGCTTAAAGAAATCGGGGCGAAAGGAAAGGTCGATCTGAAGAACAACTCGGTGGACGTGTCGTTCGACGAAAATCAAATTTCGATCGAGCTGATCAAGGAAACCATCGAAGAGCAAGGATATGACGTCGTGTAAGTCATTCAACGACAAGGGAGTGAAACATTTAACATGGAAGAACCAGTAAAAATCTATTCAATCCCGAGCTGCAGTGACTGTAATTTTGCCAAACGCTACTTCAAAGAGAATGAGATCCCTTATACGGATTTAAACTGCGAAGAAGATCCTAAGTATCCGGAAGAAGTCTGGAACCTGACCGGAAAACAAGTTGTGCCGACGATTGTGATTGGCGATAAGGTGTTCGTTGGCTTCGCGGAAAATCTCAATGAAATAAGCGGTTTGTTGAAGAAAGCATAAGTTGACTGTCCGGTAAATATTCGCCGGTAGCCAGCTCTTCATAATGCCCTTAATTATTAGCGATAAAAGGTACAGCTTCTCAATTATATTGAGGAACTGCACCTTTTTTTCATGTGACGTACTCTCAGAATCACTCTCCACCGTCTGGTTTTCCCCCTTTACATAGGGGGAGGGGGGATGTTAAATTTAAATGAGAAGGAGCTGATTCCAATGAGTGATACCAACCATGAGACCGCCTCATGCGACCATACATCCTCTACAGAGCGGAAGAGTCATCATTCCGAAAAAACAAAAAACAATTTGTTTCAAAGACTGAATCGTATCGAAGGGCAAGTGCGCGGGGTGAAGGGAATGATCGAACGAGATACGTATTGTGATGATGTGCTGCATCAAATCTCTTCGATCCAAGCATCTCTTAATGGACTGGGGAAACAACTGCTGGAACATCATTTAAAAAGTTGTGTTATTGAACGGATTGAAGAAGGCGATCGTGAAGTTTTGGATGAATTGTTGATCACCGTAAATAAGCTAATTAAATAACAGGAAGGGGAGACAACATCGATTGTCTCTCCTTATTTTTTTCTGGCAGTCATTTTACGGTGCAGTCCTATACTTTTATGTAGAAGTGAAAAGCAGTTGATTAATATAGGGTAGTGGGAGAAATTATTTCCCGAATGATGAATGATGTAGAACAGACGAAAAGCTTGGTGGAAACGGGAATGATGAATATTTGGCTTGACATCGTTACCCTTTCTATAGTATTGGGAATCATGAGCTACATGGATTCTTCGCTTACACTTATCGCTATTGCGATTCTCCCTCTTTATGTAGTTGCAGTTAAAGTATTGTACAGGAGACTAAGTACCTTGACTAAAGCAAGGTCTCAGTCGCTTGCGGAAATGCAAGGGTATTTACATGAACGAGTAAACGGTATACCGGTTATTAAGAGCTTTACATTGGAACATTATGAAAAGGGGCAATTTGGACGCAAAAATGAGCAACTCCTTGAGCGAGCATTGGCTCATACCCGTTGGAATGCACTGACATACGGAATCATCAATACGTTAACAGATATTTCACCGTTATTGGTCATCGCCTACGGTGGATACCAAGTCATTCAGGGACACCTCTCCGTAGGAGCTTTTGTTGCGTTTTTTGGATATCTGGAACGATTGTATACCCCCCTGCGTCGCCTTGTGACTTCGTCAACAGAATTAACACAAGCAAGCGCATCGCTGGAACGTGTGCTTGAGTTTTTGCGCGAACCCTATGATATAACGGATGCCCTGACGCTAAACCTGTGAACACCTTAATAGGCAGAATCCAATTTCACGGGGTTTGGTTCAAATATGGGGATGATTCGGATTGGGTATTAAAAAATATTGATTTAGACATACAGCCTGGGGAAACGGTAGCGCTTGTCGGCATGAGCGGCGGAGGAAAATCGTCTATCATCAGTCTGATCCCACGGTTTTACGATATACAGAAGGGGGCCATGTATATTGACAATCAAGATATCAGAAAAATAGCGTTAAGAAGCTTGCGGAGTCAAATCGGAATCGTGCTTCAGGAGAATATTTTGTTCAGTGGAACGATTCGTGAAAACATATTATTTGGCAGACCAGAAGCGACGGACGAGGAAGTGATTGAGGCGGCAAAAGCGGCAAATGCTCATGATTTTATCATGCAATTGCAGCATGGCTACAATACAGAAATAGGGGAGAGAGGCGTCAAGCTTTCCGGAGGCCAAAAGCAACGAATTGCCATCGCACGCGTCTTTCTCAAAGATCCAGGCATGATCATTCTGGATGAAGCAACTTCTGCACTTGATTTGGAGTCGGAACATTTGGTTCAAGAATCGCTTGAACGATTGGTCCAAAATCGAACAACGATCATCATAGCGCATCGTCTTTCGACGATCACTCATGCAGATAGGATCATTCTAATCGAACGTGGCGAAATAATGGAGCAGGGTAGGCATACAGAATTACTAAAGGCCAACGGCCCCTATGCACGATTATTTAATGTACAAAAAGTAAGAGACGCTATTTAGCGGAGAGCAGTTGAAATGTATATAGTTTTTTAGCTACGAGGATACAAGAAAGTTTGCAGCACGAAAACTAAGAAATAAATCATAGCCATTGCGGGTAATGGAAAAAGCCCAGATAAATCAAAGCTAGCCCCGCCGCGGCAGATGGAAATCTAAAGAATAGCATGCCATAACTACCGTTCATCAAGTATACTGCAAACGGAGTTATTATAACTTATGATTGATAAGAGAACTAGAGTTCCATCCGGGCCCGATACATATGGAGCACTCTTCACCAATGAATTATCAATATTAGCAATTAATAAAAATGACGGTAATCAACTAGTCGGGTTGCTCGGCTTATGATAAAATGATTTGCGAAATATTCCTAAATCTGGAAGTTGTCAAGCTAGTGTTAGCCTCGTTCGTCGATCTTAATGATAACGTCTCACTTCCTCAATATGATTTAAGGACAATACAGAAGAAGATTTTTTCAAAAGAAATGCATAGGAGTGAGAGGATGAGGCCAGCAAATAAAATTTACTTTTTGTTTCTTCGATTGCCCTGATGTTATTTCTTTCGGCTTGCAAATCTGCTCCTGAAAAGGAAGAGCCGTCTCAAGAGAGTCAAGTGGGAGAAAGTTTGAAAAAACAAGTCGAAGAACAACCAACAGACTTTGTGAATTATGATGAGTTGTCCGAACTGGCCCGGCGAATCACTCAATTCACGGGTGTCGACTATTTGGATATCTTCTTATAAAAATCCCGTTCGAGAAGAAAAGCAAGGGAAGTGGTGTCATGAAAGCGAAACGTATTCTATTTATTGAAGACAATCAAGAAATTGGACGCTGGGTACAGGAGGAGCTTGAAAAGCGGGGATACGCAGTTCACTGGCTGTTATCCGGCGAAAATGCGGAAAACGAAATACAGGGAAGTCATGTGGTTATTCTCGATATTATGCTGCCTGGACTGGACGGTTTTACGGTCGGCCAGCGATTGAAGAAAGCAGCGCCTTCGGTGCCTATTTTGCTACTGTCCGCCCGAGCGGCTGTCGATGATAAGCTGCAAGGGCTGCAGTTTGCCGATGATTATGTCACCAAGCCTTTTCACCTCGATGAGCTAGCTGCCAGAATAGAAGTGCTGCTCCGCCGCAGTGGAGCGGGACTCCCGGAGCATATAAAGCTTGGACAGCACATCCTTGTTGATCTTTCCGGACGCACGGTGATCAACGAGCGTACTGGAGAAGAAGTTAACCTGACCGGAAAGGAATACCAAATTCTTGAGTGTTTCCTGCGCCATCCGAATCAGATTCTTACGCAAGAGCAAATATGGACGGCTGTTTGGGGAGAACCATTCATCAATGGAGACAAAGCTCTGTCGGTCCATATTCGCCATCTTCGCGAGAAGCTGGAACAAGATCCTAATGCGCCGGAAATCATCCAGACGGTACGAGGCATCGGATATCGGGTGAAAATATGAAACAACGCTCTTTTTTTCGGCGGTACTTAGTGATTCATTTTCTGAGCCTAGTGTTGCTCCCCATAATGATCCTTATGATGGTAACGGGCGTGAATCCGTCTTCTGGCTCTGACCCGAGCACGGATGCGACTAGCAGCCTATCCGGTTTGATCGCCCTCATCATGGCCACCTTTATTTTCGTTTCAGGGGTGTTTTTTTATCGCCTTCGGCAGCAGCTCATCCGCCTGCAAAAGGCAATGACTGTTCCTGAGGACGGTTCCTGGATTCCGGAACCGGTCCCGGAACGTGCTTCTGGAATGAATGAAGTGGATGAGTTGAGGGCTTCGTTTAATCAAATGATTCGGAAACTTCGCGATAGCCGCCTGCGGGAGCAAGAAGAAGAATCGCTTAGAAAGCAACTGATTGCCAATCTGTCCCATGATTTACGGACGCCGCTGACCGCTCTTCGCGGGCACGCCTCCAGATTGCAAAGGGAACCTCTCAGCCAGGAAGGGGGGGCCTCGCTCACAGCGATTGACCACACGATCACACATATGAGCGAGCTAATGGATGATCTTTTATCCTATACACTGCTTACATCGGGTAAATACCCTTACCATCCCGCGCCCACCGATATGGTTCGATTCCTGAGAACATCTGTTGCATCGTGGTATCCGGCATTTGAGAACGCAGGCTTCCATATAGACGCGGACTTGCCGTTCGATGCGACCTTCTCATGGGAAATCGATCCGCAATGGATGACGCGCGTGCTCGACAACCTGTTTCAAAATGTTCTTCGCCATGCGGCCGATGGACGTTTTATCGGTATTGCTGTGGATATCGGTCAAGAGCGGTTGATCATTCAAGATCATGGACCGGGGATGGATGCCCTGTCTGCCAATCGCGGCGCTGGCATGGGACTCACGATTTCAAAGTACATGCTAAATGAAATGAGACTGCAAGTCCATTTTAATTCCGATGCGGAGGGAACGACCGTGTGGATCGGAAAAAAATTAGACTAAACTTAGAAATAACCTTCCCTGATCTTAGACTTGGTTCGATAGAATGTGAAGCATAACGAAGACAGGGAAGGTGTTATGCTTGCTCACGATCGAACAGTTAACAAAGCGCCGTGAATCGCACAATATCCTAAACGGCATTAGCTTTAAAGCTAAGCCCGGCCGCGTGACCGGGTTCCTCGGTCCCAATGGCGCAGGGAAAAGTTCTACGCTGCGAATCCTATTGGGACTTGACCGAGCCACATCAGGCACTGCGCTGATCAATGGCGTGCCATACGCCCGGCTTACCGATCCGCTGACGACCGTTGGCGCCGTATTTGACGGATCGGGAGCGCATCGGTTGCGCACAGGGCGAGCGCATTTGAACTGGATTGTCAGGTCCGCAGGGCTTCCTCGTTCTCGGGTCAATGAAGTCCTCGAAATTGTAGGGCTGGCGCATGCTGCCTCGAAGAGGGTTGGCAGTTACTCTCTTGGTATGGCGCGGCGACTAGGCTTGGCTGCCGCGCTGCTTGGTGATCCGGAGATTTTGATATTGGACGAACCTACGAATGGGCTTGACCCCGAGGGAATCCGTTGGATCAGGACGTTTCTCCGTGAACGTGCGGCATCAGGGCGCACCGTATTATTATCGAGTCATCTGATGGGGGAAACCGCCGAAACGGTAGACGACATCGTTATTCTTAATAAGGGGCACATTGTGGCGAGCGGTACGCTTAACGAGATCGTTGGTTCCCATAAGTCATTAGAAGATGCCTTCTTCGCTTTTACCGCGAGGAGGGACATCTCATGAAAAAAGCGCTTGCCGCAGAGTTTTCAAAGCTTCTCTCCTTACCCACCATATGGATCGCAGTTGCAGTTGGTATACTTGTTGCGCCTGTAATCGCCGGAATCCGCTCCTTTCAGGAGCTTTCCGAAATCACAAAAGGCGTTCAAACAGCGGTCGAATATCCTATCGGTTTTGAAGAGTTGGGGTTCGGTGTTATGGGTGTGATTATTGTTGGCATTATAGCAATCAGTAGTGAGTACTTCACCGAGAGTGAAGAATCCGGCGGCGGCGGACGCCAGATGACCACCAGTTTGACCGCTATCCCATCACGAATTCGTTTTCTGTTGTCGAAAGCGACTGCCGTTGCAACGGTTAGCGCCATTCTCGCCATCATCGCGATCACTCTCACAATGATTGTGGTTCAGTTCATCCTTGTGGAGCATGCTCCTGCGCTTGAGATTACCGATATTTCTCGTCTTATCGGCGTTGTATGCTATTGGGTGCTTACCGCGCTTATGGCCTTCGGAATTACAATCCTGACACGGCACGCCGCTCTGCCGCTGGCCGTTTTGATTTTGAATAACTCCGTCGTGACCGTGACTTATTTGCTGACCCGCATCACCCCTTTGGCGAACTATCTGCCGGATATGGCCGGAATTCGCATGTTTGTTGAAATCAAAGATGCCGGGAGTACACTTACACCGCTTGGGGGCGGTGTAGTCATGGCGGCTTGGGTGACAGCATTGTTGATCTTTGGAACGATTACCTTTTGTCGGAGGGATGTATGAGTACGTTGATAACCCGGACGTATGGCCAAGAAATGTGCCGGGCGATAAAGGCGGAGCTGTCAAAGTTATGTTCGCTGCCGATTACATGGTTCACCCTCGGCGGTACCTTTATCGTCAATCTTATTCTGGCTTACGCTTTCTCAAACGCCGGATTGCAGGGCTTGACCTCCATGCAGAGCACGCTGGAAATCGGGTTGGCTTCTGTCAGCTATGCGCAAGCGGGACTTATGATCTTTGGTATACTGACCGTTTGCTCCGAATATAACGGCGGTCAGATTCGCACAACACTGACGGCAATGCCGCGGCGAGGCATCCAGATTTTCGCGGCGTTATTCGCGCTGACAGTCGTGCTCATCCCTGCTGCATTTGTTGTATCATCTTCTGGAGTACTGCTAACTCAAATTCTTTTAGGAGATGCCGGGGCTCCTATTGTATGGGCAAATCTTGTGTCCGCCATGCTGGGAGTAAGCGCATACCTCACGTTGACTGGACTGATCAGTGCGGCAATCGGAGTTGTTCTGCGGCGGATGCTTCCTGCGCTCGCTATCATGCTCGGCTATTACTTCATAGCGGGTCCGCTTATACGGGACCAAGCAGATTTCGCAAAGTATCTTCCGGATACGGCAGGAGTTGTGATGTGGTTTCCGCAGCCCGATCATGCAAGGGCGCTCACCCCAGTGCAAGGCGGCATTCTTTTGGGTGCTTGGGCACTTGCCGCAATCATCATTGCTGCGACTGTATACCGAAAGCGAGATGTGTGAATCGAGGTGACATTGGCAGTTCACCGCAGAAGATAGTTAGTTAATGGGAAAACCGCCGCTGATGGCTGTTTCTCTTTTAATATAATGCGCTGCACTCAGCGCTCCATACATGTGGAGTGCGTAGTGTCAACATATCGAATTGACAAATAACGGGACGCCTAAACCGTAAATGCAAAAGCCTAATTCTCAGATAAGAGAATTAGGCTTTTAAATATGTTGAGGCAAGGTTTCTAAACTTCATGTAAGTTTTGATGAGGAGGAGACGAATTTCACTCTAGCGTCGCGGTCAAACGATCACGCGGTAGTGAAGATGAACAACGCCGCTTCGGAAGCGGCGCTCACCGAGCAGCTCGAGCGGCATCCGGAGGTTGTCCGGCAATGCTCGCTTACCTCCACCCAAGACGATCGGATTAAGAAGCAGATGACACTCGTCGATCAGTCCAGCGCTCATCGCCTGCCCGGCAAGCTCGGGGCCGCCAATCGTAATGTCGGCTCCTGAGGATTCCTTCAGCCGCCGGATCGCATCAGGATCGAATTCGCTCTCGATCCTCGTCCTGGCGCTTGACACCGCCTGAAGCGTCCGGGAATACACGATCTTCTCAGCCGCTCGCCATATCTGCGCGAATTCCCGCCTTGCCTCCGGTTGCTCGCCGCCGGTGCTCGCCGTCTCCCAGTACACCATCGTCTCGTACAGTCGACGCCCGTAGAGGTAGGCGCCAATCGGCCGCTGGAAGTCATTCCAGAACGCATACGTCTCGTCATCGGAGATCCCCCACTCGATATTGCCGCGCTCGTCCTCCATGTACCCGTCCAAAGATACGTTAGTAGCGTAGATCAGTTTAGCCATTTGATACCGCCCTCCAATTTTCAGTTTCCACCGAGACCAAGGCCTGCTTGTTCTGCCAGTTCAGATGGTGATGAACGATTTGTAAACGAAGCAGCCAACAAATGTTTGCCGGCTACATCTTGTGCTCGTATTATTCGTGTGGCAGTGCCAAGCCGCAGTTATCAGCCAAGCAGTCAACGAACGGGTGTGTAGCGGAGCAGCACGACGCCAGAGCCGAAAGGTTTGGTCCCGGTCAGCTTCAGGTCCAGTCGATCACGAATTCCCCCCAACAATTGGGGACCACGTCCGGCAACGATGGGCTGTACCAGGAAGTGATACTCATCCACCAATCCCAGTTGTGCCAGGGTGGAACCGAGGCCGGGACCGCCGTTAACGAGTAAGCTCTTCCCTTCTGCCATAAGCTGTGGCACCTCCTCGGAAACAGGCCCCTTCAATAAGAAAGTGTTCTGCCACGACACTTGATCCAGCGTCCGCGAGACCACGTACTTGGGTATCCGATCGAGCTTGCGTGCGAAGTCGACCAAGAATTGAGGTCCGGCGCCGCTGCTGGCTATGGCTGGCCAGGCACTTTCCATCAACTGATAGATTTCCCGTCCAAAAAGCAGACCGTCGGACTGGTCCATCATGTCCACCGAATACTGGTGGAGCTCCTCATCTGCAATCACCTGCGTATGGTCACAGCAACCGTCCAGTGTCACATTCATCTGCAGGATTAAACGTCCCATATTCAACCTCCTTGCTGTCTATATTTTAACAAAGAATAGCAGGCCCGGTTTCTTATAGATTGCTAATGTGCACAGTTCAGGCCCGACCGAATATAGATGAGGTGTGACAGTTAACTCAAACGCTTTAAAAAGAAACAGATATGAGTCATGTTGAAAGCTATGTGTTGTTGGAAGGTTTAAAAAGCCCTTTCCACAGAATCTCTGATAAAAAGGACTTTCGAAATTCAGATCAAACTAAAGCCCACTATTGTCTCATTAAAAAATTAATTGCACTTTTTTTAGCCCTATCAATTTTTTCAATATCTACACATTCAACGGCTGTATTTGAAAGTCTAAAGTTCTTTCCCGATATTTCTTGTAAGGAAGTTATGAAAACTCCTAATGTAGAATAATCTGTTTCTTTTTCTATCGCTTGAAGCAATACTGGGTAAACCAAGCTTTTATCAATTGACTGATCTTTCCGTTTTAATCTCAAATCCATTTGCATAAAAGAACTTGCCGACCAAGCACGGCATTCGCTGTTTGTATCATTCAGAAGCCTGTTAGCCAGTAACGGTATGTCTGAGTTGCTTCCAATCCAACCTAATACGATGATGGTTCTGCCACGAGTGTAGTCATCAGAACGATTTAAAAACTGCTTTGCATATTGTAAGATTTTGTCTTTGTTTTCTCCGCCTTTTTTATCCGCAATGAGACCTAACTGATAAATAATATCAGCATGAAATGGTATATCTTCATTGTTTTCTAATTTTGATAGTAATAAATTTTCAGCTTCGTTTCCATGTTCGTCAAATCGACTCCACAATATTTTACGGAACTCATCACTTGTTGCAGCATCAGTTATTAATGAATAATGGTACTCGGTAAATGGACTTCGCATTATTTTCCATAGGAAATTAAGCTGTTTAATTCGTTCACCGCTTTGCTGGGCTTCATCAAATAATACTTTAAACTCATCAATACTCATTTTTTTCACTCCAAGATACTTCCATATTGTCTATAGATTTATTAAATGCCATAACTAAATTGGTAGATTTAATGGGTTCTGCGCCCGGAATGTCCGATACCATACTTCTATATTATACCATACAAAAGTGACAGCGAAATTGCTGCGAAATATGAAATCAGCCCGGTCATGGCGGGTCGGTGGAAAGCCCAGGAGTTTCCCGGCGGCAAGATCGGGCATGAGGAGAGAGCTTCATGGGTTTCGCTATTGCCGTTTGCGGAGGCTGCGGAACGTGACCGAGCAAGCACTCATGCCCCGCTGAGGTACAGAAAATAAAAAAGATTGCCCTCCAACTGGAAAGGAGGGCTTCGAGGGGATAACCCCCTCTGGAAGGAAGCCGAGGCTCCTTCCGCTTTTTCAAGAACGCGGCCAAAGCCGGCGGTCCCTAGGTCGTGCGCCCCTCCCGAAGCGAGACGGGGATGATGATTTCTCGGGAAATGGCCGGGTCTTCGATCGCTTCGCGCAGCAAGGAGACGGCTTCTTCGCCCATCTTGCCTTCCTGCTGCTCGATGCAGCTGAAGTAGAAGCCGTCGAAATCGCGGATCGGCGGCGTGTCGAACGACAGGATGGCGAGTTCCTCCGGCACTTTTTTGCCCAGTTGGATGGCCGCTTCCGCGACATAGAAGGCGATCGCGCTGGAGAAGGCGAAGACGGCCGTTATCTCCGGTCGGGAGCGGAGCCAGTCACGAACGATCTCCTGACTGACGTCCGTATCCAAGTACGTAATCTCGTCGATTCTGGTCAGCCAATGCGAAGGCTCGATCTTCAAACCCGCTTTCTTGGCCATCCCCAGATAACCGGAGAATCGGTCCTCGGAGCTGGACGTCTTGGATTTGGTGCCGGAGACGATGCCGATATGCCGATGGCCCTTCCCGATCAAATATTCCGTGCCCTTATAACCGCCGAGATAGTTGTCCGAATAGACCGCATTGGTCTTGATGCCCGGCAAATAGCGGTCGATCAGGACGAAGGGGAAGCCCTCCGTCTTCAAGTTCAGGATCGCTTCGCTGTAGGATTCGCCGTCCACGGGAAAGATTAGCAGCCCGTCCACGCCGGCGGCGCGAAGAAAGCGGATGCCTTCTTTCTCCTCCCGCTGCGTAGAGGCTGAACGAACGATCAAAACGACGTTCTGCTCCTTGCACGCTTCTTCGACGCCCTGCAGCAGCTGCATCGAGAAATAATCGTTCGCCAGCGGACTGAGAAAGCCGATCTTGCGAGCCGTCAATTCCGCTTCCTCGACCGGGGGCGCCGCCGCTTCGGCAGAAGCGTGGGGATCGGAGACGAACGTCCCCTTGCCCGCGATGCGGTAGACGAGTCCTTCCTCGACCAGCATTTTCAACGCGCTCTTGATCGTAATCCGGCTGACGCCGAATTGCTGAATCAGGTCCGCTTCCGTCGGAATTTGATCCCCGGGCTTGAGCTCCCCCTTTTCGATCTTTTCTTTGAGCATTCCGCGTATTTGGAGATAGAGAGGCTGATTTCCGGTTGGTTGCGTCATATATGTTCCTTTCATTCAATAAAGGTATTATAATGTATTATACCATTATGGATGAATAAGGTCCAATACGAAGTTTCAGCCCTGAGATGTAATAGGTTGAGATGTGTTGCAGGAAGGACGCGTGCGTGGTACCGATCTGAGCGCTATCATGAGCAAAACGCCTCGGACGCGGTAATTGGGTGTGGTTTGAGGATGCAACACTAGCGATCCGTCGAGCAGGATAAATTCCATTTGCAGCATAATGTTATAATGCAATATGATAAATTTTATATTGACATGATACAATACATGACTTAATATGAATTTAGTTTCGGACGTACGCATACAAAGACTTTGTGAGATTGGGGGACCCACTTTGCAGAACGTTTGGAAATGGCGCTATTTTTATCTCTTGCTGGCGCCCACGGTGATTTATTTTATCGTGTTCAGCTACATCCCGTTTTATGGAGTTGTAATCGCTTTCAAAAACTTCCAGCCATTCCTGGGCATCTGGGACAGTCCGTGGATCGGCTGGAAAAACTTCGAGACGATGTTCACTTCGGTCAAATTCCCGGAACTGCTGCGCAATACGCTGCTCATTAGCCTCTACCGGCTGATCTTCGGTTTCCCGGTGCCGATTCTGTTCGCGCTGCTGCTGAACGAGGTGCGGATCGTCTGGTTCAAGCGGACGATCCAGACGATCACGTACTTTCCGCATTTTCTATCCTGGGTCGTCTTCGGCGGCATCGTCTTCAACGTCATTGGGCCGTCCGGGATCATCAATCTCGTGCTGGATAAGCTCGGGATGGAGACGGTTAATCTGGCCGCGAATCCCGACGTGTTCCGGCCGCTCGTGGTTGTGACCGGGATTTTGAAGGAATTCGGCTGGGCCGCGATCATCTATTTAGCCGCCTTGACGGGCATCGACCCGCATTTGTACGAAGCGGTCAAGGTGGACGGCGCCAGCAAGCTGAGGCAGATCTGGCATATTACGCTGCCGGGCATCCGCCCGATGATCGCGATGCTGCTCATCTTGCAGCTGGCGAGCATTCTGGACGCCGGTTTCGAGCAGATCCTGATTTTGTCCAATCCGGTCGTCTACGGCGTGGGCGATATTATCGACACGTACGTATACCGGGTCGGCCTGCTGGAATCCAACTACGGGCTCGCGACGGCGGTCGGGCTGTTCAAGGGCGTCATCGCCGCGATTCTCATCGTCACGGCCAATCACATCATTCGACGGACGGGGGAGAAGTCGCTATGGTAACGCCGCAGGAAACGCAATTCGACACGAACGAAATCAAGCTGATCAATCGTCCACAGCTGCTGGACCGCAATCCCGCCTGGGTGCAGGCGCTCATCTACCTGATTCTGATCGCGCTGGCGCTGATCACGCTGCTGCCGGTGCTGAACGTGTTCGCGATGTCGCTCAGCGAGGCGCACGCGATCTACGAGCACCCGCTCATGCTGGTGCCGTACAGCTTCACGCTGGAGGCGTACCATTACATTTTCTCGACGTCGATTCTGCTTCGCTCGTTCTCCGTGACGGTGTTTGCCACCGTGGTGGGGACATTCTTCAATCTGGCGATGACGATCACGGGGGCATACGCCTTGTCGAAAACGAAGATGCCCGGCAACAAAACGCTGCTGTGGATTTGTATCTTCCCGATGCTGTTCGGCCCGGGACTTATCCCGTCCTACATGCTGCTCAAAAGTCTCGACTTGCTGAACAGCATCTGGGTACTGGTCGTCTCCGGCCTGGTCGTTCCGTTCAACCTCATTCTGATGCGCAATTTCTTTTGGAGCATTCCCGACGAGCTCGAAGAAGCTATGCGGATCGACGGCGCAAGCGAAATGGGCATTCTGTGGCGGATGATCATCCCGCTGTCCAAGCCCGCGATCGCCACGATCGGACTGTTCTACGCCGTCGGCCATTGGAACGATTTCTTCACCGGCCTGTTCTTCATTACCGACAATACGAAGTGGTCCTTGCAAGTGCTGCTCCGTTCCATCGTCATCGACATGAACGCCCTGAACATGCGGGGCGTCTCGACCGCGGTCAGCCAAGATTCGGCCAAAGTAATGCTCACGCCGGAGAACATCAAGGCGGCGACGATTATTTTCGCGGTCGTTCCGATCCTGCTCGTCTATCCGTTTCTGCAAAAATATTTCGTCAAGGGCATCATGCTCGGTTCCGTGAAAGGCTGATCCACGCTGGGAGATCCGCAAGGATTTTTCATATAGCAACACCAAATTTATTGATGAGGTGAAAGAACATGCGCAAGCGCAAGGTACGACAATGGGGGCTCGTCCTGCTGGTGATCGTCATGGCGACGACGCTGCTGGCCGCCTGCTCGGGCAAAAAAGGAAACGAGGGCAATGCCGGGAAGGGCGGCGCGAACGCGTCGAACGGCTCGGGAGAGAACGCGGGAGACGAGGCCGCCGGACCGGTCAAATTCAGTTACGTCCGGCCGGTGTGGGGGGCTGCGACATACACGAAAGGCGGTCCGTACGAGAAGGAGCTGTTCAAGCAAGGCAACGTCGAAATCGATGCTCAAATCATTCCGGTGACCGAGTATGATCAGAAGATCATGACGATCATCTCTTCCGGCGACATGCCGGACGTGCTCTGGGCGGCCGGGCCGACGGACAAGAAGTTCAAGGACATGCAGGACCAGGGCGCGTTCCTGAAAATCAACGAATACCTGGACAAATATCCGGCAGTCAAGGAAGCGGTACCGCAATCCGTCTGGGATACGCTGACCGACGAGAAGGGCGACATTTATTTTATCCCGAACGTCTCTAATCCGCTCATTCCGATCTTCATCTACTATCGCCAGGATCTGTTCGAGAAATACGGCATCGCCGAGCCGAAGACGACCGCGGAGCTGGAGGCGGCGCTCGTCAAGCTCAAGGAGAGCGATCCGAAGCTCATTCCGCTCACCGCGCAGGATACGATTTGGGGACTCGGGGCGCTGTCAACTTCGTTCGGCTTCCCGCATTTCGCGTGGGGACCGGCGACCGGGGAGGATACGGACAATCCGCAGACGATCGTGCCGTGGTATTTGACGAAGGAAGGCAAAGCTTTCTATTTCTGGCTGAAGGATCTGAAGACGCGCGGGCTGCTCGACAACGAGTTTCTCATCGCCAAGAACTGGGATCACGCCAAGCAGAAGTTCACGACGGGCAAAGCAGCCGTTCTGGGCATCAACTGGGGCTATGGCCCGGAAATTCTCTCGACGATGAAGAAGACGATGCCGGAAGCGAAGATCGGCGTCCTGTCCCCGCTGGAAGGACCGAACGGCACGATGGGCGGCATTCGTCCTTTCGGCGCGTGGGATAGAGGCATGTATCTGTCCGCCAAAATGGATGACCCGGACGGCTTCTTCCGCTTCCTGAACTGGACGCTGACGGACGGCTCGGATTTCAGAAGATACGGCATCGAGGGCAAGACTTACAAAGTCGAGAACGGCAAGAAGCTGTCGCTCGCCGACGACGACACGGAAGCGGACTACAAAAACGGCCAGATCGAGCCGCTCAAGTTCATTACACCGATGTCCGAGGCGCTGGATTGGGAGGCCATCGAGGCCGGTTACGAAGGCTCTGGCATAGGAGGATTTTTTGCGGAGGCGAAGGCCAAGTTCGAGGAATACAACAAGGTGCAGTATCCCGATTACCGCAACCCGACGATCTTCTCGCCGGTCGAGGTGGAGCAGAGCGCGCAGCTCTACAACGATTATTTGCAGGCGGTCATCGACGGCGCCATCATCAACGACAAGGTCACAGAGCAGGATTGGGACGCGGCCATCAACAAGTATTTGCAGGCCGGCGGCCAGAAGATCGTCGACGAGGTCAACGCGCTGCAGACGAAGAAAAGCAAGCCGCAGTATTAATTGAGAGCTTGACGAAAGCGAGCGTCTATCTCGGCAAGAGAAGAGGAGGGGCCTGCGCCGAAGGCGGCATTCGGCGAAACGGAAGGCCGGCAGCGCCGGCCCTCGCATGACCCGAGAGGACGATCGGAAGGAGCGGGAAGAGCGAACGGCCGGACGCCGGACCATGGCTCGATCTTCGCAAAATGAAGCTACAAGGAGGCATATAACGTGTTGCGAAAACTGACCTTATATCCGCTTATATTGCTGATGACGCTATCCACGCCGGTCTATGCGAAGGCGGAACCGCCCGCAGGGCCCGATCCGGCCAGCAGGACCGGTGCAGGGGTGGGGGCCTCGGGAGCGGGAGCCGCTCCGGTCCGGACCACGTTCCAGACGGGAGCCGATGGTACTTACGAAAACGCGCATGTATTGGCTGATTCCGTTATGGCCTATATCAACAATCCGTCTTCCATCGAGTCGCATATTGCCTCATGGATGAACAAAGGCTATCAAGTCGACGTCATGATGGCCGTCAACCGGGACATGAACGATTACGTGCGGGGCAATTTCGACGGGAAGACGCACTACGACGAGATCCAGGTCGACCGCGACGGCAATCGGTTCACCCATCCGACTGACGTCAACGTCCCGTACATGGTGCCGACCGAAAATTGGAATGCGTACGTCTACGAGCTGTCTCGCCGCAGCATCGAGGCTGGCGCGAAGCGGATCGTCTTCGAAGAGCCCGACGTGTTTTTGAAATCCGGCTATTCCGACGCCTTCAAGCGCGAGTGGAAGGCTTTCTACGGCACCGATTGGGTCGATCCCGAATCGTCCCCGGACGCCGGCTACATGTCGCAGAAGCTGAAAGTGTACTTGAGCTATCGCTCATTCAAGGACATCTCGGAGAAAATCAAAACCAATTATCCCGACGCCGAGGTGCTGATCGCCTCCCACACGGCGCTCAGCTATTTGATGTACGGCATCACGACGTCCAACTATGATTACTACAATATCCCGACGATCGACGGGTATATCGCCCAAGTCTGGAGCGATACGGCGCTGGTGCCCGTGCCGTATGCCGGAACGAGCCAACGGCGGGTATTTGAATCCGCTTACATCGATTATTCCTCGTTCGCCAACCTGAAGGCTGACGACGACGGCAAACAGCTCTACGCGCTCGCGGATCCGAAGGCCGATTCGGGAACGTACAGCTGGCAGGAGTACGAAACCTTCTACAAAACGACCATCGCGGCCCAACTGATGCAGCCCCAGTTCAAGCAGTTCGAGGTCGTGCCCTGGTCGGAGCGGGGATTCGCGCAGGCGCCGGGACCCTACAAGATGGTTCAAACGAACGTCTACCGCGCGCTGCAGGACATGTACGACAAGCCGGCGACGGTTGAAGCGGGCACGCCGGGCATTGGCGTCCTGTATTCGGATACGATCTCGCAGATGGCAACGTCCGGGGATATCGGCGCGTTCTACGGCGCGACGGTTCCTCTCGTGGCCAAGGGCGTGCCGATTCGGGTCATCCCCGCGGAAAATTTGACGAAAGCGAACGCGCTCGCCGATATGAAGGTGCTGTTCGTCAGCTACGACGTCTGGAAAGCGGTCGACGGGAACGGCGGAGACGGAGTCGGCGTCAAAGTCAACGAAGCGCTTCGCGACTGGGTCAGCCAGGGCGGCGTGCTCGTCTATACGGGGGGAGCGGGAGCCAGTGACGGTTTGGCCGAATGGTGGAAGGAAGCGAACCTGCCTTCGCCGAAGCAGGATTTGTGGAACAAGCTCGGCCTTGCCGTAAGCGGCGAAGCGACGACGACGGGAAGTGGGACGGTCACGCTGCACGCGGCAGGCGCCGGCAACGGCGTCTTCGGCGGCCGGGACACGATCGACATCCCGGCCAAATTCGCCGTCACGACGGGCACATTGGCCAGTCCGGCCGTGCCGCTCTATACGGCGGCCGACGGCAAGGCGGTCGTCTACGAGCAGACGGTCGGCAGCGGCAAGACGATTGTTGCCGGCGTGGCGCCCGGCTACTTCGCTTCGAGCGCCTCGGCGGCGCAGCTCCTTCGCGATATCACGAAATACGCCGTGGAGCAAGCGGGCGCCGTTTACGCGGAGTCGAACGTCATGAAGGCGATCCGCGGGCCGTACACAGCGATTCAGACTTTGGAGGAGCCGGCACGGATCGACCTGCAGGGCGGCAGCTATATCGACCTGTTCGACGACCGGCTGCCGGTCATAACCAGCGAGACGGAGATGATGGCGCAATCGAGCGCGCTGCTCTATAATATTGCCGGCCGGGTCCCGGGCGACAAACCCGCGATTTTGTTCGCGAGCGGCAATCTGACCAGCGTGAGCGAAACGGCGGCGGAAACACTTTACACGCTGGCCGGCACTCCGGACTCGCGCGCGGCGGCCCGCATCGGCGCGCCGGAGGGGCTTTATCCGCAGGCGGTGGAAGGGACGGATGACGGTGGAGCGCCGGTGACGGTATTCTGGGAATGGGAAAACCGCTCCAATACGCTGCTCGTCCGCCACGATCATCGGAAGCAGGGCGTTAGGGTTCGCGTGCAGTGGTCGGAGACGCCCGTCGCCGATTCGCCGGCGGTCGATTTTGCCGATCTGAACGTGAAGACGAACAACGAGAATCAGGATGCGGCTTACTTGTGGAGGAACAGCGGCGGTGCCATCGAAGCGTTCCGGTTTGCCGACCTGACGGCGGAAATCGTCTATAAGTTCGATTTGAAACAGTACGCAAACGCGCGCATCTCGCTCGACGTGGCGAACAATTACGCGCTGAGCGTTTCGCCGGACGACGAGACCTGGACACCGGTCCATACGGCCGATTCCAGCGGGGGCGTCGTGACGGATGGAAGCAACCGGGCGATCAAGACGATCGATCTGTCGGCTTACAAGAGCGCGGGCGATTTCGTCTACGTCAAGCTGGAAAATGCCGACAAGACGCGGGGTAACGGCCCCGTCCTGTACGGATTCACTCTCAGCTTCGAGCAGCGGATCGCGCCGTTTGACGTGTGGACCAACGAGACGCTCGAACTGGCGCCGGGACAGACGAAGACACTCAAGCTGGCCGTGACGAACCGGACGCCCGAAGCGAAGACGGCGGACATGAGCGCCGGCAAGAGCTCGTACGACGCATTATCGTTCGCGGCCGGATCCACGGCGGAAGCGGAGTATTTGTTCGAGGACGGAGGCTCCCAATTGACGGGCAGCGGCGCACGGTACGCCGATCTGGCGGCTTATTTCGTCTATCGGCTGCCGGTGCCGGCAGAGATGGAAGAGCCGGTTGCGAAGCTGACGCTGGCGAATCGCTACCAGGTGTCCCTGTCGAGCGACGGGGAAGATTGGACGATCGTCGACAGAGAAACGGCGGCGACGGAAGACGAGAGCAACCTGGGCGAGCGGGGCTACGAACTTGGTGCGTACAAGAACGATGAGGGCTATGTCTATGTGAGAATCGCGAACAGCCAGCCGGCGGGCGGCTGGGGCGGCATGTTGAAGAAGCTGACGCTGCAGGCGAAGGGCGAGGGCGAGCTGGACGTGGCCTTCCCGAACGACGGCATCGAGCTGCAGCCGCATCAGACACGGCTGATCGAAGTGACCGTCACGGCGAAGCCTGACATTCAGTCCCCGCTGCCGCAGCAGTCGATCCGGCTGTCGGCCGGCGAGGACTTCACCGATTACGAGCTGCCGGTCAAAATCATTTTCAGCAAGCCGGAATATCCAGTGGCCTGGACGGCTGCGCCGATCGTCATCGACGGGGTTGCGGGAGAAGGGGAATGGAGCGGCACCGAAAAGATCACGGTGAGCCCGAGCGACCCGGATTTGCAGCGCTTTGGCAAAATCTGGGGCGATCCCGGCAAGGTGAAGGCCACGTACCGGCTGAAGTGGGACGACGCCAATCTGTACGTGCTGGAGCAGCGGGAGGACGATGCGTTCGCCTTTACAGAAACGGGGGCGACGATGTACGCTTCGACAGCATCGATGCTGTTCCTCGACATCGATCACAACAAGAGCGGTTCCACTTATTTGAACGGGGATTATGCGATTTTCTTCACGCCGAGCGGTCCGGACGGCCGGCCGCACGTCTTCATGCGGCAAGGTGCGGACAGCGGCAAGGACGAGTACGCGCTTGCGGGCGCGACGATCAAGTCCGTCGTGGATATGACGGCCCATACGTATACGGTCGAGCTGGCGATTCCGTGGAACGCGCTCCAAATTATGCCGTTCGCGCCGAAGAACGACGCCAAGGTCGGCATGACCGTCGCCGCCACCCGCAATGACGGCAAAGGGGCATGGGGGCAGCTCATGTGGGCCGGCGACGGCGACGACCAGGCGAAATGGGCGGATATGCGGCTGGCGGGCAAACCGGATGATCCGGAAAATCCGGTGAATCCCGGCGGCGGCTGGTATCCGGGCGTTCCATCCGCGGACGGCGGCGACAAGCCGGAGGACGGGAAGAACGGCGGCGGGAGCGACATGCTCTCGGTGAAAATTGAGGATGACGCGGACGAAGTCTCGGTCTCCGCGGAGCAGCTCGACGGCCGGACGCTGGACGTTCAGGCGGGCGACGGCGCTTCGCTGCGCATCGACGCCAAGCTGCTGCGTAAATTGCTCGAGGCGTCGGGCGGCGCGAAAGGGGCGACGATCGTCGTTCATATGGCTCGCGTGGCGGAGGACGCTCTCCCGTCGCTAGTGCGGCCGGGCGAATCGGCCCGCGTTCGTCTCGCTGGGCAGGCATACGAGATTTCGGTTCGCGCGGTGACGGCGGACGGCCGGTCGCATGAAGTCAAGGAGATGGAAGGCGGCATAACCGTCACGCTGCCTTACGATCCGTCGGCGGTCGACGGGAAGTTGCTCGGCCTCTACCGTTACGACGAAACGGGCAAGAGCTGGGCGTACATCGGAGGCCGAACGGACACTGAGGCGCATCGCCTCTCCGTCAAGCCAAAGCAACTGGGCCTCATCGCTGCGTTGGAGTACGACCGGCGGTTCGGCGACGTGCCGAGCGGGCACTGGGCGTACGAGGCGATTCGGACGCTGGCGGCGAAACATATCGCGAACGGCGTCGGCGCGAACGCGTTTCAACCGGCGGGCACGGTCACGAGGGCGGAGTTCGTCGCGCTGCTGGCCCGGGCGCTGGGTCTGGAAGCGAGCGGCAACCGGGAGCTTCCGTTCGCGGATATCGAGAGCGGCGTCTGGTATGCCCCGGCTGCGGCCGCGGCCTACGAGGCCGGGCTGATCAAAGGCGACGGCAAGGGCGCGTTCCGTCCGGGCGAACGCGTCACCCGCGAGCAGATGGCCGCCCTGCTGGTCCGGGCGTACGAGCTCGGTCTCGGCGGCGCGGCGACCGCTCCGGCCGGCGGCGAACCGTCCTATACGGACGGGACGGAGATCGCCGCTTGGGCGCGGGCGGACGTGGCCAAGGCGCATTCGCTAGCGCTCATGCAAGGGCAGGGTGCGAACCATTTTGCGCCGAAGTCGACGGCGACGCGGGCCGAATCGGCCCAGGCCGTCCTGAATCTGCTGGAGCGGCTGGAGGAACGTCCGGCAAGCTAGGGCGGCCGGGATCCGCAACGCGCAGTCTGGCGGCCCTAGTGATGTCCGGCCGAGAGCGGGCTTCCTGAGGTTGTGGTTCAAGGTCCGAAGGTCTCGATCGCCGATCGGTATAGAAGAAGCGAGGGAGAGGGAAGGGGAGGATCGCCTCTTCCCTGCTCACGTCTTTGGAACAGGCACCCATCTTCGCCCCAAGCAAGAATCCCGTTCGCATCGCTTAGCGTGAACCTATTCGAAATGGAGGAAAACATAGTGGCAGGTTGGAGCACACTGAAGAGTATGGTGATCGAGGAGATTCAGCAAAAGCACGAGGAAGGCTTCAATGTTCATGGTTTTAAGGAGAAGGCGGAACACGCGGAGAAAGAATCGGAGCTGCAAGACCTTTATGAGCAGTTGGCTGACCTCCCCATGCGAGATGATTTCTTCTATGTAGAGCCATCGGAATTGGAGGAAATTCGCCGGGAACGCCCGGAAGGTCCTCGACGTTTACAAGACAGCTTAACTTCGGAACAATGGAAGGATAAGTTTTACGGCGCATGGCTGGGCAGGTGTATTGGCTGTGCATTGGGAAAACCGTTGGAGAGCGGAGGATTTGTTAATGGCGGGAACGGTAATCCCGGTTGGAAAAATGTGAAGCTCTGGTTTGAAGGAGCGGACGCATGGCCGATCAACGACTATACGCCGGGGTTCTCCACCGCTGCTGAACAATACGGCCTGTCCCTATCGCCATTCTGTAAAAAAAGCGAGAAGGAACAAATCCGGTTCATGGAGTCGGATGACGATATTCGTTATACCGTTCTAGGCTTGATCATGATGGAGGAAAAAGGGCTGGAATGGGATAGTTGGGATATCGGGAAGATGTGGCACGGACGTCTGACCTATGGGCAGGTAGCCACAGCTGAGACACAAGCTTATCTTAACTTCGCTCACGTTACATCCCACATGGCAGGAGACCGTCCAGACGATTGGCAGCAAAAAAAGCAATGGGTACGTACGCACTTGAACCCTTATCGGGAGTGGATTGGCGCCCAAATCAGAGCCGACGGATGGGCTTACGCCGCCGCGGGCAGTCCTGAATTGGCAGCCGAACTTGGTTGGCGTGACGCATCATTCTCCCACGTTAAAAATGGAATATACGGCGAAATGTTCGTCTCCGCGATGATTGCTGCCGCATTTGCAGAACAGGATGCAAACCGAATCGTTGAAATCGGACTGAGCGAAATTCCGCAAAAAAGCAGGTTAGCTCAAGCAGTTAAAGAAGCGGTTCACATTGCTCGCACATCATCGACTCAAGAGGAATTGGTGGAACGAATTTGGGACGCTTTCAAACATTATTCATGGGTTCATACCATTAATAATGCCGCACTTGTCGCAGCCTCGATTATTTTTGCTGGCGACGATTTTTCGCTTGCGGTCTCAACTGCGGTACTTGGCGGTTGGGATACGGATTGCAATGGGGCAACGGTTGGTTCCATTATGGGCGCCAAACTTGGTGCGGAGCGGATACCATCGCATTGGATTGCTCCATTGAACGATACGTTATATGCTGAAGTGAATGGATTTCACCCCATAGCAATATCGGAATGTGCAGAGAGAAGCTACAAGGTCTTTAGGAAGCTCCGGGGCCAGAACTTTTAGATGACGGCACACCGCTTGGATTAATGACTCCCAGGTTTCTTGATGTACTAATAATTCGGATGCTACACTGATTTGCTTCGGGATCGATAATATCAATTTCTTTCGCGGTTTCGGCGACTGCTTCTATGCCGAGATCTGGTGAGAGGGAGCCGACGGCAGTAGGGTAGTGGGATTAAAACTGTCGGAGGAAGATGGGAAAGCCTTCATGCCGTTCAAGGCATCGCGGAATTGTATCATATCGCCCATGATGAGGACTTGAGCAAATCTTATCAGCAAGACTTGTCCGGGTTTGTCAAAAAAACGTAGACGAGGAGTCTAAAGATGATACAGCACTTAAAGGACATTCAATGGTATGATGCCGACTTAACGGAGAGGCTGCAATTGGCAACAGCCTACATATGCCGGATGTTAGACAAAGATAAGGATGAAGAACCTTTCTTCGGCATCATCAGGACCAAAGAAGGAACGGCCTTTGCCAACCATTCCGTTCATATCGGTATTCCGCATGTGACGGGAAGAGCGTTGGACGCGCTTTTTTATACGGAAGAAATTACGGGAGAGCGGATTCCCGAGCACGGGGAGCATGTCTACACGAGGTATTTGATAGATTGCTGCAGCAATGAGGATTGCCTGCCTTCTTACTATGATCCCGATCAGGAGAACAAAAGATTTGTGGAATTCCATAACCTTCGGGAAGGTTTGGAGGGTCTCACCTGGTTGATCAAATTGAGGAATCATGAAGCTGCCGCTGAAATTGCCGACGGATTCGTGGATATCGTATACCGGCTCACCGATTTTTCAACCGGCGCCCTTTCCTATGATTTGACGAAAAAGATGGGTCGGGAAAAAGAGTTCGCCACGATCCAGCATCCTTATCCATTAGTCCAGGGAAGACTGGTGGGCGCGATGTTGAAGTATTATCGGGAGACTGGCAATCTGAAAGCTCTGAAGCTATGCGCGGCGCACAGCAGAAGCACCATGCAGCATTGCTTTTCTCCGGAAGGCCTTATCCAAGATCAAGCCGCCAACCATATCCATTCCATAACCTCGAGCCTAAGCGGCATATTGGAATATGCCATTCTCGCGAAGGATCCCATCCTGACGGAACAGATTAGAAAAGTGTATGAAATCGGTCTTCGGGAATTTTACAGCTCGTATGGATGGTGTAAGGAACAAGCTTGGCTGGAAACCGATCAAGGCGAAGTCAATCAAGTGGGCGACTTGATCCAGATCCAGCTGTTGTTGGCTGCCCACTTGGATCGGAACTATTATTCGCACGCCGAGATTTTCATGCGTTCTTCCTTATTGCCCAGTCAGGTGCTGAAAAATGACTTTGTAGAGGAAGTCCCCAGTCCGGCAGGAGACCACGAATGCGATATGAAGGAAAGGATGATCGGAGGATTCGGATTCCCGACGCCCAGCAGCCATTTGCAGAAAGAAGACTCTGCCATCAATACGATAGACATCACCCAGGGGGCCGTTCAGGCGATCTGCGAATTCACAAAGCATATCATTACCGAATCGGAATGGGGGATTATGGTTAATTTATTGTTCTCCTGGGAGAACAACCTGGCCGAAGTGAGAAGCGATCTGCCCAAAGAAGGCCGAATCGTCATCACGCCCAAGGCGGCGAAGAATATTCTGGTTCGCATACCAGAGAGAACAAAGCCATCCTCTTTGCAGATTTGTGTCGATAACGAACCTGTAGCGTTTCTGATGATGGACCGTTATGCCGTCATTCGCAATTTGCAAGTGGGGTTGTCTTATGAGGTCAAGTTCATTCCTGAGACGTGCGAGGAAGACGAGTTTATCTATCATAAACCGTATCAAGTGCGGTGGCATGGCGAGCAAGTCATTGGCATCAGCCCGGTTGAAGGAATTTATTCTTTGTATGAAGGGATCGATGGTCATGCAAAACTATGAGAAAAAAAACGAACAAATTCGAAATGGCTTTGAGACATTGAAACAAAATCATCCGGACAAGTTGAAAAGGCGTCTGAATCTTTCCTGGAGCAATTGGGGGTTTGGGATCGAGCCTCTGCAAGATTCGGCGAAGCGATTGCATCAGGCAGGGATCCGGTATATCGAACTGCATGGAAATCATTACGGACGAGACCTTGGGTGTAAGCCACACGAAACCTTAGAAGTGCTGAATGCATTTGACATCCAAGTTGCCGGTGTGTGCGGGATGTTTTCCAAGGATAATGACTTATCGAGCAACCGCGCTATTCACCGGCAAGCCGCCATCGATTACTTGAAACGGGAAATCGAGTTTACAGCTGAAATAGGAGGGACGTATGTCCTGGTTGTTCCCGGAGCGGTAGGCAGGCCGATTCCTTACGACGGTATGGAGTTCGACCGCAGCGTCGAAACTTTAAGCATTGTGGCCGATCGGTTCGTCGATGTGAATGTGAAAGCGGCAATCGAACCCATCCGCTCGGCCGAGGTCAGCTTCATCCACACGATTGCCGACGCCCAAGCCTATATTCAGGCAGTAGCTCATGCAGGGGTTCAGCACATTAACGCGGATGTCTACCACATGCAATCCGAAGAATCGCATATTGGAGAAGCTTTGATGGCGGCGGGGGAACAACTGCTCAATCTGCATATAGCGGACAGCAGCCGCGGAGCGCTCGGCAGCGGTTCCATGGATTTGGATACCGTTATCATGACGCTCTATTTGCTCGGCTACAACCGCGAAGGCAGGTATGTTACGGCTGAACCGCTGGGACCCGGAGGAGATCCCTATCCTGCCATGTACGGCAAATCCGACACGGAAACGCTTGATCGGCTTGTGTTCCAGACCGCCTCTTACTTCCGGGAAAGAGAAGATATTCTTTTGAATTCGTAAATTCAAAGTGAAGGAGAAATGAACGTGTCAACGACGGACATAAGAAATCGAATAGAAGCGGGAATGGGCAGTTTAATCGGATTTTCTATCGACAAGGATAGGATGAACGAGCCTTATTTCGTCATGACCAAACATCCCGATGGTCGAATCCGGTTGGATCATTCTGGACCGATCGGCATTCCGCATTGCACTGGGAGGGCGTTGGATGCGCTTTTGACGGCTGAGTCTATTACGGGCATTCCGATTCCCGCAGAAGTCGAAGAGGCGCTGACCTTTTATCATTTCGCGTCATTTTCCAATCGGGACGGCCTTAATTCGTATGTCGATTATGAGAAAGAAGGCCAACGTTTTATCCAGATGCATAATATTCGGGAAGGCTTGTTGGGTCTGGTGGCATTAATCAAGTACAGAAGCATTGCAAGGGCAAGGGAAGTAGCGGATCGTATGTTGGTCAAGCTTACTTGTTTAACCACGAAAGATGGAGCTTTCTCTGCTAAATTAGCGGAACAAGAAGGGATAATCGACAGACTGCAAGGGTTGGAAGGACCGCCCCCCATGACGAGCGGCCGTTTTGTCCGGGCGCTTGTCCGGTACCATTGTGAAACCGGGAGCATGCTTGCGCTTGAACTGGCTTCTCGTTACGCGAATTATAATTTGAAGACCGCGTTTACGCCGGAAGGGGATCTGACTGAGGCGGCAGGGGATCATGGACATTCGATTACGTCTACGGTCGAATCCATTCTGGAATACGCCATCTTCATAGCCGACCAAAACATGATCGACCACTGCAAAAGAATTTATGACCGCGGGCTTCGAACGTTCAGAAGCGACACGGGGTGGTGTTCGGAACTTGTAAGCGGTCAATCCGACAGGGGCGAAGCGAACAATACCGGCGACCTGATCCAAATTGCTTTGCTATTGGGCCAACACAGTGACGCCCGTTATTTCGAGGACGCGGAGAGGTTTATGCGAAGCCATTTGCTCCCGGCCCAACTGATGGATGCGGAATCGCTGCCGGAAAATACCGATGGCGCGGAAGATGGTTTGAAAAACATTCGCGCGAGGGCGAGAGGCAGTTTTGGATTTCCGCTTGTGAATGACAGGTTTTTGCCGGGTGAACGAATCGATATTGCGACGATGGATATTACTTCCGGGGCGGTACAGGCATTGTGCGCATATTATCAATCCATCGTTGAAAGGAAAGAAAGACAGGTGATCATCCATCTGTTTTTCGATATTCGGACCCCTGAAATTACGCTTACGAGCTTTCTTCCCGATTCCGGTAAAATAGAAATTACTATCCATAGGGAGTGCGCTTTAAGTGTGCGAGTTCCCCTCTGGGTAGACGAACATCGTTTATCCGTGCAGATTGATGGGGATAGAAAGCGTCTGCAGATTGAAAACGGATATATCCTGATGGATCATATGCAACAGAATTCTAGTGTAATTATAGAGTTTGATTTGACGGAGAATGTAACGGAAGAGACTCTTCTCGATACAAACTTCACAATCAAATGGAGAGGAAATCAGGTACTCGACGTGAAGCCGGCGGGCATAGAACAGCCTTTGTTTCCCTAATTTAGCGACCTGAGGTGGCAGGTGGCTAGCAGGCAGGCTTTGATATCCATGCAGAAGGAACGCAGCGTCAAGGAAGAAAATAAAGAACGAAGTTCACTCTTGATTCAGGGAGATGATTGTATGCTAGCCAAGATCAGACTGAGGAACGTTTGGCTTATTGCTATTGGAATCGCTTTCATCATGCAGTCGTTTATCGCTTTCGTACCTAGCACCTCGCCGTTGTCGTCAACGGCGCATGCAGCCATCGGCACTGGCACGCCTGGCACGATGGCCGATTATTGGAACGGCAACGCCGATTGGGTGTTTCTGCGCAAGGATACGCAGGCAAGCACCGGGTTCAAAAGCTATTTCGACGGCGCCCAGGTCAAGATGATGAGCGACGGCACCTGGTACTTGTTCAATCGCAAGTATGTGCCCGACTCGACTTGCTCGGGAGGAACCGCGCTGGAAATGCAGGTGCGCAAGTCCACCAATAAAGGCTCCACATGGTCGGCACCTGTTGTTGTCCTTCCCCATGTTGCCGGTACTCCGTACTCTTGCGACGCTACCGACGGCGATGTGATTTACAATGCGGCCGAGAACCAGTGGCATTTCCTGTTTCAATGTTCGGACGGCACGAGCTGGAAGGGGTGTATGCTCTCCCGTTCAGGCGCCGATCCGATGGGCTTGTTCACGATCGCGCCGACCGGCGGAAATCCCGTTATAACCGGAGGGCAGCTATGGAATCAGATTTGCAATACGTCAACGAAAAATTGTTCGATGATTGCAGGCGGACCCGGTAAAGTTCAAGACGAGGGCACGTTTAATATTTTCAAGTATGACGGTACTTATTATTGGGTAGGCTTCCACGGCTACGATGGCGTTCACGGCTATCGCGGCATCGCCAAGACGGCCGATTTCCATACCTGGATCGCCGGCGATTCGTCGCAAGGCGTTCCGGCGGACGCGGTTACCACCCTTTACGATTCGGCAGGCTGGCGTGAAAGCTGGGCGACCGGGAGCTCAATCGGAGGCGGCGCTGGCAGCATGATACAGGAAGGCAGCTACTATTACCATCTGGTGGAAGCGGCCGATATCAATCTGGTTTGCACGTCCAATCAAAACTGGGATTACGGGCTGTTTCGCAGCAATTCCTTGACGAACACGACCTGGGATCAGTTCCCGCGCGGCAATCCGGTCATTTATTCCAGCCGGGCTTCGGAAGATGTGAACGGCATTCTTCCTTGCAATGTGCAATATGCGGGGCTTTATAAAGATCCGACCGACGGCTTCATCTATCTGGCATACGGCCGCCGTTCGAACGATGCGAACTATGACGGGCTTTACTGGTATCGTCTGGAGAAGTCCATCAATTTGCTGAAAAACAGCGATTTTGGGATGTCGACTTCGGATTATTGGAACCGATTGGGCCCGAGAACAAACTGGGCAGTCTACCGGTTGCCGAACAACTCGCCGGATGGCACACCTTATATGGCAAGCAACTGCGGCGGCACCTGTGTTGGCACGAACAGCATCTATCAAGATGTGTCAATCACTGGCGGTACGAGCGGCATTTTGCACTTCGGCGGGAAGTTTATGTCCGAAGGGGCCAACGGCTCCTTATCTTTGATCATTCGCCAGTTTGACAGCAGCGGGACGATCATCCAAACGGACTCACTCCCGATCAGCACGACGACCAGTTGGGCATCTTTTGGGCAAACCGTTTCGCTGTTATCGGCAACCCGAACGATTCGGTACGAGTATTACATGTGGACCAACAATGTAACGTTTCGGGCAGATGATACGTATTTGCAAATTTCGACTACGGATACGATTGCGCCGGGCACAGTAACGGATTCGAAAGTGTCTTCGGTTACGGACAATTAGGCGGTGTTGGCCTGGACAGCGCCCGGGAATGACGGAGGCGCAGGTCCGCACTGTTTAGTGACAGCTTCAGCGGCAGCAGCCTGCGGCCGGCGTGGATGACGTTCGGAGGGAGCTGGAGTGTGGCAGACAATGCGTTGAGCCAAACGTCCGTCAACAATGGCGACTGTACAATTTCTGGACGATAACGTCTCTTGGCTACACCATAAAATAAACCTGAAAACACCGGGAATTCCCGGTGTTTTTGTATTTTTTCAGGCTGTTGGATGAGACTAGGATAACTTATTCCTCAAAAATCGTGTCTTGACAATGGGGGCATTACAACTTGCCGGGCATCTTGCCGTAAACGGCAAAACGAAAGGGGGCGACTCAAGGTCATGCAAATGTCCGGGTCGGCCCCGTTTTTTATAGCAAGCATGATCCCCAGCAGTGGAGGAGTTTTCATTTGCATATAGAGGTTTGGACACTGGTTATTGTATGATGGATAATAGAAGGACTGCCGCTGCCTCAATAGGCAGTTATTAAGGTCGAACAAGGAGAGAGCACAATGTCTTGGAGCAAATTGAAACAAAATCTGGAGGGTTTTCTCTGCCCTGCGTTATATGGCAGGTTCGAATACCGGGCAACCAGCTATCGTTATTTACCTGATAAAGCAGGACTTTGTTATATTATGGTAGACAAAAAGAACGTACTTAATATGAGTGATACGACGAACAAAATCAAATGGTATCAGACGGAGCTGGAGATTAAGAATGATTCTAATATCCAAATCCCGATTAGCAATGAAGAAATGGAAGCAGTCCGAAAAGAGACCCAGGGGAACGTTCCGGAGGATCGTCTGAAAGTAATTGTGAGAAACAGGAAAATAACAGAACATGCCAAGGAGCTTTTGTCGGCACAGGCAGCATTAAGTAAATCAAATTTTGTCGTTGCAGCGAATAAGTTTTTATCCACTTCTATCGAGGAAAGCATAGAGAGTCAAGATATTTTATTGAATGTTCTGGCTTTGGTGGACAGACGGGTTGGAAAAAAGCGAATTTTAAACATGAGCGAGAAGATGAAGTTGAAGCATCCCGTTGTGCAGTATTTTTATGAGCTGCGGCTTAGTACGTTATGAATATATTAAAGGGACATCTTTCTGATTTTATAGAATTTATATGTATTACCTGATAAATTCTATAAAATTTCAGGGGAAGAAACTTGCCTCGCGCCAAGGACGCCGGCAGCCGTTTCTTCTCAATGGTATAGAATTTATAAAATTTTGGCTGGTGTGGCCTTAACGTAAAGTGTTTCTTAGCCAAGTGGACACACGATCCGCTATTTTGTCGAATATCGACAATTCAGAGGTTTCGCAGACACAGGATCCGTAATTTGCTGGTTCTGCCGGGTTTTCGCGGCGTTTTGAGACCGATCTACGGTCCGCGAGGAAGCCATTTTGGCAGGTTTGTTCACAGATAACGGATCCACGGTCCGCTCGGGTCCGCTTCGTTCGTGATGAACGAATGCTAACGGATGCCACAGCCGCTATTTGCGAATTTTCGACCGATTTGAAATTGTAACGGAACTGTGAGCCGCTATTTGATGAAGATGAGCCCGATTTCGCAAGAAAACGTCTAATTAAGATCGCTCAGTTCCGTTAGATTTCAAAAAGGAAGGGAATTGACGAAATAAGGTCCGTGGCTTCCATTTAGATGAAACCGCTTTGCAGACGACCCTCCTTCAGAGCTTTTACCCCCTGAACTCCGGTGTTAGAAGAAAAAACTTGGCGATAGCGCCAAGGACGGCGTCAGCCGTTTCTTCTCAAGGTAAGACATGCGCATGAAATAATGGTGCAGGGATATCGAGCGGCAGGAAGAGCATTCGTCGAGCCAGATCTGCGAGCAATAATATCATGGCGCCAAGCATTGCTGATACGGGGATGACCAGCTTATACGAATTGACCGACAAGCTTTCTCGCCATATACGGCGCCAATAATCCGATAAACGAGATCATGCCTGCAATGCCGACAGCAGCTCTTGCGAGCGCAACGCAGTAAAACAACAAGACTATCCGGCTGAGCTGAAGCCTGCTCCCGAGTCCGACAGCCGTCGCTTCTCCCAGTGATTGTACGTTCAGCTCTTTGGCGTAAAGGATGGATAATGGGATAAACACGGCGACCCACGGCCAAAGAACCTCCGTATATTTCCAATTCGTGAATGGTACCCAGTGAATGCTGTATCCGGTGAACAGCGTCATAAATGCGACGACAGCTACCGAAGCTCCTCCCGTCACGGCGAGCAGATCGGGGGAGGCCAGCGGGTTGCGAATGACGCCTTGAAGCATCGCACCGGCAACCGCCAGAGCAGCCCCAATCAATATGGTAGCGAGGATGCGCGGCAAACGGAACTGTATAATGATGAGGTCGCTTGCTTCATCGTTCTTGCCGGCGAGTAACAGAAGTGTTTCCTTAAAAGGGATGATGGTCCCTCCAATAAACAAGCAAACGCGCTCACTGTGTTCCTTCAAAAAGGGTTGAATCATCTTGGCATGATGGATGCGTGCATTATCCAAAGCCAGGCCGCGGCGGCGCAAGTGCTAAGCCCTTCGATCAATAAGGTCGGATGGTTGAAGAGTGCGAAGGGTGGCGCGCCATGCTTTCATATCCCATTGAAACGGCCGGCAGGTGATTTCCAAACATCCCTTTTTTCAACTGGTGAATCGCCATCCACATCTTCTCCTTGGCTTCCTTTCCCCCCTTTGCTATACTGTATTTGTCTGGTAAACCTTACCTGTATGGGCTTACATGTAAACTGACCGTTATGTGTGCGGATGAAAGGAAACGAGTTGGGTGTAAAGAAATGAAATGAAATGAAAATATGTATGCGTTTACAAATGTGAGTTGAATGGGGAGGTTGAAATGCTCCAAAAAGTTTTCTTCAGACATAAATTTGGTGTTCTTCAAAAGTATTTTTATTCCAATGTGATCGTTTTTTTGATTCCTTTCGTTCTGCTTGGTTATGTGACTTTCTATATAAGTGTCGATCGAATGAATGAAGAAATTAAATCGAACTATGAGGAAAAATTTCATCAAGTGGTAAGAGATATGGACAAGCAACTTGCAAGTATGACATCTGCCGCTTTAGAAATCTCTTCGAACAAAACTTTCAGATCTTATACGCTGAACCAGTTTCCAGTCAATGAGATGGAGGCCATCCAGCAATTAAAGCGATATAACAGTAGCTTGTTTTTGGCACAGAACATGCTCTTTTATACGAAGGGTGAAGATGCCATCTATTCTATGGAAGGGAAATATGATCCGTCCATCTTTTTCAGCTATGAGATTGCGGTTCCTGACTGGAAGAATTTTCTGCACTTCATTGATCAGACGGATATTCCCTTCTTTACATCGGATTCCGTTTTGCCCTATCGCAACATTGGTACAGCCAATTCACTGATCTATGTCTATCCGATTTCTACTTTGAATACGTTGCGCCGCGATTCTGCCATCATTTATTTCGTTACGGAACAGGCAGTTAGAGCAAGAGTTGAAAATTTGCTCGGCACATTTGAAGGTAACTTTTACATTTATAACACCTCTGGCGAATTGGTGTTTTCAGTCATAACCGAACCGGGGATCGGGCAAGCAGACATCTCGTCCTTATTGGATCGGGAAGATATAAATAGTCTTTCGATTCATAGAAACAAACAGCCTTACCACGCGTTCAAATCGGTTTCAACTGAAGGCGACTTCACATATATTCTGACAACCCCCTCTTCCAGTCTGCTTCGGGAGGCGGAGAACCTCAGGTTCTGGATGATGATTGTTTTATGTATCTCACTATTGTTTGGCCTTTTGGCGGCATGGTATTTTGCTTATCTCAATTACTCTCCGATTAAGAAGTTGAAAAACTTCATTAAGAAGGAATTTCCGGCGCCCCAATATAGCAACGATCGGAATGAATGGACAACGATCGACATGGCGCTTCATGACACCGTCAACAATTACGCCGCATTGAAGGCCAAGGCAGATGAACAGGTGTTGTTCATTCGGCAAAATTTGTTGCATTCGCTGCTGAAGGGGCATTGGGATAGTACTGTGGAAGCCGGATTGTGCGAACATTCGCTAAAGTTGGAAGGTCCCTACTATGTAGTCATGGTTATCATGAACCCGGAACTATCCGACAATGAGCAGATGGCATCCGTCAATAGACTGCTGAAGCGGCAGGATCTTTTCGGTGAAGAAGCCGCAGGGATTTATGCGGTTGAGTTAATTGACGAGAAGTATCTGGCTGTCATTTGCAATCTGGAATCCGATTCTGAAACGAATGTACGGGAAATTGCCGGAGAGTTGTTGCGCATATGCGAGGAAGCAGACATTCCGGTTCAAATTGGAATTGGCAAACCATACAGCAGTCTGAAGGAGATTGGCATATCGTATATCGAGGCGGTTTCTGCAATCGAATCAGGCCAGATGAACCATGCAATCGCGTCCTTCCAGAACATAACGGAGCAATATTCCGATCACGTATGGTACCCCTCCGATCAATTGCTTAGGCTTTTGCAAGCAGTCAAGCAAGGAGAACACGAAATGTCGGAAGAAATGTTGGTTAACTTGAAATTGGAGGTAAGAGTTCAGAAGTTATCGGTGATCATGGAGAAGTTGGTATGCTTCGAAACGCTTAATGCGCTGTTGAAAACTTTGCATAAATTGAATCTGCCTGTGTCTCATTCCGATCTGAATATGTGGAGTAATTCGACCAATATGGATGAACTCATCGACAGTATCGGACCCATCATACAGGCGGCGTGTGATAAAGTGTGCCAATCCCGACAAGTCAAGAGGGAGCAAATCGCACACGATATTCTCGGTTATATCGATGCTCACTTTAAAGAATACGATATTAGCCTCGACAGTCTTGCAAAGGAATTCAACTTGTCCAGCTACGCTTTAACGAAATATTTGCGGGATGAGACGGGATTGGGCTTCAAGGATTATATTATAAAGCTGCGTATGGATGAAGCCAAGACGCTGCTGTACGAAAGCAATAAGAGTGTCAGTGATATTACCGCTGAAGTCGGGTATTCGAATCCCTCGCACTTTATTAAGATGTTCAAGAAGCTGGAGGGGATCACACCGGCGGAATTCCGGCAATTGCAGAAGAACTGATCTTGGCTGGATCGGCGCAAGATACCGTTTTTTTACGAGCATGCAGCCGTGAAATCTCACAGATTTCCGTTATCGAAGAAACGAGTTACCTTCAAAATTTTCGATTATTTACATACAACCGTTCGCGGTTGTATTTTTATTTTTGCAAGCTACTGACATTGAGGGGAGTGTACCGCATTTTGCCTGGAAAGTTATCACTAAAAAAAAGAAAAGGCATTACTCGGGTTTTTCAGGATTATCAGTTATATTTGCTCATTGTACCGGCTTTTGCATTTGTATTTATTTTCCAGTACATCCCTATGTATGGAGTCCAAATTGCTTTTAAAGATTACAATGTGTTGGACGGGTTCTGGGAAAGCGGTTGGGTGGGGTTGGATCATTTTGTTCGATTTTTCGAGTCTCCCAATTTTGCGACCTTGATTGGCAATACGTTGGGGCTTAGTCTCTATCAGTCCGTTGTAGGATTTCCGGTACCTATCATTTTCGCCATTATGATTCATGAGGTGGCCAACAAGAAATTTAAAAGCGCTGTGCAGATGGTTGCTTATGCGCCCCACTTTATTTCAACGGTTGTTATTGTCAGTATGTTGGTGCTGTTCCTTCATTCAGACAGAGGATTGATCAACAATCTGATCGCAGCACTGGGCGGACCTAGAGTCGACTTTATTTCAAGACCGGAATGGTTTAAGACGGTGTATGTGTTTTCGGGTGTTTGGCAGAATGCAGGCTGGGGCACGATCATTTATTTAGCAGCGCTTTCATCAGTTGACCCACAGTTGACCGAAGCAAGCCGAATAGACGGAGCGAATCGGTTGCAGAAAATATGGCATGTTGATCTTCCGGGGATTGCGCCCACCATTATTATTTTGCTGATTCTGGATATGGGCAGTCTGCTTTCCGTCGGTTTCGAGAAAGTGCTGCTGATGCAAAACCCGTTAAATATGTCATCGGCGGATGTAATTCAAACCTATGTTTACCGGATTGGTATAGTGGGCGGGCAATTCAGTTATTCTGCCGCGATTGGTTTATTCAATGCGCTTGTCAATTTCATCATGTTGGTTATCGTTAATCAAATCGCTCGCAGGCGAAGCGAAACCAGCCTATGGTAGTTGTGTACAGTCTAATGATTTTGTATGGAGGTAAACGCGATGATCACTTCGACCGGCGATCGTATTTTTAGCGCAGTCAATTATTTTTTGTTAATGTTCATCTTTGTGATCGTATTGTATCCTATGATTTATATCATTGCGGTTTCTGTAAGCGATCCCATTTTGGTGGCCAGGGGGGAAATTAGGTTATTTCCCCAGGGATTTAATCTGGATGCCTACAGAAATGTATTCAAAAATTCGGATATATGGATCGGCTACCGCAATACATTCTTTTATACGATCTGCGGCACGGCTGTCAATTTGTTTGTTACAATCACTTGCGCCTTTGCGCTAGCCCGGAAGAAGTTGGCGGGCAAGGGTTGGATCATGGGCTTTTTTGTGATCACCATGTTCTTTAGCGGAGGAATTATTCCAAGCTATATCTTGATTAAAAATCTGGGGATGCTGGATACCCGTTGGGTTATGATATTGCCCGGAGCGATCAGTATTTACCATATGATTGTTACCCGAACTTTCTTTCAAAGCACGATACCAGAGGAAATGTATGAGGCAGCCAAAATCGACGGAGCTTCAGACATCGGTATTCTATGTCGCATTGCGCTTCCATTATCCTTGCCGATTATCGCCGTCATGGGTCTATTCTATGGTGTGTCGCACTGGAATCAGTTTTTTGGCGCCTTGATTTATCTGAATGACAGGGATTTGTTTCCGCTACAATTAGTGCTGCGCAATATTTTGCTGATGAACCAACAACTGCAGATGGACGTCTCCATGATGACGAGCGAAGAGTTCGATTATGTGGCCAAACAGGCTTACATGGCGGAATCAATGAAATATGCACTCATCTTCATTGCAAGCTTTCCGATGCTGGTCGCTTACCCGTTCGTTCAACGCTTCTTCGTGCAGGGTGTCATGATCGGTTCGCTGAAAGGCTAGAGACTGCAACAACACAAGGCTGCTTCTGTGCCTTTTGATCATAGATAAAGGTTGAATCGAAGAGATTGTCTAGGAGGGCTCAAATTGAGGAAAAAGATGATGTGTGTCGTAATTTGTCTGTCGGTGATTGCCCTGATCGTAGGATGTTCGGGGAACCAGAACAATAAGTCGACACAAACAGCACAACCTTCGGCTTCGAGCACGGATCAGCCGACAGGCACAGCTTCACCGTCCGAATCGATAGATGAAAATATAAATATGGATAGCAATCTGCCCATCGTCAAAGAACCGGTAACGATGAGTATGGTTACGGTAAGAAACTCAAATGCCGGTCCGGCCGATCAAATGTGGTTCTTCAAGTGGATGAAAGAGAAAGGGAACATTGATTTCAAAGTGACCCAGATTGAGGCGGCTGCATGGCCGGAGCGCAAAAATATTTTGTTCGCTTCAGGTGATTTGCCAGATATATTTTTCCATTCCAGTTTTAGCGCCAGCGATATTATCCGATACGGTCAAGTGGGCAAGCAGTTTATTCCACTGAACGATCTGATTGACAAATATGCGCCTAACATTAAGAAAGCTTTTGAAGAGAATCCGCGGCTGAAGGCGGCTGTGACTTCACCCGACGGGAATATTTACAGTTTGCCTTCCTATTTCAAGTATCCGCAATTGACGTGGAATCGCGTCTTCATTCATACAGATTGGCTGAACAAGCTCGGGTTAAAGGAACCTGAGACGTTGGACGATCTGTATGCGGTACTCAAGGCGTTCAAAGAGAAAGACCCCAATGGAAATGGGAAGGCCGATGAGATTCCGCTTGGCGGATCCTGGGGCCACGGATTTGAAGAGCGCATGATTGTGACCGCCGCGCTAGGCTTCAACCAGCCGGGATTCATGGGAATGGCGGTCAAGGACGGGAAAGTTGTTCTTCCTGAAGCGGATCCTCTCTATGGCGAATATTTGAAATACATGAATAAGCTTTATTCTGAGGGCTTGATGGATAAAGATATCTTTACTCAAACCGAAGTACAGGCCCGAGCCAAATCTTCACAAAACATTGTAGGCTTAACGGCAGACGGAGCGCCGGAAGTTATTGCTCCGGATCATTGGAAAGAATATACAGCGCTTAAACCACTGACCAGTAAGTGGAATCAGACGCCGCTCTGGCCGAGAGGGCAGGAGACCGAAATCGGAAAACTGATGATTACGCCGAAAGCCAAACATCCGGAAGTCGCCATAAGCTTCGCTGACCGGTTTTTCAAAGATGATTTCGCATTAGAATTCTACATTGGCCCTGAGAAAGGCAGCGAAGACGAACTGGGCTACAACGGCTGGTTTGTCAATGAGCAAAATAACATTGATTACGACTATCCGAACGGGATAAAAAGCGCCTGGGACTATCGGAATTTGCTCAGCCCTTTCAATAGCAACCAGCTTGGTGTCGTCTATAAAGTCGAACTGTTCAACGAAGTACATCAAGCCAATATTCAGCAGAGCGAAACGTCGCGGTGGTGGGAAGGGTCAATGAAGGAGAAGGTTGCTCCTTATGTAGTGCCGAACTATCCCGATGTTTACTTTTCAGATGATCAGATCAAGCGGATTAACGAATTGTATACACCGCTCAGCGATTATGCCGCCACGATGGAGGCCAAGTTCATTACGGGCCAAGTGGCATTGACTGAAGATAACCTGAACAATTATTTCACTCAGATGAAGAAGCTTGGTGCTGATGAATACGTTCAGATTCATCAGTCCGGGTATGACGACTATATGAAAAATTTGTAATCAGGTAGAAAAAGTTGCACGATCGCCTTCTTGCAAACATTCGCAAGAAGGCGAATTCCAAAAATAGGAGGTTGCGAAAAAGTGTACAGGAAACTGATCATTATGCTTGTGATGATGTCCCTGTTAGTTTCCAATAGCCCAGTTATGGCTAGCGGCAATAACATTGGCACCATTAATACCGAGGTGTGGAAGGTTGCTGAAATTACACTGACAAGCACAATCGCTTATACGGATCCCCTAACTGAAGTTGCGATTACCGCCACCTTTGTCGGGCCGAATGAAACGGTCATTACACGGCCTGGTTATTGGGATGGAGGGGATACCTGGAAGGTAAGATTCGCGCCCACACTGAAGGGCAACTGGACTTACCAGATTTCGGCTTCGGATACGACCAATACGGGGCTGAACAACAAGACTGGCAAAGTTCATGCTCAGAAGTACACAGGAGACCTGGAAATCTACAAACGGGGATTTCTGAAAACCTCCGATGATGGCAGATATCTTACTTATAATGACGGTACGCCGTTCTTCTATTTGGGTGATACGCATTGGGTATTGCCGCATGAACGGTTTGATACATCCAATGCGCCGGGTGTTGCTTCGCAATTCAAATATGTTGTCGACAAGAGAGTGAATCAGGGCTTCACCGTGTATCAGTCTGAACCCATCTGGCAGCCGCATGGCGGAGGCGAGCACGCGGGGGAGGACGAAGAAGCAGTTGCCAATTTGAGCGACGGTTTCACAGAAGCCGATCTGGAGGGATTTCGCAATCTCGATCGCAAATTTGCTTATATTGCCGATCGCGGTCTTGTTCACGCGAATGCTCAGGTGTCGTGGGTTAAAGACCCTGCGGATTATCCCGTGTACACAGAAGCGTATATGGCCAAGATTGCCGAATATTGGGTAGCACGTTATGGCGCTTACCCAGTCATCTGGACAATTGCACAGGAAATCGATAAAAACGCGCTCGGCGCTTTTAACAGCGAAACAATCAAAAAATGGTACGCGGTCGGGCAAAGCTTGATGGATCATGACGCCTATCATCATCCAATCATGCCTCATATGGAGACCGTCACATCCACGGTTGCTTCTACCTCAAGCTGGGCTGACAAACCGTACCACGACGGTTGGGCGGTGCAATGGAAAGACGGCATGGTCGGCATGGCTGTTGCCAAGGATTTCTGGAATCAATCACCTGCCAAGCCTGCGATATTGTATGAATCGGGTTACGACCATTTCGCGGTTGATAGCAAAGAGGCGCTTGGCCAGGCATACAAGGCGTTCCAATATGGCATGTACGGCTATGGTTACGGGGCGGGCGGTTTATGGAACGATATTTATTCGAAGACCGATGAGCCTGCCGATTACGGCACCGGTTACCATATTCCGGAACATTATTACTGGTGGTATGACGGCGCTAATCTGGAGACAGGCGACCAGCTAACCTATTTCAAAAACTTCTATACTTCATTAGAATGGTGGAATTTGCAGCCGAGGTTCAACGACAGCACTTATTCCAGCTTTGTTGATCCGAGTCGGTCGCTGTTGTCTTCCGACGGTCAGGATACGTATGTCGTCTTCTTCTTCAACAGTGGGACGGGGACAGGACAGCTGAGAAATATGGAGGCGAACGCGGCCTATACGGCTTCCTGGTTCGATCCGCGAACCGGTCACTATTACCCGATACCAATGGTCGTCAAGTCCTCTACCGGAACTTGGTCGATTCCAGCGAAACCAAGCGATGCCGATTGGGTGCTGTTGGTGAAGAAGCAGACAAAGCAGGGCTGGGTGTCCGAATGGATAGCGAGTTGGATGAGCGGTTGGATGTTGGATGGAACGTCAGCCTGGGGACCAGGGTGGCAACACTATGCGCGCAATGATGGCAACAGCGGCAGCCTTGATCCGGTCATTCAGCAAGCCATTATCGATTCGCTTGCGAATCCGACCGGTGTAGGGGATGGAGGGCCTGACAGCAGCGAGTTGCCTGATCCCGTTGCGTATTGGTCATTCGATCGCATTGAGGAAGATGATACATCGTTAGGAGAAGGGTTTGGCGAACCGGCACAATTGCTAAACGGAGCGAATATCGTTTCTGGCGGTGTTGTCGGCGGAGCGCTTGATCTGGATGGCGTTGATGACTATGTGGTCATCAACGATAACGACCTGCTTGGCGGCAAATCGCAATTCACTTTCTCGATGTGGTTGAAATTGAAAGCCTATCCGCAGCAGAATTACTCCATCATTGGCAAAGAGGCTCAGGATGGAAATACGATCAATTCATTTCGTATTGTAATCACTCCGAATGGAGGAGGACACTACGCGATGAGTACGATCAACAATTCGTGGTATAGCGGTAATTCGTCTTCTTTGCTGCTGCCGCTTCAGAAGAATAAATGGCAACATCTCACGGTCACATATGACGGCGCTAATTCCAAGCTATACCTGAATGGAGAGCTGCAAAAGACGAGTATAGAAATGAGCGGGTCTATGCTGAATTCCGACGAGCCAATCCGGATCGGCGCCAAGACCGCTGGGAATATCGATTATACGGCAGGAATGATCGATGATATCCGTATTTATGACCAGGCGCTGTCGGCAGAGCAAGTGTTAGACTTGTTTGAATCGTACCGTTTCGGTTAGGTGCAAGCGGGCCTGCTTCTGTATGGAGAACAAGCCAGGGAGCATTCCTGTTCGAGGGATTTCTCGCCTATGCCGACGATCGCAGAAGTCTGTCTCTCTCAAGCGATGAACAGTGGGAGTATCTCGTGGATGACGCAATCATCTTTGAATCCGACCAGCCGTTGTATGTGGGGGGCGCAGAACGGGTGGACGGTCGAAAGTTGCCTTACAGAAATCGGACCCGAACACCGCACCTTCACCCAAGCGGCCGAAGGAGGGTGTTTTTTTGTCGGGGATGGCGGCGAAGAGGATGACAGGCTCATTCCGGGCATTTATAATTTGGTTACGCCGATTCATGCCGCCTTCGCCGGTTGACACCGCGCGCAAGCCGCGCCTTGAGACAAGCGAAGCGTCAGGAACGCGCTGCAATCCCATTCGCAAGGAGGTCGCCGCCATGCCGACCCGGTTCATCCAGACGGTCCGGTCCCGTCTCTTGTACAAGATGCTGATCATTTACTCGGCGCTGACGCTCGTGCCGCTTGGCATCGTCAGCACCGCCTTCTACGTCCGGTCCGATCAGCTGCTGGAGAAGAAGGAGACCGAAGCGGTGCAGCAAAATTTGAACGAAACCGCGAGCAAAATCGACGCGCGGCTCTACGAGGTGCGCAAGCGGCTTTCGAAGCTCGGCGAGCAGGAAGCGATTCTGTCCCTGCTTGCACGGGATGCCCGGCAAGGGGGCGAAGAGCCGGGCGAGGATCGCAGCCGGCTGGAGAACGCCGCGGCGGAAATGCTGCAGTCCGAGCTGGAGCAGGCGCGCAATCATGTCGGCGAGTTCATCGATAACATCTACCTCATCAACAAAGCCGGTGCGATTTATTCCACGGATGAAAGAAAACGGTTACAGTATGTCGAAGCCTTCCGGCTGCTGCCCTTCGAATTCAAGGGCGTGCCGCAGTGGGCCTTCTTCACCGACCACGGGCGGATGGCATGCGACCTGAAGCTGTATGCCGAAGAGGCGAAAATGACCCCCGATACGGAGATCGGCATGCTGGTGATCACCGTCGATCCGCATAAGGTAACGCAGCTGTACGACGCGTACGAGCCGGGGGCGTTCTACATCGCCAATGCCGACAATCTCGTTCTGTCGAGCAAGAGGCCGACGGACATCGGGCAGCTGGCGGCCGCGGGCAGCGTGGGCAACTCGCTCATCGTCCGGCAGAAGTCCCAGTTTGCTGAATTCCAATACATTCGGCTGGCACCAGCGGGGACGAGCACGCTCGTGAAGAAGCAGGCGTTATTCGCGCTGGCGGTAACGCTAGCGGCGTGGCTGGCTGTCGTCGTCGCGACGCATGCCATTTTGCGGCGCATCACGAATCCGATCCGGCGGCTCAATCGGCTGATGCGCAAGGCGGAACTGGAGGAATACCAGATCTACCAGCAGGTCAAAGGCAGCGACGAGATCGCCATGCTTTGCCGGGGCTACAACCAGCTGATTACGCGCACGGAGCGGCTCATCGAGACGAATTACAAGAACGAGCTGAAGGTGCGGGAAGCGGAACTGAAGGCAATCCGCATGTACATCAACCCGCATTTTCTGTATAACATCCTGGAATATATCAGCGTGATCTCGCAGTCGCCGGAGAAGGCGAAATACGTGCCGGACGTCGTCCGAAAGCTGTCCGGCATTTTCCGGTTCTCGATCACGCCGGGCGATATCTTCGTGCCGCTGGAGACGGAGCTGGTTTTCGTGGAGAACTATTTGCAAATTCATCAGTACCGGTTCGGGGATCGGCTGGCTTACTCCGTCGATCTGCCGCCGATGTTCCGCAAAGTCGCCGTTCCGCGGCTCATTCTGCAGCCGCTGGTGGAGAACTGCATCATCCACGGCATCGACCGGCTGCCGGGCGGCGGACGAATCGACATTGCCGTTCGCGAGGACGATTTCCATCTCGCGATCGAAATACGCAACGATGCACCGGAGACGCCGGAACGTGACGAAGAAGCGGAGGAAGAGCCGCCGACGTCCTGGCGAGAGCGGACGCGGCGGGGACTCGGTTCAGGCATGGACAACGTGAACGACCGAATCCGGTATCACTACGGGAGCGATTATGGCGTCAAGCTGGCGCGCGACGCGGGCGGCGTCACGGTCCGGGTCACGCTGCCCATACAACTATGGCAGGGGGAAGCGGCGGGATGAGAATATTGGTTGTGGACGACGAGACGGAAATTCGCGAGTATATCGCGGGCATGCCGGAGTGGGGCGATATCCGCTGCAGCGTGGCGGCGGTAGCGGCGAACGGCGCCGAAGCACTGGAGATCGCGCGCCGCAATCGGCCAGATGTGCTGCTGACGGATATCCGCATGCCGGTCATGGACGGCATCGAACTGGCGGAGACGCTGCGCCGGGAGCAGCCGGAGCTGCCGATCATTTTTCTGTCGGCCTACCATGAGTTCGATTACGCGAAGAAGGCGATCCGGCTGGGCGCGGTGGACTTCATTACGAAGCCGTTCGTCGCGGCGGACTTGGTCTGGGCCGTGCAGCAGGTGCAGCAGCAGCAGCAGTTGGAATGGAAGCATCAGGAGGCGTTCTTCACGCTGTTTGCGTTGCCGGAGGAGCGGGACGAAGAGAAGCGGGCGTGGCTTGCGGAGCGCCGTCAGCCGGACGAGCCATTCGTCCTGCTGTATGCAGAGCTGGACGCCGTGGCAGGGACGTCCGACGAACGCAGCCCGTTCCGGGAGCGAAGCTTGACGGGGGCGGTGATGCCGGTGCTTGAACGGTGCCTGATTCCCTGCTGGACGGGACCGGCGGATGCGGGGCTTTACGTCCTGCTCCGCGGCGGCGCCGTCGACGCGGCGACGCTGCGGGAGGAGGCGATCGAGCTCGCCAAGGGCATGGTCCAGCTCGGGGCGATGTCGCCGGAGCTTCATCTGTCCGTCGGCATCAGTCTGGCCGAGCCGTCGCTGCTGCGCTTGCAAGAGGCGATCCGGCAGCTCGCCGCATGCATGGAGTACCGGATGCTTCTTGGGAAGAAATCGGTCATCGCTTACGAGACGGTCCAATCGATCCGCGGCGAGCGGGAACGGCAAGCGACGTTCTCCACGAACCGGATCGCGGATTTACTGCGGACGAGCGACCGGGACGGGATCACCGAGGCACTGCGCGAGGTATATCGGATGATGCTGACCGTAGGCTCGGGCAAGCAGGAGATTCAGCATCTCTGCCTTCGTCTCGTCGAACGGGCGGAGAGCGTCCTTGAGGAGTTCGGGCTGGAGCCCGATCCGCGGGCGCGGATGCGCATCCGGGAGAAGGTGCTGTCGAGCGTCATCCTGACCGAAATGATGCGCGAGGTCGAGCAGGCCGTGCAGAGCTGCGCGAGCCGCATCGCGGAGTCGGTCGAGCAGGCGCCGAAGCGGCTTGTCGCCGAGACGAGGCAGCTGATCGGGCAGGCCTACGACGGCGAGCTGACGCTGCAGGCGGTGGCCAAGCGGCTGAACGTAAACTATTCGTATTTGAGCCGGGTGATCAAGAAGGAGACCGGGCAAAATTTCTCCGATCTGCTGTGGCTGACGCGAATCGAGGCGGCCAAGACGAAGCTGCTGCGGGAGGATATGAAAGCGTACGAAGCGGCTTATGCGTCAGGCTTCAAAAACTACGCCCACTTCAGCCTGTTGTTCAAAAAAGTCGTCGGAGTCTCGCCGAGCGCCTACAAGCTGCAGGCAACCGCCGACAAAAGCGAGAGTAAAACAGAGCAATGATAAAGTCGACTGCAAGTATCCCCACTTTTCGAGTAAACGGTTACAATGACAAGTGTTCTTGCATTTGCATTTCACATACGAGAGAGAGGTACGGGGATGAAAAAGAGGGCGATACTGCTGCTCGCGGCGATGATGATCGTCGTGGCGGCGCTGGCCAGCTGCGGCGGCAACGGGAACGGCAGCGGAGGCGGCAACACGGGGGAAGGCGCCGGAAACACGCAGACGAACGGCGCGGCCCAAGGCGGCGATTCCGGCGCGGGCAATGCGGGAGAGACGAACGGCGGGACGGGAGCGGCTGGCGGCAAGGCGTTCACGATCCGCGCCGGCGCGTGGTTCCTTGACGAGCGCTCGCATCAAGTGGCGTTCAAGAAAGCGGTGGAGGACGGATACAAAAAGCTGTACCCGAACGCAACGATCCAATGGGACATTACGCTCGGCTCCACCTATTTTGACAAGCTGAAGGCGCAATTCGCGTCCGACACCGCGCCGGACGTGACGTTCTATCAGAAGCTCGACTACGCCAAGGCGGGCAATTTGATGGATCTTTCCGGCGAACCCTGGGTAACCCGGATGAGCGAAGCTGCCAAGAAGGATCCGTCGCTGTTCTACGAGGGCAAGCTCTACGGCGCGCCGGGAGCGGGCAATATCGGCGGCGGCATTTGGTACAACAAGGACCTGTTCGACAAGCTGAGTATTCAGCCGCCCAAGACGGTCCAGGAATTCCTCGACGCCTGCGAGAAGATCAAGGCCGACGGCAAGACGCCGATCGCACTCGGTTTCAAGGATCTATGGACCGCGAACATGTTTCTGATGAACTGGCTGCAGGCCTACACGTTCCCGAACGATGCGGATTACGGCAAGAAGCTGTACGACGGCACGATTTCCTTCGACGACGCCGTCATCCAGAAGGTATACCAGCACGTCGACACGATGAAGAGCAAAGGGTACTTTAATAAAAACGCGCTGAGTATCGACTGGCCGCAATCGGCGCAGCTGTTCGCTTCCGGCGAAGCCGCGATGATCGTGCAGGGGCCGTGGATGCCGTCGGCGAACGCCGAGAACATTGAAAAAGGCGGCTACGACAAGTTCCAGATCGGCTTCTTCCCGTTCATGGACGAGACGGGCAAACACAGTCTGACGTTCAGCTCCGGCACGGGGCTTGGCATTAACGCGAAGACGAAGCTGGTTCAGGAGTCCAAGGATCTCGTTGCGCTCATGCTCAGTCCCGAAGTGATGGGCCCGTGGCTGGAGGGCGAAGGCGGACTGCCGATGTTCACCGACATCGACGTCAAATTCGCCGATCCGGTCATGGACGCGGTGAAGCAGTATCTCGACGGCGGGCTGACGCTTCCTTACGGGCTTACCTCGTTCATACCGACGAGCAGCGCCAACGCGATGGTCGATGTGCTGACGAAGGTCGTCTCCGGCGTCAAATTCAACCCGGCGGACTTGAAGGCGGCGCAGGATGCGATGGCGAAGGACAAAGCGACCGTCGTGCTTCCGCAAAGCTGATTTGCCTGCGGCATACCCCCGCGCCTTGACCTGCGCGGTCGGCCGGCAAGCCGCTTCGCGTCCGGACCTGCGGCGCGCGCCCGAGCCCAAGAGGCCTTGCACGCGCGCCGTGGCCGGACGCGCCATTACTTCGGAGAGGATACGGAAACGATGAATTTAAAACGCAGGGCTTATTGGGCGGCGATCCTCTTCCTGATCCCCGCCGCCGCCATTTTTATTCTGTTCTTCTACGTTCCGTTCGTGCAGAGCATCTACTATTCGTTCACCGACTGGAGCGGCATGGGCGAGCCGACGTTCATCGGCTTTGCGAATTATGCGCATATCTGGAAAGATCCGCATATGACGGACGGGCTGTGGAATTCGCTGAAGATGGCCGCGTTCGGCCTCGTCGTGCAAAATCCGCTCGCGCTGCTCGTGGCGGTGCTACTCAACCGGCAATTCCGGACGCGCGCCTTTATCCGGACCGCGTTCTACTTGCCGGTCATCATCAGCCTGGTCGTCGCTTCTGTCGTCTGGGGACAGATGCTGCAGTACGACGGACTGATCAACGAGATGCTGGGCCGGCTCGGTCTGGAGGCGATAACCGAGGATTGGCTCGGCAACGTGCGGACGTCTTTCCCGGCGATTATTCTGCTGACGCAGTGGCAGGCGATCGGCTACTGCGCGATCATTTATCTGGCCGGCCTGCAGGCGATTCCGCAGGACATGTACGAGGCGGCGGAAATCGAGGGGGCCCGCGGCTGGTCGCTGTTCCGCCACATCACGCTGCCCATGCTGATGCCCGCGGTCACGATCGTGCTCTTCCTGACGGTCGTCGGCGCGCTCAAGCTGTTCGACCTGCCGTACATTCTGACCAACGGCGGTCCCGGCACCTCGTCGTATACGCTGTTCTTGGCCGTTTACAATGCGGCGTTCAGGGACAACAACTACGGTTATGCGACTGCAGGAGGCATCGTGCTGGCGATTTTCATCGTCGTCATCTCGATCGCGCAGCTTTCCGCAACCCGCCGCAAGGAGGTCGAGCTCTAGATGAACGGATCCAAACGGGCCTCCGTCGGAACGGAAATCGCGTTGATCGTCGCGGCCTGCTTCTTTCTGCTGCCGGTCCTGTACCTCGTGCTGATGTCGTTCAAGGAACCGCGTATTTTCTACAAGCCGCTGCAACTGCCGGACCGGCTCTACCTGGATTATTACCGGCAGGCGCTGGGCGAGGAATTTTTCCGCAGCCTGCTCAATTCGCTGCTCGTGACGGCGGGCGGGCTGGCGCTGACGATTTTCGTCGCCTCGATGGCAGGCTACGCGCTGTCGCGCCGGAAGGAGCGGATTTTTCAGCTTTGCTTCTACCTGTTCATGTCGGGCATGGTCATTCCGACGGTCGGCTCGCTCATTCCGCTGTTCAAGCTGGCGACGTTCCTTCAGCTGATCAATACGCGGACCTTGCTCGTCTTCCTGTACACGGCCGGCTTCATCCCGTTCGCTTCGTTCCTCTACGCGGCGTTCACGAAGTCGATTCCGCGCGAGCTGGAGGAGTCGGCCAACATCGACGGCTGCGGATCGTTCCGGATGTTCTGGGTCATTATTTTCCCACTGCTTCTGCCGGCGACCGGGACGTTCATCCTGACGAATGTGTATGGGATCTGGAACGATTTCCTGACGCCGCTCATCTTCCTCAACTCACCGGAAAAAATGACTCTGATGCCGATGATCGTACAGTTCATGTTCAATCAGCAGTCGATCAACTTCGGTCCGGTGTTCGCGATCAGCGTACTGGCCATGCTGCCGCTGCTGCTGCTGTTCGTGCTAACGCAGAAACATATGCTGCGCGGGCTCGTCATGGGCTCGGTCAAGGGGTAAGTGTAAAATCCAACAAAATGACATCGTAAATGGGAGGGCGAACGCGATGAAGAGCGGCTATGAGGTTGCGGTTTATTATTTCCCGCAATGGCATGCGGATCCGAAGAATGAGGCGAGCAAGGGGAAGGGTTGGACGGAATGGCCGTCAATGCGCAGCGCGAAGCCGCGGTTCCCCGGGCATGAGCAGCCGAAGACGCCGTTGTGGGGAGAGATCGACGAAGCCGATCCCCGCGTCTCGGAGATGCAGATCGATGCGGCCGCCGATCACGGCATCACGTCGTTCCTGTACGATTGGTATTGGGACATGGGCGGGGGCGAGGGCCCTTTCCTGCAGCGGGCGCTGGAGGAAGGGTTCTTGCGGGCACGCAACCATGACCGGCTGAAGTTCGCGCTGATGTGGGCGAATCATAACGAGGTGTCGCGGGAGCGGTTCGACATGATGACAGATTACGTCATTCGCGCCTATCTCGGCCGCGACAACTATTTGACGATCGACGGCAAGCCGTATTTCTCGATCTATGAATGCATGACGCTCGTGAAGGGATTGGGCGGCATCACGGAGACGGCCGACGCGTTGGCGGATTTCCGCCGCAAGGCGGAGGCTGCCGGCTGCGCGGGCCTTCATCTCAATCTCGTGGAATGGGGTTTGAATCCACGGCATGAAGCGATTATCGGGTCCGATGCGAATGCCTTGCTCGACCGGTTCGGCATCGACAGCGTGACGTCGTATGTATGGCTGCATCACCTGGAGCCGGAGACGTTCCCGGACGCCGATTACGTCCGATGGGCGGAGGGAGCGACGGCAATGTGGGACGGGCTGCAGGCGCGATTCGCCTCCGTGCCCTATTATCCGAACGTAACGATGGGCTGGGATCCGAGTCCGCGCTGCGATCCGGACCGGCCGTACAGCAGAGGGGAGTATCCCTACACCCCGATTGCGGCAGGCAACACGCCGGGAGCGTTCGAGGAGGCGCTGCGGAAGGCCAAGGCTTACGTCGACCGCGCGCGGCTAAAGCCTCCGATGTTGACGATATACGCCTGGAACGAATGGACGGAAGGGGGGTATCTCGAACCGGACACGAAGTACGGCATGGCTTATTTGGAGGCGATCCACAGCGTCTTTCGTCCCTGAGACGGAGGACGGCGCGCTGGCTGAATACCGCTGCCACGACGCTTCACTGCTGCACCGCTACAACGCTGCACTACTGCGACGTTACAACGCTGCACTACTGCATTAATTTGCGGTAGGTTTTCCCGTTCGTTCGCTTCTTGTTAGGGAAGTGCCTTAACGGACAGCCCCGATCGCTGACGTTCCCGGCCGTGACGGGCGGCAAGGCGCGCCTGTATTTCACGTCGGGCGTCGAGCATGCGCCGATCATTTACGAGTTTGAAGTTTATCATCATTGAAGGTTGTAATCATTAACGATCGTGGTTCGTTCTGACGGTTTCAAGTCCGGACGGACCGCGCAAGGAGGAGTAACATTGGCGGCAACAAAACGACTCGCGGGCTTGACGGCGCTTATGATGGCGCTCGGCCTGCTGCTGCAGCTCATCCCCGATGGCATCGTTCGGGCGGAGAGCGACAAGATCTACAGAGAACCGCCCGAGACCGCTTACGCCGAACCGCCCGCCGGTTCGCGAATCGTCTCGCAAGGGTCTGCCGTGACCGGCTATAACGGCATGAAATTCAACGACGGCGATCCGGTCAATATAACGGACGGCAATGCCGCCACGATGGCGGGCGGCTACGGTCCGGTCGATTTCTACGTCGATCTGGGGCGCGAGCTGGCGCTCGACTATGTCCAGGTGCTGTTCAACCGCTTCTGGAACGGCACGAACAAAATCTACGTGTCCGGTGATGCCGAGAACTGGACGCCAGTCCTGGCAGGGGACGGCAGCGCCTATGAATATTTGAAAGATACGGCCGCGACGGATGGGGAAAAGCAGCCAAACGAGCTGGGAGCGCAGCTTCCTGACGGGACGAAGGGCCGCTATGTCCGGTTTACCGCGCGCGAGTGGGCGAATTTGTACGAATTCCGGGTGTACTCCTCCGCGACGATCCAGGCCGAGCGAATCGCAGTCCGGGGTCCGGCGAAGCCGGAGGTCGTGAACGGCTTGTCGATGAAGCTGACGGCCGATGTCGCGCCCGCCTCCGCGACCGATAAGGCGGTAGTCTGGAGCGTGGCGCCGAAGGGCGATTCGGCCGGCGATGCGACTATCGATCCCGGCAGCGGCCTACTGATGGCGAAATCGCCGGGCGTCGTGACCGTTACGGCCACGGCGGCGGACGGTTCGGGCGTCTCAGGCTCCGCCGACGTCGTCATTCTGCCCGAAGCCGAAACGTGGCGTGAGCTGGAAATGGCGCTGGAGAGCGTCGCAACGTACGACGATCCGTTCCGGGACGTGGATGTGACCGCCACGTTCTCAGGTCCGGGCGGCACGGTGCTGACACGGCCGGCGTTCTGGGACGGCGGCGGGACGTGGAAGGTTCGCTTCGCCCCGACGAGAGAGGGCGAATGGACGGTGACGACGGCTTCGAACCGGCCCGACGACGCGGGCTTGAACCGAAGCGAGCCGATCGCCTTCACGGCCATTCCCTACGACGGTCCGCTGGAGATTTACAAGCGGGGCTTCCTGAAAGCCGAGGAAGGCAAACGGCACTTTACATACGGCGACGGCACGCCGTTCTTCTATCTGGGCGACACGCATTGGCTGATGCCGGACGAAGACTTCGAGTCCTCGAACGTCGAGGGCATCGATTCGCAGTTCAAATACGCGGTCGACCATCGCGTGAGCCAAGGCTATACCGTCTACCAGTCGGAGCCGCTCTACTCGAACGGCATGGGCTTGAACGTATCGCAGGGCATTCGGTCGGACAGTCTGGCCAAACTGGCGGACATCGACCGCAAATTCCAATACGTTGCGGATGCCGGGCTGGTGCACGCGAACGCGGCTCTGACGTTCACGAGCGTGCTGAACGTGACCGATCCCGAGCTGCTGCAGCGCCTAGGACGGTATTGGCAAGCGCGGTACGGCGCCTATCCGGTGCTGTGGACGACTGCCCAGGAGATCGATCCGCTGATGGGCGGCGTCGATCCGCAATACTGGCAGTTGGTCGCCAAGGGCATCCATGACAGCGACGGCTACAAGCATCCGCTGACTGCCCATATGGCGGCGGTGGCGTCGTTCGAGACGACCTGGGGCGACAAGCCCTACCATTCCTGGTTCGCGGCCCAGGTGCTGACGTTGACCAAGGAATTTTATCAATCGTTTATGGCGTATCCGAAAATCAAGCCGATCGTGACGTACGAAACCGGCTACGAGCATAACAGCACAACGACCGAATATGCGCGCAAGGCGCCGTACATCGCGTTCCAGAACGGTTCCTTCGGCTTCGGGTACGGGGCGCAAGGGGTGTGGGCGATCAATCATTCCCCGGACGACTGGTTCCATTACGGCCCGTACTACCGCTGGTTCGACGGCCTGCAAGCGGAAGCGGGCAGCCAGATGACGTACTTCAAGCGCTTCTACTCGAATCTGGAGTGGTGGAAGCTGAAGCCTGTATTCAGCGATACATCCTACGCCGATTTTGCTGCCGACGGGCAGACGTTTCTGGCGGTCGACGGCAATAAGACCTATACGGTATATTTCGCGCCCGGCACGGAACGGGGGATCGGAACGCTGAAACGGATGGCAGATACGACGTACAAGGCGCAATGGTATAACACTCGCACCGGCGAGTACACGCTGATTTCCGATCAGATCGTTCCCGCGGGCGGACAATGGACGGTGCCTGAGAAGCCGGACGAGGAAGACTGGATGCTGCTCGTCACGTCCGCCGAATTCGCGCTCGCGCCCAAGCTGACCGTAGGCAGCGCGGGCAACGCGACGACGATCTTCACGCAGCATGGTACGCTGCAGATGTCGGCGTCCGTGGCGGGCGAGGACCGGACGGGCGAGGTCGACTGGAGCGTGACCGCACTGGACGGCTCCCCGACCGCGCTCGCTTCGATCGATGCTGGCGGCCTGCTGACCGCCGCTGGGAACGGCATCGTGCGCGTCGTCGCCTTGGCCGGGGACGGCAGCGGGGAGCGCGCCTCCAAGACGGTCATCCTCGCGCGGCAGGACAGGAGTGAGCCGCCGGCAAAGGCGACGAAAATTACGATCAAGGATGGTGGCAACCGCCAGCTGCTGGCCTACTTCGAACCGGCCGATTCGCTGGATCAGCGTGTGGAATGGAAGGTTTACGAGGCCGACGGCGTCACGCCGACGACCAAGGCGCAAATCAGCGAAGCCGGGGTCGTTTACCTGTTGGAGGAAGGGACGGTGAAGGTGGTTGCCACGGCGTTGGACGGTTCGGGCACGAGCGGTTCCTACGATTACACGATCAAATTCAATGACAAGATCGTCAATCCGCTCTTCGAAGGAGCTAGTGTCACCGCCTCCTCGACGGACTATCGCAACGACTATCGCCCGATCAAGGCCATTACGAGCAATCACGGCGATTGGGCGGGATGGACGTCCGGCCTGGACGGGGGGACCTCCTACGATAACCCGCAGTGGCTGCAGGTGGCCTTCAAAGAGCCAACGACTTTCAATCATGTGGAAGTGTATTCGACCAAAGGGTTCCAGATGAAGGACTTCGATGTTCAATACTGGGACGGGACGAAGTGGGTCGCGCTCTACTCGGTCAAAGGCAACGAGTCCGAGGCGATCAAAATCCTCATGCCTGACGTGACGACGGAGAAAATCCGGGTCATCTGCTACAAAGGGGACGGGCTGGGCATTGCCCGCGTCAGCGCGATCGAAGTGTATCAGGATGAAGAGTCGCACGATGCCCGGCTGCAAGGGATCGCCGTCGGCGGCCAGCCGATCGCAGGCTTTGCCCCGGATAAAACCGGCTACGATGTCCAGCTTCCCGCAGGCACGGCCGCCGTACCCGTCATAAGCGCGACCGCGATGGACGATGGGGCGGCGGTAGCGATCACGCAGGCCGAGTCGACTTCGGGCAAGGCGACGATCAAGGTCACGGCCGGGGACGGCCTCACGAAGCTAACGTATGAAGTGCGCCTGTCCGTCGAGCCGGGCGGTTACTGGCCGGGGCCGATAACCGGACCGGGAACGGGCGGCGAGCCGACCCCGGAGAACCCGGGCGCGGAGCCGGATGACGGACCGAATGCCGGCACGGGCGGACAGGGCGATCCGGACACCGTCAAAATGCCGACGGACGTGCCGGACGGCCACTGGGCGGCGGCCTCGATTCGCGAGGCGGTGCGGCTTGGCATCGTGACCGGTTATGCGGACGGGACGTTCAAGCCGGACCGGGCGGTCAGCCGGGCGGAATTCGCCGCTATGCTGGCTCGCGCGCTGAAGCTGCCAGCGGGCGATGCCAATGCGGCGGCGGCGTTCGCGGATGCTGACAGCATCGCGAAGTGGGCACAGTCCTATGTGGCGCAAGTCGCGAAGCGAGGCATCATCGCCGGCTATCCCGACGGCACCTTCCGTCCGAACGCGAGCGTGACGCGGACGGAGATGGCGGCGATGATCGTTCGTGCCGCAGGCGTTCAAATCCGTGAAGGCACGGTCCTGCCGGCGTTCGCCGATGCCGTTCTCATCCCGAAGTGGGCCGTCCCTTACGTAGCCGCAGCAAAGGAAGCGGGTCTGATGAAGGGCGTCGGCGGCAGCCGCTTCGGTCCGGCGGGCATCGTCACGAGAGCCCAGGCGGCAGCGGTCATCATGGCGATGCTGGACGGCCGGTAGGCCGAAGCGCTTTTTTCACCGGGGCCGCTCTCCTGCTGTGGCGGCCCCACCGCCATCGTGGCGGTCCTTCCCTGAGGCGACCCTTTCGCCGAGGCCGCCCCTCCAAGACCAAAAATATAGGATTTAGTGTGCTGCTGCGAATGGTAGCCACCTGTTTCCGCTTGCGCTTTAGCTCTCCCGCATTCGGGGAGAGCTCTTTTTGTGCCACTGGTTTACCATGTCTGATTTTTGTCACTCGGATATCCGGAATGTGGTGGGAAATTTATCAAATACAGACGAGAAGACTCCTTCCTCAAAGCGGAAGCCTAGGTAGGAGATGAATCGTCTTCGGACAAGGGTGGCAACTTTGCCATCTCAATTGTCCGACATGATTTTAAAGCAGTTTCTTTCCTATTTGAAATCGAACTGGTGTTCTGGTATAATGGTAGATATGGGGGGATTGGAAATGAGTCTGAATACGATTACGATCAAACTTCCTTTGTATCGGCCAACATTGGTGAAACAAGACATGTATAGAACCATGAGATCCCACTTTTCACAAGCTAGCAATCAAGCCCTTCTGTACCTACAGGAAGCCCCGCTATACAAGGCAACAGAGCTGGATCGCCTACTTCGTTCCATACCACTACCATCAACGCTTCTTCAAGAAGCAAGAAAACAGGCGGTCAGCAGGTATCAAGATTGGCGGAAGCATGCAAATACCAAGGGTTTTCCTTCCTTTCGAGCGAATATCTCGATTCTGTTTGATAATCAGAACTGGCGGCTCCGTTTCGATCAAGGACACCTGAAAATCGGCATCCCTACTATCGAAGGCCATCTAACCATCGATAAATATGTGCCTGCCAGCGTCAACGATTATGCTTTGTTTTGGGTGAACTACCTTCTAACCGGGGAAATGGATCCAAACAGCAAACATTATAAACCTTCTTACGAAGGAATCTCGAAACCGAAAAAAGGGAATGCGCAGCTTTTTGAGCGCAAGGGAAAGTGGTATTTTGCTTTCACCCTTTCTTTTCAACTTCAGGAATCGCCGAAAACGAACAAAGCGATTGGCGTTGATCGCGGATTACGCCTCATTGCGGTTGCTGCCGATGCCGATACGGGGAGATACCTGACCTTTAACGGCAAACGTATCGGCCATATCCGCAGGCGGTATGCCCGTTTGCGAAGGGAAATCCAGCAAGCGAAAAACATGAAAGCGCTCAAACGACTCGAACATAAAGAACGGCGCATGATGCAATATTGGAACCATGTCATGGCCAAAAGTATCGTGCAATTTGCGAGTGTGAGCGGGGCGTCCATCATCAAACTGGAAGACCTGAGCCGCATTCGTTCGATGAAAAAATATTGGAAGCGTGCAGATCGCAATATTCATGCCTGGGCGTTCTATGATTTGGAACAAAAGATCACCTATAAAGCCGCGTTAGCCGAGCTAAACGTGGAGAAGGTGAATCCCTATAAAACCTCTCAGGAATGCAGTCAATGCGGAATCATTCGAAGGAACCATCGCAGGAAAGATCAATTCCAATGCTCTTGCGGCTATCACGATAACGCGGACGTCAATGCCGCCTTCGTCATATCCCGTAGACCATCACTTGTCATATAAGACAAAACGACGGCGTAAAAAGCCGTTGTGCAGGGCTAGATACCTTGCATAAGGCATCTGACTGTGCTGAATACCTAACCGAGAAGTTCTATCCGTCACACCAAAGACGTTCAACATGGACGGAACTGAACCCCGGAGTTTGCTCGGATACAGATATGAGAGTACGCATCTCCTCTGTGATCATGGAACAAAATCCTAAGGTAACGGTAACTGAACCTGCTTCACGCTAATGAGGCGAATAAGGGGAATCCCCCGCCTCTAAGCAAAGTGTAGGCGGGGGAGGATGTCAACACCCTGAAGATAATATTTTGCTTGCAGGTGATTTATTCACCGCATTTTTTGGTAAACTCCGGAGGCCGATAGAAAAGTTCACTGCAAATATGGAGGAATCACTTCAAAGCGGAGCGATTGTCGAGAGATTGCAACCAAGGTTAACCGCCTGCGCTCATTGCGGAGTGGTTAAAGATGCCTCGATCCAATATTTAAATTTGGTGAAGAATAACAACTAAACGTAGGTCGGAGTTGAGTTCTAGTCGACTTATGAGTTCGGTATGCCTGTCTTTTAAACTGCCCTTCTTAATAAAACGAACAAGCGCCGCGGCGCATAATTGCCAATCTTGACCAACTATGAGTAAAATATGATACGACAGGTCCAACATATGGTACAATGGAAAATGATGTAAGCCAATTTAATTCAAACATGTGTTGGGGGAACAAATAAATGACAATCATTGATTCAAGTTATTTTTGGCAAGGAACAAAGATTAGACTAAGGGCAACTCAAAGAAGTGATTGGGAACAATGGAAATTGGAAAGTACCGACAGTGAAGCAATTCGGTTAATGGAATGGGGTATCGAACTTCCTAAAAATGATATAGACGTTGCTGAAACGTCGGATAGGTTTGATAATTTCAAGGACAATTTCAGAAAAATGTTTGCTATCGAAACGCTATCAAATAATCAGTTAGTTGGATTCATTAACTTAAATTCATTAGACCATAAAAATGGAGTGTTTAGTTTTGGTTTGGGAGTGAATAGAGGGTATAGGAACAATGGATACGCAACAGAAGCAACAAGAATTATTATGCGATATGGCTTCTATGAACTACGCATGCAAAAATGCAATTCCAGCTGTGTTGAAATAAACGAAGCATCACTTAAATTCCACAGAAATCTTGGATTCATTGAAGAAGGACGGAGAAGAAGAATTATTTATATGGATGGAAAATTTTATGATAACATTTTGTTGGGGGTAACAAGAGAAGAATTTGATGAAATTGAAAAACAGTATAGTAATAATAAAAATCAATAAAAGAGAAGTTCTATCCACTGGCACAAACTTTACTGATATTTCGTTACTTAGCCTTTAATAGGGCTGGCTCGGGCACGGCACTAACCCTTCCTTGGGATTGAACGACGATCATGCCATCTTCGCGTTGAGTTGGACCATACTCTCCCCGGCGAGGGGAGAAGCCCCATGCGTGAATATGTTATACGCAGTTCTCGACTTCTTGTTTAGCATTCAATTGATTAATCCTCCCAGAAAAAGAAACAATCAAATATCGTATAACTTCCGTTTTCATTAAAATTTGTAGGAATTGAAATATTAAAATCGAGAGGTTCTTCAAGAAAATCTTTACTTAGAATCTCAAAATGATAATTATTCAAATATTCCTTTATCCTGTTCTCTATTTCCATCCAATCTCCAGAAGGTACTGTTCCTATTAACTTGGATGTTAAAAACTCACGACTTCCTCCATGTGAATCTCGTGTAACTTGACTTCTTCCATATACAGCGATAGGTGCGTGTCTACACACATACAGCAAAATACCATTGATTGTCTTGTTCTCTTTAACAATTTCTGTTGATGAACCATCTTTTTTGTAGCAGAAGATAGGTACATATGACGCATAACCACTTCCATAGTGATTAAAGTCTGCTTCGACTTTCAAGTTGTTTATTGAGCTTAAACTCCCTACTATATTATTGATATATGAGTCGATCTCTTCATCATTTTTCTGTTCAACATTGTAAGGATAGAATTCCCCAACAAATGTTTGATGGACGATCGACTTTAAGATTATTTCATCTTTCTTCATATCTTTCCGCCTTTCGAGAATTGTGTATAACTTCTTATTTGCGAAATTCGCAAATATATCATATCCAAAGTATTCGCGAATTGATTCGACTATCCTGCCCCGAGTCGTTCGAAGAACAGGTCGTCATTGACGTCGTTTCCTTCAAACAACTTGAGGAAGCTCTCATGCTGACTTCTGATGCTCGCGAGTTCTTTATCAACTTCAGACTCGATGGAGCAGGCCGACACAATTAGCGCTGTAAGGCATTGATTTTTTTGCCAAAATAGGTTATTTTATAGACAGCTTAGCGATAAGCAAGTTCCTGACACGAAGGGAGATGTGTTTTAATGGCAACTACTTATATGGTGGTTTGGTCTTAAAACTGAATAGCAGGCATACGCGAAAAAAGCGGGAAAACGCCCGTATTATTTGGTATGCCATCCAAAGTAACCTTTCGTGAATATTGCTGTTTGCAGGATACGATGAAGGTCGTATCTTTTTTGCGTCCTGATGCCGCGCGACAGCAGCTTCTTTAGAGGCTGCTTGTCCGTGGCATTTTTGCGTCCAAAAAACAACATTAAAGGAGCTAACAAAAAAACATGATGGATTTGAAAACCTATGGCTACACAGAAATAGAAGCAATTCCCGACGGATTATTGCCCGGCAGGGTGACGGAGCTTCGGCGCGAGCGCTTCACGGTCATGACCGAGCGCGGCGAAGTAACGGCGGTGCTCAAAGGCGTGTTCTATCACAGTGCGGAAACGCGCGTAGACTTTCCGTGCGTCGGTGATTTTGTCTTGCTGCACTACAACGAGAGCGGAGATTCTCTCATTGTTACGGTACTGCCCCGCCGCTCCAAGTTCTCACGCGCGGATTACTCAGGGCATGACGCAGGCTATGCGAAAACCGTGGTAGAACAGGTCGTCGCAACCAACTTTGACTATGTGTTTATCCTTTCTTCACTGAATTGGGATTTCAACGTTACCCGCATCATGCGGTACCTTACACAAGCCAGGCAGAGCGGCGGCCAGCCGGTCGTCATTCTGACCAAGGCTGATCTCGCCCCAGATTATAATCTCCCGCTCGCAGAAGTCACACAAAGCATCCCTGATGTGCCGGTTCACGCGATCTGCAGTCATACAGGCCTGGGACTGAAAGAACTAGATCCCTACTTGATGCCTGGTAAAACAGTCGTCTTTCTCGGCATGTCCGGCGTCGGTAAATCGTCCCTGCTCAATGCGTTGATAGAACAGGATGTAATGAAGGTTCAGGCGATCCGGGAGGCCGACAGCCGGGGGCGGCATACGACAACGCACCGTCAGCTGTTCATGCTCCCCTCCGGCGCGATGGTCATCGATACGCCGGGTATGCGTGAGCTTGGGCTTTTTGATGCCGACAAAGGCATACGCGCAAGCTTTACTGATGTGGAAGAATGGTTCCCGCAATGCCGATTTACGGATTGCCGCCATCAGGCCGAGCCGGGCTGTGCCGTTCTCGCCGCGCTTGCCGACGGTTCGTTGTCGCGTGAACGGTGGGAGCATTATGTTGCCCAGCAGCATGAGAACAAGTATGTCCAGGATAAAACGAGCTACCTCATCGACAAGAGGGCTCGAAACAAAACGATCGCCATGTGGAGCAAGCAAACGAAGAAAAACGGGGGATGGAAAAAATGAATATTAAATTAGAAACGCTGATCTATGCCTTAAGCCGACGGTTCAAGAAGGATATCATCTCGGCCGACTGCCAAACCATGCCGTTACAGGGCGGAACTGTGGGAAATGTGTACCTGGTAACGGGGATCGCCGAAACCGCGGATGGCGAAAAATTGCCGTACCGTATCGTGCTGAAAATCCAGAAGAAATGGGAGCGTTACGGCGATCCGGGTTCATGGCGCCGGGAATATGATCTCTATGCGTCTGACTTGGGAGCGACGTTCTCGGATGCCTTCCGCTGGCCGACATGTTATCACGCCGAGATCAATGCCGAAGAAAATGAATTCCAGCTGTGGCTGGAATATATCGATGGCGTAACCGGTTTAGACTTGACTGGTGACATGTATGAACAGGCCGCGCTGGAGTTAGGACGCTATCAAGGAAAGCTGTATGCGGAGCAGCCCGCTGTGCTGCAGAGCCTGACCAACCTGAGCCATGCAGATCTCATGAAGAATACGTATCTGCATTACCGGTCATGGCCGGTCGTCTACGATTATATACGCTCGGAGGACTGCGAATTCCCGCAGCACGTGCGGCAAATGCTCATCGACATCGATGAGCACGCAGACGAGATACTCGCCCGCATCGAAAAATTGCCCCTCGTGCTATGCCACCGGGACTTCTGGGTGACCAATCTGATCTATGCCGACGGGAAAATCGCGCTCATCGACTGGGATACATCCGGATGGGGCTACCTGGGCGAGGATCTCGCAAGCCTGATTGCGGATGAAGCGGATATCGATCACATGGTCGAATACTACCAGCGATGTGTCCCCGCGTATTACAAAGGCTTTTCGGAGTATGCGGATGTATCCCCTATCGCCGATCATTGCGTCTACGAGCTGATCCTTCTCGTATTCGGGTACAGGCTTGTGGAGTGGTATCTCCACACAGAGGACGATGACGAGAAGACGAAGAGTGTCCATACGCTCCAAAAAATCTATGAAATGAAGACCAGCCCCACGCAGGGTTGACTCTAAAAAAAGAACTCCGAAAACCCTTGAATGTAGTGGGTTTTCGGAGTTTCTTTCATTACTCCCATTCGATCGTCGCCGGCGGCTTGCCCGTGATGTCGACCGTGCCCCGCCTTCTTCTACCAAATGCCGATCATGTCATCTCCTTATTTTCACAGGCATTCTTCATACCAATCATCTTCAAGATTTTGAATAGTATCTTGTAAAAGATCTGAAAATGTTGGAGCTATAAAATAAACAAAATCAGGGTCATGTACATAAAAGATAACTTGCCCAACTGTACCATGTTCTGTTGGGTCAAAGTCTAACATTAAATACAGTGACCCTCCTACAACCTGTGCAAAAGGGAACCAGCGCTTGTTAAATAAATACGGCTTAATACGAGAATCAAGCTTACTTATTTCCTCATCGCTGTAATATTCGCTCATTAAATTATCGCGATCGCAGAAAAATTTCTTAGTATCTCTAATATCATCAAAGGAAAGCAATGTAAATGGAATACAACTATCTTTATATGAAGTATACAAGAGATTAAGCGGATAGCCGCTGCCATCCTTAAGTTTATAAAATGCCTTAAAATCTGTTGGTAATGAAATGCTAAAATCTCTTTCAAAGTCCTCAATTTGTTTATCTGTTACTCCTGTTATCTTCTTGTACTCTTCAAAGTACTCAATATCTTCATCAACAACTTTTTCAGCCAATAAACCCTCTATTTTTTTATGTAATTCATCTATTTGAGACATCTTCCTTACCTCCAAATCTATAAATTCCCTTCACAATGAATCTATTAGTCACTATTCCACCTTTAAGAGCCGAAAGGCTCTTTATACTAATCTTCTGGCATTTGCCAACCCGTTTCCTCATCCCAAATGGCATCCGTATCATCTAGATGCACATGCCAATCCCCATTAGAAATACTTCTTCTAATATCCGTCAAACAGGCCAACCAATAAAACAGCGCATGCAATGTATCTTCAAAATCATCCGAAAAGGGCAGCTTTGTAGAACCTGCAAAAATTACTGTTGGTTCATCCAGATCATAGTCATAAACACAAAATGTTTCTCCAATATCCTTCATTTCAAAACCCGCATTGTATTTATCAATGATGGCCGTTATCTCTTGCTCCTCACTGTTGGTAAGGTTATGGTTCCTCATACAAGTGTAATAAACAGAAACTCCCATGCTACATTTCTCCTTTTTTCTCAGTATATCAGAACTAACGTTCTCGTGCACAATTAATCTGATGCTCGCTTTTTTTGATCACGTACTATTGTACTTGCATTTCATTCCTAATTAAAGTACTAACCTGTTTAATTGGCAGCATCATCCATCTGATAAGATTTGAAGGGCGCTAACGAACCTGACAATCCTTATATGGCTCAAAATGGGACCTCTTGAGTTGTAACGAATCTACCGATCGTTATTCACCGAAAATCGGCCGCTTCCCCGCCTTTTTTCCAGCAATAGCGTGTCTCAGGTTCGTTACACGCGGGGCAAGTTGATTTTTCGGCCAATAGCGTGTCTCAAGTTCGTTAGCCCTAGTCGTCGGCATTGGGAGGATGAAGTGGAGGGCAGCCGGATCACTATCCCCCCTGATGGTACCGTGCAGTAACATGGGGTCGCGTCCATACTCGATCGAGACCGTCTTCCGAAATCGCTCCAATACAGCGTTGACAGAAAGGGTTTTCAAAATTATAATTTGTTACACATGGTGTGTAATGAATAAACGAGGTGTAACATAAAATGAATGAGAAAGGATTGCGGGACCGTATGACGACCTCGGAACAGCCGACAGCACGCCCATGGATAAAGTGGGTGGTCATGCCTATATTTGTGCTGCTTATGTATGTGCTTAAATTACGCGAGCGGTTATACCGCTATCGACCGGAGCCGCTGGAGCGGTTGTATGGCAAATCGGGGCCTTACCAAAGCGCCAGCGTTGTCATTCATGACGAACAGGGACGCCCGCTATATCGGATCGATTATCCGGAAGATCGGACGGATGCCTGCCCGGTTGTCATATGGGGCAACGGCTCGGATGCTCAGCCGGAGAATTATGGAGGTTTGTTGGCTCATCTGGCCACTTGGGGGTTTGTGATTGTCGGCAATTATTGCCGCAATACGGGAACCGGCAAGGAGATTGCGGACACCGCCCTCTATGTGTTGCGAGAGAATGACAAGCCAACAAGTCTGTTCTACGGCAAGATTCGGACGGATCGGATTGGCGCGGTTGGTCAATCTCAAGGCGCGACCGGGGTTCTGAACGCCAACAAGTATTTGGAGAAGCCGCTTCAGACGGTTGTTACGATTGCTCTGCCGGATCTGAAATGGTGCGATGCAAAGGATGTGTATGGAGTCGAGGACCAGTCTGCCGACTTGTTTTTCATGGCCGGTACGCACGATTTCATTATTTCTCCGGCAGCTTCCAATGCGAAAGCCTATCATGCGGTTCGCCCGGGGCAAGCGGCAGCCATGGCTATGACTAAATGTGCAGATCATCTGGAAAGCATGGGGAACGGAGGCATGCATAGAGGCTATCTGACCGCGTGGTTGCGCTATCGGTTGGCAGAGGACGGGCAAGCCGCTGCCGCCTTTACGGGTAAGAGCCCCGAGATATACCGCAATAAAGGCTGGAAGCATGTTCGCACCCAAAATCTTAAAGACGATAATTAAAGACGGGAAGAGGGAATCAACCAATGAAAACGATTAAGCGCGTTCTTTTTTATTCCATTGCCGCCGCTGTGCTTGCCATCGTGTATTTCAACCGTAAAGTTCTCAAGAGACCGAGCAGCAAAACCAGCTTTGAGCAAACGAAGCCTGGCAAGTGGAATAAAGTGAAGCTGGGCACAAAAACAGCGGCAACCGACGGTTCGAAGTTTTTTTTGTACACCCGCAAAGGTGCAAGCCGCAATTTGATGGTTTATTTTTGCGGAGGCGGTGCCTGCTGGGACGGCGAGACGGCGCATATCCCTTTGTCACTGCGCTCTTATCTCAAGCATGGACAATTCGGCTATTACTTCGCGCGAATTCCTTTTTATATCCTTAGCATGCATCGGGGAATTTTCGACCAACGCCCCGACAATCCGTTCTCGGAATGGAACGTCGTATTTATTCCTTATGCGTCCGGCGATTTTCATATCGGCCATACGACAGCCCGTTATCGGAGCAAAAACGGGTCAAAATCCCGAACGGTCAGGCATAACGGCAGAAATAACGTAGAGGAAGCGTTACAGTGGATTTACCGGAATTTCGAAACGCCGGATAAGCTGCTCATTGCAGGCTCCAGTGCCGGAGGCTTCGGTTCCGCCTTCTGGGGGAGCGAAATCGCGAATCATTACGCCAGTGCCGAAATCTATCATCTCTCGGACAGTTCTTTTCTCGTTTCCGATCAATGGCCGGCCATTGTGGACAACAGTTGGAAGGCTGAATTTGAGCGGACGTTCTCTTATCCGATGGAAGCGGATATGATTGGAGCCGCATTCCGCCATAACGGCACGGCCATGCCTGCTCATTCGGTCCTGCTTCATGCCTGCACCGTCCACGACAAAGTGCTGACTTCGTTTCAGAATAGGCTGAACGGCAGAGGGGACGAGATCAATAGGCAAAGCTCGGAGGAATGGAGCCGTCAATTCCGGGCGTCCACCCGCGGGCTTGACGAACAATTGCCAAATTTTTATTATTTTCTCACCGACCATGAATACGATTCGACGACTCATACGACTCCGCATACTTTGCTGCCGATGAAAGCCTTCTACGAGGCGGAGGAAGAAGGTACGAAATTAATAACGTGGCTCGACGGCATCATTCATAAGAACAAGCGCGTCTCGCTGGGCTCCCGCTTTCTTCAAATCAAGGAAGACGAACCGGCGGATGCAGAGAAAGCTGGATTGCAAGCCTAGAACAAGGGGGAAAAGCACAATGAAGCTTAGAGAAAAGCAGCTGCAACTTACGAGGGAAATGATCAAGGAGGCTGCGCTTACAACGTTTTGCGAGAAGGGGATCGAAGGCTCGGATCTCGTTCTCGTCGCTGCCCGTTCGGGTACGTCCAGACGGACGTTGTACCATCACTTCAAAGACAAGGAGCAGCTCGCGACCGAGGTGTACGTGGACAATCTCAAAAAAATGTTCGGGAGACTGCTTCTCGAATTCGACTTCCAATCGCCTCGCGCTTCGATAGAGGCCATTCTGAATAAATATTTGTTTTTGAGGGAGCACCACCCGGATTTGCTGTATTACGATTCGCTCTTCAGCGTGTATTTTGCCAGCATGGGCAAAAATCCGGCGGAGCTGCCGGCGTTCAAGGAATTGATCAGCGAGGAAACCCATCTATCCATAAGCGCGTTTTCGCTGGATTTGCAAACGGAGGAAACGGGGCAAAAGCTCGTTTGGATCGAGCGCACGCGGATGGTGACGCATCTTTACTTCATTTATTTGCAGAAGTCTGTGTTAATTTCTCGCCAGAATCAAGATGCGACGAAAGCCGAGGAAATCGAGCAGAACATTCGTTATAAGGAATTTCTGCTCAGCTTATGGGAAGGTCAATGATTGAGAGCCGTCGTCGCGGGTTAAGGCACACGATTCGCTTCAAACTGGTGGCAGGCGTAGCCGCGATTCTCTTGCCGCTTATCGCCCTGCTTAATTTCAACCAATATTACGCCGCGCAAGTCGTTCGAACGCAGGTAGCCGAGAGCAATCAAAGCTATATTTCGCTTTATATGAATCAAGTAGACGGCATTTTGGAAGAGATCGACAGCTTCCTCATCGGCATGATCGTTTCCGACCCGAATTTTCCGTTGTTGGATAAGCGGCAGTCCGAGGAGCAGGCGGCGCTGTTAAAGGTGCAGCTCTCCAAGCAGCTTACGAACGAAATTGCCCGTTACGGAACGATGGACGAATTTTTTATTTATTCGGCTATCGACAACAGTCTTATTGAATCGTTTAGCTTGCGGCCGTCTTACTCCGAGCGAGTCGCGGTAGGAGAAGAAATCGTCCGATTGCTAAGCTTGTCTTCCATGAAGTCTCCGCATAAGGCAAGAAATTGGATCGTTCGCGAGATCGATGGCAGTTACTATATTATGCGGCTGCTTCAAGCTGATCGAAACATCTTCGTCGGCGCTTGGGTGAAGGCGGACAGCCTGCTTGTTCCGCTTAAGCTAATCGACTTGGGGGAAAGCGGCCTCTCCTTGTTCGCCACGACAGAAGGAAAACCGATGATGCATACCGCATTCATTCGTGAGAATGAAATCGATCTTAGCTTCGCCGAGGGAGGCTACAGTTTATCCGGGAAGCCAGAGCGTTATTTAACCGTGGGGGCGTTATCGAAGCAGGGAAACTTTCGCCTCGCAGCGCTTATACCGGAACAAAAAATCTTAAAGGGCCTGTTTAATCTCCGGGAATGGAACATGGTGGTTTCAGTTGGATCGATCATGCTGCTGCCGCTGAGCCTGCTGCTGCTTCGCCGCACGATTCTGCTGCCGATTCGGAGGCTTCTCGCCGCGATGAAGCGAATCGGGGAAGGACATATGCAAGGAATTCCCGAATCCAGCTCCTCGACCGAAGAGTTTCGCGTCGTGTACAACAACTTGAACGACATGCTTTCCCAGATTAGAGAGCTGAAAATCCATGTTTACGAGGAACAATTAAGCAAGCAACAAGCGGAGCTGAGACAGCTTCAAACGACGATTAACCCTCACTTTTATTTGAACTCCTTGAACATTATGCACAGCCTTGCCGTCGTTGGCGACTATGAGCTGATTCAGGAAATGTCCCGCTGCCTGGTGGACTATTTCCGGTATATATTTCGCAGCGGGGCTCCATTCGTCTCTCTTGGAGATGAGCTTATGCATACGCGGAATTACATTCGGATTCAAGAACTGCGGTTTCCAGGCCAACTGAACAGCGAGATCGAGGTTCCGTCTTATTTATTAGAGCTGGCCGTTCCCTCGCTCGTTATTCAAACGTTCGTGGAGAATGCCGTTAAGCACGCCTTTTCGTTGGAAAAGCCGTTCCGTCTTACCCTTAGAGGAAAGCTGGAATCGGACGGAAGCGAGCCTCGCTTGCTTCTCGTTATGGAGGATACAGGGAGCGGTTTCCCTCAAGAGGTGCTGGAAAGCTTGGCAGAGGGGAGGAGCTTGGAGCGTAAGGACGGAAGCAGGCATGGCTTATGGAATGCGCGGCGCAGGCTGGAGCTGCTGTATGAAGGACGTGCCGACTTGAAGTTAGCCAACCGGGACGGAGATTCAGGAGGAGCAAGGGTTGAGATTCGTCTGCCGCTGAAGCCGTTCCCCAAGGGAGAGGACGACAACGATGCTGAACGTGTTAATCGTCGATGACGAGATTCATTTTGTGGAAGCGGTTAAGCGTATGGTGGATTGGGGGGGACTAGACGTTGCCAACGTTTATGTCGCTTATAGTTCTTCTGCCGCAGAGCAGGCTTTTCAGGCGCATGACATTCATGTGCTTCTTTGCGATATTGAAATGCCGCAGAGGACCGGGCTGGAGCTGCTGGAGTGGATGAGGCAGAAGAAGCTGCGGACGGTGCCGGTTCTGATGACCTGTCACGCCGATTTTCGGTTCGCGCAGGAAGCCGTACGTCTTGGCTGCTCCGATTATTTGCTTAAGCCGCTGTCCAAGGAGGAACTGGAAACGGCTATCCATAAAGCGGCGCAAATTGCGAACCGGGAGCAAGAGCGGATTGAGGCGCAGCGAAATAAGCTGTGGTGGTCGCATCAGCAGGACTTGAACCTTGAGCGATTTTGGATGGATCTGTTGAGTGAGGCGATTCCGGCTAATCGTGGAGATTTTCTTCGCGAAGCGGCCGCCCGGCAAATTTCAGCTTGCAGGGATGCCGAAGTGCTTCCGATATTGATGGTCGTTCGACATTGGCATCAGGATTTTCTGGTTAGAGACAGAAAGCTGCTGGAGTATGCGCTGAAAAATGCGGGCAAAGAACTGTTCGGAAGGCTTGGGCCGGGGAGCGTATTCGTGTCGGTTGGCCGCGATTCTTGGCTGCTCATTATGTCTGTTGCCCCGGATCAGCGCATAGGAGAGAGCGAACTCGCCCTCATGTGCCGCCGATTGGTCGAATTTTGCAAAACAAGCCTTTATTGCGAGTTAACTTGTTACGGGGGGCAAGCCATACCCGGACACGAGGTTGCATCGATGCTGCACCGATTGCTGAGATTGGATCAGAACAACGTGAACGGAGCCGATTATGTCAGCCTTGCCGCGGAGAACCGTTCCGTCGATGCTTCAATTGCCTTGCCCGATATGAGCGGGTGGGCGGCGTTGCTCCGGCAGGGCGTTAAGGAGAGGCTGCTGGAGGAAGCGGCAGCGTTTATTAGCAAGCTGAGGCAGCGGTCGGACATCGACAGCCGATATTTGCTCGCATTCAAAGAAAATTTCCTGCAAATGACGCACGCGGTACTGCAGCAGCAAGGTGTCCAAGCGCATCTTATGTTTTGCGACGGGGGCAGCTTGCGGTTATCGGAAGCGGCGTCGCGATCCTTGGCGGATCTGGAGCGCTGGCTTGCGCATATCATTACGAAAGCGGCGGGGTATGCGGAGGCGTCTTCCATGGGAGATGTCGTCGAACGCGCAACCCGTTACATTATGTCCAATCTGGATCAGAACCTGTCCAGGGAGGCGGCAGCCAGCCACGTTTATTTGCATCCGGACTATTTGACGCGTTTATTCAAGAAGGAGCTTGGCTGCACGATTCCGGAGTTTATTATGCGCGAAAGAATGAAGCTGGCCAAGCAGCTGCTTACCCATTCGGAGCTTCCTGTAAGCGCCGTATCGATGGCCAGCGGTTATGCAAACTTCTCCCATTTCGCCAAACTGTTCAAGCAGCAGACGGGCTTGACCCCGGTAGAATTTCGGCAGGCGAGCGCGGGGGCGCCAATGACAAAGTCGAAATCACGTCAGGCAAAAGTCGAAGCTGAAGCAGAAGAAAACGGCGGTCTCCGGCTACAATGGCAAGAGAAAGCCAAATGACGAGACTAGGGGGAAATACAATGAGCAAGAAGGCATGGTTGTCCGCAAGTTTAGTAATCGTATTGCTATTGTTGTCGGCATGCGGTTCCAATGGAGGCTCAGGCGAATCGGCGAAGCCGGAGAACGCTTCCGGGACGGAAGCTCAGTCAGACGGCAAGCCGCAGAAAACCGATGAGCTGAACGTCGCCTTTCTGAGCGTAACGGGAACGCCGCCCGATCTGAAGGCGGTAGAAGCTGAAATCAACAAAATCACAACAGCCAAAATCAATGTGTCCGTCAATTTGATGCCGATCAATTACGGCGCATACGCCCAGCAGGTCAATCTGATGCTGACGAGCAACGAGAAGCTGGATCTCATCGTTGCAGGCTCGCCGTTCGGGTTTAGCTCTCAAGTATCCCGAGGACAATTGCTTCCGCTTAACGAACTGCTCGACAAGCATGGGAGCAATATTCGCAAGGCCCTTGATCCTGTATATTTGAACGCAAGCAAGGTGGCCGGCCAAATCTACGGCGTAACGCCGGTAAGAGATTTGGCGACTGCCAACGGTTTCACGATGCGCAAAGACCTTGCAGACAAGCACGGCATCGATGCAGGCAAAATCAAATCCTTGGACGACGTGGAAGCCGCGCTCAAGATCATTAAAGATAAAGAACCGGGGATAACGCCATTAATTCCAAGCGGTGCGGGGTTTTCTTTCTTAACGAACTACAGCTGGCACGACGGGTTAGGCAACGGAATGGGCGTCCTTCCTGGTTACGACAACGGCTTGCAGCTTGTCAACAGCTTTGAGTCGCCGGAGTATGCCGAGCTTTTGAAACGGATGAGAAGCTGGTATGAGGCGGGTTACTTGCTGAAGGATGCTTCTACGAACAAGTCGAGCCAGATCGAATTAATAAAGGCGGATCGGGCCTTCGGCTACCTTTCGAAGCTGAAGCCTGGCTTTGATGCGCAGGAATCCCGTTCGATCGGCAAGGAGATGGTTAGCGCAGAGTTATCGGCTCCGGTATCGATGACGGACCATGTTTTGAACATTATGTGGGGCATTCCGCGGCAAGCGGACAATCCGGAAGCATCGATGAAGTTTCTGGACTTAATGTACGGAGACGCGGAGCTCGTCAATTTGCTGGACTGGGGCATTGAAGGCAAGCATTATGTCAAAGTGTCCGACAATGTGATCAAGTACCCGGAAGGCGTAACGATGCTGACGAACGGCTATAACTTGAATATGAGCTGGCTGTTCGGCAATCAATTTCTCGCTTATGTGTTTGAGGGGGAAGACCCTGATATTTGGCAGAAAATGAAGGAGTTCAACGAGCAAGCGGTCAAGTCGAAAGCGATGGGCTTTACGATGGACCCCGAGTCCGTGAAGACGGAAATCGCCGCAGTCTCCAACGTTATCGCGCAATACTACCTTGTGCTTGAGACCGGCTCCGTCGACCCGGATGAAGTACTTCCTCAATTTAATCAAAAGCTGAAATCCGCCGGTCTGGATAAAGTTATAGCGGAGAAGCAGCGCCAATTGGATGCATGGGCTAAAGGCGGGGGCGAGCGATGAGCGGCAATAGCAAATTGCAGGAATTGCTCGGCGGCGAGGAACGGAACTATATTCTCCCGTTCCTCTGGCAGCGCGGAGAAGAGGAAGCTGTCATCCGCGAGGAGCTTGCGCGCATAAGGGAAGCGGGGATAAGAGCGGTATGCGTTGAGTCCAGGCCCCATCCCGACATGCTTGGTCCGGAGTGGTGGAGAGACATGGACATCATTATGGACGAGGCACGGACTCACGGCATGCAGATTTGGGTGTTCGACGACGATCACTTTCCGACCGGCCATGCCGCAGGCAAGGTGAAGGAAGCACCGCTTGCGCATCAGCGGCAGTTTCTGTCGGAGCGGCGAATCGATGCGAGAGGCCCGGATCCCGAAGCCTCCTTCCTGCTGCGCCCTTGGTCCGTTCTGGATGGAGCAAGGCCTGTAGGCGCCGCCGCCGCCAGACGCGATCCGGCCACGGGAAGGCTGGACGGCGAGTTCCTTCCCATCGACCTTGAAGCTTCCGTACAGGATGGGGTGCTGTATTGGCCCGTGCCTGAAGGCTTTTGGACGATTTGTTTGTTCGTCGTCACTCGCGAAGGAGGGGACGAGCGCAGGAAAGATTATTTGAACCCGATCGTTCCGGAATCGACGCAAATCTTGATCGATACGATTTATGAAGCTTATTATGCACGCTATAAGGACGATTTTGGCGCTGCGTTCGCGGGCTTTTTCTCCGACGAGCCGGGCTTCTACAACAGCAAATCTTCATATGATTACGCATCGGGGTTGGGCAACGCCGAGATGGCTTTGCCGTGGAGAGACGATCTCCTTGATCTGCTTGAGGAGGAATACGGTCCAAATCTTCGCCGGCATCTCCCCTTGCTGTGGCACGAAGGCGGTCCGCATACGTTTGCTCTCCGTTATGCCTATATGAATGTCGTCAGCAAGCTGTATGCGGAACATTTTAGCGGCCGAATTGGACGCTGGTGCCAAGAGCGCGGCGTCGCCTACATTGGTCACCTTATGGAGGACAACAACGTCCACGCCAGACTCGGCTGCGGGGCCGGACACTTCTTCCGCGCGCTGGGGGGCCAAGATATGTCGGGCCTTGACGTTGTGCTGTGGCAGATCGTACCCGGCTTTGATGAAATGTCCTTTTCCTGGATGGGCGGCGAGACGGACAGCGTCTTTTTCCACTATGGAATGACCAAGCTGGCGGCATCGCTTGGACATATCGATCCCCGGAAGCGGGGGCGGACGTTTTGCGAGATTTTCGGAGCTTACGGCTGGGCGGAAGGCTTGAAGCTGATGAAATGGCTGACCGATCATATGCTGGTCCGAGGCGTCAACCATTTCGTTCCCCATGCTTTTTCCCAGAAGGAATTTCCCGATTGGGACTGTCCTCCGCATTTCTATGCGAGGGGCTATAATCCGCAGTTCAGATACTACGGGCTGCTCAATGCCTATACAAACCGGCTTTGCCATTTATTGAACGACGGACAGCACGTGGCGACTGCGGGGGTGTTGTATCACGCGGAAGCGGAATGGTCCGGGGAATCCATGCTGTTCCAAGAGCCCGTCAAGCAGCTCATGCAGCGTCAAATTGATTGCGATGTCCTGCCGGCGGATATGCTGCTTCGTTCAAGCGTTATTCGAGGAGAGCTTGCCGTTCACGAAGAACGGTATCGCTGCTTAATCGTTCCTTGTGCAGAAGCGTTGCCGATTGAATTGATCGCAAAGCTGTCCGAATTGGCAGAATCAGGCTTGCAGATCGTCTTTGTCGACTCGCTGCCAAAACGGGCAAGTCAAGCCGTGCCATATGCGGAGTCGTTGAGGAGATTGGAAGATCAGGCCAAGGTCGCGGTTGTGCCTCTGCTTCGGCTTGCCGATACGTTGCGGGATTGGGGCATGTACGAGTTGGAGGCAAGCGAAAGACAGCCTTATCTTCGAGCGTACCAGTATCGTCATGACCGTCTGGAAACCGTAATGCTGTTCAACGAGCATCCCGAAGAGACGTTGAACACTCGCGTCATTCTTCCGGGCGAGGGAGTATGGCTGCGCTACGACGCCTTCGGCAATACGTTGGATCGGATCGGAGAAGGACGGAATTATGCTCATGATCTCACGCTCAGCGCTTATGAATCGGCCGTCCTGCTGCGCATTCCGCCCGGCGACGAGGCGAATTATCCGATTAGTCCGGGGAAGACGGCGCCATCGTCGGAATCGACAAGCCGTCTGATCGAGCCGACGGAGTGGCATGTTTCGTTGGCCTCGGCACAGGACTACCCTGAGTTCAAGCCTTGGGGGACATTGACGAGCTTGCGGAACATAAGCTCTCGCGATTTGCTGCCGAGATTTTCCGGTACGATGAAGTACGAATGCCAAGTGCGGGACGAAGAAGCTGCTGGCTCTGTCTGGCTTGATTTGGGCGAGGTATACGAGACCGCCCAGGTTTGGGTAAACGGACGGGAAGCCGGAGTCCGGTTGTGCGCTCCCTATGTGTGGGATATTTCGGAGTTTTGGCAGCGAGGGGCGAACGAGTTAACTATCGAGGTAACGAATACGTTGGTCAAGGATCAGCAGGATTGGTTTTCCAAGTTTGTTCAGCAGGAGCCCTCCGGCCTGCTCGGCCCAGTTAGGCTTCTTAGGCCATCAACGATCAGCGTGGGAAGCGGGGAGTAATATGGAACAGACCTATCGGCTCCGCCGGAAGAACGGCATACGCAAATACAGTGTTCTGCTGCTCATGATGGTACCGGGCTTGGCCTATTTGCTAATCAACAACTACTTGCCGATGTTCGGGCTGCTGATCGCCTTCAAGGATTACAATTTTGCGAAGGGACTGCTCGGCAGCGAGTGGGTCGGCCTTAGAAACTTTGAATATTTGTTCAAGACCCAGGATGCCTACATCATCACAAGAAACACGATCCTTTATAATTTTTCTTTTATTATTCTGAATACGGCCTTTGCCGTCGGCATCGCGATTGCGCTTAATGAAATTCGCAGCCGATTCATGTCGAGATTTTATCAGAGCGTGCTGTTGCTGCCTCATCTCATCTCGATGGTTATCGTCAGCTATTTGGCCTACTCTTTGCTGAGCATGGATACTGGCTTCATGAACAAGACCGTGCTTCCGTTTCTCGGGATAGAGGAGATTTCGTGGTACAGCGAATCACGGTATTGGCCGTTCATCCTGACGATCATCAGCTTGTGGAAGGGGGCCGGCTTCCTGTGCGTCATTTACTTGGCGGCGATTATCGGGATCGATCCGGAATATTACGAGGCGGCCAAGCTGGACGGTGCCTCCAAATGGCAGCAAATCCGCAGCATTACGCTGCCTCTGCTGTCCCCGATCATCATTATGATGACCTTGCTCGCTATCGGCAAAATTTTCTATTCGGATTTCGGCCTGTTCTATCAAGTTCCGCTAGGCTCGGGAGCGCTAAACGATACGACTCAGGTAATCGACACCTATGTGTACCGGGCACTTATGAACCTCGGAGATATCGGGATGTCTTCCGCCGCAGGGCTGTACCAGTCCATCGTCGGCTTCGTGCTGGTGCTGCTATCGAATTACGCGGTGCGCAAATTCAACAAGGACAGCGCATTGTTCTAAGGTTTGGGACTGGAGTGGAGAAGCATGAATAGGATCAACAGGGGAATTTGGCTTCATCTTCCGATGCTTGCCCTAGCGGCGGCCTGCGTGCTGCCCTTCCTGCTGCTCGTCATCTCATCCGTATCGGATGAAGGCTCGATCTTGCGGCAGGGCTACACCTTTTTTCCCGATCAACTGGGTTTGGAGGCTTACCGTTACTTATGGAATCATTCCGATCAACTCGTGCGGGCATACGGCGTAACGGTGTTTATAACGATTTTCGGCACGGCGGCGAGTTTGCTCATGACCGCGATGCTCGCTTACCCGATGTCGAGACAAGGCGTTCCATGGCGCGGGGGAGTTGCATTTTTCGTTTTTTTTACCTTGCTGTTCAATGGCGGGCTGACCCCGACTTATTTGATCTATGTGCAATATTTCGATATTAAAAATACGATTCTGGCGCTTATCGTGCCCGGATTGCTGATGAACGGTTTTAACGTGCTGCTGATGCGGACCTTTTTCATGACGACGATCCCTCCGGCCTTAATCGAAGCGGCGCAAATAGACGGAGCTGGAGAATTCAAAATTTTCTGGAGAATTATTTTGCCGCTGTCGATGCCGATCGTGGCCACCGTAGGCCTAATTCAGACGATCATCTACTGGAACGACTGGTTTAACGGCATGATCTACGTGACGAATTCCAAGCTATTCAGTGTTCAGAACATTCTAAATCGAATGCTGACGGACATTCAGTTTCTGACGGAAAGCAAGTTCAGCGCGCAATTAGGCGAGGCCGGGGCGAATTTGCCCAGCATGACCGTGAAGATGGCAATCGCCGTAGTCGGCGTTCTGCCGATTATCGCCATGTATCCCTTCTTTCAAAAATATCTCATTAAAGGCATAGCGATCGGCGCGGTAAAAGGATAGGCAGGAGCGGGGAGGAACAGACGGATGAAGCCTACAAAAGTAAAGGAATGGCTTTCCCTCATGACCTTGGAGGAGAAGGCGAGCTTATGCTCAGGCAAGGATTATTGGAGAACGAACGCGCTGGAAAGATTGGGCATCCCGTCCATCGTCATGATGAACGGCCCCCACGGGTTAAGGAAGCTTGACGAATTTGAAGTCAACTTCGATGTGAGCGACAGCGCTCCGGCCACTTGCTTTCCATCGGCGTCCGCGCTGGCGTCCTCCTGGGACCGGGAACTGCTGACGGAGATCGGCGTTGCGCTCGGGAAGGAGTGTCATGCGGCGGGAGTGGATATTTTGCTCGGGCCTGGCGTGAACCTGAAGCGCTCTCCCCTAAACGGGAGGAACTTCGAATATTTCTCGGAGGACCCCTATTTGTCGGGTGAGATGGCCAAAGCTTACATTAACGGCGTTCAGAGCCAGAACGTTGGCACCTCGTTGAAGCATTATGCTTGCAACAATAAGGAAGAGCGGCGGATGACGACCGATGCTGTCGTAGAAGAAAGAGCGCTGCGGGAGCTATACTTGAACGCCTTCGAGATTGCCGTCAAGGGCAGTCAGCCGTGGACGATCATGAGCGCCTACAATCGGGTCAATGGAGCTTATTGCTCGGAGCATCCGCATTTGTTGAATCAAATTCTGAAGCAGGAATGGGGGTTTGAGGGCGCGGTCGTCTCCGATTGGGGAGCGGTGAACGTGCTGTCGGAAGGAATTCGGACCGGGCTTGATTTGGAGATGCCTTCGAGCGAAGGCTACGGTCCTGCAAGCATTATCAAGGCGGTGCAAAGCGGGGCATTGACCGAAGAAGCGCTGGACCGTGCGGTCGAGCGGGTGCTGCAATTGGCTGTTCTCTCCGCGAAGCGTTCCGGGCAGCCGATCGATTGCGATTATGAGCGTCATCATAATCTTGCCCGGAAGGCCGCAGCAGAAAGCATGGTGCTCCTTAAGAACGAGGCGAGCCTGCTTCCGTTGTCCAAGGCGCAGCGTAAGATCGCGCTTATAGGAGCAATGGTCCGTTCGCCGAAAATTCAAGGCGGTGGAAGTTCGCATATGAAGCCGACGCAAGTGGACGATGTTGAAGCCGCAATTGCCGCCAAGCTGGGCGAAGGCAGAGAGCTTGTCTACGCGCAAGGCTACGATCTGGACAGCGAGGCCATCAACAAGGCGTGGGAAGAGGAGGCGAGAGCGGCAGCGGCGGAAGCCGAAGCGGCTATCGTTATCGTCGGACTACCCGAGCGCTGCGAATCGGAGGCGTATGATCGGCGGCATCTGCGGATTCCCTTTAACCAAGCCGAGATTATCCGCGCCGTAGCGCAAGTTCAGGAGCGGGTCATTGTCGTTTTGTGCAACGGCTCCCCCGTGGAGATGCCTTGGGCGAAGCATGCGGGCGGAATCGTTGAAGCTTACTTGGGCGGCCAAGCCTTTGGAGGCGCGCTTGCGGACATTCTGTTCGGAGATGCGAATCCGTGCGGCAAACTTGCGGAAACGTTCCCGGTCGATCTGCCAAGCACGCCGGCTTACCTCGGTTTTCCGGGCGAGGGCGATCGCTGCGAATATCGCGAAGGCCTCTTCATCGGCTACCGCTATTATGACAGCCGCAATATCGAGCCGCTTTATCCGTTCGGCTTCGGCTTAAGCTATACGTCGTTCGAATACAGCGATTTGTATCTCGATAAGAAAGATTTCAGCGATCAAGAAACGCTCACCGTGCGTCTTTGGGTTCGAAATACAGGCGATCGAACAGGCAAGGAAACGATTCAATTGTATGTAAAGGACAAGGTGAGCCGATTGGTTCGGCCGGAGAAGGAACTGAAGGCATTCGCGAAAGTCGAGCTCCATGCCGGGGAAGCCAAAGAAATAGTCTTTAATTTGGATAAGAGGGCGTTCGCTTATTATGATCCAGAGCTTAAAGATTGGCACGCGGAGACGGGAGAGTTCGATATTCTGATCGGCCAGTCTTCTCGGCATATTTTGCTGGAAGAGACGGTAACCCTCCGTTCGACAACTTCGATCGTAAGGCAATACGACCGCCAGTCGTCCTTGTCGGATTTGATCGCCGATCCTCGGGTTGAGCCGATCATTCGCCAATTTACGCAAGAACTGTCCGATTCCCAAGATAAGCACAGCTCGGAGATGATGGCTGTGTTTATCCGGGAAATGCCGCTTCGATCGCTAGTCGCTTTCAGCAAAGGGGCGTTCACCGACGAAATGCTGGAGGGGCTTTTGCACCATGTGAATACGATAGGGGCGCGGGAGAACAGTTAGCGAACGCAGATATGTGACTGTCGATCAGATTAAACCATGGGACCCTATGAGTGTTTGGCAAGAATAGCAATTTGAAGCTAGCGTATGAAAAACAAAAAACGGCCCTGTCGCAATGATGCGAACAGCGGCCGTTTTTTTGAATTGTTCCACGGAATTAAGATCGGCGCTTAGAACCGATTATGAAGAAAAATGGAGCAATACTTTTGGCGGTAGCCACCATCACTAAACTGCCCATTAGTTAAGAAGACCGGCTTCTTCCGAATACTTGGCCAGTATTTCCTTGAATAAACAGGTGTTGAAACTCCTCTAGAAGGAGGTTTTATACTTGGGATCAGGCGGCAGCCAGAAGAGAAATTCAAGGAGGATATAGATCATGAGATTGATTGAAATCGGGCTTGTCTTATTTCATGTATTGTTGATGGGGTGGTTAACCTTGGGGCGTTCCAAATCACAGCGCGAGTGGCTGATAGGCGGCGGCATTGGTGCTGTTTTGCTGCTTGTCCATGCATTCGTGGAAGGATTGCGGTGGCCGATGATTCCGGTATATCTGATCACAATATGGGCGATTGCGGGAGGAGCAAGACTTTTCTTCCGAGCCGCAGCAAGGCCAGCAAGCAAGCCGCGGCGGCGATGGAAGACAGTACTCCTTGGAGGAGTTGCGGCGGTTTATGCTGCCGTGGCCATTGTTCTGCCGCTCCTGTTCCCTATATTTTCTTTTGCGAAACCCACAGGCCCCTACGCGATAGGAACAGTGACCTACCATTGGACCGATTCTGCACGGGAAGAAAAGTTTACTGAAGCGCCAGGTGATTCCCGCGAATTAATGGTTCAAATCTGGTATCCGGCAAGTTCGGAGGCTAGAGGGAAAGCGGCCCCATATTTATCTGATCCTGCTCCGTATGTAGAAGGACTGCATGAATTGTTGCAGCTGCCGGAGTTTTTGTTCTCAGGGTTGAAACTGGTCAACACCCACGCTATTGTGAATGCCGGGCTAGCGGATATGGAATCTAAATATCCTGTGCTTTTGTTCTCACATGGATTTATGGGCTACAAGAATCAGAACATGTTTCAAGTCGAGCAATTGGCAAGTCACGGCTATATTGTCGTAGGGATTGAACATGCCTATAGCAGCGTGGCTTCCGTATTTCCAGACCAGCATGTTGTGAAGTTTGATTCGGAAGGCAAGACGGGCTACGAACAAATGAAGTATTCTTTTATGGACGGGCGCAATCAAGTCTGGGTGGAAGATGCGAAGTTCGTGCTTGACCAAATCGAGGCATTGTCTGCGAATGACCCTGGCGGTCTGTTTACCGGCCGGATCGATCTTGAACATGTGGGCATGTTCGGCCATTCCTTTGGGGGAGCCACGACGGTGCAAATGCTACTGGACGATTCCAGAATACAAGCGGGTATTAATATGGATGGTGTGCTTTACGGTGAAAAGCGGATTCCTGCAGACGGCTTGAAGAAGCCTTTTCTGCTCATGAGTGCTGATGACACGTTAAAAGGGGTGGACCACACCGGCGATGCAGAGATTGCCGCGCTGGGGACGGACAGGGAAGAGATTGCAGCCTACTATGATGAGCTGTTTGCACGGTATGAGCCGGTAACCGCCGGCGGGAATTATTGGATGGTTTTTAAGCACAGCAAACATATGAGTTTCTCGGACCTGTATCTGCTCACCCCCTTGTTTGAATGGATGGAAGGGGTGGACGCGCGCAGAACGCATGAGCTGATTAACGAGTACACGCTTGATTTTTTTGACCATTATCTGAAAGGGCAGCCCTTGCAATATTTGGACCGTAACCTTGGAGACCATCCGGAGTATACACTTCAACAAGGAGCGGAGTGAGAGTCCTCCTGCCTGAGTTTCCATTGCAATCCTTGCATCAGCAAGGCGTTGCCTCTTACAACGACGTCCCATTTGGGATTGAGGAGCAAGCACAGCTTATTGAACCGTTCCATCCGTTCGGTAGGAGCATGAAGCATGGATTGAGCATATTGGCGGAAAAAGGCGGCTTTATCACGGAACTGCTCCGGACTCGCATACATCAACACAAAATCTTCAACAATAGTCTGTACAACAGCGCTGTCTGCTGAAAATCTTTGTTGCAGGGCCGCTTCCACCCGGACCCGGATGTTCTCCAGCATTCTGATCCAGGCCGCAGCGGGAACGCGGGGGTGCCTGACCATATTGAAAAAGTGCAGTTCGTAATGGACAAGATCCTCCAGGTACTGCGAATCGTTCATAAGCGCTTGCAGTTCGTTCCAAGCTACGGTTTGCCCAGCCGTCACTTTGACTTCGTTGATAATATATTTATTGAACAAATATAAAAAGGTATCCTGCCATTCGGCCGGCAACTGACCGAGCGCCTGTATTTCTTCTATTTTGCTGGATATGAACCGGTTTCGCTTATCGGCATTCATGGACAAAGAGTCGACCAGCTCATTCAAGTAATGCAGGGAAGTGCCTGTTGAATCATGCTCTTTGGCTTGGCGCAGAATCGAAATCATATTGGTCAGAGTGCTGACCTGGGTCTCCAACGCTTCAATCTGCCAGTCGAGTGCTGTAGTGAGCTGAATCTCTCCGGCCATTACTTGGCGGATCTCGTCAATGCCGAAGTCCAGATAGCGCAGCGTTGTGATCAACCGCAGACGGGAAATATCTTCAGGAGTATATAACCGGTGTCCGCCTTCGCTGTGGCTCGATGGTTTCAATAGAGCGATGTCGTCATAATAACGGACGGTTTTAACGGTTGTGCCCAGCAGCTTGGCCACCTCGCCGATGGTTTTGGTATCTTTACGCAAGTGATCGCCCCTCGGTTGGAATCATACGATGTTTGGAATTAATTGTACCGAAAGGAATGACGATTTTCAATTTGCTTGTTTTACCTGTTATTCACCCAGCACAAAAAAGACCCCAGGAGCTGACGCGAAATTTCCCAATGCGTCAGCTGTCCGTCAACGCAATGAGCATTTCTCCCGGATCATGTGGAAAGATACGATCGTTTAAATTCTGAATTAAAATTTAGGCTCAACCTTGAGATCAGTGCTTGACTTCCTCCAACGCCAAACTAACTGGATTTTATGTAGGTAAATAAGCCGGATTAGATGATTTTTGCAATCTACCTGGAAATGATGCAGCTAGTTCGGACTAAATCGATCACTTTCATCTCGTTCTCTAATTCTAACGGCATTTTTTCCATTTAGATTGGCTTTCTAGCCAAATCATGCAAGAACGAACTGCAGAAATTACATTTAGTTAGCCAAGGCCAAGAACGATCTGTCATGGAAGCCTCTCAACCACTTACCGAGTTAGCCGTTTGGTGAACTGATTTTCGATAATTTACACAGTTGATACAAGGACATTGACTTAAACCTAGTAAGCTTCAAGGAATAACATCTTCGCTGCGCTCATATCCAGTATGCCATGTTCGCGTATAATAACCGACATCATCATAAGCATAGACAACCGATGTTTGGTTTGATTAATTCGCCAAATGGTATTAAAACCTTTATGGTTACACTATCCTGCCTGTCAGCGTAACAAGGCTGCCATTCAACGCGGCAGCCTTATCATGGTTTGAATTTTCTTGCGCTATCGTCAGCATTATTTCGCGCGAATAGGAAAATACAAATCAATCTCAGAATGCGGATCGTCTGGATGCGTATAGCGCTGATCGTAAAACTCAAACTCATACTTACCTGTGTTTGTTCCGCCGTCGTAAACATAAGGACTCTTAGGCAACCAATGTCCCCAGAAATGATGGAACCCGCTTCCAATGTCATCCAGCGGGCCTCGATGAGTCAACACGATATAACGCGCATCCGGCACCTCAATACGGGACATCCCCTCGGGAATGTCACCATCCTGAAAGATTTGCGCGGCGGCCGTATAATCAAATGGCTTGTCAGACGAGTTGTCCGGATTTTGCATCATGAGTCCAAAGCTGCGCGAGCCAAGAAGGCCCGGAATTTCTTCAATACGCTTGCCGAATCGGCTCCATAGCTTTGCAATGGCATTCTGTGAAGGCGGCAAAGACGGATCGAAATGAATCGTTTCTGTAATGCCAACGACGCTAAAGGCTGGTTTCTCGATGATTTTGGTTTCGATAATCATAAGTGAACATCTCTCCGTTCATTTTCTTTTCATATCGGTGGGAAAATAAACCAATTCAATTGTATCGAATGTATGTTCGGTTGTAAAGGGCGATTTTTTCATTATCCTGCCCGTTTTGGTGCGCCGCGGCGGATGGAGCCCCATAGCTTATGTTTATAAAACAAAAAAGAACCCCAAATCAGGAGTTCCTTTTGGTTTTAAAAACTGTACTTCTGCTATTACTTACTTCAGTTCAGCTACACTAACAGCGATCTGTTCAATTTGGCTGCTGCTCAGGGAACCGTCAGGAGAACTGATCGTCACCGTCCGGTCGTCCAGTTGGAAGCCCAGCAGCGGCGTATCGGAAGGCGTATACCACTTCGCGCTGACGCCGTTGGACAGCTTGACCGCCTTGGATTTATAGTCGGTGGAATAATCCCGTGGCGACACATTAACGGTCATTTGCTTAAAGATCAGATTGACTCCATCGCCCGTAGCTTTCGCTTCAACGTAGCTGTCGTCTTTGGCCATTTGCTTTGGAGCATAGGCCGTCTCAAAGGATTCAAAATTGGCGAAAGCCTTTTTGATTGCCTTTATCTGTGCGTCACTGTAATTGATGGCTGTCCATTCACCTGCAGGGCTATCGCCGGCCTGTTTCGTTTCCAGCCAAATCTGCTGGCTGGCAGCATCGAACCCTACATTGATTCCAGCCAGGTTGGAGATGGCCCGCACCGGCAAATATGTCGTATTTTGATAGGTGATCGGCGCCAGCTTTTTGCCATTACTGTCTGTTAAGGATTGAACGGCTCCGTTTACTTTAAAGGTAATGCCTTGATTCAGATAAGCGTTGATCTTCTCCAGCTTGCTTCCGGCATATACACCGGCGGCTCCCGATAAAGTCATTCCCAATACGATGGCGGACAAAAGTGTTTTTTTCACAACGAATCTCTCCTTTTTCTTAACAAAATCATTTTTTGAAATCGACAATATGTGTTACGATAAGCTTCTCTTTATCATCCACAGTGATACCCAGCCTGGAGCCGGAAGGGTTCCAGCTTAGCGGATATACCGGGTAATACGATAACCCGAGCGGCGAGACCTTGCCGGAGACCGTATCAAAAATATAGATACCATTCATCCCGCCCTTATCCTCGGTATAAACCGCGAAGGCCAGCCTGGAGGAATCGGGGGACCAGGATTGATGGGACAGCAAATCGCCTTTACCGATCAGCAAGCCTTGTACATGACCACCCGTATCGTAGATGAGCAGGCGCGATTCTTCCTGCCCGCCGCTTCTTGCGGTGGAAACGGCAATCCGCTGACTGTCAGGCGACAGACTCAAGGTGGAGACATCCGTTGCAAGCAGGGTTGGCCGGGATTGTGTAGGGGTAAAGCTTTTCATGCGGTTTTTGGCATCTGTGTAATAAATCGTCCCGTTACCCGTTGCAAATTGGGTGAAGCTCTCTACTTCAGAATCCTGCAGCTCGATCTTCTCCCGGGTACCGTCCACGGATATGTTCCATATCTCGCCCCGGCCATTCATCGAGCCGGCGGCAAGAACATAGGAGTCATTATTGAGCCAGCCGCCCACTTCCATATAATTGTCGACCGCGACTTCATGCTGCTCCCCTGTAGCCATATTTTTGATCGCATTCACGGCCGTATATTTGTTCTTCCAGGTCTGAATGAAGCTGTATTTCCCATCCGGCGATAGGAATGATTTGATGACTTCTCCCTGACCCGCTCCTGTCTGTTCCTCAATGCTCAGCCGCTTGCCAGTCTCCAGATCAAAACGGAACCGGCTGTAGCTATATTGCGCTTCCTTCGTAGCGGTGGCCTGCTTCTCCAACGTGGTTACTTGGATCTCCAGTTCTTGATCTGAGAGCCATTTCTCGATATTTGCGCTATCAATCCGGTGTATACGCTGCACGGCAATCCCTTGCTCAGCAGGCGGTTTGCTATCTTTGACTACTGTCAGTTCACGTTTTCCTCCCGTCCCGGTGCTGGTTTGGTCAGTTGTATCCGGCGGTCTGCGTACCTGCGCTGTGCTGCCCTTCTGCTCTGCGTTACAGCCGGATAAGATGCCGGCTGACAGCAAGGTCGCGGCAAGCAGACCGGCGATGTATTTCCCTTTGTTGATATTCATCGAGGACCTCCTGCTTAAAAAAATTATTCTGACCCGGGCCGCTTGATACAGTTATTGTCTCCTTTCGATCCAACCCGCTGCAATCTCTCCCATGGCCTTTAGTATAGAGAGACAATATTGCGCAAAGATATCTAGCTTGTAACGAACTTGTAAACAATCCATGAGGCCGGAACTGTCTGAATCACGGCGAAAAGCCCGGATGAGCTCATTCATTCCGGGTTTCGCCTTCGTCATTTTGTGTATAGTTTATCCTTTCCGAACCGGAGGCATGCAGTAGAAGCTCCACCCTGAGACGCGCCCCGTCCGGCCCCGTCTCTACAAGCTGTACGGATCCCCCTTGCTTCTCGGTCAGATTGCGAACCAGAGCTAGCCCAAGTCCTGTTCCGCCGCTAGCTCTTGATCGGTCTCTACTGACCGTATAAAACGGATCGAAAATACGGGATACGGCTTCCTCCGGAATACCGATTCCCGTATCGGCAACCTCGATGATCATCCGGTGTGCTCCGTCTGCTGACGCTGCAGTGTAGTTAAGCAGGTGAACTTGTCCGCCTGGTCGGTTATATTTTATCGCATTGTCCAGTAAATTAAGCATGATGTGCATCACGTTCTCAGGATCGGCCCACACCTCACCTTCAACCAACGAAGTATGAATCGTAACCCTGCAGCTGTCCGCCTTTCCTTGCATCCGGGCCACAGCCTCCTCCAGCAAGGGTCGCAGCGGAACGGCCTCCGCCTGTGTCTCAAACTCGTAAACATCCATCGCTGACAACTGCAGCGCCTTCTCCACAAGACTGTACAGTCTCTGTGCCTCTACATGGATGCGCCTTCCGGCATCATCCAGCAGGGCAGGATCATCGCTGTACATATTCAACAAGTCGGCGTACGCGATAATCGAGGTTAACGGCGTCTTTAGCTCATGGCTGATATTGCCGATGAACTGCTTTTGCTGCTGCTCCAGTTCTCGCAGCCGCCCCACTGTTTCAAGCAGCTTCTGCTTTTCTTCATGCAAAGCACCGACAGACGTGGAGATGCTGCCGCTCATCTCATAGATTCCTTGTGCAAGCTCGCCCAGCTCATCTTTTCTGACTACCGAAGGGGCCGATAGATAATCCCCTTGACCAATTTGCGATGCCGCTCTGTTCAGCCGGTCAATGACATTGACCTGCCGCCGGACATACAGGTAACCGATCAGGAAACCGACACCCAGCACGGTGGCACCGGCAATAAGAAACAACTGGCGAATTCGGGCGTAAAAAGCATTTTGCTCGGCGAGCGAAGCATGAAACTGCACCGTGCCCAGACGCTGTTCGGCATTGTACAGGGGAGCGAGAAACAACAGCTGATCCCCTTCGGTAATGTATGCCCACTGCCCCTGAGCTGTAAATTGCAGAGCATCCTGCACATCGGCCCGAGGCTGAAATGGCAGCGAGGTGCCGGCAAATGAGCCATCCACCGTATACAGCGTCACCGCCATACCGCTTTGTGCCCCCAAATCCACGGCCAGCCGTTGACCCGTCTGCTTCATAAACTGGTCCGGCGGAATCCTGCCTTCGGTCAGATATTCCTCACGCACGCGCAGATTGGCGGCTTCTGCCTGTTGGGTAAAAGACTGCTCCAGCATGGTTCGTTGGTTCTCACGGATGCCGCTCAGCACCAGCACGCTCAGGCAAGTTACGATAAAAACGAGAAGCAGGGCGAGTAACAACGACATTTTCCCCTTCAGGCCCAGCCGAAATTTGCCGGTCATCTAGGGTGACCCCGTGCTTTTATAGCCGATTCCGTAAACGGTTTGAATGAGCCCGTGGTGACTGCCCAGCTTTTTGCGCAGACGCTGCACATGCATGTCCACCGTGCGTGTGCCACCCGCAAAATCCATATCCCACACCTTCTCCAGCAGCACTTCCCGTGAATAGACCCGCCCCGGATTGCGCATCAGCAATACCAGCAGATCAAATTCCTTAGGCGTTAAATCCAGCAGTTCACCTTGAATAGATACCGCGCGGCTAAACAGCTCTGCGGACAATTCTCCCAGTCTCAGCACATCCTGCTGCTCCTGCTGCATTTGTTGTACATAACCTCCCCGGCGTGATAGCGCCTTGACTCTGGCCAGCAGCTCCCGCATATCAAAGGGCTTGGTCATGTAATCGTCAGCGCCTAGCTCCAGTCCCAGCACTTTATCGACAATATCATCCTTGACAGTCAGTAACAGAATCGCAGGCCGCGGCCGGCCATCCAGCTTGCGGCATACGTCATAACCGCTTACACGAGGCATCATGACATCAAGCACCATAACCGTAGGTCGGAACGTCTCCACCTTGTCCAGCGCCTCCTGACCGTCCGCAGCCATCTCCACCTCATACCCTTCCCTTCGCAGCGCATAAGCTACAGCCGCCCGGATGCTGCTCTCGTCATCCACCACAAGTATTTTGATCATGAACATCACCTCGCATGCTTTGTACCATGTATTGCTCCTCCACCTCAAACCTGATGAAATAGATCAGCTTCCCGTTTGCGTCAAATAAACCTAAAGCATGTTCCGCTTTCTGCTGAGATCAATTATATCAGGAAGGAAGGGGATAAATATACTCGACGTTTATTCCTTTAATTGCTGTGGGATTCAAAAATAAAGTTAGAACTTATGATATATTCTTAAATGAAGAGGATGACAAATTTCTTGTCGATACAAAGTTAAGCCGTAGAGAAGTACAGGGCACGTTCATTTTTTCTGTATCTGATTCCAGTTCGGCTTATCGAGTATTTTATGAATGGGTTGTGAAGAGGTACTCTCCGTATAGCCAAATAAATAATGTGAAGGTCAATAATATGGGAATTCCTCTTTCGATCCTACTTTTAATATGAAAAATGTGGCTCAAAACCATAATCAGTCCTTGACTTTGAGAGGCTTCCACGACAGATCGTTCTTGGCCTTGGCTAACTAAATGTAATTTCTGTAGTTCGTTCTTGCATGGGTTGGCTAGAAAGCTAATCTAAATGGAAAAACTGCCGTTAGAATTGGGGAACGAGATGAAAGGGAACGATTTGGTCCGAACTAGCTGCATCATTTCCAGTTAGATTGCAAAAATCATCTAATCTGGCTTATTTACCTACATAAAATCCAGTTAGTTTGGCGTTAGAGGAAGTCAAGCACTGATTTCAAGGTTGAGCCAAAAATGTACCTAAATTTCAGTATTTGATCCAAAGTACTTGACTATGACGTTAGGTCATAGTGCATAATTCTCACTATAAATAACTAGGAGTGAGAGATATGAACATAAAAACATTGCGTTCAGACCAAATTTATCAAAAAGTTGCCCAAACTTCGCCCGAGGAAAAGTTTGAATTATTCAGAAACGAAATGATGGCTCCCTTTATGAAACAATGGCAAATTCAACAAATCCCTTTTAGAGCTGAAGAAGCGAATGGTTTTGACGTTATTACGTATAATAGTATGATGCATCGATCCCCTGATCAGATTACCCAGCAGATCTCATCTGAGATAGAGTTGATTTCGTCAGATTCTTTTTGGTCAGAGTGTGAGGATGCTGTAAGGAAAAGCCTCCGTCTATTTATTGAACATGAAATAAATCTCCCCGTATCCGAATATTTGTTTACCATTCAACTAGGGAATCCGGAAAACCGTGCCTTAACAATAAACGAAGGATATAGCGGCTTTGGGGGCATTCCCGGGTTTATCTGGGGTACACTCTTGCCTAATGAGTACACGATTCCTCGAATGAAGGCTTCGCTGGCGCACGAATGCAACCATAATGTGCGATATCAATTTATTCAGTGGGATCACACCGTTAATTTGGGCGAGCTAATTGTAAGTGAAGGACTAGCTGAAAACTATGCTACGTTCATGTTTGGAGAAGAATTGCTCGGCCCTTGGGTAACGAAAACAAACGCAGAAACACTTAACAGGCGCATAAAGCCTGTGCTTAGAGAGCAATTGCAATTAACCGGGTTTGATAAGTTTGCTCCGTATCTTTACGGTGACGAGATCGCAAAACTTCAAAACTTTAAACCGGTCAATATGCCTTTTAGCGCTGGCTACGCTTGCGGATATTATTTAATCCAATATTATTTAAGAAAAACAGGAAGAACGATCTTTGAGGCCACAATAACACCTGCTGCTCAAATACTAGACGAAGTAAAAGGATTTTGGGATGAAGAAACCATTATTAGCGGTTAAAGATATTGTCCAGATTACAGGCATTACAGCTCGGACCCTGCATTATTATGATAGAATTCATTTATTTAAACCGACACATCTGACGGAAAAAGGGTATCGCCTATATGATCGAAGCAGTTTGGAAAAACTTCAAACTATTTTGTTCTTAAAGGAATTGGATTTTTCCTTGAAAGAAATTGCGGACATTTTAAAGCTGACCAAGCAAGAACAGAAACAAATATTAAAGAAGCAGAGACAAACCTTATTATCGAGAAAACAAAGACTAGAAACCATCATGGTTGCTCTCGAAGAATACGTTTCGGGGAATGATATTAGTAATTTGCAGATCTTCAACAGTTCTTCCGTTTTGCCATTGAAAGAACAGTATGCAAATGAGGCAAGATTCATTTATGGCGAAACAGAGGCGTATAAAGAGTATAATCAAACGATAGAAAAATTATCACTAGATGAAAAAGAGGAGCGTTTTTCCGAAGTTGAACAAATATTCAAACAAATTGCATCTTGTATCCATCAAGATCCTTCCTCCGATGAAGTTCAGCGATTAATCGAGGAGTGGAAAAAAAATCTAATGCAATTCATGACATGTGATGCAGAGTTACTGGCTTGCATTGCCAATACCTACAAATTCGATGCACGATTCAAAAACTACTTTAATCAATATAGCAATGAGGATTTCGCAGATTTCCTACACAGTGCTATTATGCATCATATATCTCAATCGTGAACAGGAAAATTCGGCGGAAAATGGGAAGGGCATTGTAAAAACTCAAACAGCACCAAGACATGACGGCAGTCTGCCACGCGATCGGTTGCCGTTTTTACATTAAAGTAACGGGCAGGATAGCGTGGCTGACCGACTTACATAACTTTACATTATCACTTTATTGCGATAATATATTAGAGAAGTAAAGTGATAAAGGGTGTGGTCTTAATCGAATTCATTCGGCTAGCAATACCAAAAGGCAATACCTCAGTTAAGAAGGGAGTTTGTTATGGTGCGAGAGGCATTAATTAACAGAAAAACAAAAGAAACAGAAATTAAACTGGAGCTTAATCTCGATGAATACAGTGAAGGCAACATCAACACGGGAATTGCATTCTTTAACCATATGCTCACGCTTTTTGCTTTTAGGGCAGGAATAAAACTAAATGTGGATTGCAAAGGTGATTTAGAGATAGATGGGCATCACACGGTTGAGGACATAGGAATATGCTTGGGGCAAGCAATCAAAAAGGCTATAGGGGATAAAAAAGGCATAAACCGTTATGGTAGTTCGCGTATACCTATGGATGAGAGCTTAGCATTAGTGGATTTGAGTATATCTAATCGCTCTTTCTTAGTGTTTAACGTGGAAATGCCGTCAACACGAGCAGGCGAGTTTGAAACCGAATTAACCGAAGAGTTTTTTCACGCTGTAGCGCATAATAGCGGGATAACCATGCACATCAATTTGGAATACGGCAGAAATACACACCATATAAATGAGGCAATTTTCGTAGCATTCGGCGATGCGTTGAAGAAAGCAATTAGGATAACAGGCGATGTTATTCCGTCTACGAAGGGTACGTTATCATTATGAAAAAAATATGTATAGACGCTTACGTGTAAAAAATTAGGGGGAGGAATTTGTTTCATTGGACATCTGACGATTAGCACATTAGTTCAGCACACAAGGAGAAGTTTGCCGCGGCAGCCTGCTCCTTGTGTTCATTAAGCTAATGGGCAGGATAATGTAATATTCCATCATGCAACCGGCGAAATATTCGCTTGCATGTTCAGTTCTTGGGTAAATTAGCTCAATAAATTCTATAAATAAGATTATATATGGTATAATATGAAAATATATTTTAAAAATACTAAAGCGTTATGAAATGGTGGACTAAACGAATGGAACGTACAATTCAATTAATGGAAACCCATTTAAATATCGATCTTGGAAATCCGCCCTTTTTAAAATTAGATAACGGGTTGCAAATTCCATACTCTTCGATTAAGGGGATAACAACAGGTAGACCCATACCAAATGCTTTCAAGATTTATGGTTTTTCTTTTGGAGGAACAAGAAATGGATTATTTAGATTCAATGGAGGTTATCATCTCTACTTTTTTAATAATGAGGTTGATACCCTTCATTTTGACTTGAATAATTTTCTTGTTGGTAAATTTAAAATATCAAAGTTAATCATTGATGTTAAAAACCCTGAAGAAATAAGTAAAACTATCTCCGAAAGATTGACGTGATAGTTCAATACCGAAAGGTCTACCGCACTGGCTTTTCTCAACTAACGGGCAGGATAGTGGGAAAGTATTGCAGAATACTTATTATTGAAACGGAGTATTGAGGGGGGAATGATTTGTCAGAGAATTAGTGTTTTGGTTGCAAACTTGCCAATAATATGATCGATACAAACATTGTTTACGAAAATGATTTTCTAACTTGCATCCTTGATATTGCTCCTTTAAATGAAGGGCACATACTAATACTTCCAAAACAACACTACCATGATGTCGATGATCTGGATGAACTTACTGCCAGTGAGATCATGAAGACATCCGCAGTGCTGGCAAAGCTGCTAAAAGCCCAGTTCCAACCTGATGGAATTACCATTATTCAAAATGGTGGTAAATTTAATGATTTAACACACTACCATATGCATGTCTTCCCACGCTATGAATCAGATGGATTCGGATGGGTTGAACCTCCAGACACCACAAATGCCAAGAATCGTTTGACCGAAACTAGAGAGAAATTAATAAGATTGATAAATCACTAGTTATTAAGCTAACGGGTACCATTCGACAAGTTCTGCTATAAGCGCATAACAGCGTGAAAAGCAGGAGATTACATCTATGTTATCTTAACTTTGCAACTGAGGATGGGAATGATGGAACCATGTTTCCCAAAACCATCCCGCCAATACTCCTGCGTGCGTCATCGCTGACAGGCCATGAGGTATGAAGAACAGGTGGAGTCGGCAGAACAGAGGCTGAAGCCATTCCTTAGGAAAAGGTATGCCAATGGATATGCCG
>NZ_JBHTHC010000027.1:0-99244 GCF_042676285.1 Paenibacillus sp. GCM10027626 | reverse complement strand
GGAGAGTAGGACGTCGCCAAGCACGGAGAACCGGCTGCAGTGTTGCAGCTGGTTTTTTGTTGTTCTTCTGTTTTTTTGTGTTATGGCTGGGGAGGGTAGCCGATTGTTGCACAACATGCAACATTTGTAGGAGGATGGTGGCGAATTGTACGAAATGTTGTATGTTCTGCAACAATCTCCGCCATTTCGGCCCCATAGAGGAGCAGATTGTTGCATTTCGTACAACATTTCGGGGCATGCTTGCCCTCAAGCCGCGGATTTGTTGCATAACCTGCAACATTTGAGGGCGTTCTCCCGATTGCCGGACCGTAGATCCGCTATTTGTGAACAAAACAGCCCGAACGGCTGCTTCGCGGACCCAATCACCGCAAAAATCCAGCAAAATCCGCCAATAAGGGCTCGTCTGTCCGCGAAGCCGCGAATCGGCCTGTTTTTCGACAAAATAGCGGTTCGTAGGTCCACTTGAGCAGCCGATGGGATGCACAGCGAGGCTGCTCGATTGCCTTGCGGGAATAGCCGCCCTTCTCATTTGAATAATCCCCATTGTTGTGGATAAAATGTGAATAAATTTGGGGATAAGCTGTGAACAACCGTTCTGTTGGTGTATTGTTGATAGCAGGCAGGCAGACAGATAACAATCGGGCAGTCAAGACACAACAAAAACCGTCTCCTGAATTCTAACAGGAGACGGTTTTTTTAGTATGTCCCCTCTGTCAATGGGGATTGCACTTCCTCATGAAGGCCTACCGGCGGGGTCCACTGCAGCTGTAAATCAGATGCTTGGGTAATCTCCTTCAATACATCCAGGCTGATAAAGATGCGATTATCATGAATGCGTATTTGTTCAGGGGTCAATTGAACGACCTTATCATTATGTGTCAAAGTATACTGCTTAGCTGGAGATGCTTCACTAATAACGCTAGAGTCGATCTGAAGATTGAATTGCTTCATAATTGCAGCGACTGGGATGAAATTATTAGTGCCGCTAACAATAGCGTGCGGCAAAGGATAGCGTGAGCCGTTATAAATAAGTTCAGCGACGGTTGTGCTTACAAATTGCGGTACTACCTCAGGAAGTGCGGCAGCATCCAATTGCCCAATCTTTAAATCATCTACAGAAGGCAAGGCTGTCAGGGGTTGAAAAGGAAAGAGCTGATATTCTTCCGACACACCGCCCGATTTTCTTTTTTCACCGGTATTCAGATCATAGATCCAAATATTTCTTTGGTCACTGTTGTCGATATAAAGCAACAGATTCTTGTCTGCATTCAGACGCCACAGCTGTCCGTCGATCAATGGCTTGAAATCGCCTGCTGCAGCATCATACAGCAATATTTCGGCCTTTTTGGTTGTTTCGTTATAGCGTTCAGTAAGCAGCCGATCATCGTTAGTCCAATGAAAACGATATTGTCCGCGCTCCTCATTACGCCATATTTCGCGGACGACGCCGCTGGTACGATCCTGCAGCCATACGCTGAACATGCGTTTAGTGCCGGTTTCGGTCACAACATAGTCTTCTTGCTCACGAATGCCATATCCTTTATTGGGCGAAAGAAGATAGGTTTTGCCGTAATGTATCGTATTGTCGGTTTCATCATACAATAATGCGCCCCATAGCGACGAGTCAAAGCCAGGCAGGTCAGCAGACAGCTCAATATGGGCCAGAGATTCATTTGTACTTTTCCATACAGCATTGTAGCCTTTCGGAAACTTGTACCATTTGTTGTCGTTGTCTTGAAAAATAATATATCGTTCACCTGATGCATCAGTTGCATTAACAAAGGTTTTTCCGGTTAGTGAATCATAGAAGGCAAGGGTAAAGCGATCCTGCTGCGCATGAACAGCGGAATTAGCGGCAGAAGGGACTGGAGCTGCTGAAGCCAGTACAGGAACTGTTGCAAACGAGACGCCCAGTAAAATGGAGGCCGTAAGCAAACAACGTTTATGTAACGAAGTCGAATGACTCAATGCGGACACGACCTTTCTGTTGTATTTTGACGGCTTGTATCTATAATTGTAAAACACTCGAGAGTGAAATCAAAGCACTTTTAATAATAAGACGAGCTTTGGAATATAAAGGTTGCATTTGCCGGCGTGTATAAATGGAAGCCAGATGCCCAAAGCTAATAAAGCGCACTATTGACCTTTTGGAAAAAAAGCGTATAATAAAGTTAAAGTCAAAGAAAGTCAAAGTCAAGCGAACTCTATTTTCAGTGAATTCTGATTAGTTTGACTTTTCAGTAAGAAGAGCTGTTTGCTGTTCTGTCAGTTGAGGGAGGTTTGCGGGATGCGCAACATTTCCGATCTAATTGAGCAGTATTTGAAGCATATGCTGCAGGATAGCCCTGAAGGGGCGGTCGAAATTCAGCGCAATGATTTGGCGGATCGCTTCTCGTGTGTACCCTCGCAGATCAATTATGTCATTAGTACGCGCTTTACTCTGGAGAAAGGCTATCTCGTAGAAAGCAAGCGTGGCGGCGGCGGTTATATCCGTATTCAGCGTGTAGAGCTGCCGACCTTGAAGTATATTCAGGGACATATTGATCAGACGATTGGGTCGCGGGTTGATCAAACAGCAGCAGAAGGACTCATTTATCAACTGGAAGAAGCGGAGCTTATCTCCAAGCGAGAGGCCAACTTATTACGAGCGGCTGTGTCGCGGGAGGTAATTGGGCTGAAACTTCCGGTCAGGGATGAGGTTCGGGCGAGGCTGTTGAAAGCTATGCTAATAACGCTGCTCATGAAGTGAAGGTAGATGGTTTATGTCAGCGGGGCACGCTAAGATTCTAGCTCAAGGAGGGATTATGCGGCCATGTTATGCCAAGAATGCGGTAAACGTACTGCAACATTACATTTCACTAAAATTATAAATGGCGATAAAACAGAATTTCATTTTTGCGAGTCTTGTGCCAGGGAAAAGGGAGAGGGTATTCCGGGAACAGCGAACGGCTTTTCGATCCATAGCTTATTGTCGGGGCTGCTTGATTTCGATCCGGCTAATAATAGCGGTACTTTTGGCTCCAAGCCGCAAACGCTGCGCTGTGAAGAATGCGGTCTAACTTATGCGCAATTTAGCAAAATGGGACGCTTTGGCTGCAGCAACTGCTATTCGCAATTTGGAGACAAGCTGGATCCGATTTTAAAACGCGTCCACGGCAATACAGTTCATGTCGGTAAAATACCAAAGCGCTCCGGAGGCAAAATTCAGCTGCAAAGAGAAGTGGAGCAGCTAAGACATAAGCTGCTTGAGCTTGTTGCACGCGAGGAATTCGAGCAGGCAGCGAGCATTCGCGATCGGATTCGCGAGCTAGAACGGAGCATGACTGAAAATTAAACGTCAGAAAAAGGAAGGAGGACCTCACATGTCGAAACGATCTTTTGCACAGCATGCTTTAAGTGAGTGGATGCACAGCTCAGGGCCTGATTCTGACATCGTCATTAGCAGCAGAGTACGCATTGCGCGGAATATGCAGGGTCACCCGTTTCCGATGCTGGCGACTAATGAACAGTCGCGCGAAGTGATGGAAAAGTTGACGGCGGTAGGCAGCAATAAAGCGATGGCTGCACTAGGACCGTTTGAGAAGATTGAGCTTGCAGACCTTTCTGAACTGGAACGAAGGGTACTGGTAGAGAAGCATCTCATCAGTCCGACGCTGGCGAATGAGTCAAGATGCGGCGCATTAATGTTAAGTGAAAATGAAGCGATCAGCATTATGGTGAACGAAGAGGATCACTTGCGGATACAATGTTTGTATCCGGGTTTTCAAATTAAGGAAGCTTGGTCTGCGGCTAGCGGCATTGATGACATTTTTGAGGAAGAGATAGACTACGCATTTGATGAACGGCGCGGCTACTTGACAAGTTGTCCGACAAATGTCGGCACAGGCATTCGAGCCTCAGTCATGATGCATCTGCCAGCACTTGTTATGACTCAGCAGATTAACCGGATTTTATCAGCCATTACACAGGTCGGGCTTGCAGTTCGGGGGATGTATGGAGAAGGCAGTGAGGCGCTCGGCAATTTATTTCAAATTTCAAACCAGATTACATTAGGTCAGTCTGAGGAAGAAATTATCGATAATTTGTATAGCGTAGCCAAGCAAATTATTGAGCATGAGCGAGCGGCGCGCGAGCGTATGCTGCAACATGAATCCCGCATTCACCTGGAGGATCGTGTATATCGCTCACTCGGCATTTTATCGCATGCTTTTATTATCGATTCCAAAGAAGCGGCGCAGCGTCTTTCTGATGTACGGCTTGGTATTGACCTGGCATTGATCACTGATGTATCGCCGCAAATTATGAATGAACTTTTGGTAATGACTCAGCCTGGCTTTTTACAGCAAACCTTCGAGGAAAAGCTGAGTACAGAGCAGCGGGATGTTCGGCGGGCCGAACTGATCCGCAAACAATTGCATCGTAAATTCGACCATGGAGGTGCTGGAGAATGATGTTTGGAAGATTTACTGAACGTGCCCAAAAAGTGCTGGCACTGGCGCAGGAAGAAGCTGTTCGTCTCGGTCACAATAATATTGGCACAGAGCATATTTTGCTGGGCCTGAATCGTGAAGGAGAAGGAATCGCGGCGAAGGCGCTAATCGGTCTTGGGCTTAGCCTGGAAAAAATTCAGGATGAAGTCGAATCGCTAATTGGCCGCGGCCAAGAGCAGCCGACCAATATTGCCTATACACCGCGCGCCAAAAAGGTTATTGAATTGTCAATGGACGAAGCCCGCAAGCTTGGCCATACCTATGTAGGAACAGAGCATATTTTGCTGGGGCTTATTCGCGAAGGCGAAGGTGTCGCGGCAAGAGTGCTGAACAATCTGGGCATCAGCCTCAATAAAGCGCGGCAGCAGGTGCTGCAGCTGCTCGGCAGCAGCGAGGCGGTATCCTCCAATCACGGAGCGACGGCTAATGTAAGCACACCGACACTGGACGGCCTCGCGCGCGACTTGACGGTAACAGCCAAGGAGGGCAATTTAGACCCAGTCATTGGCCGCAGCAAAGAAATTGAGCGCGTTATTCAAGTATTGAGCCGGCGCACAAAAAACAATCCGGTATTGATCGGCGAGCCGGGCGTAGGTAAAACTGCAATTGCCGAAGGACTGGCGCAAAAGATCATTGCCGGCGAAATTCCGGAAACGCTGCGCGACAAGCGCGTCATGACGCTTGATATGGGCTCTGTCGTAGCCGGTACAAAATATCGCGGCGAGTTCGAGGATCGCCTGAAAAAGATCATGGATGAAATTCGCCAGGCCGGCAATATTATTCTATTCATCGATGAGCTGCATACTTTGATCGGTGCAGGCGGAGCTGAAGGGGCAATTGACGCTTCTAATATTTTGAAGCCGGCTCTTGCGCGCGGCGAACTGCAATGCATCGGGGCGACCACGCTTGATGAATACCGCAAATATATTGAAAAGGACGCAGCACTCGAACGACGCTTTCAGCCGATCTCGGTTGACCAGCCGTCTCCGGAAGAAGCGATCCAAATCTTGCATGGACTGCGTGACCGCTACGAAGCCCATCACCGTGTAAAAATTACTGATGAATCGATCGAACAGGCGGTAAAATTGTCTGACCGGTATATTACAGACCGTTTCCTGCCGGATAAAGCGATTGATTTGATCGACGAGGCATCGTCAAAAGTACGCTTAAAATCATATACAGTTCCACCTAATTTGAAGCAGCTGGAAAATCGTCTGGAGGATATCCGCAAGGAAAAGGATTCTGCAGTACAAAGCCAGGAATTTGAAAAGGCGGCAGCGCTTCGCGATACAGAGCAAAAACTTCGTGAAGAGCTGGATGTCACCAAAAACCAATGGAAAGAAAAGCAGGGCCGAACAGATTCCGAGGTTACGCCTGAAGACATTGCCCAGATTGTGGCAAGCTGGACCGGAATTCCGGTCAGCAAGCTGGCCGAAGAAGAAACAGAGCGGCTGCTCAAAATGGAAGATATTTTGCACAATCGCGTGATCGGCCAATCCGACGCTGTCAAAGCAGTCTCACGGGCAATCCGCCGCGCACGCGCCGGCTTGAAGGATCCAAAGCGCCCGATCGGCTCTTTCATTTTCCTTGGACCGACCGGGGTGGGCAAGACCGAGCTGGCCAGAGCGTTGGCAGAGGCGATGTTCGGTGATGAAAATGCCGTTATTCGGATCGATATGTCCGAATATATGGAGAAGCATGCCACATCGCGGCTCGTCGGCGCTCCTCCGGGGTATGTCGGCTACGAAGAGGGCGGACAGCTGACTGAGAAAGTACGCCGCAAGCCGTATTCGGTTGTCTTGCTGGACGAAATCGAAAAGGCTCATCCTGAAGTATTCAATATTTTGCTGCAGGTGCTGGAGGACGGCCGTCTGACAGACTCCAAAGGGCGTGTAGTCGATTTCCGCAACACTTTGATTATTATGACTTCCAATGTCGGCGCAGAGCAAATTAAGCGCAATACGTCGCTTGGCTTTACGGCTGTGCAGGATGCAGGCCATGAGTTTGAAGTGATGCGCAACAAAGTGATGGCGGAGTTGAAGAAGAGCTTCCGTCCAGAGTTCTTGAACCGGATCGACGAAACGATCGTCTTCCATTCGCTGGAGCAAGAGCATATCGCCCAAATCGTAAGCTTGATGGCGGACGAATTGCGCAAGCGGCTGCGTGAGCAAGAAGTTGACTTTACGCTAACCGATGCTGCCAAGCAATTTTTGGCGAAAGAGGGCTTTGATCCGCAATACGGCGCACGGCCGCTGCGCCGCGCGATCCAGAAGCATATCGAGGATCGGTTGTCCGAGGATCTGCTGCTTGGAAAGATCAGCAAGGGCGATACACTGACAATTGATGTGCAAGACGGGGAATTGACCGTTACACGGGCAGGCGCCTCTACTGAGGAGCCGGCTGCGAAATAAGCTGAATTTACGAGGCTTCACCCAGTTTGTTATCTTTGATAACAAGAGGGTGAGCCTCTTTTTTTTGCAAATTGGGAAGAGAACATTTGTTTCAATGGGGAAGGATTGGTAAAATAAAAGTACAAACTGACCGATGATAGGAGGAGAAGCGATGATAGTCGTAACGAATACAATTAAAGTGAAAAAAGGTCACGGGGAGGAAGTGGCATCCCGGTTCGGCCGTTCGAAAGGCGTGCAATTTCAGCCGGGCTTTGTGCGGATGGAGGTGCTGTTAACGCAGGGCTTAGAGGAATACGACGAATTGAAGGTATGTACAACTTGGGCGGATAAGGCTGCGTTCGAAGGTTGGGTTAGCAGCGATAATTTCAAAGAGGCGCATGTCAAGCGTGCAGCTGAGCAGCAGTCGTCGCAGGAGGCCGGCAATGAATCGGTCATTCTTGGCTCCAAAATGACCACGCACTCCGTTTTAGTGACTCGTCTGGCTGGAGAGGAATAAGCCGCAAGGTATGGTAAACTTTGATCAGGACGGATGATTGTAGAAAGGAACGCCAATGGCTAAAATAAAAACAAAATTTGCTTGTACTGAATGCGGCACGGAATCGCCCAAATGGCTGGGCAAATGTCCAGGCTGTCACGCCTGGAATACAATGGTCGAGGAGAAAGAGACGGTTGTAAAGTCAAGCGGCTCTGCGATTATTCAGACGCAAGAAAAGGCAAAACCGATCATAGATATAGAAAGTGGCCAAGAACCGCGCATCGAAACGGCAATGCCGGAGCTGAATCGTGTCTTGGGCGGAGGGGTTGTTCCGGGCTCGCTCATTTTAGTAGGCGGCGACCCCGGGATCGGCAAATCGACGCTGCTGCTGCAAACCTCGCATGCGCTTGCGGTCAAGGCCTTGACCGTGCTGTATATTTCCGGCGAGGAATCGGTGCGGCAAACGAAGCTGCGAGCTGATCGTCTCGGCGCATTGACTGATAAGCTTTATGTGCTGTGCGAGACGAATATAGATCGGATTAACGAGGCAATCGATACGGTGCGGCCGGATTTCCTAGTAATCGACTCGATTCAGACTGTCTATGATCCGAATGTTCAATCGGCTCCCGGCAGCGTCTCGCAGGTGCGGGAATGCACAGCGCATTTTATGCGCGTAGCGAAAATTAAAGGGATTGCAACAGTACTGGTCGGACATGTTACAAAGGAAGGAGCCATTGCCGGCCCCCGCCTGCTTGAGCATATGGTGGATTGCGTGCTCTATTTTGAAGGGGAGCGCCATCATTCTTATCGTCTATTAAGGGCCGTGAAAAACCGCTTCGGCTCCACGAATGAAATCGGCATTTTCGAAATGGGCGAAACCGGTCTGCGTGAGGTCAGCAATCCTTCAGAATTGTTTTTGTCTGAGCGGCCGCTAGGGGTGTCAGGTTCGACAGTAGTCGCCAGTATGGAGGGTACAAGACCTGTGCTTGTCGAAATGCAGGCGCTCGTCGCCACGACCAATTTTCCGTCTCCGAGAAGGATGTCGACCGGCATCGACCATAACCGGCTGGCGTTAATTATTGCTGTGCTGGAGAAGCGGATGGGCATGTTTTTGCAAACGCAGGACGCTTATTTGAATGTGGCCGGCGGTGTGAAGCTGGATGAACCGGCTGTAGATTTGGCCGCGGCGGTCAGCATTGCTTCAAGCTTTCGGGATGCGCCAACCCGTCCATTCGATGTTGTTTTTGGCGAAATCGGTCTGACCGGCGAGGTGCGGGCGGTATCGCGGGCAGATCAGCGGGTGAAGGAGGCGCAAAAGCTTGGGTTTAAACGTGTCATTATGCCGGAAAAAAGTTTAAAGGGCTGGAGCCCGCCATCTGGCATTGAAATTATCGGCGTCGAGACAGTGGCACAAGCACTCTCGGCAGCGTTGGGATAGAGGGGGCAAATCATGAAGGAACCGACTCAACAAGAGATTATGAACCAGTTGCTGCAAATGGTGGCTCCCGGCACCGCTTTTCGCGAAGGGCTGGAAAATGTACTGCGGGCGAAAACAGGGGCGCTTATTGTCGTCGGCTACAGTCCGGAAGTGATGGAGGTCGTTGACGGCGGCTTTTCGATCAATTGCGATTTCTCGCCGAACTATCTGTATGAGCTGGCCAAGATGGATGGCGCGATCATTTTAAGCGAAGACCGCAAACGGATCTTGTATGCCAACACACAATTGATTCCGGATAGTGCAATTGCCTCCTCCGAAACAGGCATCCGGCATCGCACGGCTGAGCGGGTGGCCAAGCAGACGGGCAAGCTGGTCGTTTCCATATCGCAGCGGCGGAATGTAATTACGCTTTATCAAGGGCAGCTGCGCTACTCACTTAAGGATATGGCGGTTATTTTAACGAAAGCCAATCAGGCGATCCAGACATTGGAGAAGTATAAGGCTGTTTTGAATCAATCGTTTACGAACCTGTCGGCGGCCGAGTTTGAAGAGCTTGTCACTTTGCAGGAAGTGGCGCATGTCATCAAACGGGTAGAGATGGTCATTCGCGTCAAAATGGAAATCAAACGTTATGTTAATGAGCTAGGAACAGAAGGGCGCCTGATCAGCATGCAGATGGAGGAACTCGTCGGCGGTGTTGAAGAGGAGCTGTGGTTTCTGCTTAAGGACTATGCGAAGGAAACGAATGAAGAGCGGATTAGCGAAATACGCATGGGCCTGCGAAGGCTAAGCTCGGAAGAGCTGCTTGATGTGCCGCCGATCTTGAAGCTGCTCGGATATGCCGGTACGGGAAGTGCAGCGGAAGAAGTGGTCTCGCCGCGCGGGTATCGGTTATTAAATAAAATTCCGCGTCTCCCGGCTGCGATCATGACCAATCTGGTCGAGCAATTCAACTCGTTCCATCATATTTTATCTGCTACGATCGAGCAGCTAGACTCTGTTGAAGGAATCGGGGAAGTGCGGGCTCGCGCCATTAAAGAAGGGCTGCGGCGACTTCAGGAGCAGATGTTCATTGACAGACAAATCTAAATCTCATACAATGAATAGAATGCAGACAATTATGGTGTCATTTAACAGCTTAGGTCCATCGGGACATTCATGTTTTGGGGTATAGTAAAGATGAGGTGGGACAGAATGTTTACGAAATCGATACCGAGTCTTTTTACAGTAGCGAACCTGTTTTTGGGAATCGTTGCGATTCTGCTGGTGTTTCCAGAGAACTCCAAGCCAGATATTGCCGCAATGATGGTCATCATCGCCATGCTGCTGGATGGGGTTGATGGGCGTGTGGCCCGCGCATTGAATGCGCAGAGTGAATTTGGTAAGGAATTGGACTCGCTTTCCGACGTTATTTCTTTCGGCGTTGCGCCGGCTTTTATTATGTATAGTGTTGCTTTTATGGAGCTGAGTCCGGCACCGGCATGGATTATTACGGCGTTATTCCCGATTTGCGGAGCGCTGCGGCTGGCCCGCTTCAATGTGGTCTCCGGCATGCCGGGTTATTTCATCGGGCTTCCTATTCCGGCGGCAGGCGGGGTCCTTGCGACATTGGCCTTATTTCACAAGGAAATTCCAATTGCGGTATTGTTAGCAAGCACACTTGCTTTATCCTTTTTGATGGTTAGTACAGTGAAATACCCGAATTTCAAAAAAATCGGCATTCCTAAAAATGCCATCTGGGTTGTACCGCTCGTAGTACTCGTATCCGTAGTGCTGGGCATCGTATTTCCGAATCATTTGTCAAAGATCATTTTCATTCCGCTTGTGCTGTATGCCCTCTACGGTTTAAAAAAAAACGTTGAGCGCCGTTTGCCAGGAAGAAAGCGCAAGCGCAGAAAAAAACTGACAGAGGACGGCTCTCATTCCGAGCATAGTGCCTAAAACCATGAAAAACCTTCATTTCCGCTTAGGAGATGAAGGTTTTTTTGTTTTATTAAACGTTTCCCGGCTAGGTGAAATTGAAAATGCCAAGCGTGGAACATTTGTCTGATTCATGGGCGATAACATCGTCCAGCTCGATGCCCAGCAAATTACACATCGCAGACATATAAAACAGATTGCGTCCGAGCTCATTTTTGATTGCATCCCGGCAATGCTCGCATAACTCGCCATTGATGTGATGCTGCAGCTTTGTGCGCGCTTGCTCTGAATTAATATCATCCGGAAATTCCTGCTTGCGGGCATTGAGCTCAATACAGCCGCATTCGGTCACTGACTTGGCAACTGCACGGTTAACGGACGCGCCGGACTGGCCGTATTTCGATAAAACATCCAGCAGACTGCGGTGTCTAAGCAAAAGCTCAGATACTTGCTGCTGAAATTGCTCCAATGTGGGCGTGTTCATCGATTCCACCTCATTTCAGGATTGGCAATGCTATCCCTATTATAAGCATACTCCCCTGCCATTTCAAAATTAATTGTTTTCTGGTTGACGACGGTTTAGCAGGCGAAAGATTGGAACATACTTGTAGTGGAGGTGGATTTATTATGATGAAACGAATTATTCAGGCGGTCGGATTGTTATTTGGCGGCATTGCCGGGGCGCAGTTGTATGACTGGATGCATGTGGGATCTATGTGGTCAGACGCATCCTACGGCACGCTGCTGCAATCGGGCAGCTACTACATGAATGTTGCAATTGGCGCATTATGTGGCGTGGTGCTGGCTTCTATATTTGCCGGAACGATCGTTCGCTTGATTGATCAAGGTGTGCAGCGTACAACCGCGCTGCCGACAGAAGAGCTGGTGGCCGGCGCATTAGGCCTGCTGGGCGGACTTGCCTTGTCCGCGCTATTATATCCGGCGGTATCCCGGCTTAGCGGGGCAGGGGTGGTTATTCCGGTTTGTATGACATTGTTCCTCGGTTATTTCGGTGTACGTATCGGAATGGACAAGCGGGCCGAGCTGGCGGAGCTGATGGCAAATTTATTGTCGCAGCGGAGCAAAGCGGCGGCAGCTGACGAAGAGCGTCCCTATGAGGAGCATAAAATATTGGATACAAGCGTCATTATCGACGGGCGAATTGCCGACATTTGCAAAACCGGCTTTATCGAAGGGACGCTGGTCATTCCAGAATTTGTCCTGGAGGAGCTGCAGCATATTGCCGACTCGTCCGATTTGCTCAAGCGCAACCGCGGCCGCCGCGGCTTGGACATTTTGAACAAAATCCAAAAAGAGCTTGATGTCAAAGTGCTGATCTATGAAGGCGACATGGAAGATGGCGAAGTAGACAGCAAACTGGTGAAATTGGCGAAGGTGCTGCAAGGAAAAGTTGTGACCAACGATTTTAATTTGAATAAGGTTTGTGAGCTGCAGGGCGTGTCGGTGCTTAACATCAACGATCTGGCCAATGCCGTTAAGCCTGTCGTGCTGCCGGGGGAGGAAATCGTCGTTCAGGTTATTAAAGACGGGAAAGAACACGGGCAAGGCGTGGCCTACCTGGATGACGGTACGATGATCGTCGTAGAGGGCGGACGCGAATATATCGGCATGACGATGGAAGTGCTGGTGACGAGCGTGCTGCAAACGTCGGCGGGAAGAATGATTTTCGCCAAGCCCAAGCTGTTGGAAAAAGCGCTGTAACACGTTATGATAGAATCATATGCCGTATCCTTAGGATAGGGCGAGATTACAGCGAGGCGGTTGAAGGGCAATGGGGCTGAAGTGCGCGGAATGGGGCGTCGTCATCGTGGCGGCCGGACGCGGAACAAGGATGGGAACAGCGGAAAGCAAGCAATATTTGATGCTTAGGGACAAGCCTGTCATCATTCATACACTGGAATTGTTCGAGCAAATTGATGAAGTGGCGGAAACCGTACTTGTTGTGGGTGCCGGCGATGTAAAGCGATGCGAGGCGTACATTCGGGATTATCGTTTACATAAGGTTAAAGCGGTCGTAGCCGGGGGAGAAGAGCGCCAGCATTCGGTAAAGCTCGGACTGGAAGCTTTGACTGCAAAATGGGTTATGGTACATGATGGCGTGCGTCCGCTCGTGACGGCGCGCGCTGTACAAGCCTGCATGAGAGAAGCTGAGCGGACAGAAGCAGCTGTACTTGCTGTACCTGTAAAGGATACAATTAAACAAGTAGATGAGGCCGGGGTCATCGTTGCGACTCCGGACCGGAGAAGCTTGTGGGCCATCCAAACGCCGCAAGCTTTTCGTCGTTCGCTGCTGCTGGATGCGCATGAGCAGGCGGCTGCCGCGGGCTTTCTCGGCACGGACGATGCGGTAGTCGTAGAGCGTTTTGGCGGTGTAACGGTTAAGGTTGTTGAAGGGGATTATACGAATATTAAGCTGACAACGCCGGAGGATTTGCCATACGCAGAGTTTCTGATTACACAAAGGGAGAGAGAATGACAATGATCCGAGTGGGACAAGGTTTTGATGTGCACCAACTGGTTGAGGGGAGACCGTGTATCATTGGCGGTGTAACGATTCCATATGAGAAAGGGCTGCTGGGACATTCGGATGCGGACGTGCTGCTGCATACAATTACCGATGCGCTGCTGGGAGCGCTCGGTTTGGGGGATATCGGCAAGCATTTTCCCGATACGGATGCAGCCTACAAGGATGCCGACAGCCTGGTGCTGCTGAAAAAAGTATGGGCGATGATTAAAGAGCGCGGCTACAAGCTGGGCAATGTCGACGCCACCATTATGGCGCAGCGGCCAAAAATGCTGCCGTACATTCCGCAAATGGTGGAAGTAATCGCCAAGGCGCTGGATGCCGAGGAGCTGTCGCAGGTGAATGTGAAGGCGACGACGACAGAGCAGCTGGGGTTTGTCGGCCGCGGCGAAGGGATTGCCGCACAGGCGGTTGTCTGTCTTGTGAAGGATATGCTATGATCGTGAAATGAATGAAAGAGACGGAAGGGGAATACAGCTTATGTCCAATCAAGTACGGGTGCGGTATGCGCCGTCGCCAACAGGACATCTTCATATCGGCAATGCTAGAACGGCCTTATTTAATTATTTGTTTGCCCGCCATCACGGCGGCAAGTTTATTATTCGGATCGAAGATACGGATGTGAAGCGCAACGTCGAGGGCGGCGAGGAAAGCCAGCTGAAATATTTGAAATGGCTGGGGATGGACTGGGACGAGAGTGTCGATATCGGCGGGGAGTACGGCCCATACCGCCAAATGGAGCGGCTCGATATTTACCGCAAATACTGGCAGGAACTGATTGATCGCGGACTGGCGTACAAATGCTACTGTACGGAGGAAGAGCTGGAGCAGGAGCGGGAGGAGCAGATGGCGCGGGGCGAGATGCCGCGTTATTCCGGCAAGCACCGCGATTTAACAATCGAGCAGCAGCAGGCTTACGAAGTCGAGGGACGGGTGCCGAGTGTGCGGTTCCGCGTGCCCGAAGGGAAAACCTATTCTTTTAACGATATGGTCAAAGGCGCCATCAGCTTCGAGTCGGAAGGCTTCGGAGACTTTGTTATTGTGAAAAAGGACGGCATACCGACCTATAACTTCGCCGTCGCCATCGACGATCATCTGATGGCCATCAGCCATGTGCTGCGGGGCGAGGACCATATTTCGAATACGCCGCGCCAATTGATGATTTACGAAGCTTTCGGCTGGGAACCGCCAATCTTTGCCCATATGACGCTGATCGTCAATGAAAGCCGCAAAAAATTGAGCAAACGCGACGAATCGATCATTCAATTCATCGAGCAGTACGATTCGCTTGGCTACTTGCCGGAAGCGATGTTCAATTTCATTACGCTGCTTGGCTGGTCGCCGGAAGGGGAGCAGGAGCTGTTTACCCGCGATGAACTGATCGCTGTTTTCGATGCCGCCCGCCTTAGCAAAAGTCCGGCCGTTTTCGACACGAATAAGCTGGCCTGGATGAATAACGAATATATGAAAAAGCTGGAGCAGCCGCGGCTGCTTGCACTGTGCTTGCCGCATTTGCAGCGCGCAGGGCGCCTGCCAGCGGCGATGGATGAAGCGGCAATGGAATGGGCGGGTAAGCTTGTGCAATTATATCAGGACAAGCTGCGCTTCGGTTCGGAAATTGTACCTCTTACCGAGCTGTTTTTCAGCGAGGAAGTAGCCGATGAAGATGAAGCGAAAGCAGTACTGGCCGATGAACAGGTGCCGGCTGTACTAAGCGCCTTTAAAGAGCAAGTGTCGGCGATCGGACAGTTCGATGCAGAAGCTGTACAAGCGGCGATTAAAGCTGTGCAAAAGGCAACCGGCTGCAAGGGCAAGCAATTGTTTATGCCGATTCGCGCGGCTTTGACCGGCCAGACGCATGGCTCTGATCTCAATCAGACGATTGTCTTGTTGGGCAAAGAAAAAGTAATGGAGCGGCTGCAGCGCCGTCTGGTCTAGCGGAATTGCCGCATGGTCTGCACGAAGCGGAGCGATTTCGCTTGTCAGCAAGCCGGCCGTCGGCTATACTTGAACTATTATTTGTATAGTACCGGTTGAAAAGCTTAGAACAGGATTGCTCATTAAGGGATAAGAATTGACAGAGAAGGCGGACTATTGGTCCGGCAGTGTATGCTGCTAACCGATTGGCTGGGAGCCGCTTAATTCTTGCGAAATGAGCGCTGCACCTGGGAGCTGCGCTGCCGATCCGGACGATGACGACCGGGGTAGGCTGCTGCCGTATGTCTGCGTTAAAGGCAATGAAGACGAGGAGCGGGCGCTCTTGGTTCGTGTTAAAGTACGCGGCACAAGAGTAGATCGGGCCTCAAGCAGAGTGGAACCGCGTTTACAGCATGAACGCCTCTGCAGCCGTTAGGCTGTAGGGGCGTTTTTTTGTTCTATAAAACGGCAGCAAGAATGCCGTCAGCGCCAAGCTGGAGAGGGGTACGAAGGTATGTTTCGCCAAATGAAATCCGATATCGATACTGTATTCGATAATGATCCCGCCGCCCGCAACAAATTTGAGGTCATTTTCACCTATTCCGGACTGCATGCTATTTGGGCGCATCGCGTGGCTCATTGGTTTTATAAGCGCCGTTTTTGCACAGTTGCGCGTATAATATCACAGGTCAGCCGATTTTTTACCGGAATCGAAATTCACCCGGGCGCAAAGATTGGCCAGCGGCTGTTCATCGATCATGGAATGGGCGTTGTCATTGGCGAAACATGTGAGATTGGCGATAATGTGCTTATTTATCAAGGCGTGACCTTGGGGGGAACCGGTAAGGAGAAGGGAAAGCGGCACCCGACAATCGGCAATAATGTCGTTATTGGCTCCGGGTCGAAGGTATTGGGATCTTTTTCGATCGGAGATAATGTAAATATTGGATCCAATGCGGTCGTACTGCGTGAAGTGCCGTCCAATAGCACAGTTGTCGGCAATCCGGGGCGTATTGTGAAGCAGAATGGAGAGCGGGTAGTGGATCGGCTGGATCACACGAAGTGCCCTGACCCGATTATTGAAATGCTGCGCGACATGCAGCGGCAAATCGATGATTTGAAGACTGAACTGAAGCAGGTGCAAAGCGAGCAAATTTCTGGAGAGGGGCAAGAGGAATGAGTTTAAAAATATATAATACGATGACGCGCGAACAGGAAACATTTGTGCCGCTGGAGCCGGGCAAAGTGAAAATGTATGTTTGCGGCCCGACTGTATATGACTATATTCATATCGGCAATGCACGGCCGGTTATTTTCTTCGATGTAGTGCGCCGTTACTTGGAATTTGCAGGCTATGAAGTGGAGTATGTAAGCAACTTTACCGATGTGGACGATAAATTGATTCGCAAAGCCGAGCAGTTGGGAACGACCGTTCCTGAGGTGGCTGAAAAATTCATTGCCGCTTTCAATGAAAATATCGAGGGCATGGGCGTGCGAAAAGCTTCGCTTAATCCGCGGGTAACGGAGAATATGAGCGAAATTGTGGCCTTTATTCATGAGCTTGTCGAAAAAGGGTATGCTTATGAAAGCGGCGGCGATGTCTACTACCGTACAAATAAATTTGCCGATTATGGAAAGCTTTCGCATCAAAATATGGAGGAGCTGCAGCTGGGCATTCGGATTGAAGTCGACGAGCGTAAGGAGCACGGCCAGGATTTTGTGCTGTGGAAGGCAGCCAAGCCAGGTGAAATCTACTGGGATAGCCCTTGGGGACAAGGCCGTCCGGGCTGGCATATCGAGTGCTCGGCTATGGCGCGCAAATATTTGGGCGATACGCTGGATATTCATGGCGGCGGCCTTGATCTGCAGTTCCCGCATCATGAGTGCGAGATTGCCCAATCCGAGGTGCTGACTGGAAAACCGATGGCCCGCTATTGGATGCACAACGGCTATATCAATATCGATAATCAAAAAATGTCCAAATCGCTCGGCAACGGCGTTACAGTAAATGAGCTGCTCAAGCGCACCAAGTCGGCGGCCATTCGTTATTTTATGCTGTCGTCTCACTACCGCAGTCCGCTCAATTTTAATCACGATACGATAGCACAGGCCGAAAGCAGCGTGCAGCGGATCACCAATTGCATGGACAATTTGCAGCATCGCATGGCGGCAGCCGGCACAATTGCGCAAGAAAACCTGGCGGAGATTGGGGAGCGTGTTTCCCTCATTGTCGAGCAATTCAAGGCAAAGATGAACGACGATTTCAATACGCCTGATGCGATTACCGCGCTGTTCGAGCTGGTTAGCGAGGCCAATCAGTATATGAAGCAGGCTGTTGTCACGGTTCAAGGGCTGCAATTGTTTATCGACGCTCTGCAAATGATGGATAATGTGTTGGGCTTGCTGCCGCAGGCTGGGGGCAATGATGAAAAAGGCTTGCCGGATGCGGAGATAGAAGCTTTGATCGAGGAGCGGATAGAAGCGCGGCGGATGAAAAACTGGGCGCGAGCCGATGAAATCCGCGACTTGCTTGCAGCGCAAAATATTGTACTTGAGGATACGCCTCAAGGGATACGTTGGAAACGCAAATGAGCGACGGAATGCGATGGCACCCTCCGGCGAAGCCGCCGGAGCTGTTGAATCCTGTCGTATTAGCCTATATGGGAGATGCGGTGTTCGAAGTGCTGGTCAGGCAGTATTTAATTTCGCACACGAATCATAAGCCGCATCATCTTCACAAAGAAGCAACCGGCTTTGTTTCGGCCAAATCGCAGCGCCGGCTGCTGGAGCGGTGGGAGCCGCTCCTCACAGACAAAGAAGCCGATATCGTGCGCAGAGGGCGCAACACCAAATCCGGGACGCCGCCCAAAAATGCCGATCCCGGCGATTACCGCTATGCTACGGGACTGGAATGCCTGATCGGATATTTGTATTTCACTAAGCAGGATGAACGGCTCCAGGAGCTGATGACGGCTGCGTTTGAATAATGGTTGGCAGCAAAGAGGAGGAAGTTTCGGATGACAGATCATGAAGAACTAGAATGGATTGCCGGAAAGCATCCTGTGATGGAGGCGCTGCGCTCCGGGCGGGAACTAAACAAAATATGGGTGGCCGAGCAGGCGCAAAAGAACATTGCTCCTATTCTTGCAGAAGCTAAAAAGGCGGGAATTGTTATTCAGACCGTCGATAAGCGCAAGCTGGATCAAATGACCGGCGGCTCCGCACACCAAGGCATTGTGGCGCAGGCGGCAGCCTACCGCTATTTTGAGGTGGACGAATTGCTGGAGCGGGCGGCCGAAAGCGGAGAAATGCCGTTTTTCATCCTGCTTGACGAAATCGAGGATCCGCATAACTTGGGGTCCATTCTGCGTACAGCCGAATGTACAGGGGTGCACGGCGTCATTATCCCCAAGAGACGTTCCGCGGCATTGACGGCTACCGTCGCCAAAACTTCAGCGGGCGCGGTGGAATATGTACCGGTAGCGCGGGTCACTAACCTGGCGCAAACGATTGAACGGCTGAAAGAAGCCGGCATTTGGATTGCAGGGGCAGATGTCGGTGCCGACCAGGATGTATATGCCGGCAAAACAAGCTTTGATATGCCGCTGGCGATCGTTATCGGCAATGAAAGCAAGGGAATTGGCAGACTAATCCGCGAAAAATGTGATTTTCTGATCAAGCTGCCTATGCATGGGCAGTTGAATTCGCTTAATGCGTCGGTGGCAGCCGGTGTGTTGATGTATGAAGTGGTGCGGCAGCGGCGGTGTGATTAGCAATGCGTCAACGTCGGGACGATGCGCTGCTGGTGGACGGCTACAATATGATTGGCGCGTGGCCGGAGCTGGCGGGCTTGAAAGACCGGAATTTGGAAGAGGCGCGGGATCGTCTGCTTGAAATGCTGGCCGATTATCAAGGCTTTACAGGGATGCAGATAATTGTTGTTTTTGATGCGCATCAGGTGCCGGGAGCGGGAGCGTCATTCAAGCAGTACCGCATTAAGATTGTGTTTACGAAAGAAAAGGAAACGGCGGATATATGCATTGAACGGCTGGCGGCAGAGATGAGGATGCGGAGCCGCAATCTTTATGTGGCGACATCGGATATGATTGAGCAGCACGTCGTTTTCGCGCAAGGAGCGCTGCGCATCTCTGCCCGCGAGCTGCTGATCGATGTGACGCAGAACCGGAAGGAAATCGAGCGCACTTTGGAACGGCCGCTCGGAAAGCGCAACGAACTTGACGACAATTTGAGCCTGGATGTGCGAATGAAGCTGGAGCGGCTGCGGCGGGGGCAGTCGTAAGCGGATCGACATTGACGTTGGCAGGTTACATAATGTATACTGTGTCTATGTCTTTGGACAAAGTCAGGTGGCGGCTAGTTCGCCGCAATTTACAATTATGGCGATAATAAACGGCGCCTTCACTTGATCTTATAGAATTTATACGCTTTCTCCAATAAATCCTATAAAATTTCAGGGAAGTGACTTGTTTCGCGCCAAGGACGGCGTCAGCCGTTTCTTCTCAGCATGACGGAGAACGTTTGCGCGGGGAGAGCAATTTGGAAAGCGCGCGCTTTTAGAGCCGGAGGGATTGTTCGTGAGCATCGACCTCAGAGAATGGAATACGCTGGACTATGACTGCAGGACGGACGAAGACATAGTAGAAGCGGTTCGTGAAGGTGACGGCGAAGCGCTGGAATATTTGATTAACAAGTATAAGAACTTTGTCCGTGCAAAAGCACGTTCCTATTTTCTTATCGGGGCCGATCGCGAAGACATTGTGCAGGAAGGTATGATAGGCCTGTACAAGTCAATACGGGATTTTAAAGGAGACAAGCTTGCTTCATTCAAAGCATTTGCGGAGTTGTGCATTACACGCCAGATTATTACTGCGATCAAGACCGCAACGCGCCAGAAGCATATTCCCCTTAATTCGTATGTTTCGCTGGACAAGCCTATTTATGATGAGGATTCAGATCGGACGCTGCTGGATGTCATCTGCGGTACGCGAGTTTCAGATCCGGAAGAGCTGATCATTAATCAAGAAGAATTCGTTGGTCTTGAAGACAAGATGTCGGAGATTTTAAGTGATCTGGAGCGTAAAGTGCTGATGCTTTACCTGGATGGACGTTCTTATCAAGAAATTGCCGTCGACCTTGATCGTCATGTCAAATCGATTGACAACGCTTTGCAGCGAGTCAAGCGCAAGTTGGAACGTTATTTGGAAGTTCGCAATATTGGCGGATAACAGGTCTTGTATCTCTATTTCTACTTCGCGCACAATGTTGAATGAATTTGCAGAAGACAGAGAGCTCTGGATGGGCTCTTTTTTGTTGTTTGAACAGTTTGGCGGACCGTAGATCCGTTATCTGTGAACAAAATAGCTAAAACGGCTGGCTCGCGGACCGTAGATCTGTTATTGGCCTCAAAACGCCGTAAAAACCAGGCGAAATCCATAAATAACGGATCGTGTGTCCGCGAAACCTCTGAATTAGCCGGTTTTCGACCAAATAACGGATCGTAGGTCCGCGCGGCTCGCGAGCTGCACAGCAAGGCTGCTCAAAGAGCCATTGCCGGCCGCTCCATCACAGACAATCTCATTTTTATGTTTCAGAAGGAAAATTCCGGTCGATACTAGATGATGCTAGAACTGTTCGTACTCAATAAACAGGTGAACGAGCTTTGATCAAAAAGAAATTCCGATGGATAAGCAGGCGAGGCAGATACAGGCGGTGAATCGGCGTAGTAGCTAGCTTTCTTGTTGACACTGACTAGGGCCGTATGATAAAGTGTTTTAGGTAGCCCTTAAATAGGCGTTTTTTATTGTGGGTTTTGAATCACGCAGCTTACAACATACAACGGTTCACGCTTTTTTTATTTGGTAAGCCCAGGAGGTGTACGGCAATGCGGGTTATTATTACGTTGGCTTGCACAAACTGCAAACAAAGAAACTATGCCAGCAGCAAAAACAAGCGCAATCACCCCGACCGCATCGAGATGAAGAAGTTTTGCAAGTTCTGTAACGAGCATACTCCTCATCGCGAAACAAGATAGGACTTGGAGGTGTGGACGTGGCATTTCTAGCTAAAGTGAAGCAAAGCTTTGGGACGACGTTTTCTTTTTTCTCCGAGAGCTTCGCGGAGTTGAAGAAAGTCCGCTGGCCAAGCCGTAAAGAGTTGACAAGCTATACGCTCGTCGTTCTGTTTACGATCGTGCTTGTGACTGTTTATTTTTGGGTTCTTGACATCGGGATCTCTGCACTGGTTGAACTGATTGTTTAAGAAGGGTCCAAAGGTGGCTTGTTATGGAAAAAAGATGGTACGTTGTGCATACTTACTCCGGGTATGAGAATAAAGTGAAGGCCAACCTGGAAAAACGGGTTGAATCGATGGGGATGGAAGACAAGATCTTCCGTGTCCTTGTTCCTATGGAAGAAGAAGTGGTAAATAAAGACGGCAAGAAGAAGACCGTCATGCGTAAAGTTTACCCCGGCTATGTTCTTGTGGAAATGATTCAGACGGATGATTCCTGGTATGTCGTTCGTAATACGCCCGGCGTCACCGGATTTGTCGGATCGACAGGATCTGGCTCCAAACCGACTCCGCTATTGCCTGACGAGGTGGAACAAATCCTCAAGCATATGGGCATCGAGGAGCCGAAGCCGAAGATCGACTTCGAGCTGCAAGAGACGGTGCGTGTAAAGGTAGGTCCGTTTGCGAATTTTGTTGGAACAGTAGAAGAGATTTTGCTCGACAAGAGCAAGCTGAAGGTTCATGTCAATATGTTCGGCAGAGAGACTCCGCTTGAGCTGGAGTACACTCAGGTTGAAAAAATCTGATTGTTATTCGGCGTGCGGTACTTTGTTAATGTTGGCGTGACCGGATTATTACGGCAAGGAGGTGCACAACATGGCAAAAAAGGTCATCAAGCTGGTAAAATTGCAAGTTCCTGCAGGTAAAGCGAACCCGGCTCCGCCGATCGGTCCTGCACTCGGTCAAGCAGGTGTGAACATTATGGCATTCTGTAAAGAGTTTAACGCTCGTACAGCAGACCAGGCTGGTTTGATTATTCCAGTCGTGATCACTGTTTTTGAAGACCGTTCTTTCACGTTCGAGACCAAAACGCCGCCAGCAGCCGTTCTCCTGCGCGTAGCCGCAAAGATCGACAAAGGTTCAGGCGAACCGAACAAGAAGAAAGTTGCTACCGTAAAACGCGACAAAGTTCGTGAAATTGCGGAAACAAAAATGCCAGACCTGAATGCAGCATCCGTTGAAGCGGCTATGCGCATGGTTGAAGGTACGGCTCGCAGTATGGGCGTTGTAATCGAGGACTAATCTTTGATTATCGTTCGTAATGTGCAATTTGCTTGAATCGCGCCAACGGGCGTGGTGAAGCAGGATGCGGGTGCATGCACTTGCATCAAGTGGGAGGATCTCCAATTAAGGAGCTTTTCCGTTAAAACCACACTTAGGAGGAGTTTTCGAAATGGCTAAACACGGCAAAAAGTATTTGGAAGCTGCCAAGCTGGTCGACTCTGAGGCTACTTATGAGTCTTTGGAAGCTATCGAGCTTGTCAAAAAAGCGGCAACTGCTAAATTCGACGAAACTGTTGAAGCAGCTGTACGTCTCGGCGTAGATCCGAAAAAACAAGACCAAGCGGTTCGTGGCGTTGTTGTCCTTCCGCATGGCACAGGTAAAACAAAGCGCGTTCTCGTTTTTGCTAAAGGTGAGAAAGTTAAAGAAGCAGAAGCGGCTGGCGCAGATTATGTTGGCGATGCTGACATGATCAACAAAATCCAACAAGGCTGGTTCGAGTTCGACGTCTGCGTTGCGACTCCGGACATGATGGCTGAAGTTGGTAAGCTGGGTCGTATTCTCGGCGGTAAAGGTCTCATGCCTAACCCTAAAGCAGGTACTGTAACGTTTGACGTTGCAAAAGCTGTGCAAGAGATCAAAGCCGGTAAAATCGAGTACCGTCTCGACAGAGCAGGTCAAATCCATGCTCCAATCGGCAAAGTATCGTTTGGTGCTGAGCAGTTGAACGAAAACCTTCGTGCGCTGATCGAAGCATTGAACCGTGCAAAACCGGCTGCGGCTAAAGGTGTTTACCTGAAAAACATCGCTGTATCTTCGACAATGGGCCCAAGCGCTCGCGTGAATGCTGCTGCATTCCGTTAAGATACACGACTGACATTCGAATATGCATACCGTAGACAGTAGGTGCCGTCAGGCTTAATTTCCTACCGAGGTGTTATGATAAATAGTTTGTTGCTGCATGACTTGCCTGGCAAGTGCGTAACAATGGACGATCATGGCCTTCGCTTCGTCTGCGAAGGCCTTTTATTGTGCATCGCGGGCGAAGATACTTGGAACGGGATGTCGAGAAATTAACGGGAGGTGTACCAGTTGGCAAACGCAAAAGTTATTCAAGCAAAACAAGAAGCTGTCGAAGTGTTGACAGAAAAGCTGCGTGAAAGCTCCTGCACAGTTGTTGCGGACTATCGCGGTTTGAATGTTATGCAAGTGACTGAGCTTCGGAAACAATTGCGCGAGGCTGGCGTTGAATTTCAAGTATTGAAAAACTCGCTGCTTCGCCGTGCGACTGTTGGCGCGGAGTTGACTAAGCTGAACGACGTGCTGACAGGACCGACAGCTGTAGCTTTCTCGAAAGAGGATGCTGTAGCTCCGGCTAAAATTTTGAACGAGTTCGCTAAGAAAAACGATGCATTGAAGCTGAAAGGCGGCGTCGTTGAAGGCAACGTGTTCGACGAGAACGAAATTAAAGCACTGGCTGAGCTGCCATCGCGCGAAGGCTTGCTTTCCATGCTCCTCAGCGTATTGCAAGCGCCTATGCGCAACTTCGCTCTTGCGGTTAAAGCTGTATCTGAGCAAAAAGAAGCTTAATCCACTCATTTATCGGGTGCTAAGCAAGTGTTTTACTGTAATACAACAAAAATTAACCATATATTATTGGAGGTTTAACCATGAGCAAAGAGCAAATCTTGGAAGCCATTAAAGGCATGAATGTTCTGGAACTGAACGATCTCGTTAAAGCAATCGAAGAAGAATTCGGCGTAACTGCTGCAGCACCAGTTGCAGTTGTTGCTGGCGGCGGCGCAGCTGCTGCAGCTGAGCAAACCGAGTTCGACGTAATTTTGAGCAGCGCTGGCGCTTCCAAAATCAACGTTATCAAAGTTGTTCGCGAAATTACAGGTCTTGGCCTGAAAGAAGCGAAAGAACTGGTTGACAACGCACCAAAACCAATCAAAGAAAAAGTAAGCAAAGAAGATGCAGAAGCTGTCAAAGCAAAACTGGAAGAAGCAGGCGCATCTGTAGAAGTGAAGTAATTTCACTTTAATACAATGAACCCCTTGAAAGCGGCTTGCTTCAAGGGGTTCGCTTTATTCCTGTTCGATAATTATGATCGCAGCTGCAAACGTGCGTCGCATGAGGAAGTCAGACATACGGCGGAGGTTTATTGCTGCGAGTTTGGAGGGTGATGATGGGAGAACATTATTATTCAAAGCAGCCAGCGGCAAAGTCGGAGCGTCAGAAGCATGATGTGAAGCTGCGTGGAATGAGCTTTCAATTTATGACGGATGCTGGCGTTTTCTCCAAATCTGGTGTCGATTATGGAAGCCGCGTGCTTATAGAAGCGCTGGAAATCCCGCCTGGTGCGCAAGTACTTGATGTTGGATGCGGCTATGGAGCGATTGGCATCGCGATTGCTAAAATGGTGCCAGGCTGCCACGTCACGATGATCGATGTGAATGAGCGTGCCGTTCAGTTAGCCCGTGATAATGCAGTGTTGAATAAGGTATCTGAGAGCACAACTGTACTGCAAAGTGATATCTATGAAAAAGTTGCGGAGCAATCGTTTGATGTGATTGTCACCAATCCTCCGATACGGGCAGGGAAGGCTGTCGTTCATCAGATTTTTGAGGAAGGGGCAGTGCGCTTGCATGCGGGAGGCTCGATGTGGGTTGTCATTCAGAAAAAGCAGGGGGCTCCTTCTGCGGAAGCGAAGCTGGCCGCTTTATTTTCCGAAGTAGAAGAAGTGAAAAAGGATAAAGGATACCGTATATTGCGTGCCCGAAAGGGCTGAAGAAGAAGCCGAAAAAAGCTTGGTCGTACATGCTGTGAGAGGAAAAGTTTTCCGGGCAGTATAAATGTTGACTCGGCACTTCGTTTGCGGTATAATTATAAAATGTCAGTATTAAGATGGGCTCAATCTCTTTAGTCTACTAAAATGTCAAGCTTAAATTTTGGTGTTAGTGGTTATGAATAAAAATTACCGTTTTGACGTATAATGTTTACATTTTGGGCAAAATTACTTGATATGAGACTTTGCGTTCTAGGGATGCGAGGGCGACTGACGGAAGCATGCTCTTTTTTCGAATTTTTCGATAAGGGCTTTTCTTTATTGAATCAGGCTTTACATGCTGTACATCTCAATTCGACATTGTGTATAGGTTCTCGCCGTTGTTCAGACAGTGGGACGTTTACGCCTGCCGGAAAGATGTATTGTTCATTTTCTGTGAAGCAGACATGAGGGGTGAGGTTAAGTTGGCAGGACAACTTGTTCAGTATGGTCGGCGCACGCGCAGAAGTTATGCTCGTATCGACGAAGTGCTCGAAGTTCCGAACCTGATTGAAATCCAACAAAAATCGTACGAGAAGTTTTTGGAGAAGGACTTGCTTGAGCTTTTCCAAGATATCTCGCCGATTCAGGATTTTACAGGAAATCTGATGCTCGAGTTCATTGACTATTCGCTCGGCGAACCAAAATATTCCGTCGATGAATCGAAGGAGCGCGATGTAACGTACGCGGCCCCGCTGCGTGTAAAAGTTCGGCTCATCAACAAGGAAACCGGCGAAGTGAAAGAGCAAGAAGTTTTCATGGGCGATTTCCCGCTGATGACCGAGACCGGCACCTTCATTATTAATGGTGCGGAACGGGTCATCGTTAGCCAATTGGTTCGCTCACCTAGCGTGTACTTCAGCACAAAAGTGGATAAAAACGGCAAGAAGACGTACACAGCAACAGTGATTCCGAACCGCGGTGCTTGGCTGGAATTGGAAACAGACGCAAAGGATATCGTTTATGTCCGGATTGACCGGACGCGGAAAATCCCTGTGACCGTTCTTCTTCGCGCGCTTGGTTTTGGAACGGATGCTGAAATTTTGGATTTGCTCGGTCATGATGAGTATATTCGCAACACACTGGATAAAGACAACACCGACTCGACGGAAAAAGCGCTGATCGAGATCTATGAGCGCCTGCGTCCAGGCGAACCGCCGACGCTTGATAATGCGAAAAGCTTGCTCGTGGCAAGATTTTTCGATCCGAAGCGCTATGATCTGGCGAATGTCGGCCGATATAAAATCAATAAAAAGCTTCACATTAAAAACCGTCTTTTTAACCAGCGTCTAGCCGAAACACTGGTTGATCCTTCGACTGGTGAAATTTTGGCGGAAGCTGGCCAAATGATCGACCGTCGAGTGCTGGATGAGCTCTTACCTCATCTGGAGAATAATGTTGGCTTCAAAACGTACCATGTCGCTAATGGTGTGCTTGATGCTGATAGTATTCCTCTGCAAGCGGTAAGTGTATTCTCGCCTACAGAAGATGGAAAAGTGATTAAAGTGATTGCCAATGGTGTAATTGACAAGAGTGTCAAGCATATTACGCCGGCGGATATTATTTCTTCGATCAACTACTTTATCGATTTGCTGCATGGTGTCGGCAGCACAGACGATATTGACCACTTGGGCAACCGCCGTCTGCGTTCGGTCGGCGAATTGCTGCAAAACCAATTCCGTATCGGTCTGTCCCGGATGGAGCGCGTAGTGCGCGAGCGGATGTCGATTCAGGATGCAAATGCAATCACGCCGCAGGCGCTGATCAATATTCGCCCTGTTATCGCTTCGATCAAGGAGTTTTTCGGCTCCTCGCAGCTGTCCCAATTTATGGATCAGACCAACCCGCTTGCCGAGCTGACGCATAAGCGCCGTCTATCAGCCCTCGGCCCTGGCGGTCTGACGCGGGAGCGCGCAGGCTTTGAAGTTCGCGACGTCCACCACTCTCACTATGGACGGATGTGTCCGATCGAGACGCCGGAGGGACCGAACATCGGTCTGATCAACTCCTTGTCCACGTTTGCCCGCATTAACGAGTATGGCTTCATTGAAGCTCCATACCGCTGGGTTGACCCGAAGACAAGCGTTGTTACCGAACAAATCGCATATTTGACGGCGGATGAGGAAGATAACTATGTCATTGCGCAGGCAAACGCGCAGCTGACGGAAGAAGGCAAGTTTGCCGAGGATATGGTTATCGTTCGTTATAACAAGCAGGCAGACAATATTTTGACGATGCCAAGCGAACGCGTTGACTATATGGACGTTTCGCCTAAGCAGGTTGTATCGGTTGCGACAGCGCTCATTCCGTTCCTGGAGAACGATGACTCGAACCGTGCGCTGATGGGATCGAACATGCAGCGGCAAGCTGTACCGCTCCTTATTCCTAAAGCGCCGCTTGTCGGTACAGGGATGGAGCATAAGTCGGCCAAGGATTCCGGCGTATGTATCGTAGCGAAATACGACGGTGTTATTGAACGTGTATCCGCCAATGAAATTTGGCTGCGCCGCATCGAGGTTATTGACGGCAAGCCGGTCACTGGCGACGTGATCAAATATAAGCTGCACAAGTTTATGCGTTCCAACCAAGGTACTTGCATCAATCAGCGTCCGATCTGCCGGAAAGGCGATCTGGTGCGCAAGGGCGACATTTTGGCGGATGGACCGTCTACAGAAATGGGCGAGCTGGCATTAGGGCGCAACGTAGTAGTTGCTTTCATGACATGGGAAGGCTACAACTACGAGGATGCGATTTTGCTGAGCGAGAAGCTTGTTAAGGAAGATGTCTATACGTCGATTCATATTGAAGAATATGAATCCGAAGCCCGTGATACGAAGCTTGGACCGGAAGAAATTACGCGCGATATTCCCAACGTAGGGGAAGAAGCGCTGCGCAATCTTGATGAGCGCGGCATTATCCGCGTCGGTGCGGAGATTAGCGCAGGCGATATTCTCGTCGGTAAAGTTACGCCAAAAGGCGTGACGGAATTGACTGCTGAGGAGCGCTTGCTCCATGCTATCTTCGGTGAGAAGGCGCGCGAGGTTCGCGATACGTCATTGCGCGTGCCACATGGTACCGACGGTATCGTAGTCGACGTCAAGGTGTTCACGCGCGAGAACGGCGACGAGCTGCCGCCGGGCGTTAATCAGCTGGTTCGCGCCTACATTGCGCAAAAACGGAAAATTTCCGAAGGCGACAAAATGGCCGGACGTCACGGTAACAAAGGGGTTATCGCCCGGATTTTGCCGGAAGAGGATATGCCGTTCTTGCCGGACGGCACGCCTGTAGAAGTTGTATTGAACCCGCTGGGCGTTCCTTCGCGGATGAACATCGGCCAGGTGCTTGAGGTTCACTTGGGTATGGCCTGCAAGCATTTGGGCATTCACGCTGCTACGCCGGTATTTGACGGCGCCAGCGAGTATGACGTGTTTGACACGATGGAAGAATCCGGCATGCAGCGTAACGGCAAGACGAAGCTGTATGACGGTCGTACCGGTGAAGAGTTTGAACGTGAAGTAACTGTTGGCGTCATGTATATGATCAAACTGGCGCACATGGTTGATGATAAAATCCATGCCCGCTCTACTGGCCCTTACTCGCTTGTTACCCAGCAGCCGCTGGGCGGTAAAGCGCAGTTCGGCGGACAGCGTTTCGGCGAGATGGAGGTTTGGGCACTCGAGGCTTACGGCGCAGCCTATACGCTGCAAGAGATCCTTACGGTCAAATCCGACGACGTTGTCGGCCGCGTGAAAACATACGAGTCGATCGTCAAAGGCGAGAACGTGCCGGAGCCGGGCGTTCCAGAGTCGTTCAAAGTTTTGATTAAAGAGCTGCAAAGCTTAGGTATGGATGTCAAAATTTTGACCGAGAACGAAGAAGAGATTGAAATGAAGGAAATGGACGACGAGGATGACGGGCAAAGCGACAAGCTGAACCTGAATCTTGAAGGCGCCGAAGTAGGAGCCGAGTAGTCTTTGCTTTAGATACAACATGTCTATGCAGGTGATCCGTGGTTTGCGTCTGCAGGCCGCGGATCTTTGCGGCAATAAAGTTGCAATAGATATGAAACAAGCGAAACATAGCGAAGGAGGGTTGCTCCTTGTTGGATGTGAACAACTTCGAGTACATGAAGATCGGGTTGGCATCGCCAGACAAAATTCGTTCCTGGTCCCGCGGCGAGGTGAAAAAACCAGAAACGATCAACTACAGGACGCTTAAACCGGAAAAAGAAGGTCTTTTCTGCGAAAAGATCTTTGGGCCGACGAAAGACTGGGAATGTCATTGCGGCAAATACAAACGGGTGCGTTACAAAGGCGTCGTCTGTGACCGATGCGGCGTTGAAGTAACGCGAGCCAAAGTGCGACGTGAACGGATGGGGCATATTGAGCTTGCTGCTCCTGTATCGCATATTTGGTACTTTAAAGGAATTCCAAGCCGTATGGGGCTGGCTCTCGATATGTCGCCTCGTTCACTGGAAGAGATTATTTACTTTGCTTCGTATGTTGTAACTGATCCAGGGGATACGCCTCTTGAGAAGAAGCAGCTGTTGTCTGAAAAAGAATACCGCAGCTATCGCGAAAAATATGGCTACGGATTCCAGGCAGGCATGGGAGCAGAGGCGGTTAAACGTCTGCTGCAGGATATCGATGTCGAGCGTGAGCTTGAGACATTGAAGGAAGAGCTGCGTACAGCTCAAGGACAGCGCCGTAATCGTGCGATTAAGCGTCTTGAAGTTATCGAGGCATTCCGCAACTCGGGCAATGAACCGGAGTGGATGATTCTCGATGTGCTTCCGGTTATTCCGCCAGAGCTGCGGCCGATGGTACAGTTAGACGGCGGACGCTTTGCGACCTCCGACTTGAACGATTTGTACCGCCGGGTCATTAACCGCAACAATCGTTTGAAGCGTCTGCTTGATCTCGGTGCGCCGGACATTATCGTGCAAAACGAGAAGCGGATGCTGCAAGAGGCGGTTGACGCCCTGATCGACAACGGCCGTCGCGGCCGTCCGGTAACAGGACCGGGCAACCGTCCGCTTAAATCGCTCAGCCATATGCTGAAAGGTAAACAAGGACGTTTCCGTCAAAACTTGCTCGGTAAGCGCGTTGACTACTCCGGCCGTTCGGTTATCGTTGTCGGCCCGTCACTCAAGATGTATCAATGCGGTCTGCCGAAAGAAATGGCGCTGGAGCTGTTTAAGCCTTTTGTAATGAAAGAGCTGGTCAATAAAGGCCTGGCCCATAACATTAAGAGCGCAAAGCGCAAAGTAGAGCGCGTCAGCCCGGAAGTATGGGACGTGCTTGAGGAAGTGATCAAGGAGCATCCGGTTCTGCTGAACCGTGCCCCGACGCTGCACAGACTCGGTATCCAGGCATTTGAACCGATTCTGGTGGAAGGCCGCGCCATCAAGCTGCATCCGCTCGTATGTACAGCGTATAACGCTGACTTCGACGGTGACCAGATGGCAGTACACGTACCTTTGTCTGCCGAAGCACAGGCGGAAGCGCGCCTGCTGATGCTGGCATCCGGCAATATCCTGAACCCGAAAGACGGCAAGCCGGTCGTTACTCCGTCTCAGGATATGGTTCTCGGCAGCTACTACCTGACGATGGACAACAATGAAGCCAAAGGCAGCGGATCTGTATTTTCGTCAGTGAATGAGGCTGTTTCAGCTTACCAGCGCGGTATCGTTTCTCTGCACGCACGCGTCTTTATTCCTGCGCGCTTGCTTAATAAAGTTACCTTTACTGCTGAGCAGCAGAACTCATTGCTGCTGACAACGACGGGTAAAATTATTTTTAACGAGATTTTCCCTGAGACGTTCCCATATATTAATGAGCCAAGCAAAGCTAACTTGCTTCATGGAACGCCGGACAAATATTTTGTAAAAGAAAAAGGCACCGATTTGCTGCAGTTCATGAATGAACTGCCTATAGTGGGCGGCGTCGGCAAGGAATATCTCGGCAATATTATTGCTGAAGTGTTCCGGATCTATCAAACGACGCAAACGTCGATTACGCTTGACCGGATCAAGCAGCTGGGCTTCACGTATTCGACGCGCGCCGGTATTACCATCGCAGTCTCCGACGTTATCGTTCCGGAAGAAAAAGCCGGCATTCTGAAGGAGTCCGAGGATAAGGTTAAAGTCGTTACGAATCAGTACCGCCGCGGTCTGATTACGAACGAGGAGCGTTACGACCGCGTTATCGATATTTGGGGACAGACAAAGGATAAGATCACCGATATCCTCATGAAGTCGATGGATCGCTACAACTCCATTATGTTGATGGTCGATTCCAAAGCGCGGGGTAACAAATCGCAGATTACCCAGCTCGGCGGTATGCGCGGCCTGATGGCCAACCCATCGGGGCGTATCATCGAGTTGCCAATTAAATCGAACTTCCGCGAAGGCCTGACAGTCCTCGAGTACTTTATCTCGACGCACGGCGCGCGTAAAGGTCTGGCCGATACGGCGCTGCGTACCGCGGACTCGGGTTACTTGACTCGCCGTCTGGTTGACGTTGCGCAGGATGTGATCGTACGCGAAGAAGATTGCGGCACAGATAAAGGCTTTATGGTCGGCAGGATTCAGGACGGCAAGGAAGTCATCGAGGATCTGTACGACCGTATTGAAGGCCGTTACTCCTTTGAGACGATCCGTCATCCGCAGACCGGTGAAATTATCGTTCACCGCAATGAGCTGATCGATTCGAACAAAGCGGAAGCGATTGTGGAAGCAGGCATTGAACGACTGCAAATTCGTTCGGTACTGAGCTGCCGCGCGCGCCATGGCGTATGTAAAGTATGTTACGGACGCAATCTGGCAACCGGCAAGCACGTAGAGATTGGCGAAGCAGTCGGCATTATTGCGGCCCAATCGATCGGCGAGCCGGGAACGCAGCTTACAATGCGTACATTCCATACCGGCGGTGTTGCCGGTGACGATATTACGCAAGGTTTGCCGCGTATCCAGGAGCTGTTTGAAGCGCGCAATCCGAAAGGGCAAGCGATGATTACGGAGCTTGACGGTGTCATCAAAGATATTCGCGAAGCTAAGGATCGTCGTGAAATTGAGGTTCAAGGCGAAGCTGAGAACAAGGTTTATGCGGTCAGCTACGGTTCCCGCATTCGCGTAGCCAAAGGACAGCAGGTTGAAGCAGGGGACGAATTGACCGATGGTTCAATCGACCCGAAAGACATGCTGCGCATTAAAGGTATCCGCGGCGTGCAGAACTACATTCTGCAGGAAGTTCAGCGCGTATACCGGAACCAGGGCGTTGAAATCAACGACAAGCACGTTGAGGTTATGATCAAGCAGATGCTGCGCAAAATCCGCATCGTCGATGCTGGCGATACGACATTGCTTCCAGGCGCGTTTGTAGACATTCATGAATACGAAGCGGCTAACCGCGAAGCGATCTTTGCCGGCCTCGAGCCTGCGGTAGCAAAGCCGGTGCTGCTTGGTATTACAAAAGCGTCTCTGGAGACCGACTCGTTCCTTTCAGCGGCATCCTTCCAGGAAACTACGCGTGTCCTGACAGATGCAGCGATCAAAGGAAAAGTAGACCAGCTGCTTGGCCTGAAAGAGAATGTTATTATCGGCAAGCTCATTCCGGCAGGTACTGGCATGAACCGTTACCGGAGCGTGCGATTCGCCGGCATGGAAGAAGAAGCGGATGAAGCAGCAGATCAGCTTGAAGCTGAGACTGTATCGATAGAATCCTAGTCATATCAAGGAAGAGCGAATTGCGGGAAGCCGTGAAGACGGCGATCCGCTTCGCTCTTCTCCTATGATTGGAACAGGCAATTCCAGTTACAAAATATTTATTTATGCTGAAGGTGGAAATTGCTTGACATGTTACTAGTCTAGATGCTAATATGTCGAAGTGTGCCTATTTGTATGACCCCTGAAAGCTAGAACTCAGAACGGAATGATCCGGTTGATTAAGCGGATCGGCGGATTGGGAGGAAGGGATCTCATGCAATTCATAATTGGCAGTAAACAGACGGCCAAGATGGTAGAGCAAGGGAAGGCCGTTCAAGTCTATGTTGCACGAGATGCAGATCCGCGTATGAAGGACAGAATTGTCCAGCTATGCGGGGCGGCGGATGTGCCCATCACCTGGGTCGATACGATGAAGAACCTCGGGATAACCTGTGGTATCACAGTCGGAGCTGCCATGGCGGCGGTCATACCGGAAATTGAATAAGCGACTACGTTTTTGCCGGCAATAATTCTGGTGAAAATTTTTGTTTGTTTCTTAATGAACCGCCTGGATCTGTGGGCTTATAAATAGCCTGATCTTTTGTTTTAAAATATGGGAAGGAGGTGGCAGCATGCCAACAATTAATCAGCTTGTACGCAAAGGACGCGAAGCGAAAGTAACGAAATCGAAATCGCCAGCTCTGCAAAGAGGTTTTAACGCACTGAAACGCGAAGCTACTGACATCAGCTCTCCACAAAAGCGTGGTGTTTGTACGCGTGTAGGTACGATGACTCCGAAAAAACCGAACTCTGCATTGCGTAAATACGCAAGGGTTCGTCTGACGAATAAAGTCGAGGTAACGGCTTATATTCCAGGGATCGGCCACAACTTGCAAGAACACAGTGTTGTTCTGATTCGCGGAGGCCGGGTTAAGGACCTTCCGGGTGTACGTTATCACATCGTTCGCGGTGCGCTTGATACTGCAGGTGTTAACAACCGGATGCAAGCTCGTTCCAAATATGGTACGAAACGTCCGAAAGTTAAGAAGTAATGCAAGACTGCTGCAGGGCAGGTATTGCTATAAATGACGAAGTTAATAATTGAGAAAGGGGGACTCCCATTATGCCACGCAAAGGTCCAGTACCAAAACGTGATGTGCTTCCGGATCCGCTGTACAACAGCAAGCTCGTTACTCGTCTGATCAACCGCATCATGATCGACGGCAAACGCGGCGTTGCCCAAACGATTCTGTACGATGCATTCACATTGATCAATGAGCGTACGGGTAAAGAGCCGATGGAAGTATTCGAAGCGGCTATTAAAAACATCATGCCAGTGCTAGAGGTTAAAGCTCGCCGTGTAGGCGGTTCTAACTATCAAGTTCCGGTAGAAGTAAAACCTGAGCGCCGTACAGCGCTTGGTCTCCGTTGGCTTGTAAACTACTCCCGCAACCGCGGCGAGAAGACGATGGAAGAGCGCTTAGCTGCTGAAATCATCGATGCATCCAACAACACCGGTGCTTCCGTTAAGAAACGCGAAGACACACACAAAATGGCGGAAGCGAACAAAGCGTTCGCACACTACCGCTGGTAGGATTCACATAAACGGAAGGAGACGTAATTATGGCAAGAGAGTTCTCCTTGAAAGATACGCGCAACATCGGGATTATGGCGCATATTGATGCCGGTAAAACGACGACTACCGAGCGTATCTTGTTCTACACAGGCCGCGTGCACAAAATCGGCGAAACCCACGAAGGTTCCGCTACGATGGACTGGATGGAGCAAGAGCAGGAGCGCGGAATTACGATTACTTCCGCTGCTACTACCGCTCAATGGAAAGGTCACCGCATCAATATCATCGACACCCCGGGGCACGTTGACTTCACTGTAGAAGTTGAACGTTCCCTGCGCGTATTGGACGGGGCCGTTGGGGTATTTAGTGCAAAAGAAGGCGTAGAGCCTCAATCCGAGACGGTCTGGCGTCAAGCTGACCGTTATGGCGTTCCGCGGATCGCTTATGTTAACAAAATGGACATCATCGGCGCTGACTTCCTGAATGTCGTACGCGACATGCGCGAGCGTCTGCAAGCCAATGCTGTGGCCATCCAACTGCCTATCGGCGCTGAGAACGATTTTGTCGGTCTGATCGATTTGGTAGAGCAAGTAGCTTACCGCTACAAAGACGATCTTGGCAAAGAACCGGAGCAAATCGAAGTTCCTGCTGAATATGCGGATCAAGTCGAAGAGCTTCGCAATGAGCTGATTGAGCGTGTAGCTGAACTGGATGAAGAGCTGACGATGAAATATCTCGAAGGCGAAGAAATTACAGTTGCCGAGCTGAAATCAGCGCTGCGCAAAGGCGTTTGTGACGTTAAGATCTTCCCGGTAGTATGCGGATCGTCTTACCGCAACAAAGGCGTGCAATCGATGCTGGATGCTGTAGTCGACTATCTGCCATCCCCAGTGGATGTAGCTGACATTAAAGGTATTCTCGAAGACGGTACTGAAACTGTCCGCAAATCGGCAGACGATCAACCGTTCGCAGCTCTTGCTTTTAAAATTATGACTGACCCGTACGTAGGCCGCTTGACATTTATCCGCGTATACTCCGGCGTTCTTAACTCCGGCTCGTACGTTGTAAATGCGACAAAAGGCAAGCGCGAGCGGATCGGCCGTATTCTGCAAATGCATGCCAACAGCCGTCAAGAAATCAGCGAAGTGTATGCCGGCGATATCGCCGCTGCAGTAGGTCTGAAAGACACGACGACTGGCGACACGCTTTGCGATGAGAAAAATCCGGTAATTCTTGAGTCCATGAACTTCCCAGATCCTGTTATCCAGCTCGCGGTTGAGCCGAAAACGAAAGCCGACCAAGACAAAATGGGTATCGCTCTGCAGAAGCTGGCTGAAGAAGATCCGACTTTCCGCGCTCATACGGACGAAGAGACCGGCCAGACGATTATCGCTGGTATGGGTGAGCTTCACCTTGAAGTCCTCGTTGACCGTATGCGTCGTGAGTTCAAAGTTGAGACCAATGTTGGTAAACCACAAGTTGCTTACCGCGAAACTTTCCGCACACCTGCAAAAGTTGAAGGCAAGTTCGTTCGCCAATCCGGCGGCCGTGGTCAATACGGACATGTATGGATCGAATTTGAACCTCAGGAGGCAGGTGCTGGCTTTGCCTTCGAAAACAAAATCGTCGGCGGTGCAGTACCACGCGAATACATTGGTCCAGTACAAGCGGGTATTGAAGAATCTATGAAGAATGGTGTCCTTGCCGGCTTCCCGCTGGTTGACATCAAAGCTACTATCGTAGATGGCTCTTACCATGACGTTGACTCCTCGGAGATGGCGTTTAAAATTGCTGGTTCGATGGCGCTTAAAGCAGCGAAGGACAAATGTAACCCGGTTCTGCTTGAGCCAATCATGAAGGTAGAAGTGAGCGTCCCTGAAGAGTACATGGGTGACGTTATGGGTATGCTGAGCTCCCGCCGTGGCCGCATCGAAGGTTCGGATGCTCGCTATGGTTCACTGATTATCCGTGCTAAGGTGCCTTTGGCAGAAATGTTCGGCTACTCGACAGTTCTCCGTTCCGGTACGCAAGGCCGTGGTGTATTCTCCATGGAGCTGTCGCACTATGAAGAAGTACCAAAATCGATCTCTGAAGAGATTATCTCGAAAAGCAAAGGCGAATAGCTTATTGTTGTCGAATAAGTTGTATTTTGGACGGAGTTAGACTACTTTAAGCAGTCTGCTCCGCCCGATCACATATAAAATATTTCTCTATATTAAGGAGGACGAAGTTCAATGGCTAAGGCTAAATTTGAACGTAATAAACCGCACGTTAACATTGGTACGATTGGTCACGTTGACCATGGTAAAACAACTCTGACTGCTGCCATCACAACTGTTCTGTCGAAACGTAATGGCGGTGCAGCTGTTGCATTTGATCAAATCGATAAAGCTCCAGAAGAGCGCGAGCGCGGTATCACTATCTCCACTTCCCACGTTGAGTATGAGTCGCCTAACCGCCACTATGCTCACGTTGACTGCCCAGGCCACGCCGACTACGTTAAAAACATGATCACTGGTGCTGCTCAAATGGACGGCGCAATCCTGGTTGTATCCGCAGCTGACGGCCCAATGCCGCAAACTCGCGAGCACATCCTGTTGTCCCGCCAAGTAGGCGTACCTTACATCGTCGTATTCTTGAACAAATGCGACATGGTTGAAGACGAAGAGTTGCTGGAACTGGTTGAAATGGAAGTTCGCGACCTGCTCAACGAATATGAGTTCCCTGGCGATGACACTCCAATCGTTCGTGGTTCCGCTCGTGAAGCGCTGAACAACCCAGATGGCGAGTGGGCTGACCGCATCGTTGATCTGTTCAACCAAATCGACGAGTACATCCCTAACCCAGAGCGCGACACTGACAAGCCTTTCTTGATGCCTGTTGAGGACGTGTTCACAATCACTGGTCGCGGTACAGTTGCTACTGGTCGCGTAGAGCGTGGCGTAGTAAAAGTTGGCGACGAGATCGAAATTATCGGTCTGGTTGAAGAAACTCGTAAATCCGTCGTAACAGGCGTTGAAATGTTCCGCAAATTGCTTGACTCCGCTCAAGCTGGCGACAACATTGGCGCACTGCTTCGCGGTGTAGACCGCAGCGACATCGAGCGTGGTCAAGTATTGGCTAAGCCAGGTTCGGTTAAGCCTCACACTAACTTCACAGCTCAAATCTACGTTCTGACTAAAGAAGAGGGTGGCCGTCACAAGCCTTTCTTCACAGGCTACCGTCCACAATTCTATTTCCGTACAACTGACGTAACTGGCATCATCAACCTGCCAGAAGGTACTGAAATGGTTATGCCTGGCGACAACATCGCTGTTACAGTTGAACTGATCGCTCCAATCGCGATCGAAGAAGGTACTCGCTTCGCGATCCGCGAAGGCGGCCGTACTGTAGGCGCCGGCGCAGTTGCAACTATCCAAAAATAATTTAGCCGCGGCGTGAGCTTGCGTGCGTGAAAACCCCATCCCAGAGGCTTAGGCTGAAGGGGTGGGGTTTTGTATTGTAAACCTAGATTATGAAATTTGATGCCGAAATATTGAAGTAAACGGGTAAAATTACACTATCAGAGCATTTATTTTCGTTAAAAAATGCAATGACTATACAGAATATAAATTCTCTCTGAACCCCTGCCTTATAGAAAAGTATAAAGATAAGTTATAGATCTACTGTTGGAGGCGATAAATTGAAGAAGAGACTAGCACTTATGCTTGTATTATTATTTGTTGTAGCCCCAATTACAATCTACGGGATCATTAAGATATTCAATCAGGACAAAAATATTCCATCTATTTCGTACTTTGGTGGATTAAAGGATTATCGTATGTGGCAGGGAGTTGCATCAGATGGGAACAACATCTATGTATTTTCAGATCGCGACGAAAAATTTGAGCTTAACAACATTATTTCTGTTTACTCACTTGATGGTAAGTTTATAAAGGAGAAAACAGAAGCATACACCCAAAAAAGCAGAACTGGAAAATTTATGTCATTTGGTGATGGTAGTGTGATTAATGGGTCTTTATATGTGCCGGTATATGACTTTAACGGCGGTAGCGCTCAATTATCTGTAAACCTACGTGAGAGTAGGGTTGTTAAATATGATCTAAATTCATTGAAGATCGTGGATGAGTATTATATTGGTGAAGGCTCAGCGGAATCAGTTGACTTTTACGATAACTCGTTTTGGATTGTATACCATGACATTAATGAAATACGAAGATTCGATGAGCAATTCAATCTGCTTGAGAAATATCGACTGTCCTCAAGTTTTGAGAAAGAGGGAGGATACCAAGGAATAATTTTTGAAGACGGTGAGCTTTATGCTAACTTGCATGGATCAAATCATTTTGGAATGGAATATGCCTATGGACTAGATCATTATCACTTTGACGGAAAGAATTTCAATTTTGTAGAGCGAATAAAGCCACCGACTTATGGATCGGGGCAAGGTATTGATCGTGTAGATGAAACTTATCTATGGGTTGATAGACCAGCGAACCGTATTGTGAAGACAACTTTACTCAAGAACGGAAACTTACATTCTACTACTGGTGAATCTATAAAAGAAGAAACAGTATCAAGGTCGGAATAACAATTCATCGGTCTGCTATTTGCGAAGCCCTATTTGCCGGAGTGCAGGCAAGGCGAACGTTTCAATCGCGTGGTCGATGCGTTCCTAAGCGAAGCTGCGCTTGAGAAACCACGCTGCAGCGGCTGAATGAACTGTTCCAGGTGCGGCTGTTAGAGTGATATCAGAAAAAGCCGTATTCCGAATACAACCCAGAAACCGTATACCGCAACGACAAAAAGCCTCTTCGGTTCGTCGATCTGGTTGAGCTCGCGAATGCCTTCCTGCACTGTGAGACGCGCAAGGTCGACAAACCCGGCTGCATCAGCTTCATGAGGCGCAAGTACGAGGATGGCCTACCATCCCATCGGCTGTACGATGGATGTGGCATTCGACCCGGCAGAAATCTTGGAGCTCACACTCGAGTACAAAGCCATACTTCGTGGCGTGTGCGTGAGCTTGTCATCGATGAACGCGCTAGCAATTGTCCACCGCGCTGCCGAAGCATCTGGGGAAAGTAGCAGCGGCAGACACTTCAAGGCTGTTATCGGCAGCGGAAGAACGCAACTGGGATCGCAAGGCGCAGCATGCTCCTACTGTAGCCTACCGCCGGGTGAGCACGGAGGGTGGTCATGTTTGAGTCCTTTTACGGTCTCGGTCGGTCGACTTTCCCGCGAGATGTGCATGAGTGAGTTGCATGAGTTGATCATGCTGGAGGAAACGCTCGGGTATCTTGAATACGTTGCACAGCGTCAGTGGTTCACGGTCATCACCGGCGATGCGGTACAGGTAAAACGACGACGATTCGACGGCTCACCGAAGTGCTGGATCCGGTGAAGTACAAAGCGCTTTACTTGTCCGACTCCAAGCTGGCCCCACCATTTCAACAAAGGATTGATTGAACAACTCGGCTGCAAATCCAAGTTTTATCGTGGTGACACTAAACGCCAGTTGCATCGTGAAATTCTGGAGGAAGTTCAACTTCAATATGGATGCGCAAAGCCCATGGCGCTCATCCTGGTCGGTCAGAGTGGGTTTTGGAATCTTCCTCAATCAGCAAGCATGCGGCGATCCGCCGGCGCATCGACCTACAGTGCAAAGCTTTCGCATTACGAGCGGTCTTAGACAGGCGATTACATTCGCGGTCACTGACATTCACCGGCACGGAGCATGACATCTTCACCAATGTCACAATCGATGACATCTATTGGTTCTCGAGTGGTGCCGCTCGGTTGATAAACAAAGTATGTACGCACTGTTTTATCTATGGCACTCAAAACAAAATCAGATCATTGACGTTCATATACTTAAGTGCGACATCTAGGGAGAATTATCGATTTTCCCTTTCTCTTCCTCATGTTCGGACAGTTTTTCCATCACCAGCAAGACAACTTGCACCATCAACTGACGGACATCTTGTGTTAGCAGCAAAATTATCAGTATTCGACGACTTCTCTTGCGACTACTATGAATTCATATGCAAGGACAAAAAACTCTCAGGTGCGATTCCCAACTTGGAGGACCTAGAAGCGCTTTATTAAATAGGAAAGAAGCACCCCAAAGGGTGCTTCTTAAATTGGATTAGTTAATGAATCCAGCTTGATCCAGCGTACGGTAGATCATTGTAGCAGCTTCAGCGCGAGTTGCTTTAGCGTCAGCAACTACTTTCGTAGAAGATTGACCTTTAACAATACCCGCTTTGATAGCTGCTGCAACTTCACCTTTTGCCCAACCAAGGTTAGCAGCGTCAGTATAAGCTGCAAGCGCCTGTGTTGCTTCAGCATCAGTCAGCGTTACATTTTTACCAGTGTAGGCCAATGCACGAACGACCATAGCTGCAATTTCTTTGCGAGTGATGTTCGCGTCTGGTGAGAACTTACCAGCGCCAGTTCCTTTAACGATACCAGCTTCAGCAGCTGCTGCTACTGCGCCAGTGAACCATTTATTGGATGCAACGTCCTTGAAGGAGGAAGTTGTCGCGCTAGTGTCCAAACCAAGTGCACGAGCGATCATTGTCGCAAATTCAGCACGAGTGATGTTACGGTTTGGCGTGAACAAGTCTTTGCCAGTACCTTGAACAATCAGCTTAGCTGCAAGAGCTTCAATCTCAGCTTTACCCCAGTGGTTAGCAGGAATATCCTTGAAGGATATTGCTTCTGCTGAAACTACAGTGTAGATGCTGTTGCCTTTGCGCAGAAGAGTAGCAATTGATTTGCCGTTCTCTGTTGCGAAAGTAGCTGGGACATAGCTCAGCTTACCTGTAACAGGATCGAACATAACACCAGTTGCTTTCTTCGCATCAGCAAGCTCTTCTTTCAGAGGCAGCGTACGAGTGATGTACTGATCGAAGTTTTTCAACTCTTTCTCTTTGCCGTTTGCTACTGCAAATACTTTGAAATCAACTGCATTAGCAAGTTCTTTAACACCTGCTTTTTTAGCAGCTTCTTCCAATTTAGTTGCATTCTCACCAGTTACTTTTTTCATCTCTACACGGATAATGAGATCTTTAAGCTCAACCCCGAGGGATTTAGCAAGCTCTTCAAGTTTCAGTGCAGCGATTGGCAAAGTGTAGGAAGTACCATCTTCCATTTTCAGAGTCAGGATTTTTCCTTCGATGAGAGCGTCAGCTGGCAAATAAACAACATCAGATGGAGTCATTACCACCGCGTGTTCATTTGCTTTAAGAGCAGCGATCAGAGCAGCCTTGTTTACAGTACCGTCAGAGTTGACAATGCCGTTACCTCCTGGCAGGAAAGGACCGCCGGGAAAACCAGGATATCCACCACCACCACTGTATTGGTAAGTGTCAGTGGCTACTGAACCATACATAAAATATGTATTCTCAGTAATGGTGTAATCAAGCACAAAAGCATTTTTATAAGTGTTATATGTCGCATAGACGGAAGTAATAACTCCATCTTTGCCATAAACACCTACAGTGATTTTGGTCTTGTCTGTCCCTAATTGTTGGTATTCGGAGTCAGTCAGGTACACATCCGCTGTTACTCTATTACCGTCTTGCTTAACATTCTGGAAAGACGCAGCAAAAGCGATAATAGGAGTAAGAATGGATAGCATCATGGCGAAAACAAGGACAGCTGCTGTTTTGTTTATAAGAAGCTTCTTCATTATTTTGATTTCACCTCCTTTCAATACAATAAAAAGCATTTTATCACATATAATTTCGTTTGCAACAAGAACAGATTATATACTAATTCTTGAAAAAAGGGAAGTGAAAAATAATTAATTTTTATCCATTATTCTCTAATTGGTTTAGCAATATTTTTTGTTGAGGATCAATTGAAAATAAAGAGTTTTCCAAATCAGCATCTTGTTTCCCTGTTTTTTGAAGAGATGCCAAGTAATACCGAACGCCTTCGCGGACAACTTGATCTTTGTTGGGATTATCAGATTGTAGAGGTTGCAAGGTTATGGGTTGCAAAATCTCCACAGATAATTCAAATTCCTTTTGATAAAAGTAAATAGCTCCAATAGCCCGTCTAATCAAAGGAGTTGGTTCAAATATTCTTCCCTGTAGTTGACCTTCAGGCAGTGATTCTAATTGTTTCATTTTAGATAATACTTCAGAATATATGCTTAATGACTTATTCCAGTTCTCAGTTGTATTGGTCTGATCAGTACCATTTGTTGAAAGGCCGAGCAAATAATGCTCCATTATAGCAGCTTCATAAAAATTAATGTCCCATGGAAATCTAGCTATACCGTCATTTAAAGTTGTTACTGCTTCTTTATACGCACCAGAGTTTTTAAAGTTGCGGTACTCTGCAAAAATTAATTGCCCGTTAAAAGGCTCATACTGTTTTAGCTGCTGAATTAATGGGCGACTTTGCTCGACAAAACTCTTATTATTAGACTGTTGGTAAGCTTGATATAGCCAATCTAACTTTGTTAATGTAAATGCTGGATTCTCGGGTGAAATATTGATAGCTTTATCCAGGTCTGGCAAAAGTTTATCAAGTGTTAGTTTTTCTACTGCCGCTTTGTGCATTGCTTGTCCATAGTATTGATTGGCATAATTCTGACGTATTGTCCAGGATAAAGCAATGATCATGATGACTCCAAAAAGTGAAGGAACTATATACTTAAGTTTTGGAGTATTATAATTGTCCCACTTAGAAATGACTAATTGATCGTTATAGGGGGCGAGCATTGCACCAAGACAAAAGAACACAAAGACACTCAAGTAAAGATAACTCATATCAAAGTCAATACTACTATGAACTAGAATTGAAATTGAAAGGATAAAAAAGATAAAATGATTTCCACGTAATTCTTTATGTCGGATGTATAATTTAATAAATGCGAAGTAGATCAAGAATAAAGTAGCTACCAACACTATGAAACCAACTACACCGACTTCAACGAGAGTTTGCACAAAGTAACTATGTGCCTGGTTACTTGAATAAGGATTACTTTGATATTCCTGATAAATAGCAGTCCAACCACCACCACCAGTACCTAACAAAGGATAATCCATTAGGACCTTAAGGGCATCTTTATAAAATGTTGCACGTTCAAGCACACTATGCTGTTGGAAGTTTATTGACTCAATCCGGTTAGCTATCTGTTCAGGTAATACTTTCCTAATCTCGCCACTACTGATGAATAAAATTGAGAGTATTAGACCTACACCTACAATAAGGACTGGTATTGCTGCAAATGACCATTTTTTTTGACTAAATGCAGCGAGTTTTGATTCAATCCATGGGTACAGCCATTTAATGCTGACAAGTACAATCCCTACTGTTAGTACAGAAGCGGCAAGAAGAAGTCCCCAGCTTTGTAAAGGTAGTTCACTCCAAAATGAAATTGGAGCAGCTGGATCAAAATCATTTTGTGGCTGAACAATTCGGGCTATTGCATCGTAGTTGGATGTAATGGTCCCTAGTATAAGAAACGATACGCAAGCTGTACATAACAAGTAAAACAAAAACATAATTTGTCTTGCCACAGTGAAAAAAGGAATGATTATTAAAAGCAAAAATGGTACAAGTACTAATGCGCCGCGCGAATAGGTAAGTAAAAAAGACAAAAATATGGGCACAAGCATCAATGCGTGAATTATCCCATTATACCAACGCTTAGAATGAACAATTAAATATAAACTAGAAAATAGTGCCGCTATTAAAAAACCTGCATAAGTATTTGAATACTGAAATACTGAAGTCAAACGGTAATTTGTATCGGCTAACCAAAGTGCGTCCGGATAATACGTTTGGCCGAAGAGATTTATGAGGCCAAATACGACAACAAAATAAATTGAATACTGTATTAACGAAACAAACCACCGTTTTGTTGCGTCTAAAGTAATAAAATAAAGACCAAACATAAAAAAGGCAGTAATTGCTAGCGAAATCATCACCATGTTGCGTGCATAATGTATGGACGCTGCGTTAAAAGAAGAAATGAAATAAGCTGTAGAAAGTAGTAGCATTAGAATAGAGAATACAGATTTATAATTATTAATTTGGAATCTGGTAAAGAAAAAAAATGTGAACAGCGCGGCTATTACAAAGGTGGCAAGAAGTCCACCGTATAATCTATTTTCATGCCCGACGTCATAGCCATTAAATAAACCGCTGTAAAAGGGAGAAATAATAAAGAATAATGATACGCAAATGATGCATGTCCATTGAATGAGTGAAAAGTTGTACTCAGCATTTTTTTTTGTAGTTGTTGCCTTATTCTTGGTTTTCATTTAATAAACTCCTTGTGGGGATACATTATTCGACATGTTAGGCAATAACTATTCTATCAAAATTTATTTTGTAAATCCATCGGAAGAGGGATGAGAAATTTGATTTTCATTAAGTTTAAAAAAAATCTGTTAGCGGACCCATAAATAACTGAGAGTTTAAGGGGATTTATAAGATTTATCACAACTTGATCTTTAATACTTGGGGTTATTTGGTGTCCAAGGGGTTGACTAGCCAATACTTATTTTAGTAAATGCTATATTTGAAAACAAAAGGAACTGTTTTTGAATCAGCCTCCATGGTACAATAGACTTATTAATTTAGCTTTTACATAAAGTCCGACTTGGCGGAAATTGGAGAATACGGCTGTTGTTTTTTGTAGTTTGCTTTAGAATAATTAAACTGTAACATTGACTCAAGCATAAATAGTTGTTGTGGAGATGAAATTTGATGGTATCAAGAATATTAAGTTATATTGCAAGAAATAAAAATATAGTTCTTCAATTTATTAAAAGAGAAACTATAAGTCGCTATAAAGGATCATATTTGGGCTTTCTATGGACGATACTAACACCGATATTTATGCTGTGTGTGTATACATTTGTTTTTAGTGAAATTTTTCAAGCAAGATGGCATTCTGGTAGCACTAATAAAGTAGAGTTTGCAATTATTATATTTTGTGGGCTTTCAACAATGACTGTATTTACAGAAGTAATTTCACGCTCTCCCTCTATGATTATAAGTAATACAAACTATGTGAAAAAAGTTGTTTTTCCATTAGAAATGTTCCCGGTTATTGCTCTAGGAACTGCATTAGTAAACGCGGTAATAAACTTTACGTTATTAATTATAGCCAATTTTCTATTGTTAGGGATGATACATTGGACGCTATTGTTATTACCAATCATAATTTTACCTTTAATATTCTACACAGTAGGATTTTCATGGATACTTTCATCTCTTGGGGTTTATATTAGAGATATCGGACAATTTATTGGAGTAGCAGTACAAGCATTAATGCTCTTAAGTCCTATTTTTTATTCAGTTGAGGTCATTCCAAAGCAACTTTTATGGTTCTATCAATTAAACCCTGCAACACACTTCATTGATGATGTTAGACAAATTCTTTTATTTGGAAAGATACCGGCGCTGGATGGATTTTTAATTCAATTGCTTATATCCGGTTTTATTTGTTTTGTTGGCTTAATGTGGTTTCGGAAAACTAAGCACGGGTTTGCCGATGTTTTATAGAAGGGTGAAGATTATTAACAATGAGTGAAGCAATTAAAGTTGTTGGAGTCACTAAAACATTTAGAATATTTTCTAGACCTATAGATAGACTCAAACAAATATTGATTCGAAATAGAAAATTTTATCAGGAGTTTACAGCGCTGCAACCAGTTTCTTTTGCGGTAAATCAAGGGGAAGCAGTCGGGATTATTGGGAGGAATGGTTCTGGAAAAAGTACGCTTCTTCAAATGATTGCGGGGACGCTGGCTCCGACTGGAGGACAAGTAAAAGTACAAGGTAGAGTGGCTGCATTACTAGAGTTAGGCAGTGGGTTTAATCCTGAGTTTACTGGTAGGGAGAATGTATATTTAAATGCAGCGATCCTTGGTATACGTAAGGAAGAGGTTGACGGGAGATTAGAACAAATATTGCAATTTGCTGATATTGGCGATTTTATCGACCAGCCTGTTAAAACTTACTCGAGCGGTATGTATTTGCGACTTGCTTTCGCTGTTTCGATTAATGTTGATCCAGATATTTTAATTGTAGATGAAGCATTAGCAGTTGGAGATGGGCGATTTCAATTAAAATGCTTCGAGAAAATAAAGGCGTTGAAAAACATTGGTAAAACGATTCTGGTAGTATCTCATGATATGCAAACCATTCGACAGATTTGTGATAAGGTTATATTAATTGATAAAGGTAAGCTGGTAGAGATAGGGAATCCAAATGATGTGGTCAATCATTACACGAGAATCCTCTATTCACACACCGAGATCAATAAAGATGGAGTGGAAGTAGAGTCCCACAACAAAAAAGAGGGAGAATTTACAGGTGCTAATTCTCTTGATGTTAACTCTTCTAACGAGTACCGCTATGGGAGTTTTGATGGCAGGATTGAATCATTTTCGGTTGTTAATTGCAAAAATGAGACTGTTAAGACTATTACAACAGCTGAATCCATTAAGGTTAGTTTTAGGGTGAAGGCTTTAAGGAGAATCGAACAGCCAATTTATGCCATGACGATAAAAACTGTAAAAGGATTAGAAGTATACGGGACGAATAATTACTTTCAGAATATGGACTTCAAAACATTGGATCAAAATGAAACTGCAACAATCACATTTGATCAACATATGAGACTGGCGCCTGGGGATTACTTTATTTCACTAGGATTTGTTGAGTTAATAGATGGAGATATAATCCCCCTTGACCGACGATACGATGTTATTGAATTGAAGATTTTGCCTTTACCTGGGGATCGAAGTTTCGGGGTGGCCAATTTAGAAAGTGTTATTGGAATCGAGTACTACTAAATTCCACATGGTGAATTGAGGGTTTAAATTGCTAAAACGTGAAGAATTATTTAAAAAGTTAGTAACTGCTGGGTCTGAAGTAGACCAACTTGATACCCTTTTTCTTGTAGAACAAGCTTATTCAGGACATTATGCAGACATGTCTTCTAGTGACGAGAAGAGTATGATAGACCGTTTGAAAAAAAAAAACTGGAGGGAAGTTGTTAAGGATGACTTCTTTCAGAATAGCCCGTGGCTTTACAAAATAATTACTGATCCAGGAAGAGCGCAATTCCTGGATATATTACCAATACCGGATGATGGGGTATATCTAGATGTAGGTTCCGGATGGGGGCAGATTACAATTCCGTTGGCGCGACGGGGGCTGGGTGTTGCCTTTGATCTCACAAGAAATCGTTTGGACATTCTAAAAGAGATCGCTCATCAGGAAAGTGTAGATCTTGGATTTATTCAAGGGAATTTTACTACATTTCCATTTCAAGATCAGGTATTCGATTTAGTTGTTTTTAATGGTTCTTTGGAATGGATAGGTGCAGGTAAAGAAGTAACTGAGACCATTAAAAGTTGCCAAATTACTGCATTGAGAAAGGCAGAAAAGATTTTGAAGCCTGGTGGAATTGTATATATAGGTATTGAGAATAGTTTGGGTGCAAAATATATTCAAGGAGTAAAAGATGATCATACAGGTATCCCTCACTTGACTTACCTTTCAGAATATGAAGCTGACAAGAAATTTCAGTTAAATAATGAGAAAAGTCTACCATCAAAAACATGGTCATTAGAAGAATATTATGAAATGTTTGAGATTGCTAATTTAGAAGTTGAAAAAGTGTATGGTTGCTTTCCAGACTATAAACTTATTCGTATGATGATTGATTTGGAAGAGGTTAACGATTATTTTACAAATCATCTGCATGACATAGAAGAATATGACGGTTCTGATGGTGGCCAAATTGTATTATCACTCGAATTAAAAGAGCTCTATAAGACTCTTGCGAAGAATAAGATTGCACATCACTTTTGTCCTTCGTATGGGTTTGTTTTAAGAAAGAAGGGATGATCGAAGAGTATGGATTTATTTAATGCAATAATTAAAGCAGGTCTTGCTCAAGAAAATCAAATAAAAAAGCTTTCATTTAAAGTTGTTAATAGTAGCGGCAATCGCGCGGCTAAAGCAGCAACTACTCGATATTTAGTTAAATTAGAAGGAAAGCTGATATGTTCGGTAAAAAAGCTATCTGTTCGATCAGGCTACAATATAGAAATGATTCACTACTTACAAGGGCTGTTGTCGGAGAATGAGATTATTCAATCACCAAAAGTCTATGGAACATTTGAGATGGGGAGTTACCTTTATATTGTCGAAGAGTATATTCAAGGAATCACTCTTAGAGAAGCGATACAAAGAAGGCACTTATCTATTGATTCTTCTGTTAGTATGGTGAAGCAAGTATTTGAATATATTCAACAACAAACCACAAGTAGTGAAGGTAACAATAGTACAAGCATATTTAAAAGAGAAGTAAGTACAATTTGTAAGACGATAAATAGCTTAACGATAGATAAACACATTGTTGCACGTCTTGAGCAGGATTTTCGAGATAATCAACACCTTTTATTATCAGGCCCATCTATTACTACTGGAGATTTGTCTCTTAAAAACATCATTTGTAAGGACGGGGATAAATACATTGTTGATTTTGACTTAACCCATCAAACCTATCTTGGGTGGGTCGATTTGTTGCGTCTAGTTCATTATGAGAGGGATTCTAATATTTGCTTCAAGTATAATGCATTTGAAGAGCTTCTCCCTAAGATTGATTTAAGCTTTTTAAGAATCATTTTTCTGTTGAAAGAAATTGAATTACAATCTCGTGTGTTGGAGGCTGTATATTTTAACGATATCTTCAAGCACTTGGAAACCCAGTTATGGGAATTGTGCTGTGAATATTATCAAATTCCACCTGTTGAAGACGAAATTCAGAATGTTCCTGAAGTTATTGAGAGACCTACTAATTATGTTCAAGTGTATTGGACTGATAAGTTAGATGAACAATATTGTGAAGGTAAGTCTACATGGAAAACTTTAATTGTCGATACTTGGGAGACTTATGTTTTTGAACTAGATACCGAGCGAATCCATTCAATTAGAGTGGATCCGACAATCAGTACTGGTTTAATCGAGATTGGCAAAATTATTATATTAGGAGAACGTGGGGAAAAGTTAGATATAACTCAGGAGTTAAAGGTTTCTGGAACTATTGAACTTTTATGGGATAAGGAAATATTTAGGGGAATTTCAATTGGGGACGATCCCCAACTTATTTTTGAGAATTTAAATTTGTCAGGTAAAGCTGTTTTGGAATTTACAATGAAAGTCTCAACGACTATTGGTGACATTCTTAGTACAGACTTCCAAAATCATGGTAAAGAGTTAAAAAGGTTTCGTAGTGTTTATTTAGACTCATTAGATAAAGCAAAGATAAAGTTACATGAATTAAATGAAGAATTATTAAACAAAAAAGAAGAGAACAGAATTTATTGGGAGCGTATTGAATATATGGAGGGGAGCCGCTCTTGGAAATTGACAAAACCTCTTCGAAGCGCGGCTGCCACTTACAGAAATTTGAAAATGAAAATGAAATCGTTTATTAAAAAGTTGTTGGGTGAAAAGAAGATTCATTTAGTTCCAATTCATCACTTGGCGAAAGTGGGAGATTCAACATCAGATTGGGTGGCAACAGGAAATGACCCGCAGTTTGAGTGGAATGGTCCTTTACTTGGTGGATGGGTACAACTTTATTATAGAGGGAAAGCAGAAGAAGAAACAGTAACACTTCAATTGTATTATGATTCTGGCGAAGGTATGACCGCAGAATCATTCATTAAAGTAGGATTACTAACTAGAAATAATGAACATGAGCAAAGTGCCCTTGTAAAACTGCCCAATAAACTTAAAAGATTGCGTCTAGACCCCGGTGATAAACCGCAAACATTTTCTCTATTTGATTTCAGAGCACGGAAAATTTCTAAATTAGAACTTCTAAGCCGACCATTACGACAGTTTATTAGAACTCATGGATTGTCATTTGCGACGATGAAGTCGATGATCTCGAAGTTTATTTTAATATCAAAGCGTGATGGGTTGCGGGGTGCTTATCGTAAAATTCGGATTCATGCAGAAACTCCAGTGGGAGCAGGTATTCTAGAGTATTCTGACTTTATCCGTCTGGAACAAAAGACAAATGATGAATATGAAAAGTTGAAGAAGGAAGCGGCGGGATTAAAGTATCAACCATTAGTCTCTGTTCTTATTCCAGTATATAATGTTGAGGAAAATTGGTTAAGGTTATGTATAGAATCAGTCCAAAAACAAATTTATAACAATTGGGAACTGTGTATTGTGGATGACTGTTCTACCAAACTACATATTAAAAAAGTTCTTGACGAAGTTAGTAGAACTGATAAGCGAATTAAGGTAAAGTATAGGGAGGAAAATGGACATATTTCTAGGACATCGAATGATGCATTAGCGATGGCTGAAGGTGAATTTATTGCATTGCTGGATCATGATGATGAGCTGGCTGTAGATGCTTTGTATGAAAATATTCTTCTTATAAACAAGCATATGGATGCTGATATAATATACAGTGATGAAGATAAAATATCAACAAAAGGTGAAAGACATTCTCCGTTCTTCAAACCTGATTGGTCACCTGATATGCTTATGTCGCAAATGTACACATGCCATCTCACGCTCTATAGAAGGAATTTGGTTGAAAAAGTGGGTGGGTTTAGAGTGGGGTACGAAGGAAGCCAAGACTATGATTTGATGCTAAGGGTCTCAGAGCATACGCGAAATATTTTCCATATTCCTAAAATACTTTATCATTGGAGAAGTATACCGAGTTCCACAGCCTTAAATAGTTCTTCCAAAAATTATACACATGTTGCTGGGTTGCGTGCTTTAGAGGATACAATTATAAGACGAGGTTTAGATGCAACAGTCGAATCAATTGAAGGGTTAGCAAATGTTTACTTAGTGAGATATCAACCTGTTAGTAATCCTAAAATCTCTATTATCATCCCGACAAGAAATATGACGCGAATATTAAGCGATTGTCTGGACTCAATCTTTGGAAAGACAAGTTATAATAATTTTGAAGTCATAATTATTGATAATGGCAGTGATGATAGTGCTATCTTTGATTTGTATAAACATTGGCTAGAGGCTCAGCCGGAAAGGTTTAGTGTACATTATTATGATATACCTTTTAATTATTCAAAATTAAATAATTTTGGAGTTGCTCAAGCGACGGGGGAGTTAATCTTACTCTTAAACAATGATGTAACGGTTATTACTCCAGATTGGCTTGCTGAAATGGCTGGACAAGCTATGCGTAGTGAAGTAGGGGCGGTTGGAGCATGTTTATACTATCCTGATAATACTTTGCAACATGGAGGGGTTATACTTGGTGTTGGAGGAATTGCAGGTCACAGCCATAAAAATATGACTGCTAATCACCCAGGATACTTTGGCCGCTTGAAAGTAGTTTCAAATTATACGGCAGTAACAGCGGCTTGTTTAATGGTTCGGAAAGCAGTGTTTGAAGAGGTTGGGGGACTAGAAGAAGAGTTGCAGGTTGCTTTTAATGATGTAGACCTGTGCTTAAAGATTTGGGAGAAAGGATACTACAACGTGTGGCTACCTCATGTGCAACTTTATCACTATGAATCAAAAAGCCGCGGCAGTGAAGATACCCCTGAAAAAATGGAGCGATTTAAAAGAGAGATTGAGTGGATGACAAGAAGGTGGGCTCAATTATTAAATAATGATCCTTGTTATAATCCAAACCTTTCTCGTGACCGAGACGATTTTTCACTTGGTGAGCCATATCGGTAAATATAATTTTTCTGGTATTGGAAGAAATGGATGAAAACACAGATGAAGTTGAAAATGAGGAGTAAATATTTATGAAAAGGAATAGAAACGCGTGTAGTTTATTTGGTTCATAAGTTGAGTAGAAGAAATTAAGGTAGTTTTGTTCCCAGGATGCCGGCTTTATGTTGAAGACTATTCTCACAGATTTATAACGTATAGCAGTCAATCATGATTAAAAAACTAACGTAGGATATTTGGGGGAGTGGCTTTGAATATTCGTAATTTAAAAAAACATAAAACACCAATTGTGGTTTTTACGCTAGCATATCTATTGCTTTTTTTGTATCATCGTTATATGAATTTTGTTGATGAAACTGATAATATGCTTGGTGCATTATCTGTTATAAGTGGAAGGGACATATATAGTGGTTTCTTTTCTCAACATACACCATTTGTGTATTACTTCATGTCATTCTTTGCATTGTTTGGGGCTTATGAGTACGAAACATTTAGAATATGCATGAGTATTGTGATTCTAGCTACTTGGATTTTTATTTACAAGCGATATAGTGGTTACTTTGGTGTGATAACAGTATATGTCATTATACTTTTATATCCGTTAACAATTACATTTCATTGGGGTCACATGATTTTAAGTGATGTATTTCAGGCATACTGTATATTATTTGTTTTCTTGGAATTTATACAGTATTGGCATACTAAACAATTAACAACGAAAAGTATGATTATTATTTCCTTATCTATATTTATTTCTATTATGTCGGCATTCGTAAGTGTATATACGGTGTTTATACTTGGATTAGGCTTTGTACTGTGCGAAGTACAATCCAATAAGGAATTCAAAGACTATGTAAACAAGATTAGAATGTATGTCAAATTATCAGTAACTCTTCTATTGCCTTTTTTATTTTTTATTATTATCTATTTCTTTACTGGCAATTTGAAAAATTTTTATGAACAGGCTTATGTTCTAAATCGTGAAGTTTACAGTAAATACACGAATGGATTTGGGGAAAGTACAATCGCCGTATTTAAGGACATATCTACAAGTTGGATTAGCTACATTTCAAATACTTTAACTACCTTTTCAGCAGAAAAAGATTTAGTTGGGTTAATATTACTAATTTTTACACTTTTTTATGTTTTTCAGACATTTAAAAAGAATAAACTACTAGCTGTCATTATATTTATTTTCATTGGATTCACTAGTATTCGAGGGTTTACGTGGTTTCATGCTATACCCTACTATGTTGTGACCTTTTTTTGTACAGGTTCCGTAATTAATAGTTATTTCAATGGTACGTTAAACTTAGAAAATATTTCATTTAGATTCAAAAAGACAGTAATTGGTATGTTGACCTTCATGTTATTTCTATTATCTTTAAATGTTTACCTACCTAATGTTGGGGCAAACTTCACTAAACCTGTCAGTGAAATGCTAGCCTATCCTTACGATAGCTATATTCAAAAGTATACGACGCAAGAGGATAAAATATGGGTTGGTATTTTGTATCCTCAGTCATATATTCGAAATCATAGAGAACCAGCCAGTAAAGCATATTCAATTGTCCCTTGGTTTGCTGAAGTATATTCAGATGAAATAGTTTCCGATTTAAACACAAGTAAGCCTAAGTTAATTATTTTCGAACCAGATAGTGATGTATGGGGATATAAGTTCTCTGATTTTGCCAAGCAAATATTTGAATTTATAAAAGCAAACTACACTGCTATTAATCCAAACCATCCTGTAGAGAAAAATGTATATATAGAGAATAGTTACTATAGAAGTATTGAAAGTGTAAATAATCAAGGGCTTGACGGAATTAAAGATGGTATGCTGATTAGAGACAGTTTAGGTAGAGTCTTCTATGTGGAAAATGGAGAAAAGAGACATGTTTCAAGCCCTGAAGTTTTTGAAAAGCATGGGTTTAGCTGGTCCGATGTACAAACGTTTGATGATGCTGTTATAGAAACACTTGTAACAGGAAATCCAATTGATCAGTAATGGAGGGGCAAATATGAAAGTAGTAATTCTTGCAGGGGGCTTTGGCACGAGGATAAGCGAAGAGTCCCATTTAAAACCAAAACCAATGATTGAAATTGGTGAAAGGCCAATTTTATGGCACATTATGAAGACATATTCATCATTTGGATTTAATGATTTTGTTATTTGTTTAGGTTACAAAGGATACTACATTAAAGAGTATTTCGCGCATTATTTCCTACATGAGTCAGATGTAACGTTTGACTTTCGAAGTGATAATCAAACAATTACTCACAATCATACAGCGGAACCATGGAAAGTAACACTGGTTAATACTGGTCTGAATACAATGACTGGTGGTCGGGTGAAACGAATCCAGCCGTATATTAATAATGAACCTTTTATGTTAACATATGGAGATGGGGTTGCAAATATTAACATCCGTGAACTAGTTGATTTTCATCAGTCACACGGAAAAATAGCGACCGTAACATCTACCCAACCTAGTGGGAGATTTGGAGCTTTAAAACTTGGAGAACAAGATCAAGTCTATGGTTTTCAAGAAAAGCCTAAAGGTGATGGAGGTTGGATTAATGCAGGTTTTTTTGTATTAAATCCCGAAATATTTCAATATCTTGATAATGATGCAACAATTTTCGAAAAAACTCCGTTGGAAAGTATATCAAGGGATGGCGAACTGATCGCATACAAGCACTATGGTTTTTGGCAACCAATGGATACACTTCGTGACAAAAACCAATTGGAAGATCTATGGGGATCTGGAAAAGCGCCATGGAAGATTTGGGATAAATAATGTTATGTTTATGGGAGGTACTATGATATCTCAGGAGTTTTGGAAGAATAAAAGAGTTTTTTTAACAGGGCACACAGGATTCAAAGGTTCTTGGCTTTCGATATGGCTTCATCGTATGGGGGCTAAGGTAACTGGCTTCTCATTAAAGCCTCCAACAGATCCATCATTGTATGACATTTGTGACTTGAATTCATCTATAAATTCGGTAATAGGTGACATTAGAGATAAGAATGCATTACTAAACGCACTGCATGCAAGTGAAGCGGAAATTGTTATTCATATGGCCGCGCAACCTCTAGTGAGATATTCATATAAAGAACCAGTAGAAACCTATGAAACAAATGTTTTGGGTACTCTTTATTTAATGGAGTCTATAAGAACGGCGGTTTCAAATGGACAACAAATTAAATCTGTTTTAAATGTTACAACAGATAAATGCTATGATAATAAGGAATGGGAGTGGGGATATAGGGAAAATGAGCCTCTCGGTGGGTATGATCCGTATTCCAGCAGTAAAGCTTGTTCAGAATTAGTTACATCTTCATACAGAAACTCTTACTTTAATCCAACTTTATATAACGAGCATGGAGTTGCTATAGCTTCTGCACGTGCCGGGAATGTTATTGGTGGAGGAGATTGGGCTGAAGATAGATTAATACCTGACTGTGTAAGGTCTTTGGTGAAAGGTGATCCGATCATTATTCGTAATCCCTTATCTATACGGCCATGGCAACACGTACTTGAACCGTTAAGTGGATATTTAATGCTTTCTGAAAACTTATATAGATATGGTATTGGATTTGCAGAGGCGTGGAACTTCGGGCCAAATGAACAAGATGCCCAGACCGTAGAATGGATAGTAAACAGAATGTGTAACTTATGGGGGAGGGAAGCCTCGTATGTGATAGATACCGCACCCCAACTTCATGAGGCGAATTATTTGAAATTGGACTGTTCCAAAGCAAAAAAACGTTTGGGATGGCAACCAAAATGGAATCTTGAAACGGCAATTGAGAAAATAGTTTTCTGGAATCAAGAATATATGAAAAAATCCGATGTGTATGAACTTTGTGCGCGGCAGATTGATGAGTATATGGCACTTTGCGGAGGTTCTTCATAATGAAAATTTTACTCACTGGTGGAAGTGGGTTTATAGGAAGAAATATTATTGAACAATTAGGCTCTAAATATCATATTCTAGCTCCACGTCATAAAGAGCTTGATTTATTAAATGAAGATGATGTAAGAAGCTTTTTTCAATCACATTCAATTGATGTTGTTATTCATTCAGCTGTAAAACCTGGCCATCGCAACTCTGCAGATAACAGTCAACTCTGTTATAATAATTTACGAATGTTTTATAACTTGGCACGTAATGAAGATTTCTTTGATAAAATGATTTTTTTAAGCTCCGGAGCAGCTTACGATGTATCCAAAGATCTGCTTAAAGTAAGAGAAGAAGACTTCGATACGAATGTTCCCGGGGATGAACATGGGTTTTCAAAATATATAAGTGCCAAATATGTGGAAAAATCAGAAAAGATTACAGAGCTTCGTTTGTTCGGTATATTCGGAAAATACGAGGATTATTCCATAAGGTTCATTTCAAATGTGATATGTAAGGCGCTCTATAATATACCTATATCTATAAAACAAAATCGAAAGTTTGATTATGTATATATTGATGATTTTATTACTATATTGGATTCTTTTATTTCGGAACGTTATCAGTATAAAGTATATAACGTCACACCTGATCAGTCGATAGAATTGTACGAGATAGCTAAAATGGTGTTGAATATTATTGGTGAAAATCTCCCTATAAATGTAGCTTCGCCTGGCTTAGGTAAAGAGTACAGTGGAGCAAACGATAGACTTCAAAAAGAATTAAAAGACAAAGGGATTTGTTTCTCATCATTAAATGAAAGTATCAGGAAGTTAGTTGAATGGTATAAACAAAATGTTCATGAGATAGATAGGCAATTGCTTTTATTTGATAAATAAATAAAGGAGCCTTAAGTATGGTGAAAGCTTCAGACTATATAGCAAGAAAGTTAGTTGAGTCCGGTGTTGCGGATATTTTTATGTTATCCGGTGGCGGAGCTATGCATCTAAACGATTCATTAGGGAATAATGAGAATTTAAATTATATTTGTTGCCACCATGAGCAAGCATTAGCGATTGCAGCTGAGGGATATGCCCGATCATCTGGAAGATTAGCAGTTGTTAATGTAACAACTGGTCCTGGAGGGACGAATACTCTCACAGGAGTTATGGGACAATGGACGGATTCTGTACCAGTTTTGTACATATCGGGGCAAGTTAAACAAGAGACAACAATTGAATCATGTAGAGAGCTGGGTCTACGTCAGTTAGGTGATCAAGAAGTAAGTATCGTACATATTATGCGTAGTGTGACTAAATACGCTGATATTGTAAAGAGCGTAAAAGAAGTAAAATATAAACTTGAAAAAGCGATAAAAATCGCCACCACTGGTCGCCCTGGTCCAGTGTGGTTGGATATTCCTATGGATATTCAAGGTGCCTTACTAGATGAGTCGGATTTTATTGAAGACCCGGAGACTGGTGGGCAACTTGAAGACGATAGCTCATTAAGTAATCAGATACAAAACGTAGTGAAACTGCTTGAAACTGCCCAAAGACCCTTGATTGTTGCCGGGCATGGAATTAGAATTGCGAAAGCCCAAGAAGAATTTTATAACCTTGTTGAGAAGCTAGGTATTCCAATAGTGACAACTTTTAATGGATTTGACTTAATTCATAGCGACCATCCATTGTACATTGGGAGAATTGGTACAATCGGAGACCGTGCTGGTAACTTTGCTTTGCAAAATAGTGATCTAGTTATTATAGTTGGTTCCAGAAATAATATTCGACAAGTTAGTTATAATTGGGATTCATATGCAAGAGCGGCTAAAAAAATAATTGTTGATATTGATAGAGCAGAACTTTTAAAACCAACGATTAAACCCGATTTAGCTATTCTTGCAGATGCAAAAGATTTTATTGTTGGATTATTGGACAGTGTAAGGGATATGAAATTACCTGACTGGCATGAATGGTTGCGCTGGGCCATAATTAGAAAAAATAAATATCCTACACTATTGGAAGAATATAAAAAAATAAAAGATGCTGTCCACCCTTATTTCTTTATTAATCAGTTAACTGACTCATTAAATAATGATGCCATTGTCGTTGCTGGAAATGGTACGGCCTGCGTAGTTTTGTTTCAGGCAGGAATAGTTAAGAAAGGTCAAAGGATTTTCTGGAATTCTGGATGTGCATCAATGGGTTATGATTTGCCAGCAGCAATAGGAGCGTGTATGGCAAATCCAGGGAAGGAGGTGATATGCATTACTGGTGAGGGTAGTCTACAAATGAATTTGCAGGAACTGCAGACAGTTGTATATCATAAACTCCCGCTAAAGCTATTTGTTATTAATAACAAAGGATACTGTTCAATACGTCAAACTCAAACTAATTACTTTAATGGGAAGTATGTTGCTTGTGATGAATTGACAGGCTTAAGTTTCCCAGATTTAAGTCGTTTGGCACCTGCATATGGCCTTCAGTATAATCGTATAGAGTCTCACGAAGGTATGAGTAAAAAAATTGAGCAAACATTGGCGTTATCTGGCCCGGTTGTATGTGATGTTCAACTAACCTTGGACTATACTTTTAGCCCCAAATTGTCTTCGGAACGAAAACCGGACGGGAAGATGGTTTCTAAACCGCTAGAAGATATGTACCCTTTCCTCAGCAGGGAGGAGTTTTATTCCAATATGATTATCTCCCCAATGGAGGAGTAAATCTATAATAATTATTAGTTAAAATACTTATAAAAGGATGTGTAGAGTAAATGAATTTATTAGAAAAAAAAATGGTTGATGTTTTAAAAGACTTGAAAGAGAATCACCACGTTGTAGGTGTAAAAGCAGAGTTTGAAGCAGAAGGAACTCGACTTGAAGAGTCCCTTAGATTGAAAGAAGTTGTAACCAAAGCTGGCTTGGAAATGACAATTAAAATTGGCGGCTGTGAGGCAATACGAGACATGTATGAAGCTCGTGTGATAGGTGTAAATACAATAATCGCACCAATGGTCGAATCCCAATATGCATTGAAAAAATTCCTATCCTCTATTAAGTTAGCGTTCCCGGAAGAAGAAAGAAAAGAAGTCAAGTTTCTCATAAATATTGAGACAATTACTGGTTACAATAATTTCGATGACATGTTGAAATTAAAAGAGATTAATGAGCTAACCGGTGTTGTATTAGGCCGAGTTGATATGACTGGTTCACTTGGACTAACTCGGGAGGATGTAAACTCTCCACAATTATTTGATATCACAAAAACACTTTTTGGAAAAGCAAAGTCAAATAACATGGAATGCGTCATTGGCGGTGGAGTATCTGCTGCAACATTACCTTTTTTAAGAGATTTGGGGCCTGGACAAGTAGATCGTTACGAAACCCGAAAAGTTATTTTCCAATGTCCAGCTGCCTTGAATAGTGAGGCAGATAAAGGAATTTTGAAAGCCGTTGGATTTGAACTTATGTGGCTAAAGAATAAACGTGATTTTTATGGAATGATTTTTGAAGAAGACCGTATACGTATAGAGATGCTTCAAACTCGCTACGATAAACTGATTGCCGAAGCGGGTGGGGTGTATGAGTAATCGAGTAGTCTTAGTAACTGGGGCATCTCGGGGAATTGGACTGGCTATTGCCAATAAATTTAGTAGTCTAGGTTACCGAGTCTTAGCTCCAAGTAGAGAAGAGTTGGATTTAATGTCCAACTCTTCTATTGATGCATTTGTTAAATCAGTAACAAATGTTGATGTTATTGTTAACAATGCTGGAATTAACCTTTTGTCAGGTATCCTAGAACTTCAAGATATAGATCTTAATAATACCATGGAAACGAACTTGTTCGGGCCTCTTCGGTTAATACAAGGTATCATCCCTTATATGATTAAAAAGAGATATGGAAGAATCGTGAATATTAGTTCTATTTGGGGAGGGGTTTCAAAAGAAAGAAGGGTTTCATATTCCATCAGCAAGTCCGCTTTGAATGGCATGACAAGAGCGATCGCTGTTGAGGTAGCTCAATATAATATATTAGTAAATTCATTGGCACCTGGTTTTGTTAATACAGAACTTACGAAAAAGAATAATACAGAAGAAGAATTGAAACAATTATCTGACTCTATCCCTATTAGAAGATTGGCGGAACCAATTGAAATTGCAGAGGTCGCTGGGTTTCTAGGTTCTGAGAATAATAGTTATATTACAGGCCAAACCATATTCGTTGATGGGGGATTTACATGTATCTAGAAGAAATAACGTTGACATCGCGTATTGCCGACTACAAAGTAATTTTTAGTCGTACTTCAGATTTTCTTGAAAAATATATGATAGATCCTAATACTGTATTTATAGTAGATGAAAAAGTATGGGAAACTCATTCTGAAGGTCTCCTAAAGAACTTACCAAAGTCTGAGATTATTTTAATACAAACTCATGAAGAAATGAAGACTTTAGAATCAGTACAAAATTTATATGATAAAATAATGGAAAGAGCTCCAAAGCGAAATATGACGATGATCTCAATCGGTGGTGGGATTACCCAAGATATAACTGGTTTTACTGCATCAACATTATATAGAGGAATTAAGTGGGTGTTTGTTCCAACAACTTTGCTTGCCCAGGCGGATAGCTGTGTAGGCAGCAAAACATCTATTAATTATAAGAAGTATAAAAATTTAATTGGTACATTCTTCCCGCCACAAGAGATCTACATCAACACTGCTTTTGTTAGTACATTAAATGATGTTGATTATTTCAGTGGGCTAGGAGAGGTGGTAAAGCTTCATCTACTGGGTGGTGAAAGGTCAGTTTCTAAGTTGATACAGTTGTTGCCATCACTCATAGAAAAAAAAGATGATGCACTTCTAGCTGCCATCCAAGACTCCTTATTAATTAAACAAAGTTATATCGAATCTGATGAATTTGATACGGGTCGAAGAAATATGCTGAATTTTGGACACTGCTTTGGCCATGCTATAGAATCAGCAACCCAATTTGCGATCCCCCATGGACAAGCAGTCGTATTGGGAATGATACTTGCCAATATCGTAGCTGTAAAGAGAGGGCTATTGTCAGAAACAAAGTATCATTATTTCAATCAGGTACTTTTTCCAATTATAAAGGTGAACCTAGAAGATGTAAGCTTTAAAATAAATGAAATAGTTGATGCTATGAGACAAGATAAAAAGAGAACGGGCAAAGAACTTGCTTTAGTGATGCTTATAGATAATTATGAGGCGATAAAAGTAAATGATTTAACAACAGAGGAAGCAACCAATGTTTTGCAAGAGTTTTATGAAGGAAATATTATGAGGAGGCCTTTTTCTTGATACAATCCAAAGATATAATACTTTTTGATGATACTTATTATGCTATAGCGGAAGTTCACTCAAAAACTTGTGTTGCTTTTAATTGTACAAGAGGTGAACACGGATTCATAGTGGATTCATCACTAAAGTATGAATTACCTTTAGAGGATATCTATGATACCACGATGGAAGAAGTAAAGCTGGATGATCAGCAGTTCGAAATATTAAAAAGAAAACTTATATTTGATAGAGTTGAAGAGTTTTACAATCTTTTTCATCAAAAAAAAGAATTTGTTGCAGGCGAGTCAAGTTTGAGTTACGCGGGGAAAATATATGATCAAAAAGAGATGGTGGCTCTGGCAGATGCTTCTCTCGATTTTTGGTTAACTTATGGTCGGTTTTCAAAACAATTCGAGAAAGAATTTGCTAAATTTTTAGGAGTTAGATATGCATTATTAACTAATTCCGGATCTTCAGCGAATCTTCTTGCTGTTTCTGCTCTAACATCTCCTAAATTAGGTGAGCGTAGACTAAAACCAGGAGATGAGGTCATTACGGTAGCAGCGGGTTTTCCTACCACAGTTGCTCCTATTGTTCAAAATAGGCTAGTTCCAGTATTTGTGGATGTGGATTTAAGTACGTATAATATATCTGTTGCCCAAGTAGAGCAAGCAATTTCCAAAAAAACCAGAGCAATTATGATTGCTCATACAATGGGGAACCCTTTTGATTTAAATCCAATTATGGAAATTGCACAGAAACACAATCTCTGGGTCATCGAGGATAATTGCGATGCCCTGGGATCTAGGTATGAAGGTAAACTCACTGGAACTTTTGGTCACATCGGGACTTCTAGTTTCTACCCTCCCCATCATATCACAATGGGTGAAGGTGGTGCAGTCTATACCAATGATCCAATTATTAAATTAGCGATTGAATCGTTTAGAGATTGGGGAAGAGATTGCTGGTGTGCTTCTGGATGTGATGATACCTGTAAAAAAAGATTTGGCTGGCAACTAGGTCAACTCCCTTATGGGTATGACCACAAATATACGTATTCCCACTTGGGCTATAACCTTAAAGTAACAGATATGCAGGCTGCAATTGGACTCGAACAGCTCAAAAAGCTTCCAAACTTTGTTGATAAAAGAATTAACAATTTTAACTTATTGAGGGGTAAACTCGAGCATCTGTCTGATATACTAATATTGCCTCATGCCACTGCTAATAGTTCGCCTAGTTGGTTTGGCTTTATATTGACTGTTAAAGATGGGAACAAATACTCTAGAAATAAAATTACACAATACTTAGAATCTCATAAGATCCAAACACGAATGTTATTTGCAGGAAATTTGATTAAGCATCCTGCATTTGATGGTGTAGAATATCGTCTGGCTAGTGATTTGGCTAACACAGATAAGATTATGAACGATACATTTCTGGTGGGAGTCTATCCAGGTTTAACAGAAGAAATGATTGATTACATGAGTGAGAAAATTTCACAGGCAGTCGAAGAATCTAAAAACAATTAACTAGAAGTCAGCCCCCTTAGGGGGGCTCCTTTAGAAGGGCTGTGTATGTTTACGTATGACAGAATTCTTAAGGAAGTTTGACCGTCAATTCATTCGTTTTTTATTTGTAGGAGGACTAAATACGATATTTGGTTATGCAGTGTTCTCCTTGTTTCTATACTTTAATTTTCATTATACTATTGCTTCCTTATTATCGACTTTACTTGGAATTTTATTTAATTTTAAAACAATTGGTAGGCTGGTTTTTGAAAATAAAAATAATCGACTATTCTACCGCTTTATGGCGGTTTATCTTATAATGTACTTATTAAATATCCTTTTACTGAAGCTGCTTTCATCAGTTTTTTCAAATCTATATTATTTAGCTGCAGTGCTTATTATCCCTATGGCGATTCTCTCTTTTCTTTTAAACAAATCAATAGTTTTTAGGAGGATTCATGAGGAAAAGAATTAGTGTTGTTACCCCTTGCTACAACGAAGAAGAGAATGCTTTGGAGTTGTATAAGCAAATTAAAGAAGTATTTGACCAGTTACCTCAATATGATTATGAACACATATATATTGATAACTCGTCTAAGGATGAAACTGTAAGGATAGTAAAAGAGATTTGCAGAGTTGATCCTAATGTAAAGTTGATTGTAAATGTAAGGAATTTTGGTCATATTCGCTCACCTTTTCACGGGTTACTTCAAGCTAATGGTGATGCTGTTATTCTAATGGTTTCAGATCTTCAAGACCCACCAACAATGATCAAGGATTTCATAGAAAAGTGGGAGGAAGGGTTCAAGGTAGTTCTGGGGGTGAAGGTAGAAAGTGAGGAAACGGCAGCAATGTTTGCTATTCGCAAACTATACTATAATTTTATTAACCGCATCTCTGATATTGAATTAACACGCAACAATACTGGATTTGGTCTTTATGATAAAGAAGTCATTTCGATTCTTAAAGACATAAACGACCCCTACCCGTATTTCCGTGGATTAATATCTGATATTGGATTCGAGAGTTTTAAAATACCATATAAGCAGCCTTCACGAAAAAGAGGAATCACAAAAAATAATTTTTATACATTGTATGATATGGCTATGCTTGGAATCACCAATCATTCCAAAATTCCATTAAGGTTGGCTACCATATTTGGGTTCGCTTTATCTTTTGTTAGCTTATTAGTGGCTGTTGTATATTTTATACTTAAATTATTGTTGTGGAAATACATTCCTTTTGGTATTGCGCCGTTAGTAATAGGTATGTTTTTCTTTGCCTCTGTTCAGTTGTTTTTTATTGGGATGTTAGGCGAATACGTTGGAGCAGTTCATACACAAGTTTTAAAGAGACCATTAGTAATTGAGAAAGAAAGAGTAAATTTTGTAAAAGAGGAATCGAAAACAATGTTATCAGTTTAGTATGAAAATTGGAGGGAGTAGTATGAAAGGAATAATACTCGCAGGAGGGACAGGGTCCCGTCTTTTCCCATTAACAAAGGTTACTAATAAACATCTACTGCCTGTTGGCAAGTATCCGATGATTTTTCACTCAATTGCCAAATTAAAAGAGTCTGATATTTCGGATATCCTCATCATTACAGGTAAAGACCACATGGGTGATGTAGTAAACTTACTAGGAAGTGGCGGTGAGTTTGGAGTAACCCTCACTTACAAAGTACAAGATGAAGCGGGTGGCATTGCACAAGCGCTTGGGCTGGCCGAACAATTTGTGAATGGTGATCAAATGGTTGTGATCCTAGGCGATAATGTATTTGAAGACGGTATTTCGTCATTTGTCTCTAATTTCCGACAGCAAGAGAAGGGAGCAAAAATTCTAATCCAGAAAGTTCATGATCCTCAACGATACGGCGTAGCGGAATTGGACGGAGATAAAATTGTTTCAATTGAGGAAAAACCTAAAAACCCTAAAAGTAGTTATGCTGTTACTGGTATATATATGTACGATAGCCAAGTGTTTGATATTGTAAAAACTTTGAAACCTTCTGGCCGCGGCGAATTAGAAATTACTGATGTGAATAATGCGTATATCGAAAAGAACCAGCTTTCTTATGATATTTTACAAGGCTGGTGGACTGATGCTGGAACACATGCTTCGCTGACCAAAGCCAATGAATTAGCTAAGGACATTATGTTTGGCGAAGAATTCGGACAACTCAAACTATAAACTGAGGTGTAGTCATGCAAGTTTTACAAACTAAATTACCCGGTGTAAAGTTGATCGAACCCGCTGTATTCGGTGACCATCGGGGTTTTTTTATGGAAAGCTATAATGACGAAACGTTCAAGACACATGGAATTTGTCATGCGTTTGTTCAAGATAATCATTCTTTATCAGTCGAAGCGGGCGTATTGCGAGGGCTGCATTATCAGCTTCCTCCCAAAGCACAGACCAAGCTAGTTCGCTGTACAAATGGAGCAATTTATGATGTTGTCGTGGATATCCGTAAAGGTTCTCCAACTTTCGGACAATGGCAAGGTTTCATTTTAAGTGAAGCAAATAAACGGCAACTCTTGGTGCCTCAAGGTTTTGCTCATGGCTTTTGCACACTCGTTTCTAATTGTGAGGTGCAGTATAAAGTTGATGCTTTGTACTCCCCTGATCATGATCGGGGTATTGCATGGAATGATCCAGCGCTGGGAATAGATTGGCCGACCTCTACGCCAGTATTGTCTGAGAAAGATACAAAGCATCCCTTATTAGCAGATGCAGAGCTTAACTTTATTTATGAAGGGTAAGTGAATGTAATGAAACTATTAATTACAGGTGGAGCTGGCTTTATTGGCAGCAACTTTGTTTTATATATGGCTAATAAATACCCTGACTATCAGTTGATCAATATTGATGCATTAACGTATGCGGGAAATTTGGAAAACTTGAGTTCAATTGAAAGCCATCCAAACCATCGATTTGTGAAAGCTGATATTACCGATCGCGCGGCGCTTGAGCCGTTATTCGCAGAAGGGGTCGAAGCGGTAATCAATTTCGCCGCGGAGTCCCATGTAGACCGTAGTATTTTACAGCCGGATGTTTTTGTGCGTACCAATATTTTAGGTACACAAGTGTTGCTCGATCTTGCGAAGCAATATAGTATAAGTAAGTTTGTCCAAGTGTCGACTGATGAGGTTTATGGTACGTTAGGTGAGACAGGCCTCTTTACAGAAGATACCCCGCTATCTCCGAATAGTCCTTATTCTGCGAGTAAAGCGGGAGCGGACCTCCTCGTTCGCGCTTACCATGAAACTTTCGGAATGAATGTAAATATTACGCGCTGTTCCAATAACTATGGGCCATATCAGTTTCCTGAGAAACTTATCCCGCTTATGATCCAGAACGCCCTTGCAGATAAACCGCTGCCTATCTATGGCGACGGCATGAATGTACGCGATTGGCTTTATGTTGAGGATCATTGTAATGCCATTGATCTTGTCCTGCATAATGGACGAGCAGGTGAAGTATACAATGTCGGTGGAAACAATGAGAGAAATAATATTCAAGTGGTCCGTACTATCTTAGAAGAGCTGGGCAAACCGGAATCTTTAATTAGCTATGTAAAGGATCGCCTCGGTCATGACCGGCGGTATGCTATCGATGCGGAGAAGATTCGCCGGGAGTTGGGATGGCAACCGAAGTATGTTTATGAATCGGGCATAAAAGAGACGATTCGTTGGTACTTGGCGAATACATCTTGGATGGAACAAGTGACATCTGGAGCTTACCAGCAGTATTATGAGATACAGTATAAAGAGCGTTTGGGGGCAAGGGAGTGAAAGATCGGCGATTTAGAATACTTGTAACTGGCGCAAATGGCCAACTAGGTAAAGAGCTGGTTCAACTGCCGCAGCAAGCCGATCTTAAAATCATTGGTTTTGGTCGGGATATCTTGGATATTACCGACTTGGCCGCTTGCCGCAATGTATTGATGGAATATCGACCAGATGCTGTGATTCACTGTGCCGCCTATACAGCGGTAGATAAAGCTGAAGAGGAGCCAGACGTAGCTTTCAGTGTGAATGCTGCTGGGACTCGTAATGTGGCGCTAGCTTCAGAAGAGCTCGGCGCCAAGTTTGCATATATCAGTACAGATTATGTATTTGGTGGAAGCGGGAATCAACCATACAATGAGTATGATCGGCTTGATCCCCAAACGACATATGGAAAGTCTAAATTAGCAGGTGAACAGCTAACTCAAACGTTAAATAGTCGATATTTTATTGTCCGGACTTCGTGGGTTTATGGACGGTATGGTAATAATTTTGTGAACACAATGTTGAAATTAGCGAGAGAGAAGGATCAGTTAAAAGTTGTGCATGATCAGGTTGGATCGCCGACCTATACTCTTGATTTGGCTCACTTTTTGATTGAGCTTGTTCAAACAGATTATTACGGAGTTTATCACGCCTCTAATAGCGGATATTGCTCGTGGTACGAATTTGCCGCAACTATTTTCGCTGAAAGTGACTTAACGATTAAGCTTGAACCGTGCACAACTGATGAATTTCCACGCCCCGCACCTCGTCCGGCATATTCGGTGATGGATCACTGCATGCTTCGCAGTATAGGCTTTCAATCGTTACGACATTGGAAAGAGGGACTCCGGCATTATTTACAAAGCATTGAGTGAAGTGTTGTGTCTAATCAGAACAATCGTCCCGCCGCGGTGAGCTGGAGATAACTGAAGTTAATAACGCCTACATCTTAAGCAATGAGCTTGAATATGATATTCTCAACGGCTGGTGGACTGACGCGGGGACACACGAGTCCTTGGCTCGAGCGAATGAACTTGCTAAGGATATTCATCTGGGCGAAGAGTTTGGCAGGCTGAAACTTTAACTTCGGGAGGACGATTGGATGTTGATCAAGGATACGCAGCTTCCGGGAGTGAAATTAATCGAACCCGCCGTGCGCGGCGATCATCGCGGTTTTTTTATGGAGAGCTACAATGAGTCGAAATTTGCCGAGAATGGTCTTCACCTGCAGTTTGTGCAGGATAACCATTCTCTTTCTGTAGAGCAGGGCGTTTTGCGCGGGCTTCATTATCAGCTTAATCCCAAGGCGCAGTCAAAGCTTGTGCGGGTGGTTGCAGGCGCCATTTACGATGTTGTCGTTGACATTCGGCAGGACTCTCCAACGTACGGCCAGTGGCAAGGCTTCGAGCTCAGTGCTGCCAATAAGCTGCAGCTGCTGGTTCCGCGAGGGTTTGCGCATGGTTTTTGTACTCTTTCTCCTAATTGTGAAGTGTTGTATAAGGTCGATGCACTGTATTCTCCAGAACATGATCGGGGCATCGCCTGGAACGATCCGGCGCTTGGTATTGTGTGGCCGACAGACCGACCGATTTTGTCGGAGAAAGATGCTAAACATCCGACACTGGCCGCGGCGGAAATTAATTTTACGTATGAAGGGTGATGTTCTGCTATGAAACTGCTCGTTACTGGAGGCGCCGGGTTCATCGGCAGCAATTTCATCTTATATATGGCAAAACGCTATCCTGCCTATGAAATTGTAAATGTTGATGCGCTTACTTATGCCGGCAATTTGGAAAATTTGCGCGCTGTGGAGCAGCATTCCTGTTACAGTTTTGCAAAAATCGACATTACGGACCGCGCGGCGCTTGAGCCGCTGTTTGCCGGGGGTGTGGATGCGATCATTAATTTTGCCGCGGAGTCGCATGTCGACCGCAGCATTGTGCAGCCGGATATTTTTGTGCGGACGAATGTGCTGGGGACGCAGACGCTGCTTGAGCTGTCCAAGCGCTACAATGTCGCCAAGTTCGTGCAGGTTTCCACCGATGAGGTGTATGGCACGCTGGGCGATACGGGGCTTTTTACAGAAGAGACGCCGCTTGCTCCGAACAGTCCGTATTCCGCGAGTAAAGCGGGAGCGGATTTGCTTGTGCGTGCTTATTATGAAACGTTCGGAATGAATGTTAACATTACGCGCTGCTCCAATAACTATGGTCCGTATCAATTCCCGGAGAAGTTAATTCCTCTGATGATTCATAATGCATTGGCAGATCGTTCATTGCCTGTTTACGGTGACGGAATGAACGTCCGCGACTGGCTTTATGTCGAGGATCATTGCAGTGCAATCGATCTGGTTTTGCATAATGGACGTGCAGGTGAGGTGTACAATGTAGGCGGCAACAATGAACGCAACAATCTGCAGGTGGTCCGTACTATTTTGGCTGAGCTGGGTAAGCCGGAATCGCTCATTGCTTACGTCCAGGATCGGCCTGGTCACGATCGGCGTTATGCGATAGCTGCCGAAAAAATTCGCCATGAGCTGGGCTGGCAGCCACAGTACGATTACGAGCAGGGCATCAGGGAGACGATTCGCTGGTATTTGGCCAACCCGCTCTGGATGGAGCGGGTCACGACAGGTGCTTATCAGAGCTACTATGAGAAACAGTATGGCGGGAGTTTGGAGGCGGAAGGGTGACGGGGGGGCGTTATAAAGTCCTGGTCACTGGTGCAAATGGTCAGATAGGGAGGGAGCTCCTCAATCTGCCGCAGCAAGACGACATGGACATTGTAGGGTATGGACGCAAGGAACTGGATGTAACGGATCCGGCCGCATGCCGCCAGGCGCTGCTTGAGATCCGGCCGCAAGCGATCATTCATTGTGCGGCCTACACAGCAGTAGACCGGGCGGAGGAAGAGCCGGATCTGGCTTTTTCTATTAATGCAGCAGGTACTCGCAATCTGGCAATCATAGCTGAGGAGATTGGAGCGAAGTTCATTTATATCAGTACGGACTATGTCTTTGATGGTCAAGCGGTACGACCATACCAAGAGTATGACCAGCCTAATCCGCAAACGGTATACGGCAAGTCGAAATTGGCGGGGGAACAGCTGACGCAGACGCTGGTCAGACGGCATTTTATTGTCCGTACTTCATGGGTGTTTGGGCAGTACGGCAACAATTTTGTGAAGACGATGCTGAAGCTTGCAGGCGAGCGCGAACAGTTGCAAGTCGTAAACGACCAGTTTGGATCGCCGACCTATGCGCTTGATTTGGCCTGCTTTTTGATGCAGCTGGTTCGTACCGATTTTTACGGGGTTTATCATGTGTCGAATACAGGATCTTGCTCATGGTATGAATTTGCCGCAACTATTTTCGCTGAACGTCGTCTAATAATTAGACTCGATTCATGCACGACTGAGGAATATCCGCGCCCGGCACCTCGTCCAGCTTATTCCGTATTGGATCATAGCGTGCTGCGCAGCAGAGGGTTCGAATCGTTGCGTCACTGGAAAGAGGCGCTGCGACACTATTTACGAGGGCAGTGAGTGATGGAGCATGTCAGAACAGTATCGCCATTCTACTGTAAGTGTCTGTATAGTGACCTACAACAGCGCAGAAGACATAGAGGACTGCTTGCATGCTGTGCTGAAGCAGTCCTTTCCTATTGCTTCTATTGTTGTAGTTGATAACAATTCGCAGGACGCTACTTGTGAATTGGTGGAGCGTTTTGTGTCGCGCGGGGTCAAATTTATTCGCAATGAGAATAATAACGGCTTTGCCGGCGGCCACAACCTGGCCAGATCATACACAGATTCGACATATGTTTTGGTGCTAAATCCGGATGTGCGGCTGGAACGGGATTATGTGCTGGCGCTGGTGAAATTTCTGGACAAACATCCTGAGGTCGGCAGTGCGACCGGACAGCTGCGGCTGGCCAGCGATCCTGAGCGTATGGACAGTGCCGGCATTGCGCTGAGAAGCGACCATAACGCTTACGATCTTGCCGCGGGCGAGCCGGCAGCGAGATGGGATCAGGCGCAGGAAGTGTTCGGGGTATCCGGCGCCGCTGCCATGTACCGCTCAACGATGATGGAGCAGATCGCCTATGAGGGCCAGTTTTTTGATGAAGTGTTTTTTGCCTACAAGGAGGATGTGGATGTCGCATGGCGGGCCAGACATTACGGCTGGAAGGCTTGGTATGTTCCGGCGGCAAGGGCGGTGCATCATCGCGGGTGGAAGACAGGCGGCCGCAAGTCGATCGCTTTATTCGTCAGAAGACATTCTTATCAAAATCGTTTTTTTGTGCTGATTAAAAATGAGCGCCGCGGAAAGCATTGGTGGAAGCTGCTGCCGCTTTTATTGGTCAAGGAAGGAGCGAAGCTGGGATATATTGTTTTGCGCGAGCCTGGCTTGTTGGCCTGCTGGCCGTTCATTATCAAACAGCTGCCGGATATGTGGCAAAAACGGAAGCATATGTTGGCAGGGCGGAAATCTACATCTCCCGGCCATTAAAGTCTTGGTCGGCCCCATTTATTTTGGTAAACTAGAATGTAATTGAGAAACTATGCGACTAGTTTCGTTCTCAATTAGAGCATAGGGAGGGTTAGCGACATGATTCGGCAAAATCAGCGCTTTTTGACGCAAATCTATGTTTTAACCGACGCGCTCTGCATGCTGCTGGTTTTTCTGGCGGCTTACTGGGTTAAATTCAGCAGCGGCTGGGTTTCATCCGGCGGTACGCTTCCCTTCAGCAGCTATTTGCTGTGGGGAACGGTTTATGCCTTTGCAGCGGTTCTGCTGGGCTTCTATGTAGGCTTCTATGCGCCGCGGCGGCGAAAAAGCTTCGCTGCTGACTTATGGAAGATCATTCAGGTGCAGACGTTGAGTTTCCTCGGCTTGCTCAGTATGCTTTATGTCGCCAAGCAAGTGCATATTTCGCGTGAGCTGCTGGCAATGTTTTTTGCCGCAAATATTATCGCGTTGGCGGGGTACAGGTACACCGTCAAGATGTGGCTCTTCCGGCTGAGACGCAAAGGATACAATAAGAAGTACGTCCTTATTCTTGGAGCAGGATCTGTAGGACGCAGCTTTTATCACAGATTGGGCCAGCATCCGGAGCTTGGTTATGACGTATTTGGTTTTTTGGATGATTTCCTGCAGGAGCATCCTGAACCCTACGGGCATCTGAAGCCGATTGTCGGCAAAGTGGAAGATTTGGAGGCGATTTTGAATCGCCACCGCAATATCGATGAGGTCATTATGGCGCTGCCGCTGGATGCGCATGATAAATATGCGGAAATTATCAATATTTGCGATAATGCAGGGGCGAAGACGCTGATTATTCCGGATTATTTCGACATTTTGCCCTCGCGGCCGTTTTTCGACAATTTTGCCGGTATTCCATTAATTAATGTAAGGGACATCCCGTTAGACGAGTTAAGCAACCGGCTGTTAAAGCGCACTTTTGACATTGTATTTTCGATTATCGCGATTATTTTGGTGTCGCCTGTTATGCTGTTTGCGTACATAGGCATCAAATTGACATCGCCTGGGCCGGTCATTTACAAGCAGGAGCGGATGGGGCTTAATCGAAGAACCTTTTATATGTATAAGTTTCGCTCGATGCATGTAAGCGATCCGTCGGTCGGGGACACGCAGTGGACGGTGGAGAATGATCCGCGGCGGACGCAGTTTGGCGCTTTTCTCCGCAAGACCAGCATTGATGAGCTGCCGCAGTTTTTCAATGTGCTTGCCGGCCATATGAGCGTAGTCGGGCCGCGGCCCGAACGGCCGTTTTTCGTAGACCAGTTTAAAGAGGAAATTCCCAAGTATATGGTGAAGCATCATATCCGGCCTGGCATTACCGGATGGGCGCAGACGAACGGGCTGCGCGGGGATACATCGATTCAAGAGCGGATTCGGCATGATCTGTTTTATATTGAAAACTGGACTTTTTTCTTTGATCTGAAGATTATCGTCAAGACCATCACGAAAGGGCTTATCAATAAAAATGCTTACTGAATCTGTTGGAGCAGCTGAGATGCCATTTCGAATTTCGGTAATTATCCCTACTTATAATGCAGGATCTGAGTTGCAGCAATTAATACGCAAGCTATGGTGGCAATCGGTTCCCCCCTATGAAATTGTCATAGTTGACTCGTCATCAAAAGATGGGTCAGCCCAGCTGGCGGAGCGAGAGGGAGCAAGGGTGCTTTCGATTCCGCAAAGTGAATTTGATCATGGCGGGACGCGCAATTTTGCCGCTGGCATGGCCCGGGGCGATGTGCTCGTCTTTATGACCCAGGATGCCATTCCGGACAATGACGAGCTGCTCAAAGAGCTTACAGCACCCTTATATATAGAAGAAACAGCTTGCGTCTATGCGAGGCAGCTGGCCAGAGATGAAGCGACTGTTCTTGAACAGTTGGCCCGCTTGTACAATTATCCTCCGGAATCGCAGGTAAAGGAGCAGGCAGACATTCCGCAGCTTGGGCTTAAAACTTTTTTCTGCTCTAATGTATGTTCAGCTGTGCGGAAGGAAATGTTTGTGGATAGCGGAAGGTTTCCAGAACCGGTTATCTTTAATGAAGATTTGTTTTTTGCGGCGGCCTGCGTGCTGCGCGGCTACAAAATAGTTTACGCAGCGGATGCGCGGGTCATTCATTCTCACGATTACACTTTGAAGCAGCAGTTCAAGCGCTTTTTCGATAATGGCGTCTCCATGCGCAGACATGATTGGATTTACCAGTACGCGGCAGTTGGCGGCGAAGGCTTGAAGATGGTGCGCATGATGCTGAAAGAGCTGGCGCGGAAAGGGCAGTGGCTGCTGGTTCCCAAGCTTATAGCAGAATCGGCTGCGAAGTTTCTAGGCTATCAATTGGGCAAACGGTATAATAAGCTGCCAAGAGCGCTTTGTGTGAGGTTCAGCATGCACCGTAAAATATGGGACAAGCTCGATATGAAGGCGCAATCGACTAATGTTGCCGGACATAGCTAGGAGGAAAACCGGTTCGCAATCTGCGAGGCCGGTTTTTTCTTCTATATAATAGAGGAAAGAAATGAGCCTAGAAAATACTTATATATTCGCCCAACATTTTTGTTGCATTCGTCCATCCTTTTCGCTATAATAGTGAACGTTGGTCTGTGACGTTGCGATGATGCGAGAGGTTGTTGACACACCCGGCTCCTTTGCCATGGGGGCTGTGTCAGGTTTTCTCGTGGAGTATGTCCGATACTAAATTGGGCGATAGAAGGAGGGACTTATATGGCAAAGCAAAAGATTCGTATCCGCTTGAAAGCGTACGATCATAGGATTCTTGACCAATCCGCAGAGAAAATCGTTGAAACTGCGAAACGTTCCGGTGCAGGCGTGTCGGGGCCGATTCCGCTTCCGACGGAAAAGCAAATCATCACCATTCTGCGTGCGGTACACAAGTACAAGGATTCCCGGGAGCAATTCGAAATGCGCACTCATAAGCGTCTGATCGACATTGTTAACCCAACGCCGCAAACGGTCGATGCTTTGATGCGACTCGATCTGCCATCCGGTGTAGATATCGAAATTAAACTGTAATTCAAGCAGAACGGAAATTGTAAAGGAAACGAGGTGTCAACATGAAAGGTATCTTAGGGAAAAAACTTGGAATGACGCAAGTGTTTACGGCTGAAGGCAACGTAATTCCTGTAACGGTAATCGAAGCTGGCCCGAACGTCGTCCTCCAAAAGAAAGACCAAGAGAACGATGGCTACGAAGCGATTCAGATTGGTTTCTCTGATAAGAAAGAAAAGCGCGCTACCAAGCCGGAAATCGGCCATGCGAAAAAAGCCGAAACGGCTCCTAAGCGCTACGTTCGTGAAATTCGCGGTATTAACATCGGCGAATATGAAGTTGGCCAAGTGATCAAAGCTGACTTGTTCGCAGAAGGCGAATTTGTTGACGTAACGGGTATTTCGAAAGGTAAAGGATTCCAAGGTACCATCAAACGCTGGGGACAAAGCCGCGGTCCGATGACTCACGGTTCCCGTTACCACCGTGGTCCAGGTTCCATGGGTTCGATTCAAGCGAACCGCGTTCCTAAAGGCAAACACCTGCCAGGACATATGGGCAATGACACGATCACGATTCAAAACCTTGAAGTCATCCGCGTGGATGCTGAGCGCAACGTATTGCTCGTTAAAGGCTCGATTCCAGGTGCAAAAAATTCTTTTGTAAAAGTGAAGTCCACTATAAAGAAATAATGGCTTTGAAGAAAGGAGGAACAAGAAATGCCAAAAGTAGCAATTTATAGCGTGAACGGTTCGCAAGTAGGCGAAGTTGAGTTGTCCGAAACAGTATTCGGCATCCAGCCTAACGTTCATGTTTTGCATAGCGCAGTTCTGCTGCAGCAAGCTGCAGAACGCCAAGGTACGCACAAGACCAAAGGACGCTCCGAAGTACGCGGCGGCGGACGTAAGCCTTGGAAACAAAAAGGTACAGGCCGTGCGCGTCAAGGTAGCATTCGCTCCCCGCAATGGGTTGGCGGCGGTACAGTATTTGGTCCGGTTCCGCGCAGCTACGGCTTTAAGCTGCCGAAGAAAGTTCGCCGTCTGGCGATTAAATCCGCACTGTCTTCCAAAGTGATCGACAACGACATTATCGTACTTGATCAACTTGCGATGGCTGCACCAAAGACAAAAGAATTCGCAGCAATTCTGAACAGCCTGAAGGTTGCTCGCAAGGCGCTTGTAGTTACAGCGTCGTATGAAGACAATGTTGCATTGTCTGCGCGCAATATCCCAGGCGTGAAATTTGTCGCAGCTGACGGCATCAATGTTCTGGATGTTATGCTTCACGACAAGCTGATCATCACCAAGGAAGCGGTCGAGAAAGTACAGGAGGTGCTTGCGTAATGAAAAATCCACGCGATATTATCAAGCGCCCGATCATCACAGAACAAACTAGCGATTTCATGATGAACAAGCGTTATGTGTTCGAAGTAGATATCCGTGCTAACAAAACGGAAATCAAAAACGCTATTCAGGAAATTTTCAAAGTAAAAGTATCGAGCGTTAATACTATGCGTATGCCGGCGAAGCCAAAACGCTACGGTCGTTACAACGGATATACATCCGAGTGGAAAAAAGCGATCGTGCAATTGAGCCAAGACAGCAATGAGCTAGAATTTTTCGAAACGGTATAAGGAAACGGTCGTGGAGCGTTTGACGCTCTGACCGCAAACCGCCGTTAGATAAACGGTTAAGGAGGGAATCGAAGTGCCTATCAAGAAGTATAAACCGACTTCCCCGGCTCGCCGTGCGATGTCCGTCTCTACATTCGAAGAGATTACGACAAGCACGCCGGAGAAATCGCTTCTTGCGCCGCTTTCCAAAAAAGCAGGGCGTAACAATCAAGGCAAAATCACGGTTCGCCATCATGGTGGCGGCCATAAACGTAAATATCGCATCATCGACTTCAAACGGACGAAGGATGGCATCGTTGGTAACGTAGCAACGATTGAGTACGATCCGAACCGTACGTCGAACATTGCGCTGATCCACTATGCGGACGGCGAAAAGCGTTATATTATCGCTCCAAAAGGTCTGAAAGTGGGCGACAAAATCGTATCCGGATCTGATGCGGATATCAAAATCGGCAACGCGCTTCCTCTGGAAAACATTCCAGTTGGTACAGTTATCCACAACATTGAGATGAAACCTGGCAAAGGCGGACAATTGGTTCGTGCAGCCGGTACTGAAGCTCAATTGCTTGGTAAAGAGGATGACTACGCGGTAATCCGTCTGTCCTCCGGCGAAGTTCGCCGTATTCTGAAAAAATGCCGTGCAACAATCGGTTCGGTAGGCAACGGTGATCACGAGCTCGTGAAAATCGGTAAAGCCGGTCGTTCCCGTTGGATGGGCAAGCGTCCTGAAGTTCGCGGTGTTGTAATGAACCCGAACGATCACCCGCATGGTGGTGGTGAAGGTCGTGCGCCAATCGGCCGCAAATCGCCAATGTCTCCTTGGGGCAAACCGACTCTTGGATACAAAACGCGCAAGAAGAAAAAAGCTTCAAGCCAATATATTGTTCGTGGTCGCACGAAGTAATAGGCGCATAAGCGCCGCCGCGTGATGAATGTCGCGTGATGTCTTGTGAAGGGAGGATCATCTATGGGTCGCAGTTTGAAGAAAGGTCCGTTTATTGACGGTTACCTGCTGAAAAAAGTCGAGGATCTGAATGAGTCGAACAAAAAAGTTGTCGTTAAAACTTGGTCACGCCGTTCGACAATTTTCCCGCAATTCATCGGTCACACTTTCGCGGTTTATGACGGCCGCAAGCACGTGCCGGTGTACGTAACGGAAGATATGGTAGGACACAAGCTTGGCGAATTTGCTCCAACGCGCTCTTACAGAGGCCATGGTGCGGACGACAAGAAAACAGGCCGTCGTTAATCGGTCTTAGAGATAGTTTCTGATGAGAACGAGAGGAGGTACATTCATGCAACAAGCAAAAGCGAGCGTTAATCACGTGCGCATTGCACCTCGCAAAGCTCAACTCGTAGTGGATTTGATCCGCGGCAAGCAAGTTGGCGAAGCGATCGCAATTTTGCGGCATACACCGAAATCTGCTTCCCCTGTAGTTGAGAAGCTGCTGAATTCGGCAATTGCTAACGCTGAGCATAACTTCCAGTTGGACGTAAGTAAACTGGTTGTATCTCAGGTTTATGTGAATCAAGGTCCGACGATGAAACGTTTCCGTCCCCGTGCGATGGGTCGTGCCAGCCGGATTAACAAAAGAACAAGCCACATTACATTGGTGGTATCCGAAAAATAAGGAGGGAAAACGTGTGGGTCAAAAGGTAAATCCAGTCGGTTTGCGTGTTGGTATTATCCGTGATTGGGAATCCAAATGGTACGCAGGCAAAGACTTTGGCGACCTGCTCATGGAAGACGTTAAAATCCGTGAGTACTTGAAAAACAAGTTGAAAGACGCGGCTGTTTCCCGTTTTGAAATCGAGCGTGCCGCTAATCGCGTGAACGTTACGATTTATACGGCAAAGCCTGGTATGGTTATTGGCAAAGGCGGTTCCGAGGTTGAAAACCTGCGCACCGAGCTTGCTAAAATTACGAACGGCAAAAAAATCCACATCAACATTTCCGAGATTAAAAACCCGGAACTGGATGCAGTCTTGGTAGCTGAAAGCATCGCACAACAATTGGAGCGCCGCATTTCATTCCGTCGTGCAATGAAACAATCGATCGGCCGTACAATTCGTGCAGGTGCAAAAGGAATCAAAACATCGGTCAGCGGACGTCTGGGCGGTGCAGAGATTGCTCGTACTGAAGGATATAGCGAAGGCACAGTTCCGCTTCATACACTGCGTGCTGACATCGACTACGGCACAGCTGAAGCACACACGACTTATGGCCGTATTGGCGTAAAAGTGTGGATCTACCGTGGCGAAATCCTTCCAGCTAAGAAGAAAGCAGCGGCTCCGCAGGAAGGAGGCAACTAATCATGTTGGTACCAAAACGCGTCAAGCACCGTAAACAACAACGTGGCAGCATGAGAGGTCGCGCTAAAGGCGGTACAGAAGTAGCTTTCGGCGAATACGGTTTGCAAGCTCTGGAGCCAGGTTGGATCACGAACCGTCAGATCGAATCTGCCCGTATTGCAATGACTCGTTACATCCGCCGTGGCGGTAAAGTTTGGATCAAAATTTTCCCTCACAAGCCAATTACCCAAAAGCCGCTTGAAGTACGGATGGGTAGTGGTAAAGGTAACGTGGAGAAATGGGTTTCCGTTGTAAAACCGGGCAAGATCATGTTTGAACTTGCTGGTGTATCGGAAGAAATCGCACGCGAAGCTATGCGTCTGGCTGCCCACAAGCTCCCGATCAAAACGAAGTTCGTGAAACGCGAAGAAGCGGGTGGTGAAGCAAATGAAAGCTAGTGAAATTCGCAACCTTACCTCTGCTGAGATCGAACAAAAGATCTCCGGGTTTAAAGAAGAGCTGTTCAACCTTCGTTTTCAATTGGCTACTGGTCAATTGGATAACCCTACCCGGATCCGTGACGTGCGGAAGGAAATAGCTCGTGCTAAAACCGTTCTGCGTGAAAGAGAACTCGGAATATCAGCAGCTAATTGATGAGTATATGTCCGTGACGATAAGGAAGTGCTATCGTAGGGAAGGAGGAAGAACATGAGCGAACGTAATGCGCGCAAGGTTCAAATCGGGAAAGTCGTTAGCGACAAGATGGATAAAACGATCGTTGTTGCTGTAGAAACGTACAAAAAGCACAATTTGTACCATAAACGTATCAAGTATACAAAAAAATTCAAAGCGCACGACGAGAACAACCAGGCGAAAATTGGCGATACTGTCAAAATCATGGAGACTCGTCCGCTTTCTAAAGACAAACGGTTCCGCTTAGTCGAAGTCGTTGAAGTTGCAGTAGTATTGTAAGCTAGTTGCACAACCTTTGCTATGAAAGGAGGACGCCAGAATGATTCAACCATTTACACGCTTGGCTGTTGCCGACAACTCTGGTGCGAAAGAACTGATGTGTATCCGTGTACTGGGTGGTACTGGCCGCCGCGCTGCTCACATCGGTGACTTGATCGTTTGCTCCGTCAAACAAGCAACACCCGGTGGCGTTGTCAAAAAAGGCGATGTAGTCCGTGCTGTAATCGTGCGTACTAAACGTTCGGTTCGTCGTAAAGACGGTTCCTACATTGCATTTGATGAAAATGCAGCAGTAATCGTTAAGGATGACAAAAGCCCACGCGGCACACGAATCTTTGGACCAGTTGCCCGCGAATTGCGCGACCGCGATTTCATGAAAATCGTATCGCTTGCACCGGAAGTGATTTAATTTAGCTTGATCATTCAAGCATGCAGGAGGTGTAACTCATGCCACGGTTGAAAAAAGTATTGGAGTCTCACAACAATAAAATGCACGTGAAAAAAGACGACAACGTGATCGTGATCACCGGTAAGGACAAAGGCAAAAAAGGCCGCGTCATTGCTGCGTATCCCCGTGAAAATCGCGTACTCGTTGAAGGCGTAAATATGGTGAAGAAACATAGCCGTCCTTCTCAAGCGAATCCGCAAGGCGGAATCATTGAGCAAGAAGCGCCGATTCACGTTTCAAACGTGATGCACGTTGATCCGAAGAGCGGCAAAGTAACGCGCATCGGCTACAAAGTGCTTGACAACGGTAAAAAAGTTCGGATCGCTACAAAATCCGGCGAAGTGATCGATTAATTCATCGTTTAGAGAAAGGAGGACCATGTAACATGGCAGCAAGAATGAAAGATCGTTTTTTGAATGATATTACTCCTGCTCTGATGCAGAAGTTCAACTATACAACGGTCATGCAAGTGCCGAAGATTGAAAAAGTTGTTATCAACATGGGTGTTGGCGAAGCAGTTGCTAACTCCAAAGTACTGGATAGCGCTGTTGAAGATCTTCGTCTCATTGCTGGTCAAAAACCGGTTGTAACTCGCGCAAAGAAATCGATCGCAGGTTTCAAACTTCGCGAAAACATGCCGATCGGGGTTAAAGTTACACTGCGCGGTGAGCGTATGTACTATTTCCTTGATAAATTGTTCAACGTTACGCTTCCGCGTGTACGTGACTTCCGTGGCGTGTCCACGAAAGCGTTCGATGGCCGCGGCAACTATACGCTTGGCTTGAAAGAGCAATTGATCTTCCCGGAGATCGATTATGATAAAGTCGACAAAGTGCGTGGTATGGACGTCGTCATCGTCACGACGGCAAAAACGGACGAAGAAGCTCGTGAACTGCTGACCCAAATGGGCATGCCGTTTGCGAAGTAATCCACAGGAGGTGTAGATACCAAGTGGCAAAAACTTCGATGAAGATTAAGCAGCAACGCGCTCCGAAGTTCAAAGTGCGTGCTTACACGCGCTGCGAGCGCTGCGGCCGTCCGCATTCCGTTTTGCAAAAGTTTAAAATTTGCCGGATTTGTTTCCGTGAATTAGCATATAAAGGCCAGATCCCTGGCGTTAAAAAAGCAAGCTGGTAATTAACTGAGTTCGGGAAGGAGGTTCACACAATGGTTATGTCTGATCCTATTGCAGATATGCTGACACGGATTCGTAACGCTAACGTAGTGCGTCACGAAACTGTGGAAATGCCGGCTTCGAAAGTGAAGAAGCAAATCGCTGAGATTTTGAAGCGCGAGGGCTTCATCCGTGATGCTGAGTATATCGAGGATAACAAACAAGGGATTATCCGTATTTTCCTGAAATACGGCCCGAACCAAGAGCGCGTTATCACAGGTCTGAAGCGCATTAGCAAGCCTGGCCTGCGCGTTTACACGAAAAGCACAGAAATCCCTCGCGTACTGGGCGGACTGGGAGTTGCGATCATTTCGACATCCCAAGGGGTTATGACTGATAAAGAAGCTCGTCAAGTTAAATCTGGCGGCGAAGTCGTCTGCTACGTTTGGTAATATACTGTTACAACGATTGGAGGTGCAACAATGTCTCGTATTGGCCGCAAACCAATCCAAGTACCTGGTGGCGTAAACATCAGCTTGGAAAATAGCGTTATTACAATTAAAGGACCAAAAGGTACTTTGAGCCGTGAGCTTCACAAGGACATGAATATCGTTCTTGATGAAACTTCGCTTACTGTCGAGCGTCCTTCTGATAATAAATTACATCGCTCTTTGCATGGTACTACCCGCAGCGTGATCGCGAATATGGTGAATGGTGTAACTGAAGGTTTCTCCAAAACCCTTGAGCTCGTAGGCGTTGGTTACCGTGCAAATAAAAGCGGCGAGAAAGTCGTACTTAACGTAGGCTACTCGCACCCGGTTGAAATTGAGCCGGAATCTGGCATCGAATTTGAAGTTCCTTCTAACACGAAAATTATCGTAAAAGGGATCGACAAAGAGCGTGTTGGTGCTATCGCAGCGAAAATCCGTTCCGTTCGTGAGCCTGAGCCGTACAAAGGCAAAGGGATCAAGTACGAAGGCGAGCGTATTATTCGCAAAGAAGGTAAAGCTGGTAAGAAGAAGTAAGCGCGCCTTCGCTGGCCGCTTAATCGGATAGCTTCATAAGGAACGAAAGAAAGGAGTGTCGTTCGAATGATTACAAAAGGCGATAAGAACAAAGCGCGTCTGAAGCGTCACCTGCGTGTTCGTAAGAAAATCAGCGGTACTACTCAGCGCCCTCGTCTGTCCGTATTCCGTTCAGCCAAACACATCTATGCTCAATTGATCGATGATGTGCAAGGCGTAACGATTGCAGCAGCTTCAACGCTTGATAAAGAAGTAGGCGAGATCGGTAACGGCGGTAACGTGGAAGCAGCCCGCAAAATCGGTGAATTGATTGCAAACCGCGCCAAAGAAAAAGGCGTAGAGCAAATCGTATTTGACCGCGGCGGCTACTTGTATCATGGCCGCATCAAAGCGCTGGCTGATGCAGCTCGCGAAGCAGGACTTCAATTCTGATTTACAATACTCATTAAGGAGGTAAGACGACTTGCGTATAGATCCGAATGCGTTAGAACTGACAGAGAAAGTAGTTCAAATCAACCGCGTCGCGAAAGTTGTTAAAGGCGGACGCCGTTTCAGCTTTAGCGCGCTTGTAGTAGTCGGCGACGGCAATGGTTATGTTGGCGCAGGCATCGGCAAAGCAGGAGAAGTTCCTGATGCGATCCGTAAAGGTATCGAAGATGCGAAGAAGAACCTGATCCATGTGCCGCTTGTTAAGACTACAATCCCGCACCAAGTGCTTGGACATTTCGGCGCAGGACGCGTACTGCTCAAACCGGCATCTGAAGGTACCGGTGTGATTGCGGGCGGTCCTGTTCGTGCCGTTCTGGAGCTTGCAGGTGTTGGCGACATCCTGACAAAATCGCTTGGTTCTTCCAACTCGATGAACATGGTCAACGCTACATTGGAAGGATTGTCCCGACTGAAGCGTGCGGAAGACGTGGCAAAACTGCGCGGAAAAACCGTACAAGAGCTTTTGGGTTAAGGAGGGAAATAAGATGGCAAAATTGCAAATCACCCTCGTACGCAGCCTGATCGGCCGCAACGAGAAGCAGCGCGCAACAGTCAATACGCTTGGTTTGCGCAAGCTTCATCAATCGGTTGTTCATAACGACAGCCCAGCCATTCGCGGCATGGTGAACCATGTTAGCCATTTGGTTAAGGTTGAAGAAGTACAAGGATAAGGCATTTAAATGCCTGAACGGATAGAAGCAACGCAAAAACTAAGCATATGCTTCCGAAGTGAGTTTTTGCTTACAAAGATGCTATGCCTGGAAGCAACGCAAAAACTAAGTGTATGCTTTCGAAGCAAGTTTTTGCTTGCAAAGAAGCTATGCCTAGGAGCAACGCAAAAACTTTAAGGAGGTGCAAACTACGATGAAATTGCATGAGCTCACTCCAGCAGCGGGTTCGCGCCCAGCGGGTTACCGCAAAGGCCGCGGTATCGGTAGCGGCAATGGTAAGACGGCTGGCCGCGGTCACAAAGGCCAAAATGCTCGTTCCGGCGGCGGTGTACGCCCAGGTTTCGAGGGCGGACAAAACCCGTTGTACCGTCGTTTGCCAAAACGCGGCTTTAATAACCCTTTCCGTAAAGAGTACGCGATTGTGAACATCGAAGAACTGAACAGCTTCGCGGCAGGTACGGAAGTAACACCTGAACTGCTCATGGAGCAAGGGATCGTTAAAAACCCTCAGAGCGGCATTAAAGTTCTGGGCAATGGCGAAATCAGTGTTCAATTGACGGTGAAAGCAAACAAGTTCTCTCAATCTGCGGTAGAGAAAATCACGGCTGCCGGCGGTAAAACCGAGGTGATCTAATTGTTCAAGACCGTGTCCAACATTTGGAAAATAGAAGACCTGCGCAGGCGGATTTTGTTCACTCTGTTCATCTTGTTGATTTACCGTATCGGTTCGTTTATTCCGGTTCCCGGGGTAAACAAAGAGGTATTCAAGCAAACGGGCGGGGAAAACATATTCGGTTTGCTCAACACGTTCTCCGGTGGCGCATTGTTCCAATTCTCCATTTTTGCAATTGGGATTTTCCCTTATATTACAGCCTCGATTATCGTCCAGCTGCTTTCGATGGATGTTATTCCAAAGTTTGCGGAATGGGCGAAAGAGGGGGAGAACGGGAAGCGCAAGCTTGCGCAAATTACGCGTTACGGCACGATCGTACTCGGCCTTATCCAAGGCTTCAGTACAGCAATCGGCTTTAACCGTCAATATACGATGGAAATGATCCCGAATGCAACCTTCACAACTTACTTGATGATTGCAATAATCCTGACGGCGGGTACGGCCTTCCTCATGTGGCTCGGTGAGCAGATTACGGAGAAAGGCATCGGCAACGGGATTTCGATCCTGATCTTTTCCGGTATCGTGGCGGGGATTCCTGGCCATATTCGCACGCTGTATGCAACTCAAATTGTAGATGCAGGGGATAAATTGTTCTTGAACATTATTAAGATGATTGTGCTAGTTATTGCAGTAATTGCGATAATTGTCGGCGTCATCTTCGTTCAGCAAGGGATCCGCAAAATTCCGGTGCAATATGCCAAGCGTGTGGTTGGCCGGAAAATGTATGGCGGACAATCGACGCATATTCCATTGAAAGTAAACGGTGCAGGCGTTATTCCGGTTATCTTCGCGGTATCGCTGCTCATGTTCCCGGTTACGATTGCACAGTTCTTTTCCCAATATGGCTGGGCGCAATGGGTTCAGAATAATATGTACTATGACAAGCCGCTCGGTATGGTGCTGTATGTTGTGTTGATTATCGGTTTCACGTTCTTCTATACCTTCGTTCAAATCAATCCGGTGCAAATGGCCGATCAAATGAAGAAAAATGGCGGGTATATCCCGGGCATTCGCCCTGGCAAGCCGACATCTTCCTACATTACTCGCGTTATGTCGCGGATTACATTGAGCGGAGCGCTGTTCTTGGCGGTAATCTCCATCTTGCCGGTCGCATTTGGCTCGATAGCGGGACTTGATCGCTCGATTCAGCTCGGAGGAACGTCGATGCTTATCATCGTCGGTGTAGGACTGGATACGATGAAGCAAATCGAAACGCAGCTTATCAAGCGCCATTACAAAGGGTTTATCAATAAATAACGATAGGTTCAAAATCGGGCTTCCGCGTTGGTGTATTTTTGCGGAACCCGTTTAGAGCCTATTGTGCTTAAAGCGAGGAACACGTTAATGAACATCTTATTCATGGGTCCTCCAGGCGCGGGAAAAGGCACGCAAGCCGAGCGGATCGTCGATACTTTCGGCATTCCGCACATTTCGACAGGCGATGCTTTCCGATTGGCTATGAAGCAAGGCACGCCGCTGGGCCAAAAAGCGAAGGAATACGTTGACCAAGGTCTTCTTGTTCCAGATGAAATTACGAATGGCATCGTTCGTGACCGTCTGTTGCTGGAAGATTGCAACAAAGGCTTTCTGCTCGATGGTTTCCCACGGACGCTCCAGCAAGCCGAAGCGCTTGATGGAATGCTGGCTGAGATGGGACGCAGCATCGATCATGTCGTCAATTTGAAGGTGGATCGCGGTTTGCTGCTTGCGCGGCTGACCGGTCGTCGCATTTGTAAAGCTTGCGGAGCGACATATCATGTTATGTTCAATCCGCCCAAGCAGGAAGGCGTATGCGATAAATGCGGCGGCGAGCTGTATCAACGGTCAGACGATACGGAAGCAAAAGTCGGTACACGTCTTGACGAGTATATTTCCAAAACGGCTCCATTGCTTGATTACTATACAGGCAAAGGACTGCTGCGGGAAGTAGACGGCGAGAAGGACATCGACGAAGTAACATCCGAGATCGTATCCTGTTTGCGAGGTTCTGTAGAATGATTATTTGCAAGTCCGAAGCGGAATTGCGATATATGAGAGAAGCAGGCCGAATTGTCGCCGACACGCATCGCGTGCTGAAGCAAGCGATTCGCCCAGGCATTACAACACTGGAGCTCGACTCTATTGCAGAAAAGTACATTCGCAGCCAGAATGCCGTTCCTTCTTTCAAAGGCTACAATGGTTTCCCCGGCAGCATATGCGTCTCTGTAAACGAAGAGCTGGTACACGGTATTCCGGGTGCACGCAAGTTGAATGACGGTGATATCATCAGCATCGATATCGGAGCACAATACGAAGGCTACCATGGCGACTCCGCCTGGACCTACGGTGTCGGTACGATAAGCGATGAAGCACAGCGTTTGCTGGATGTGACGGAAGAGTCGCTCTATGCAGGACTTGCATTAGTGAAACCGGATGTTCGGTTGTTTACGATTTCGCATGCAATTCAAAAAGTGATCGAAGCAGCAGGCTTCTCCGTCGTTCGGGAATATGTCGGTCATGGGATTGGTGCCAATCTTCATGAGGAACCACAAATTCCGAATTACGGTATACCTGATCGCGGACCGCGCCTGAAGCCAGGCATGGTGCTGGCGATCGAGCCAATGGTGAACATCGGTGAACGTTATGTTCGTACACTTGGGGATGATTGGACGGTTGTAACGCAGGACGGTTCATGGTGCGCTCACTTTGAGCATACTGTAGCGGTGACTGCAGACGGCTGTGAGATTTTGACCCGCAGTGGGGAGTAGGCAGGTTGATCGCATTGAAGCACATGCCTGAAATCGGACGTATCGTCAAAGTGCTGCGTGGCAAGGATCGTGAAAGCTATGCCGTTATTATCGGCATTGTTGATGAGCGATTTGTCCTGATCGCTGACGGCGACAAGCGGCGCTTCGATGAGCCGAAGAAGAAGAACGTGATGCATCTTCTGATGGAGTCGGCGGTCAGCCGCGAAGTGGCTGACAGTATAAAGGAGACCGGCCGGGTCACCAATGCTAAACTTCGTTTTTCAATTCAGAAGTATGCGCCAGGGAAAGGAGAATGACTGTGGCCAAAGAAGACGTTATCGAGGTCGAAGGTACGGTAATAGAGCCGTTGCCCAATGCAGTGTTCAAGGTGGAACTGGAGAACGGACATCAAATTATGGCTCACGTATCCGGCAAGCTCAGAATGCACTTTATTCGTATTCTGACTGGGGATAAAGTGGTCGTACAGTTGTCGCCTTATGATTTAACTAAAGGACGCATTACCTATCGGAAGTAGACCTTCCTAAAAGCTGGTCTTCTGACGAAGAACTCGGGAGGTAATCACAATGAAGGTCAGACCTTCTGTTAAGCCAATTTGCGAAAAATGCAAAGTCATTCGCCGCAAAGGCAACGTTATGGTGATTTGTGAAAATCCGAAACACAAACAAAAACAAGGATAAGGAGGGACAGCGTTAGATGGCACGTATAGCTGGTGTAGACTTGCCGCGCGACAAGCGCGTAGTGATCGCTTTGACGTACATTTTCGGAATCGGTAAAACAACGTCCGAGAAAATCTTGAGCGCTACAGGGATTAATGAAAATACCCGCGTTCGCGATTTGACGGAGGACGAAGTTAGCCAATTGCGCGAGTCGATCGACAAAACGGTTAAAGTTGAAGGCGACCTTCGTCGCGAGATTTCGCTTAACATTAAGCGTCTGATTGAGATCGGCTGCTATCGGGGCGTTCGTCACCGCCGCGGCTTGCCGGTTCGCGGTCAACGGACCAAAACAAATGCTCGTACTCGTAAAGGTCCTCGCCGGACTGTAGCGAATAAGAAGAAGTAATAAGGAGGGATAACTGAAATGGCTAAACCGAAAAAAGTGGTTCGTACAAAACGTCGTGACCGCAAAAATATTGAGTCGGGCGTAGCACACATTCGCTCGACATTCAACAACACGATCGTAACGATCACCGATCCGCACGGCAATGCAATCTCCTGGGCAAGCTCAGGTAACCTTGGTTTCAAAGGTTCCCGCAAAAGCACGCCGTTCGCAGCGCAAATGGCTGCTGAATCCGCAGCAAAAGCGGCTATGGAACATGGCATGAAAGCCGTTGAGGTAATGGTTAAAGGCCCTGGCGCTGGCCGTGAAGCGGCAATCCGCTCACTGCAAGCAGCTGGTCTTGAAGTTAACCTCATTAAGGACGTAACACCAGTTCCGCATAACGGATGCCGTCCGCCGAAACGTCGTCGCGTATAGTCTGTGCATGTGGTATCAAATGTCAACAACTTGTGAATAATGGTTGTGAAGGTTTGCCATACTACATGATTTGACTACAAGAGCGATCATGGAACGGAGCGACGTTTTTGAAGGAGGGTACTAATAGTGATTGAGATCGAAAAGCCGAAAATCGAAACCGTTGAGTTGAACGAGGATGGCACATACGGACGCTTCGTAGTCGAGCCGCTGGAACGCGGCTACGGCACGACGCTCGGAAATTCGCTTCGCCGAATTTTGTTGTCGTCGTTGCCAGGTGCAGCGGTAACCTCGGTTCAAATCGACGGTGTGCTGCATGAGTTTTCCACGGTTCCGGGAGTGATGGAGGACGTAACCGAGATCATTCTCAACCTGAAGAGTCTTTCTCTCAAAATCCATTCCGATGAGGAAAAAGTGTTGGAAATTGACGCGGAAGGCGAAGGCAACGTTACGGCGGGCGATATTCGCGCGGACAGCGATGTCGAAATATTGAGCCCTGATCTTCATATCGCGACCCTGGCTTCCGGTGCGCGGCTCCATATGCGGGTATTTGCAAATCGCGGACGCGGATATGTACAAGCGGATCGCAATAAGCGGGAAGATCAGCCGATCGGTGTCATTCCGGTCGATTCGATCTATACGCCGATAACACGTGTGAATTATAGCGTTGAAAATACCCGTGTCGGTCAAGTGACCAACTACGACAAACTTACACTTGAAGTTTGGACCGATGGCAGCATTCGGCCGGAAGAGGCAGTCAGTCTCGGGGCCAAAATTTTGACCGAACATCTGGATCTGTTCGTCGGTTTGACCGATGAAGCTAAAGATGCCGAAATCATGGTCGAGAAGGAAGAAGACAAGAAAGAAAAAGTGCTCGAGATGACAATCGAGGAACTGGATCTTTCCGTACGTTCGTACAACTGCCTAAAACGTGCAGGGATCAATACGGTTCAAGAGCTGATCACGAAAACAGAAGAAGATATGATGAAGGTGCGTAACCTTGGTCGCAAATCTTTGGAAGAAGTACAAGAGAAGCTCGAAGAATTGGGTCTTGGTCTCCGCATGGATGAATAGCAGCAAGAGACTTAGAGACTTCGTAAGGGAGGGGAAAAACAATGGGATACTCTAAACTAGGCCGTGACGCAAGCTCGCGTAAAGCATTGTTCCGCGATCTCGTTACTGACTTGTTCTTGTATGAGCGTATTCAAACGACGGAAGCGAAAGCGAAAGAGCTTCGCCCGATCGCTGAAAAACTCATCACCCTGGCAAAGCGTGGCGACCTTCATGCTCGTCGTCAGGCTGCAGCTTTTGTCCGCCGCGAGTCGATCGAAGGCGGTCAGGATGCAATCCAAAAGCTGTTCTCTGATCTGGCTACCCGCTACTCGGAGCGTCCAGGCGGTTACACACGGATTCTGAAGCTGGGACCACGCCGCGGTGACGCAGCGCCTATGGTATATTTGGAACTGGTGGATCGTGCAGAGCAGGCGTAAACAAGCAGAAAGGGTGGACCTAACGGCCACCTTTTTTTGTTGGGTGTGTAGCGGCTGCACGAAGGAGGGTGCATGATGAATAATATTCGGATGATTGTCAGCTATGATGGAACGGACTATAGCGGCTTTCAATCGCAGCCAAGCGGAAATACGATTCAGGATGTGCTCGAAGCGGCGATCAGAAGCTTGACGAAGGAAGACGGGCTTAGGATCATCGGCTCTGGACGTACGGATGCAGGCGTCCATGCTCAGGGACAGGTATTTAATTTTCATACAGAATCGCGAATCCCTGTCGAACGCTGGACATTGGCGATTAATGCCCGATTGCCTGACGATATCGTTGTACTGCAGGCTGACCTGATGCCGCCGGAGTTTCATGCCCGGCATTCGGCATTAAGTAAAACGTATCGTTATGTCATTGATACAAGTCAGTTTCCGGATGTTTTTCAACGGCGATATGCACTTCATCATTATGCGCCTTTAGACGTGCAGGCTATGCGTGAAGGGTTGCAGGAGCTTGTGGGCGAACATGATTTCACTTCATTTGCCTCTCCGCAATCCACACAGCCCAGCCATGTGAGAACAATCTACAATATTGCACTTCTTGAATCCCCAAACAAGTTGGAGCTGTACGTTACCGGCAGCGGCTTCTTGTACAATATGGTGCGAATTATTGCCGGGACGGCCGTATGGATTGGCGAAGGAAAGCTGAGCCCAGGTGATATTCCGGCTATTTTGGCGGCGCGTGACCGCACACTGGCGGGGCCTACTGCAATGGCTCATGGCTTAACGTTATGGCAGGTCGAATACCCGGAATTTTAACAGTCTTTTACGGCATAAAATAAGGGATTTGATGCATGAAATGACTTGCACATGGGCGCCCGATATAGTAGAATATAACTTGTGCTTTCTAAGTGGCTCTCCCACAGCCCCGACTTAGTTTGCCAATAGAAGTATAATTATTGACATTGAATGAAACCGATGAAACGGGTAACGTTTCTTTATACATGAGAACGTTTATGACATGAGACATGTGAACGGTTGTTACATGAATAAGGAGGATCATCCATGCGCACCACCTATATGGCTAAGCCAAATGAAGTAGAACGCAAATGGTACGTCATCGATGCGGAAGGTAAGACGCTTGGTCGTCTGGCAAGTGAAGCTGCTAGCTTGATTCGCGGCAAGCATAAGCCAGAATTTACACCGCATGTTGACACTGGCGATTTCGTTATCGTCATCAATGCAGAGAAAATCGTTCTGACCGGCAAAAAACTGCAAAACAAAATGTATTACCGTCACTCGCTGTATTCCGGCGGCCTGAAAGCGACATCCGCTGCCGACATGATTAAGAACAAACCGGAAAGAGTTCTGGAATCCGCTATTCACGGCATGCTGCCGAAGAATCGCCTTGGCGAAAAAATGAAGCTGAAGCTGAAAGTTTACGCTGGTTCGGAACACCCACATCAAGCTCAAAACCCTGAAGTTTACGAACTTCGCGGATAATTAAAAGGGAGGACAGTTTCATGGCTCAAGTTCAATACTATGGAACCGGTCGTCGTAAACACTCCGTAGCACGTGTACGCCTTGTGCCGGGTGAAGGACGAATCATTATTAATAAACGTGACCTTAATGACTATTTTGGTCTCGAAACTTTGAAGCTGATCGTAAAACAACCGCTTGCTTTGACTGAAACGGGAAGCAAATATGACGTTCTCGTTCTTGCTCATGGCGGCGGCATGTCCGGTCAAGCAGGAGCAATCCGTCACGGTATCTCTCGTGCACTGTTGAAAGCTGACCCTGAGTTCCGTCCAGCTCTGAAGCGTGCAGGCTTCTTGACTCGTGACCCGCGTATGAAAGAACGTAAAAAGTACGGCTTGAAAGCAGCTCGTCGTGCTCCTCAGTTCTCGAAACGTTAATATCTTTTTGGATACAAGACCTTCTCTGTTTGTCAGAGAAGGTCTTTTTTGCATATTCTAAATTAGATGATTGAACAAAAGCCCGAGAAGACGTATAATTCAAAGTAGATCGACTTACTTGGAATTAAAAAGATGGAGGGTAACGATGAATTTATTTGAGAAGGAAGCCTTGGCTAAATTAAAGGCAGAACAGTTGGAGCAAGCCTCAGCTGAGGAAGTGCTGCAATATGCAGTAGAGACGTTTCCTAAAATAACGTTAGCTTGCAGTTTCGGAGCAGAAGATGTCGTCTTGGTCGATATGCTGCAAAAAATTAGCCCGAAAACGGATATCTTTTATCTTGATACTGATTTCCATTTCAAAGAAACGTATGAGACGCGTGATCGCTTAGCTGACCGTTACGGCTTGAAATTTGTTCGGGCGGCGCCCGAGCTTACACCAGAAGAGCAGGCAGAGAAGTTCGGCCCGGAACTGTGGAAGAGCAATGCCAATGAATGCTGCAATATCCGTAAAGTAGGACCTCTTACTACGATTTTAACCAAGTATGATGCTTGGATTACTGGTATTCGTCGCGACCAAGCACCGACAAGAGCAAATGCGAAAAAAGTGGAGTATGATGCGAAGTTCGGCTTAATGAAGTTTAATCCGCTTGCGAGCTGGACAAATGAAGACGTGTGGGCTTATATTCGTACTAATGATGTCATTTATAATCCCTTGCATGACCGCAATTATCCAAGTATCGGCTGTGAATATTGTACGCGTCAGGTTATGCCAGGGGAAGATCCAAGAGCCGGACGCTGGTCGGGCCAAGAGAAGACAGAATGCGGGCTGCATAAATAGGAGGAGCTATAATGAGCGCAATAGAGCCACATGGCGGCAGTTTAGTAAACAGATTGGCAGGGGGCGACGTGCGTGCCGCGCTGCTTGAAGAGGCAGCTGCATTGCCTGCTATTACAATAAATACATGGACGATATCCGATCTGGATTTGATTGCTGTCGGGGCATTTTCACCGCTGGAAGGCTTCATGACGGAGGCTGATTATGTTTCGGTAGTCGACCGCATGCGCCTGGCCGACGGCACCGTGTGGAGCATTCCCATTACGCTGGCAGTAGAACCTGTTACGGCTACCGGTTTGTCCATCGGAGAGCGCGCGTCATTGCGCGGCGAGGATGGCGTTATTTACGGCATTATTGATGTAGCAAGCATTTATGAAGTTGATCAAGAGTATGAGGCTGTGCAGGTGTTTAAAACGAACGATCGTGAGCATCCGGGTGTTGCCAAGCTGCTGGACCGTCCTTCTACTTATGTTGGCGGCCCTGTAACGGTGCTGAATCGCCCCGTGCCTGAGAAGTTTAACGAGTTTTATTATGACCCGGCCGAGACGCGCAGGCTGTTCGCTGAGAAGGGCTGGAGGACTATAGTCGGCTTCCAGACGCGCAATCCGGTTCACCGCGCTCATGAATATATACAGAAATGCGCAATGGAAATTGTAGATGCGTTATTTTTGAATCCATTAGTCGGGGAGACAAAATCAGATGATGTCCCTGCTAGTGTCCGGATGAAAAGTTATATTGCCTTGCTCGAAAATTATTACCCGCAGGATCGCGTGTTTTTAGGGGTTTTCCCGGCGGCAATGCGCTATGCGGGCCCGCGTGAAGCGATTTTTCATGCGATCGTGCGCAAAAACTACGGTTGTACCCATTTTATCGTTGGGCGCGACCATGCAGGCGTAGGCGATTATTACGGAACTTACGAAGCGCAGGATCTGCTCAAATCGATACCGCCGGCAGATCTGGGCATTACGCCGCTCTATTTCGAACATAGCTTCTACTGCACAAAATGCGGAAACATGGCTTCAAGCAAGACATGTCCGCATGATAAAGAGGCGCATCTAACGCTTTCCGGAACGAAAGTGCGTGCCTTGCTGCGCGATGGCATATGTCCGCCGCCGGAGTTTTCCCGGCCTGAGGTTGCCCAAATATTGATTGAAGGCATGACCAAACAGGAGCAGCCAGTAAATTAGCTTTTGGCTGTAACGCTTTTGCATAACTGACCACCTCGTCCCATATGATGATAATAAGCGCAGGACTGCTGATCCTGTTTGCAGCTATCATGCTATAGGATTGGGGTGGTTTTTTGGATGAGGCAAGGACGGAGAAAACGGATCGTTTTATGGTTAACCTACCGCGGGGTACTGCGCATAGGACTAATTGCAACAGGAATCTTGTTAGCGGTTGTATTGTTGACACTGGAAGTCCCATCGACGAAAACCTGGACATACTGGACGCTGCCATTGTCAGGCAAAACGATTGCCATCGACGCCGGTCACGGCGGCGCAGACGGCGGGGCGGTAAGTAAGAAGGGGGCGGTAGAGAAAGATCTGAATTTGGCCATCGCTTTGCAGCTCCGGGATTATTTGCAGCAAGCGGGAGCGGTAGTTGTCATGACGCGCGAGGGAGACTATGATCTGGCGCAGGAGGGGACGAAAAAGATAGGAAAGCGGAAAACGGAGGATCTGCTGCAGCGCGTTAAATTCGTGAAGGAGCGGCAGGCAAATCTGTTTATCAGTATCCATATGAACAGCATTCCGTCACCGCGCTGGTATGGCGCCCAGACCTTTTACTATCCGAATCACCCGGACAATCCTTTGCTAGCCTCATTGATTCAGGATGAAATTAGACGGAACTTGCAAAATACCGAGCGGGTTGCGGCGAAAAAAGAAGGCGTTTATGTATTGAAAGCGATTGAAGATATACCGACCACTTTGGTTGAAGTCGGCTTTTTATCGCACCCCGAAGAAGCAAGACGGTTAATCGATGCCGATTATCAGAAAAAAGTAGCCGCCTCGATTTATCAGGGCATTTTGCGGTACTGCTCGGGAGAAAAGCTTGGATCAGGAGCGAAACAAAGTGTGAAATAATCGCTGTTTTCTTGGATACGGGGACAACTATTGGTATACTAGAGGGTGAACAAACGAAAGCTGACCGTACTCAGCTATTATGTTTATAAAGGGAGACGAACGCCGATGTTAACCCGCGAGGAGGCTATTGCAGCTATAGAAGCCGTAGTGGCCAAGTATAGAAAACCGGATGCTGCTATTGCATTCCGTGATGTTGTAGTTCGAGATCGTCAAGTTTCCATGACAGTAACAGGCGTGCAGGAAAGCGAGCAGGCCGTGCTGGAGAGCGCTCTGCGTTCTTCCTTGGCTCAGCATGGCGTAGAAGATGTCCATTGCCGCTTTCGTCCGGCTGAGCCGGCAGCGGCCAGTGGACAGGCCGACAAGGGCCAGAAGAAGCAAGGCGCTTCTGCTGCCGCGGGGGCGATCCGCGGTCATGGAGCCGGTATGGAGAATAATCCGATGCTGCAAGCCGACAGCGGTGTACAGTATATTGCAGTTGCCAGCGGCAAAGGCGGAGTAGGCAAATCGACCGTTACCGTCAATTTGGCCGTTGCATTGGCGCGCAAGGGCAAACGGGTAGCAATTATCGATGCCGACATTTACGGCTTTAGTGTGCCGGATATGATGGGTATTGAAGAACGGCCGAATGTAGAAAACCAGCGCGTCATTCCGATTGAGCGGTTTGGCGTTAAAGTAATGTCGATGGGCTTTTTTGTTGAGGACAATGCGCCAATCGTATGGCGCGGCCCGATGCTCGGCAAAATGCTGCGCAATTTTTTCGCCGAAATTGAATGGGGCGAGCTCGACTATGTCTTGTTGGATTTGCCTCCGGGTACAGGCGATGTCGCTCTCGATGTCCATCAATTAATACCGCAAAGTAAAGAGATCATCGTAACAACACCTCATGCGACGGCTGCGTTTGTGGCGGCGCGAGCAGGTGCGATGGCGATCAAAACCGAGCATGAAATTCTCGGTGTCATTGAAAATATGGCGTATTATCAATGCGGAAAATGCGGTGAGCCGGAATATATCTTTGGACGTGGCGGCGGCGCACGCCTGGCGGAAACGCTTAACGCCCCGTTATTAGCCCAGATTCCGCTGGGAGCGCCGGACAACCACCCGGCAGAGCCGGATTTTTCGCCATCTGTTTATAAAGCGGACACGGAAATCGGCCAAATCTATTTGGATGTAGCAGAGCAAATTTTGTCCAAATGTGAAAATGCGAAGGTAAACTCATAATGAAAAATAAACCCGCTTATTAGCGCTGCCCCGTTGCGGGAATAAGGCTAAATAGCGGGTTGTTTTATAATTTATGAACAAGGCAGTCTAAGAACTGCTCTCACCTTCACCTTCACCCTCACCTGATTTTTTTTCGCCTTGCTGTCCTCCCTCACCGCCGCCTTCTTTCTTTTTACTTACTTTTTCGTCCGGCTTAGGCTGCAGCTCCTCTTTTACCGCTTTTTTGAGCAGGTCCAAAATTTCAAGCCGGTATATCGGGCTTTGCATAGCTTCCTGCATGACGGTGGAGATTTGTTTACGATACTGCGTACTGCCTAAAACATCGAGAATCATTTTGTCCATTTCCGGATTTTTCATGACTTTAATGAGATCTTGCTGATAAGTAGGGTCCTTCATTAGATCCTTATGAAGCTGTTTGTTTTCTTTAGTCACAGCCTTGGCAAATTCTCCGGCGAAGCGGGGATCGGTCATGAGCTTCTCAATGACTTTGTGGTAGTCGGGCGAGATCAATGTTTCTTTTACGGCCATACGAACCTGTTCCTTGTCTTGAACAGACATCATGCGTGAACTTAAGCCGCCGCCGCCTGACTGTTGAGATTCCTGTAATGCTTTTTGGGCGTCTTCCGTTTTTAAAATGTCGATAACCATCGATTTCATGTCTTTATAGCTAAGTGTAGCAGTTGAGCTTCCAGAAGATTCTGATCCGCAGCTCGAAAGCAGCAGCATAAGCATGGCAAGAGTCAAAGGGAATATCAGACGTTTGAGCATGAGCAGTTGCTTCTCCTTTCGCGGCAAATAAAGTATCTGTATTATGCTTCAATGTTCATCGGATTATCATGGACGGCAAGTAGATTTTTGTAGGGAACGTGGTAAAATAAAGGGGATTATGCCTGAGGCAAAAAAATTTGGGAGTGACCTTGGTGAATATACGCAAAATAGTTTTCTTATTTTGGAGTACAATGGCCGTAGGGGCTGTTGTAACCGTAATTGTAGGTTCCGTCATGCAGTGGAGCGATCCGTCTTTTGGTTTTATGGGGCTGGAGGCTGCCGGCTTTAATGCGCTTATGATGGCGATCGTCGGGTTAATGTTCGGAGTATTTAGCCAGATGGGATTTTTCGCCTACCTGGTTTTAAATTATATTGCGCTAAGTGTGTTCCGTAAAAAATATTTATGGAATGCGCTCCAGGCGTACTCCACTGTATTTGCAATCGGCGCTTTAGGATATATGCTGTATCAAAACCGCGAAGCGCTTGGGAACAATTGGCTGTTTTGGGTGCTGCCGCTTGTGCTGACGCTCGCTTCTTGGCTCGTCGCTTACGTGAAAGTGAAGCAGACGAATAATACGGCGTTTATTCCCACTTTGTTTTTAATGTACGTGGTCACGATGCTGGAATGCTGGCCGAGCCTGAACGGTGAAAATAATCCGACTGCGATTGTATTTATGATGATTCCCATTTTTATTTGCAATGCTTATCAAATTATGTGGCTCCACCGCTTGGTGCGCAAAGAAACGACCGATTCCGCAGTTGACGCGAAACCGGCCGTTGAATAATGATATTAAAATCCAGCCGCCGCTGCTTCTAATTGTTGGAACGAGGCGGTTTTGTCTTGTACAGTCTTTCCTTGTACTTCCGTTTGGGCAATGAGCTCCGATACAGAAACAAATTCATAACCTTTGGCGCGAAGCTGATCAATAATGGCGGGAAGAGCTTCGATCGTGTGCTTGGGTGTATCGCTGGCATGCATAAGAACAATATCGCCCGGATGCGCCTTTTCGACAACGCGGTTAACAATTTTCTCGGTTCCGCCATTCATCCAGTCAAGCGAATCCGTATCCCATTGAATGACTTTGTAATTGAGCTCTTCGGCGATTCGCAGCACGCGCTTGTCAAAATCGCCATTGGGGAGCCGGATCAAGTTTGGCGATTTCCCGGTTGTTTGCGATAAAATAGAATGAGCGGTCTTAATCTGCTTGCGAATTTCCTCATCGCTGAGCGTACTGTAGTTATCGTGTTTATAGCCGTGGCTGCCGATTTCAAAGCCGTTTTCGACTATTTTTTTGGCGATTTCAGGATGGGCTTGGCTCCAAACGGCCGATAAGAAAAAGGTTGATTTGTTTACATTTTTCTCTTTGAGCACTTCCATAATAGGAATAGCTCGTTTTTCTCCCCAACTAATGTCAAAGGTTAAGGCGATGACTTTTTTGTCTGTTGGGATGCTGTAAATCGCTGCAGGCTGTTGAGGGGCAAATACGGTAATATTGTCTTTCTCAGCATAGATTACCCCAGCAGCAAATAGAATGCCGACGCATAGAAGGAAATAGCGCTTCACCTTGCGGCCATTGATGACATAGAACATGTTGTTCATTGGGCCTAGCTCTCCTCTCTCATAAGGGCTTGTATTAGTACAATCTATGCTCGTACAATCGACTTATTCATCAAACTATGAAATAAAAGGATTTGGCGGGGTGAAAATGATGTTGGCTTTGTTTTCTTGGCGAGAAATATACGGTCATTTGAAATCGATGAAGTCTTACCTGATCTTTAGCACGATATTGTTTTTGGCCGGAATTATAATTGGCGGCGGAAGCCCTGCTTTTCGATCATTTTTAATGGGACAAATCGAAGGTTTGAAGCAAATGGCGGAAACAATTGATTCGAGCAGCAACCCAACGATTACGTTAATGCTGTTTATTTTTTTCAATAATGCGATCAAAGCTATTCTGGTTATGTATTTGGGCGCGTTATTTGGCGTCATTCCCATCTTGTTTTTGGCGATTAACGGCATGCTTGTCGGATTTGTAATTCGCGCCGCGGCGGAGCAGGGAGGGGAATACCTCTTTACTGCCATCTTTAAAGGCCTGCTTCCCCATGGCATATTGGAAATTCCGGCAATCTTGGTCGCCTGTGCTTATGGACTTTATTTCGGGAAGCTGATGTTTCAAGGGGTAGGCGCTTTGGCCGGTCGTCAAGCAGGCTGGGGCAAACGATTGGAGCAGTTTGTTATGCGGACCATACCAGTGATGGTAGTGCTCGTCGTTGTATTGCTCCTTGCAGCGGTTATTGAGAGTACATTTACGGCATGGCTGATGTCATAAGCGGCTGTTGAATAGCCTTATTTAAAATTAAATTTCTCAGTAATAAATTTTCCATTATTTGAACATAACATTAAAGCGACGTTCAATGTGAATAACGCATGCGTCGCTTTTTTGCATCCAATACAGCTAATGGGGAACAAAAGCGATGAAATTTAAGGAGGCATTCTCAGACGATGCTAGGGATCTTATTTAACGATAAAGAATGCAGGGAGCTTGACTATATACTTCGTAAAGAATTGGATGAGATGCAGCTTGATTTGAATGACAGCCGCTTGGATGGAGAAATAAAAAATGCGATTGTTAGCCGTTATCGCGTTATTTTTCGGATGTATGCCAGGCTTGCCTCGCCAAAAGATCTGTCCCGCTATGCTTTAAACCGGCGGAAATACCGCTAAAATCAAGGGAAACACAATCTTTGAAAAAGTTTTTTTAAAAAAGGTATTGCATTCTGCCTATGTCCTGTGGTATCTTATAAAAGTCGCCGCTGAGAACAACGGCAACACGAAAGAAAAGAAGATTTGTTCCTTGAAAACTGAACAATGAGCAAAACTGTCAATTCGCAAGAAAACAAGTAATGAGCTAACAAGCTTATTCATGAATAGAAGTTTTCGGACTTCAACTTTTATGGAGAGTTTGATCCTGGCTCAGGACGAACGCTGGCGGCGTGCCTAAT